>JANNRJ010000001.1:0-132315 GCA_031401235.1 Actinomycetota bacterium
CGTACAACGGGGCGACCACCTATCGACCTGATTTTGATAGCTGGCTAGCCAACAAAGCCGAGATCGCTGGCGCCGTCGTGATCTGTAGCACAACTGTCACTGGATTAATTCGCAATACATCGGGTGCGGTATGTGGAGTTACCACGGATCGTCCAGATGGTGATTTGCGTGCACCGGTAGTCGTTGCCTGTGATGGCGTGAACAGTTTGCTGGCCAAACAGGCGGGTCTTTACACGCACTCTGAGTCATCACATTTCACGCTCGGGGCCAAAGAAACTTTGGCCCTGCCCAAAGAAGTCATCGACGAACGTTTCGGAGTTCGCGGACTTGATGGCGTGGACATCGAGATCCTCGGTGGAACCGGTGGTGTCAATGGTGGCGGATTTCTTTATACCAACTACGACACCGTTGGTATAGGTGTGGTGTTGAAACTATCGCAGCTGGCCACCCAATCACAACGACCCGAACAAATAATTGCCACACTCAAAGCCCATCCGGCAATTGCTCCGTACATCGAGGGCGCAACATTGAAGGAATACTCGGCTCATTTGATACCTGAAGCGGGCATCTCCATGATGCCGAAATTCGTCGCCGATGGGTTGTTAGTCGCCGGTGATGCAGCGGCCATGTGTCTAGCCGCCGGAATTTGGCTTGAAGGCGTGAACTTCGCGATGGCTTCTGGAATGTACGCCGCCGAAGCAATCGTCGAAGCACTTGACCTCGGCGACACATCGGCCAAAGGTTTAGCGGGCTATCTCAAACGACTCGAGAGCACTTTCGTTCTCAAAGATCACCACAAGCTACGTCGTGCTCCGCAATTGGTGTTGTCTGATCGCGTTCAACACATGTATCCCCAGCTCATCGCCAATGTGGCTGAGCGAATGTTCCGTGTGGACAATCCACAACCCAAACCAGGCCTTCGCAAGATCCTCGCCGAAGAACGAAAACGACTCGGAGTACGCACGCGTGACCTGCTCAAAGATGCCTCAGACGGGTTCAAGAGTTTCGGATGACTATAAACCGGCGATTGGACGATGGGGCCGAGCACTGGAGCCCGATTTCATTCGAAGACCGAATGGAGACAGTTGAATTTCGCGTTCACGAATCTGCCCATATCACCGTTGATACCGCCGTTTGTGAGACATGTCCATCTCGTGAATGCATAGTGGTGTGCCCAGCGAATCTCTTCGTACCTACCGCCGATGGTGGAATTATCTTTAATTATGAGTATTGCTTTGAGTGCGGAAGTTGCTACATGGTGTGCAACAAAGAGGGCGCACTGTCTTGGAACTATCCGTTAGGAGGACATGGCGTTGTGTTCCACCGCACATGAGTGAGGCGAGATGATGCAATGACATTCATCGCCGTATGCATCAAATGGGTATCGGGTCGTCCCGAAATTGATCCGCTGAGCGGCGAAATTCGTCTGCCTAGTGCACGATTCGGTGGTGTATCTGCTGCCGATCAGGCCGCTCTAGAAATTGCCCTCCAACTTGGAGCTCAGCGATCAATGTCTGTCGCCGTATTTTCCGTTGGCGCAAAACACTGTGAACCATCCCTTCATGCCGCACTGGCCGCCGGTGCTCGGCGCGCCACTCGAA
The DNA here is from genome assembly GCA_031401235.1 of Actinomycetota bacterium. Taxonomy (GTDB): domain Bacteria; phylum Actinomycetota; class Acidimicrobiia; order Acidimicrobiales; family Ilumatobacteraceae; genus UBA3006. The sequence goes on from JANNRJ010000001.1 coordinate 1,602, forward strand.
TCGATTCTGGATCCGAGATATCTAGTGCCGATACCGCTCGAGTGTTGGCCCTTACCCTGCGCGATGCGTCTTATATTTTATGCGGCGACTATTCCTTTGATCGGGGAAGTGGAAGCGTCCCCGCCTATCTAGCCGCCGAATTGGGAATCACGCAAGCCCTTGGTGTGGTGTCACTCACTGCCCAATCCCACGACATCTTGGTCACCCGACGACTTGACGGCGGTCGACGAGAACACCTACGGATTACCGATCGGGCCGTAATTTCCGTCGAAGGTTCACTCGCCCAATTGCGACGAGCCAGCCTGGCCACTTCACTGGCTACGCGCGAAGTTGGGATTCAAGTTATTCCCTCGGCAATCTCCACTCATCAAGCGACTGCGACATTCAAACCATTTCGACCGCGACCACGGACCGTTTCTATACCGCGCGGCGACACCGCGCTTCAACGCTTTCAATCAATAACAAATGTTGCAACCGCAAGCACACGTGGTGAGCAGATCGAACTCACTTCCGTCAAGTCGGCAATGTATATTCTGCAGACTCTTGACCGTTGGGGATACATCGAGCAAAAGCAATAACGACGAGATTCGCTTGACATGTCAGCATTATCATCACTTTCCACTCGAGATATCTCGACTCAAAGTCGTCCCATCCTTGCCTTTCCAATTGGCTCGTGCGAACAACACGGACCACATCTTCCTCTCGACACCGACACCCGTATCGCGATGGCGTTATGTGACGGACTCGCCGCGGCGAACAGCAGAGTGCTCATTGCTCCAGCCATCACAATCAGTGCAAGCGATGAACACGATGGCTTCGCCGGAACTCTCTCGATCGGGACCACCGTCTTCACTACCGTGATCGTCGAACTCATACGATCCGCAAAATGGGCCGCCGGAGTCGTACTTGTCAACGGCCATGGCGGAAATGCCCAAGCTGTTCATGTTGCCATTACGGAATTACGCAGCGAGCAACATCGGGTGACATCGTGGTGGCCACGATTAAACGACTACAGCGAAAGCAATTGCGACTCTCATGCCGGGCAAGCCGAAACTTCGCTATTGATGGCGATAGCCCCCGAAACCGTACATATGGAGCATGCCGAAGTTGGAACGATTGCTCCACTTACCGAGATTCTTGACAAGCTTCGATTGCACGGAGTAGCGGCGGTAAGCGCCAATGGTGTGCTTGGCGATCCGCGCATGGCATCAGCCGCGCACGGTCGCGAATTGCTGGAAAGTCTCACTAATCAACTGGTCAGCCATGTCGAACTCGAGACGACTACATGGAATCGCTGATTCACAACCAACGATTCATTGTAGATGTGTCGTGGCGACGGCCAGCCGATGGCGCGGTCGTATTTGCGGGCTCCCCGATCAAAATTTTTCGCCTCGGTAGTGGCGGTAAACAGATTGCGGAACTTTTGGAACGTGGCGAACTGCTTCCATCTGGACATGAATCGCTCACCGATCGGCTCATTGATGCCGGTGCGATTCATCGGGTCGTCTCTACGAGTGATGAACGCCCGTATCAGCCATCCGATATCACAGTCGTGATTCCCGCTTTTGTTCGATCAGCCGACGAAGCAACTCAACTCAGCGATTTGGTGTCAAATTGCATCGGCGTTTCCAAAATCGTCGTTGTCGATGATGGCTCACCGCACGCCCTGCCAACTCTGAGCAATGCGACCGTCATCTCTCTTGCTACAAATGCCGGTCCAGGCTCGGCTCGCAATGCTGGATTAGCGACGGTAACAACGCCATTAGTCGCCTTTATTGACATCGATGTCACGATTAGCCCCGTCACACTAAACGATTTGGTCTCCGGATTTGTCGATGAACGCCTCGGCATAATTGCCCCCCGAGTCGCCTGCACCAATTCAGATAGCACACTAGGTAAATACGAACAGGTTCGTTCTCCACTCGATTTAGGACTAATCCAATCTCGTATTACACCTGGAACCCGGGTTAGTTATGTGCCATCTGCGCTGTGGCTCTGCCGAACCGAAGCGATTCGAAGCGCAAATGGTTTCGATGAATCTATTCGGGTGGGAGAAGATGTTGACGCATTATGGCGAATAATCGCCGCCGGTTGGCGTTGTCACTACCAGCCCGAAATCATGGTTTCTCATCCACCGAGAGCAACACTGCATGACTTCATTGCTCAACGGCGCATGTATGGAAAGTCAGCGGCCGAACTTAGCGCGCGACATCCAGGAGCGGTAGCACCTATTCGGGTGAATGCGCATAGCGCCGGCATGTGGATGTTGATCGTTTGTGGCTTCCCATTTATTGGCGCACTCGTTGGCACATATTCGATTGTGGCACTTGCCGACAAACTCCGTGATGTTCCGAATTCATTTCTAGAGTCACTTCGACTTGCCGGACTGGGAAATCTGCATGCCGCACGCCTCATCGCCAATGCGATCACTCGAACGTGGTGGCCAATTGCCGTGATTCTGGCGTTATTTTCTCGTCGGGCTCGAACTGTGTTACTCACCGCTGCACTGATTCCAACAATGTATGAGTGGTGGTCGAAACGACCGGCCATTGATCCACTGCGATACTTTGTAATTCGGCTACTTGATGACGCAAGTTACGGCATTGGAGTGTGGGAAGGAGCAATCTCGCACCGCAGTGCCGATGCACTTATGCCGGACGTGTCTTCGTGGCCCACGAATGTGAAATGAAATTGTTGCATTCTTCGCACACGTTTTTGGGTACCACACCAAGTCTCATCAACCAACCAAAAACAATACAACCAAGGCAAATTGCAAACACTGCTTCAAGTAATGCGGCGATTACAAGTAATGCGATCACGATTCGTGCCAGCGTCGTTACGTCTGCAACCATGAGCACGGACGCTGTGAGGGTGAACACCGCACCTACTCCTTGAGCAAAGCGTTTTGGTGGTCCCGGAACAAATCGGTGTTGCACCGTGAGACGTGGGGTGATCACTTGTGTTGCCAAGCGACCCAAGGGACTCAATGTGGGACCACTCAGCACACGGGCTACAAATCCATAGGCGAGAACAATGAGAATCCATGAATTGCCAGTGAGGACAAATGCGGTGCCTAAGAGCACGACGCCTGCGGCGACTATCCGAGCCGATGTTTCATTCACCGGATTTGGAAAACTCAACAGTTTTGTCATATTTTTAGCCTAGGTGGCAATTGTTGACTTCCCAAGTCGGGATTCATCACAGACCCTTGCTGGCGGCGATACCGTCAAGTCGCATGACTCTGCGGCTCATTGTGACGAGCGCACCATGGCACAGTCGAGTTGCTGGCGTAGTTCACTCTTACGGCGAGATGATTCCCGTCGTCAAGGGCAACGGATATGGCTTCGGTTTGGTCGCATTGATGCCTTATGCCACGGCGATTTCACCAACAATTGCCGTTGGTTCAGTGTTTGAAGTGCACGCCGTGCCCGCAACACATACGGCAATGGTGCTCACTCCAGCAGGAGCCGAACTTCCGACATCCTTACCGTCACAGACAGTACTCACAGTTGGGTCGTCCCATCATGTCGATGTCTTGCGTCACGCTGGTTGGCGCGGTCCAGTTGTTGTTAAATTGCAATCCGCAATGCGTCGCTACGGTGCGGCAATTGATGAGCTCGAAGGGCTACTCGATTTGATTGAACAAGCCGGCCTCATCCAAGTTGGCTGGTCGGTGCACCCACCCCTCAGCGACGCATCAAGTGATCTCACCTCCGATGTTGCCCGATGGCTATCGCAGGTTGAAACCGAACATCCGATGTATGTCAGTCATTTGGATCCTGCCTCCATACAACAACTTCGCACCACATTTCCACGACATCAGATTATTGCTCGAGTTGGAACGGCACTTTGGCTCGGTGACAAGTCAGAACTGCAATTGGATACGGATGTCCTTGACATTCACCCAGTAATTAGAGGTATGACGGCTGGGTATCGAAACGTGGCAATTCCGGGAGATGGCTCACTCATCCTTGTTGGTGCCGGAAGCGCTCATGGCGTGCACACAATAGGTGACCAACTCAGCCCATTTCACTTTCAACGAACTCGATTGCAACTACTCGAACCGTCTCACATGCATACTTCAATGCTGTTTGTCGGCACCAACTCACTGTGTCCGCAAATTGGCGACATGGTCGAGGTGCAGCAACCCCTCACCCGAGTGTTTGTCGACACCATTTTCTGGACGTGAATCAGCATTTGTCAAACGATCGGGCGAATTCTGCGCGAAATCCGACCATCGATGTGGCTCGGGCCGTAGCGATGATCGGCGTCGTTGTATTCAATTACCACGCAATTCTGAACGGCACCACGGCGTGGGATCCACTTTACCCATCCAAGTGGGAACGACTCTTTAATCCCGGAACAGGTGTGCTGACGACGCGTTTTGCCGCTGTATTCGTTTTGGTCGCAGGAATAGGTGTTTCGCTGTTGACGCGCGCCAGTCGCACATCAAATGACACAAAGCACTTGCAGCAGGACCGGCTGCGACTATTGCGCCGTGGCGTGTTGTTGTATTCATTTGGCTTTGTATTGCAATGGATTTGGCCAGGCACGATCTTGTTCTATTACGGTGCTTTTTTCGTTCTTGCGGCATTCGTCTTTTCAAGTTCCACCTATCGGATACTGGGCATTGGCTGTGCTTCGGCGATTGCGGCGGCAGCGATTGCGTGGTGGCGAATGGAACAGTCATTCGACGGAAATCTCACCGCGTGGCTTGATCCCGCCAGCGTGGATTCACCGCGCAACTTGATGATTCGTACATTTGTTTCCTATACCCATCCGTTATTTCCGTGGCTGCTGTTTTTTACCGTCGGCATAGTCTTGGGTCGTCACATTCAACGAATTGCTGAATTTCGTCAACGACTTCTGTTGTGGTCAGGAGGAGTTTTCGCCGCCACATATTTAATCAACACACTTTTTGATCCCGCGATCACTACCACCAACCATGAACGGCTAATTGCGACCGTTCTTTCCACCCGACCATTTGATCGCGGACTGCTGTACTCAATTGGCGCTTTGGCGAGTTCTCTACTGGTTCTGTGTGTACTGTCACTTATTGTCGATTCACTCGGCAAGAACTTGGCTATAGATGTACTGGCACGGGCCGGGCAAATGTCACTCTCAATTTATTTGGCACATATCTTGTTCTTTAATTTGATCGTTCATCGTCTGCACTTAGTTGATGCAACTGGTCTCGACACCGCGCTCGGTCTGGCATTAGTTTTCTATGTGGTCGCAATTCCGTTGAGTGCACTTTGGCGAAAGTACATCGGGCGTGGACCAGCCGAGATTTTGTATCGCTCGTTTGGCGGATAGCGATGCCAAGCCAGTGGAATAGTGCATTGCATGATGAACTGGATAAGCCGTATTGGAAGACACTTCAACAGTTCGTCAGTAATGAGCGAGAAAATCACATCGTCTACCCACCACATGCCGAGGTTTTCAATGCCTTGCACCTCACTCCATTTGAGTCGACGCGGGTCGTCATCCTCGGCCAAGATCCATACCACGGGCCGAATCAAGCACATGGTTTGGCGTTCTCGGTCCATCGCGGAGTATCGGTTCCTCCGTCGCTGACCAACATCTTCAAAGAACTTCATGCTGATCTCGGTATAAGCCCACCAAAACACGGTTGTCTCGAACATTGGGCAGAGCAAGGCGTACTTCTATTGAATGCCACGCTCACCGTTCGCGCTGGTAACGCCGCATCTCATCACGGTAAAGGCTGGGAAATTTTCACTGACGCCGTGATCAGAACTCTCGGTGAAGCACAGCGACCGATCGTATTTGTGTTGTGGGGTAATTCCGCTCGACACAAGCGACGGCTTATCTCACAGCCTCATCATCTAGTTGTCGAATCTGCTCATCCGTCGCCGCTATCGGCTCACGCCGGGTTTTTCGGATCGCGACCATTTTCGGCGATCAACTCTGCATTGGTGAATTTTGGAAGCTCACCAATCGATTGGGACCTTCCCTAACTTTCAACGCCGAATCTCAGCAACTAGGTTGTTCGCCATGGCATCGATTCGTCGACATATCTTCATCGACTGTGATCCACAAACGGTTTGGGATTTCGTCGGCGCCCCGGAACGTCTTCATGAGTGGTTTCCGATTTCCAGCACACGGGTCGAAGGCAAAAAGCGCTGGATCACTCTTGATAGTGGAATTACGTTCGAAGAGGACATCATTACTCTCGATCATGATCTCAGACGGTTTCAATACAAGATTGTGAATAATCCGCTCGTCACATTCCACCAGGGAACCGTAGATGTTATCGATGATGGTCGCGGCGGTTGCATGGTGATGTACAGCACTGACATGGAGCCGGAGGCACTTGCCTTACCAATTGGAGGTGCAGCCGGAGTTGGACTGCAAAAACTCAAAGATATGTTCGATCGAAAGATGTAAATGGGCCGCAAGATTCTGTTTATCACCACCGATCAACAGCGTTACGACGCACTTGGTTGCAACGGTGGAGCAATTGCTCGCACGCCGACGATTGACGCATTGAGCGCCAGCGGTATCACCTATGACCGTGCGCATCCCCAAAATGTTGTCTGCATGCCTTCACGAAGCACGATGATCACTGGCCAACATGTGAGCACTCACGGAGTATGGATGAACGGAGTGCCGCTACCCGAAAACGCCCCCAGTATCGCCGCCGATTTGCGCAACGCCGGGTATCGCACTGCCCTGATTGGCAAAGCTCACTTTGAACCACTGTTAGATCCGTTTTTGCGTTTCACCGAAAATCGTTTGGGAACGCGCGGTTTGTTCACTGAATTGGACGAAACCACACATGACCCACATCGCGGTTTCGATCACATGGAACTCGCAACTCATGGCGCCGTAGGTCCACTGCACTATTCGCAATGGTTACGCAAGAATCACCCTGAGGCCGTTGGCGGGTTTTATCAGGTGCTAGATCGCGAGTTGCAAGTCAATGCTGCAGGCGGTGGCGACACCGGTGCGCCTCAGGTGCATTTCAATCCAATCAATCGCGAGTGGTATCACACCGATTGGGTTGCCACTCAAACTATCCAGTGGCTTGACTCGCTACCTAACGATGTGGATTGGTTTTGTTGGATGAGTTTTCCCGATCCGCATCACCCGTGGGATCCTCCCCAATCTGAACATCATCGCGTTCGTTGGCAAGATCTTGACCTACCCGAGGGTTACATCAGCGACGCAAAAGTTCGTGAAGCTGTGTTGGATGACAAACTTCGCCATTGGCGAAGCTGGTACGACGGAACATTTGTCTCCAATTACGAGGCGCCCGCGCACTGGGTACCGGCAACACTGACGGCCAACCAAGTGCGGGAAGTAAATGCGCTAACTCACATTGAGAATGAACTTATTGATGAAGCCATCGCTCGAGTGCTAAGTGCAATCGATGATCACGGTTGGGGCAGAGACGTCGATGTGCTGTACACCACGGATCACGGCGAGTTTCAAGGCGATTTCGGGTTGTTGTTCAAGGGTCCATACCACGTTGATTCATTGATGCGTTTGCCACTTATCTGGCGTCCAGCTCCATCGGCCGGCGTTGCCCCAGCCCGCGTGATGGCCCCAGTTGGACTTGTTTCCCTAGCGGCAACTTTTGCTTATATCGCTGATATCTCACAACCTTCGTATGTTGAATCACCTCGGCTCCCGTTCGACAATGCAGACGCCGAAAAACTTGGCCACGAACGCGTGCTCACCGAATGGGACAGTGTGCTCTTCGGAAAGATCGTCCACCTACGAACTATTTGTCGCGACAACTGGGTATGCACCGCCGCCCTGCCGGGGACGATGAACTCGATCGGTGAAGGCGAACTTTATGATCTCACTCATGATCCACTACAGCATGTAAACCGCTGGAACGACCCATCGGTTGGCACGCTGCGGGATGATTTGCTGGCAGACATGTGGGACCATCTGCCACAACAAGTACTGCCTCGACGCAGCATGGATGCTCCTGTCTAAATTTATTTGATCAAGCAGGAATTTGTTGAGTGATGCAGTGAATGCCGCCTCCGCCATAACCCAATACTCCACCGATATCTAACCCAATTATTTCAACATCACCGATGAATTCGCCAAGCAAGGCAAGCATGTCAGCGTCGGCTGAATGTCCGCAGGTCGGAACAATTACACCTCCATTGCAGAAATAGAAATTCAAGTAGGGAACTTGAATTCGTTTGCCACCAAATTCAATCACCGGCAAGATCGGTATTTCACACACATCCAGATCAAATTGATCAACTACTTTGCGGTTCCGCGCCAAGCGAACATAATCCTCTTCACTTTCATCATCGCAACGTTGTAAGACGATGGTTCGTGGGCCGATAAACGCAGCCACATTGTCAACATGTCCGTCAGTGTCGCTATCCAGCGACAAACCGTGTGGCAGCCAGATCACTTCCTTGACGCCAAACTCGGTGCACAGACGCTGTGTAATCTCTTCCTTCGTCAAGTGCGGGTTGCGATTCGGGTTTAATAGGCATTGCTCGGTGGTGACCAGAAAACCGGTGCCGTCCACATTGATTGAGCCGCCTTCCAACACCATGTCAATGTTGCGAATCGGATGTCCGACGTGCTTGGCCCAGGCAACGGCAATATTCACATCACAGTCGTATGGCGAGTACTTGTTACCCCAGCCGTTGAAGATCCAATTCCCGGCAACCCGCTTGCCCGAATCGTCCAATACATAGATGGGACCAGTATCTCTAAACCATGAGTCATCGATCGGCAATGAAATCACTTCAACTTTGTCTCCACACATCTGCTGTGCCCGTTCAACATGTTCGGAATTGGCAATCATCGTCACCGGTTCAAATGCGGAAATTGTGCAGGCAAGTGCAGCATGGGCACGCTCGGCTTCAGTCAGAAATTCGCCATAGAGGGAGCGCCGAGACGGCCAGCAAATCACTGTTCGTTCGTGCCGAGCGAATTCCGGCAACATTTTCACTGCGTGGAGCCATCCAAACTTGTGAGCGACCGATACAACTCTGGGCGACGATCGCGAAATAATCCCCATGAAGTTCGCATCAAGCGAAGTTCGTCGAGATCAAACGTTGCAACTAGGACAGTTTCGTCGGTCCGGTTTGCTTCGGCGATCTTGGCACCCGTGGCATCGGCAATAAACGAACTTCCGTAGAACGTAATGTTGTTGGCAATTCCAACTTCACGACCAGTACGGTTGGCGGCGATAACCGGCACGATATTGGCACCAGCCTGTCCTTGCATAACCAGTTGCCAATGGCCAGAAGAATCCCATGTCGGGTTTGGTGGTTCGCTTCCGATTGCGGTGGGATAGAACAGAAGTTCAGCTCCTTGTAGGGCCATGCTCCGACTGGCTTCAGGAAACCATTGATCCCAACAAATCCCGACTCCGATAGTTGCATGCTTTGTTTGCCACACCCGAAAACCGGTGTCTCCAGGGCTGAAGTAAAACTTCTCGTTGTAGCCAGGACCATCAGGTATGTGACTCTTACGGTAAATACCGAGCATGGTCCCATCGGCATCTACGATCGCAACCGTATTGAAGAGTGAATTATTTGCCCGCTCGAACACGCTTATCGGCAGCACAACATTTAGTTCGACAGCTATTCGTTGAAAGTGCGCGATCGTCGGGTGACCAACTATCGGAATTGCTCGGGCGAGATCTTCGACCCGCTGGTCCTTACAGAAATAATGGCTCTCGAATAATTCCGGAATAAGCACGATTTGAGCGCCTTTGGACGCCGCGTCCCGTACAAGCCGTTCTGCGGTTGCCACATTTGTGGCAACATCTTGGGCCATCGACATCTGAACGGCGGCAACTGTGACCTTCATTTGTTCATCGGTTTCATTTGCATTCGATCGGATTGATACAACTACGTAAGTGCTGACTCGATGATCGCCAGAATTTCTGGGGCATCCGGGGCCACTGTCGGGTTGAAACGAGCGACAACATTCCCATCACGACCAACCAAAAACTTCTCGAAATTCCACCGAATATCGCCAGAATGCCCCGACGAATCGGCAACCTTTGTTAACTCCGTGTACAAGGGGTGGCGATGATCGCCATTCACATCGATCTTTTCCGAAAGTGGAAATGTGACATTGTAGTTGAGCGAGCAAAATGACTGAATTTCCTCGGCAGCCCCCGGCTCTTGACCAGCAAATTGATTGCAAGGCACTCCCAGCACACTGAAACCGCGACTGGAGAGGTCGCTATGTAGTTTCTGCATTGCCTCATACTGCGGCGTGAGTCCACATTTTGAAGCCACGTTCACCACCAGTGTGACCTTCCCTGTTACTGCTTCGAGCACGTTTCCAGGACCTGATAAATACCCAATGTTGTTGTCATAAACCGACATAGTGTTCTCCCTTATTCGTCGACTAGGCAGTGCTACTGCTATTGATCGTAATGGTCGACAGTGCACCTGCTACACAACAGGTATGCCTCGAGACACATTTGACGAGCTATTTTTCAAGCGGTTTTACGCCAGTAGGCCGGTACATAGTCGCCGAAAGATTGAAACTCTGGCCGCAGCCGTACACAACATGTGCGCTTGGTGGGATGTCAGTATTTCTACAGTTCTGGATGTTGGCGCTGGTCGTGGCTACTGGCGTGACTGGTACGCCTCGCATCATCGTCGGGTGAAGGTGCGCTCGATAGATGTGAGTGAGCACGCCTGCGCCAAATACCACCATGAGTTACGCGATATCAGTACCTGGAAGCCGAGCCGCAGATTTGATCTAGTGATCTGCCAGAGCGTTTTACAATATCTGCCAAATAAAAGCGCCGATGCTGCAATTCAACATCTGGCTTCTGCAACAAGGCAAGTCATGTATCTCGAAGTGCCGACATCATCCGACCTTAAATATGTCGTCGATCGACAATCCACTGATCTTGACATCTATTCACGATCTGGTGATTGGTACCGCAATCGACTACTCAATTATTTTGTGCACGCCGGCGCGGGACTTTGGATTGCCAAAGCGAGTGGAATCGCTCTATACGAATTCGAACGTGGCGGCGAAAGATGAATTCGTGTTGACGAACCGAATTAGGCGACAGTTGTAGTAGTAACAGCCGCGGGCGGAGCCGAGGTTGGAACCGATGAGGAAAGTGGTATTCCGGCCACATCCGTGCCGAGCAGAATGAGCACGCTGGCTTCACCGAGTTGTCCTGTTTCAGTCGGAACTGGTGTAGGCATCGGCGCAGTGGCAACTCCACCAAGTTCATTAGCTACTGCCGCCGCGGCGGCTTCACTTCCGGGTAGAAAGTACACCACTGTCGTGGTTTGCTTCGGGGTGATATCACTTGCATTTAGTGCCGGTTGCACGATGTACCCGCGGCCCTGAAGTTCAACTGTCAACTGACCCGCACTACCAGCCACCTTTGAAGCGTTGGCCACCTGCACCTTGAATGCGGTGAGCAGAATCGTGGTGGTTGTGGTGACATCAGGAGGAAGAGTATCGCCAACAGTCGTTTCGGTTATCGCTGGGTCGCCACTAGACGAACCACTATTGGATTGAATATCGCGCAATATAACGAATCCGAGAAGCAGAGCAACTGCGGCTATGACTATCGACATCGTCGAGTTGACGCTTGACGGAACCGATGGGGGCGTTCGACGAGGGCGCGGTTGGTCTTGACTCATAGGTTTACTGTACAGGGAATGGCCCACGCCGAAATGTCATCCCAAACGTAGATTGACGCGGACATGGAGCCGGGTCTCAGGATTGAACTGAGGACCTACGCATTACAAGTGCGTTGCTCTACCACTGAGCTAACCCGGCGTGCACCGCGAAGTGCGATTCATATAGTAGGCCAAACACCAAGTATTCACTCTGGAGTTACGCTGCTGCGCGCACGTACCACCTCATATGTCGCCAATGCTGCGGCCACCGACACATTGAGCGACGACAAAGCACCGAGCATCGGAATGCGTATCAACATGTCACATCGTTCGCGCACAAGTCGAGACAAACCTGCCCCTTCTGCACCTAAAACTATGCACACGGATTCCTTGGCCAGCGATCCCATCTCAAACACACTGCGTTCAGCAGCATCGTGGAGACCAATCACCCAAACACCTGCGTCCTTCATTTGCTTTAACGCCGTTGGTAACCCACCAACTACGCACATCGGTACATGCTCGGCAGCACCCGCCGCAGCTTTAGCCGCTGTCGGTGTGATATGCACGGCACGATGTCGCGGCAACACGACGCCCGTCACGCCCGCGCCATCACAACTACGCAAGATTGCGCCCAAATTGCCAGGATCAGTGACACCATCTACCGCGACAAAGAATTGTGGCTTTGGCGTATCACGAAGTAACAGCGCCAAATCAACATCTTCAATTGGTTCTGCTTTGGCCAATATTCCTTGCGGCGCTTCACTGCGAGCTTCGCGCTCAATTTCTTTACGTTTAACTCGACGCACCGGTACTCGTTGATCGGCGGCTAGATCGACGATGTCATCAATAACTGGATTATCTTCCAAATCGTCAGAGATCCAAATTTCGATAATTCGACGCTTTCCAGCAATTAGTAGTTCGCGCACCGCTTGGCGACCTTCGACCTGAGCGCCACCAAGTCCGTGGTCATTTGTTTTAGCGGTACGGGCCCGATCGACGCCACGGATGCCTTGCGGTGGGCGCGTTCCGGATCGGCCCCGCTCCGGACGACCCCGCTCGGGGCGACCACGCTCGGAACGATGAGCCGATGGTTTACGGCGACCTTGTGGCCCGCGATCGGCCGATGAATGTCGAGCCACTAGTTGCGACCGCCAGTGAGATGCACTACTGCCACCGCCCAACAGGCAATTCCTTCAGTTCGACCAAGTGCGCCAAGGCCTTCGGCACGTCGACCTTTGACCGTAACTGGCGCTCCAACAGCATCGCTTAGTCGATGTTGCATCGACAACCGTTGCGGGGCAAGTTTTGGTTGTTCACATACGACACTGCAATCCACATTGCCAATTTCATAGCCAGCAGAATTCACCATTAGGGCAACTTGCTTCAGCAACTTCAACGAGTCAGCATTTTTCCACTTTGGGTCAGTGTCAGAAAAGTGCTCGCCAATGTCACCAAGTGCGGCAGCACCCAACAAAGCATCGGCCACTGCATGGGCAACCACATCGGCGTCACTATGTCCAACTAGTCCACGTTCTCCCGGGAATTCGACTCCGCCGAGAATGAGTGGTCGCTCGGAATCCGCCGATTCAGTAAACCGATGGATATCAAAACCGTGACCGACACGTATCGAACTAGTCACGGATGAATCCTTACACTTCGCCACGGGCTGCAGCGCGAGCCCATACAAGATCATCCGTTGTAGTTAACTTGCGGTTCAAAGACTCACCAGGTATCACCACGACACGTTTGCCCAATGCTTCGACCAAGGTCGCATCGTCTGTTCCCTCAGGATTTGTCGCGTGCGCTTCGCGCAACACCGATGCCCTGAATGCTTGCGGCGTTTGCACTGCCACCAAACTTGCCCGATTAGGAGTGGCAACCACGACGTTGTGTGCATCTATTTGTTTGATCGTGTCGAAGACTGCCACCGCTGGAACCGCGCCGTCGGCACCGTTGCGCACGGCCGCAACTACCTCTCTAAACAAATGCTCACTAGCAAATGGACGGGCGGCATCGTGAATACAAATTATGGTCGCCTCTGCGGGAACTGCGGCTAGACCACACCGCACCGAAGAACTTCGCGTGGGCCCGCCGACAACTCCGCCTTCACCTGCAGCATTTGCTTCGGGTACTACCACAACTACTCCATTGCTCACCGTATGCGCCGCCGCAGTCGACCAATCGATTACTCGACGATCTCCTACCAGTTCAAACTGCTTTGCGCCGCCAAACCGTGTGCCCGACCCTGCCGCCACTACTACCGTCCAAATATTTTCAGTGGCGGTGGTTGTCATATTCATTTAGGGTAGTACCGTCATTATCTGCATGACACATGAGGCTCTTCTCTCAAGAACTGCGTTCTTTGCCGACACCCCAACAGGGGTGTTGAGCACAATCACTGCACAAGCACAGATTCACAACCTTCAGCGCGGAGACGTCCTCTTCAATGAAGGTGATGTTCCAGACGCTCTTTTTGTCGTGCTCAGTGGTCGAATTGCCATTGCAATTGGAAACAAACCACTCGATAGTCGCGAAAGCATGCTTGCCCTGATGGAAACCGGTGATTTGTTTGGTGAACTTGGGATGCTCGACAACGGTCCGCGCAGTGCAATGGCGCGAGCAATCGAACCGTCTTCAGTTCTGTTTATTCCATACGGGCCGGTACTTGAGCAAATTCAATCAACACCGAGCATGCTCTGGGGCGTCACTAAATTGCTTGCTACTCGACTCCGCGTCATGGACGAAGTTCTTGCCGACAGCGTTTTTCTTGACGTCACCGGTCGTACCGCCAAGCGTCTTTTGGAACTTTCCAATGGGCAGGATGAATTCGTGTTGCCGGTTACGCAGGAAGAACTTGCTGGAATGGTTGGCGCGTCACGAGAACGAGTGAACAAAGCGATTGCCAGTTTCATTCGCCTCGGTTGGCTCGAACAACGCGATCGTCAGTACAAAATTCTCATGCGCCAACGACTTTCCGTTCGCTCCAGCTGACTAAATTTCTCCTAATAGCCAATTTTTTGCTTTAGTAAAGGCGTCTGCGGAATCGTCAGGTCGGTGCGACGGTCGCGATGGATCGTGAGCAAACCCATGCTCTGCCTCTGGGTATTCGTATACCGTTACCCCAGTAGTGCGCAATTCTGCGACGTCGGCTTCGGGTGTATAGGGATCACGATTGCCGATTACCGCCATCACACGATCAGCGTGACCGGCGCGCAAGATTGTCAACGGCTCGCCGTGTGTCGAGCTGCGCCAACCCTCCGGAATCCGGATCATCCCGTAAAAACTTGAAATCCGCGCGAAGCGATCACTCCGCGCCGACTTGAAGCAGTACATGCCACCCATACAAAATCCAATCAGACCAACTCTTGCAGTCCCCAGTGCATCTGCCGCCTGATGCAGATCTCCCAAGTGCGCATCGTCGTCGATACCGGCAACTACGGCAAAGCGCTCCTGAATATCATCCGATAACTCCCGTCCAGGAAATGGGTCCACCGCAGCCACGACCATGTTCCACTCTCGAGCCAATCGAACGACTAAATCATCGAAAACTGGTCGCAATCCAAAAATGTCGGGGGCAATCACCAACCCCATCGTCGGCGACGAGCTTGACCGATCGATTTCTGCGGTCGTACCAGAAGCAAGCGTGATTCGCATATGTTGCCGAGTGTAGACGACATTTTTTCACGAGTGAGAGTAGCGGTGAGTCCTGGGGTCGGCCGTGCAGTGAGCCGGATGCGGATGCTTTTAGCTATGACCAACATCAACTCACAGCATCAATGCAGAATTCATCACCCAAGTGCCCATCTGCCAGTTATTCGACATCTCGTTGAGGAATGGTCAATGATGAGCACCCGTAACAGGAACCTTCAACTGATCAATGGTTGGGGACTTCCCGGCACTCCAATCGTCAATCTCGACGACGTCCTTGTTCGAGCAGGTTTCGGTACTGGAATCACCGATTCAAACGGTGACCAATATTTGTTGATGCTCGTGGAGCGAGCGGCTCACGACGAACTTGCTGCGCGAATCGTATTACAACGCATACTGCCACCACTGCTGGCAATTGCTCGACGTCGCGGTCGAATCGTACGCGGCGGTGTCGACGAAGCACTCACCGAAACATTGTCGCATGCGTGGGAACTCATTCGCACATACCCAGTCGAACGGCGTCCGGCCAAAGTTGCCGCCAATCTTGTACGAGATGCCGAGTACTTTGCCTTTGTTCGCAATTCCCGCAAGCGAAGCGTCACAATTGACATCAAACCTGCCGAGGAACTTGAGCGGCTTGCCGAACCACAGAAAGAGAGTTCGGCATCTGACGAACTGTGGCGTCTGTTGCATGACGCCGATCAAAAAGGCATGACGCCAAAACGGCTCGACGTTTTGCGCCGACTCGCCAACGGTGAATCTTTTGAACTTGTCGCCGCCGATTACGGAGTGGCAATCCGTACCGTGCGAACTTGGCGCAAGGAGGGAATTACCGAGTTGCGTGCACGAACGCTGTGCGTGGCGTGAGTTTCGCGCTTCGCAATCGCAAACTATTGCTCACTACGAACACACTCGACAGCGCCATCGCCAATCCAGCCCACATCGGGTTCATGTAACCCAGTGCGGCAATTGGAATAGCAAGAACGTTGAAGACAAATGCCCAAAACACGTTTGCACTTATCGTTCGCAAGGTTGCCCGTGACAGCAAGATTGCATCAGAAACGAGTCTCAAGTCACCGCTAACAATCGTCAAATCACTGGCATTCATCGCCACGTCAGTACCTGTTCCCATGGCAATTCCAACATCGGCCTGGGCAAGTGCTGCGGCATCACTCACACCATCACCGACCATTGCCACTGCGTATCCACGCTCTTGTAGATCTGCGACCACCCGCACTTTTTCTGCCGGCAAAACTCCAGCAATGACATGCTGGTCGTCGGTGTCAATTCCAACCAACTCGGCCACGGCGATCGCCGTGGCGCGATTATCACCGGTAAGCAACACTGGTCGCAGACCAAGTTGGCGTAGTTCGGCGATTGCAGTTGAGCTGTGTGGCTTGGGTTGATCGGCGACTACACACACTCCCCGCATGTTGCCGTCGATTGCCACGAGCACAGCAGTGTTTCCGGCGTTCCGCGCCTCATCGAGAGCATCTTTTAACTCCATGGGAATAACTATGTGCGCCGACGAGAACAGTGGCTCACCGCCCACCATTACCCGATGACCTTCCACAACGCCAACGGTTCCAAGGCCAGCCCTCGACTCAAATTGGGCGACTGGCAACAACACACCAAGTTCTGTCCGAGCCGACAAGGAGATCGCTTTGGCAATCGGATGTTCACTTGCGTGCTCCAACGCGCCAGCAAATTTTAGAATCTCGGCACGCGAAATGCCTCGTCCGCAGGCCACGGAGACAAGTTGCATCACTCCGCTCGTCACAGTTCCGGTTTTGTCGAACACCACGGTGTCAATTCGACGGGTGCTTTGTAATACGTCCACGCCTTTGATCACGATTCCCATTTGCGCCGCGCGACCGGACCCAACTATCAAAGCGGTAGGCGTCGCCAGACCTAAAGCACCCGGACAAGCAATAATGAGAACTGCAACGGCCGCAGAAATTGCATTTTTCACAAGGTCAACATTGTCGCCAAGCACATACCAACCGACAAAAGTGAGCAATGACAATGCAATAACCGTCGGAACGAACACGCCACTCACACGATCGGCAAGTTTTTGCACCGACGCCTTCGTGCTCTGTGCATCCCGCACGAGTTTCGTCATTTGTGCAAAGGTCGATTCAGCTCCAACTCGTCGTACACGCACGACTAATCGACCAGTCAGATTTACAGTCGTCCCCGTTACCTTTGCTCCCAAGCCAACCTCAACGGGCACACTCTCACCGGTGAGCATTGATACGTCAACACTTGAGAAACCTTCTTCGATAATTCCGTCGGCGGCAATGATCTCGCCGGGTCGAATCACGATAAAGTCGCCAACTTCGATTACTGCGGCATCAATAACGGTCTCTTCACCACCGCGGATGACTGTGGCATGTCGGGCCCCGAGAGCAAGTAACGACCGAAGCGCGTCTCCGGCCCTGCGTTTTGCGCGGGTTTCAATATAACGACCGAATAGAAAAAACACGGTTAGCGCCACGGCAACTTCCAAATACATGTGCACGGACTCGTAATCCATCCCGATCATTCCATGTTCGACATCGGTCGCACCGCCCCAAACCAATGCCCAAATTGACCATACGGTTGATGCAACAACACCAATAGATATGAGAGTGTCCATGGTTGTGGCCCGATGACTCAAATTGATCAGAGTGGCACGATGAAACGGCCAAGCACCCCAAGTAACTACGGGGAGCGACAGCGTCAGAGCAATCCATTGCCAATTGCTGAACTGTGCGATTGACGTCATTGACATCAATGTGACTGGAAATCCAAGAATCAAGCACACGAAGAGGCGTACCTTCAACATCGTGACACGTTCGATTACTTCGGCATCCAACATGTCTGGCGTCGAAAGATCAACCTGAGCTGGTAACTGGTCGACAGAAGTCACTTCTTACATTCTGACGGGATCGCCGCCAGATCACACTATGCGTGTTTTGTCCCATCTGGCATTGTGGTATTTTCCAAATTGACACCGGTCAGATTTGTCGCTCGTAGAGTGGCGCTCGTCATGTCAGCACCACTTAGGTTGGCACCGGTTAAGTTTGCGGCCGTTAAATCCGCCGAGAAGAGATGAACGTCAGCAAGATGGGCATCGGTTAGGCGAGCAGCGGTTAGGCGAGCAGCGTTCAAATCGGAAGCTGTCAGGTTGGCAGCGTGCAAGTTTGCGGCAGTCAAATTGGCCGATGTGAAATTGGCGCGACTTAAATTAGCCCGACTTAAATTAGCGCGACACAAATTGGCATCATGGAGACTGGCATCATGCAAATTCGCGCCATGCAAGTCAGCGCCGTGCAAGTCAGCCCCTTGAAGATTGGCGCCTCGTAAATCTGCGCCGTGAAGATTGGCGTATTGTAAATTGACATTCTTCATAATGGATCCGTGCAAATCGGCACCGTGCAAATCGGCTGCGGTCAGGTCGGCTCCAGTCAGATCCGTTGCTGCCAGATCGGAGAATTGTAGTTTCGAATACTGCATGTTGGCGCGACTGAAATCCGCATTGATAGGAATAGTTTTCTTCAATTTTGGGTCAGCCGGTTTGTTATCGACCGGGTTGGCGCGTCGCATGCTGGCACCACGAAGATTGGCATAATGCATGTACACGCCTTCCAAATTTGCGTAACTGATGTCAGTGCCTTCAAGATTTGCAAATGCGAGATTGGTGAAACAAAGGTTGGATCCGTGCAGGTCCGCACCTTGGAGATCAGCGCCGTAAAGATTTGCGCGCTCAAGGTTGGCATCAATCAAGTTGGCATCAACTAAATTGGCACTGCTCAAATCTGCGCCATGCAAATCAGCGCCATGCAAATTCGCCCCATGCAAATTCGCCTTCCTTAAATTGGCTCCGTGCAAGTTTGCGCCGAGAAGGTTTGCCCCATGTAGATCTGCCCCTTCGAGGTTCGCATTTAATTCTGTTGCTTTTCCATCAATCATCAGTGTCCTTGTTGCTTTAGTTTCTGCCGCCAACCGTATCCAGATTACAGATCTTTTGTGATTACCCTTGGCAAAATCTAATGCCACTCACTTATCGGTCGATTCAGGTGCAAACATTAATAAAAGTTTGAGAAATTCAGTACTCGTGGGTCGCCTGGGACTTGAACCCAGAACCAACGGATTAAAAGTCCGGTGCTCTACCGAGTTGAGCTAGCGACCCGAGACGGCGTAGAGAGCCTATCTGAGTCACTTTCGTGTCACCCATAAGTGATGCGCGGATTTACTTTCAGAATTCACGTGACGTTGGCTATGAGTAATCCGACTCCTACGAACTGAACTGCGGCGGCGGCAGCGGTGAGCACATGCCATAGTTCGTGATATCCAAACACATGTGGCACAAGTCGTGGTCGCTGTAAATAGAACAAAATTGCTCCAACTGTGTACAGCACACCGCCAATTGCAAACAACAAAATGCTCGCTCCTCCAGCATTGCGATATGCCCACGGCATGATCGCCACTGCGGCCCAACCAATGATCAGATATAGAGCACCGGTAAAGCGTTTTGCTTTCCAAGCGATTTTGAAGCCCATTCCCACTGATGCGGTGATCCATATGAGTACCAAAACTGGGATACCAACTTCTTTGGGTAACGCCAGCAAACATAGTGGCGTATATGTGCCAGCTATGAGTACGTAGACCATGGCGTGATCAATCTGACGCATCGTGCGCTGGGTGCGAACAGTGTGAGTGAACAAGTGATACGACGCAGATGTGGAAAAAAGAGCCACAAGCGAGAGCACGTAAATGATGACCGATATTCGTGGCAGACCGCCGGGGGTAAGCGCGATGAGAGTGATTCCGGCGGGCACGGTAAGGGCAACGGCAATAGCGTGAACACGCCCCCGCCATCGGGGTCTCCAGGCATCTTTGGCGTGCTCAAACACTGGTGTATATGGCACTAACACACCTCCGTCAACTAAGTGTAGGTTCTTGAAATGACTACGAATAGGGCATACAACTTTGATCGCTTCCTCCAATACGACGAGATGTTCTCCTGGCTAAGTGATCTTGCACAATCATTTCCACATCTCGTCAGCCTTGAGACGTACGGCAAATCGCACAAGGGCCGTGACCTGCTACTTGCCACCATCACTGATGCCACGACAGGCAGGCACGATACAAAGCCGGCTCACTGGATCGATGCGAATATTCACGCCACCGAGGTGACTGGTGGTGTGGCCGCACTATATGTGTTGCACTATCTGACGTCCGAGTTTGGACACGACGATCAGGTCACCGAGGCATTGCAGACACGCACTTTTTATATTGTTCCGCGCGTGAATCCAGATGGCGTCGAAGATGCACTGGCGGACCGACCGCTGTACCACCGCTCGAGTGTGCGCCCTTGGCCATGGCGTGATGGCCACATGTGGCCGGGTTTGAGTATGCAAGACATTGACGGCGACGGCAAAGTTCTGACGATGCGAATTATCGATCCCGATGGGGCCTGGGTCGAACATGATCTGGAAGCTCGAGTGATGGTTCCAGTTGAACCACAGGGTGCACCGAAAGGTAAGACGCGTTACCGCCTACTAGATGAAGGTGTACTCGAAAACTTTGACGGGTTTACAATTCCCACACCACGCGACCCAGCCGGCCTAGATCTCAACCGCAACTTTCCCGCCGGTTGGGGTACCACAGTGTTGGGCTCGGGGGACCATCCGATGTCGGAGCCAGAAATTGACTCCCTTGTTCGCACGGCACGCGCTAGGCCAAACATTTGCGGCTATAACGCATTTCATACCGCCGGTGGATTTATGCTTCGGCCGAGCAGCACACGTGCAGATTCCACACTTCCACCATTTGATTTGTGGCTGTGGAAGGAACTCGGCAAAGTCGGCACCGATTTCACCACCTATCCAGTTCATTCCGTGTACGAGGATCTCACTTGGGATAAAAGCAACACGATGAGTGGTGCGGGTGACGATTGGGCTTACGACCACCTCGGGGTTATCTCATGGACAACCGAGTTTTGGGATGCAATTTATGCAGCCACCGGCGATCACTCACCTACGGATATTTGGTACGTCGGCCCAACGCCAGAACAAGAACTCGCGGTGTGCCGATGGTCAGATACTCATGCACCGGGTTCGTATTCCAATTGGTACTCGTTCGATCATCCACAACTTGGAAAAATTGAATTGGGTGGGGCGGACACATTTAGAATTTGGGGAAACGCGCCACCGTCACGACTACTCAATGAAGTTGCGCCGCATGCCAAGTTTGCCGTGTACCAAGCCCTTGCCTCGCCACGACTTGAGATCAAGCTTGCTGATGCAGAATCGCTTGGCGGCGATGTATGGCGAGTGCGCGTGGGAATTTCCAATACGGGCTGGCTCGGAACGGAAATCACCGACTTTGCAAACAAGAACAAGATCGTGCTCCCGCTTACTGCTGAAATTGCCGGTGCCAAGCCAGTTGAAGGTGGTGCAAGGGTGAAGCTCGGTCAACTTGCTGGCCGCTCGGCGTTTCGTGTGAGCGGCGACGGAAAATCCGACGGTACTCCTGATCGCGTATTGCATTCGTGGTTGGTGCGTGCCAAGCGCGGTGACACCGTGACGATCACCGCGGTTCATCAACGTGCCGGAACCGCCACTGTTGCAATCGTGTTGCCGTAACGACGGTGTGAAATTACAGCTCGAATACAAATAAAAACTGCGCAGGGAACAATCAGAAAGTTTGGTGCGATTATGAACATATCTTTAAGGATCGCTCCATAGACCGCCCATGAAGTTGACATCACCGCGATTGTCGCAGCCGTAAGGGCCGATAATCCAACTTGATGACTGGTACGTGCGGAACGGATTGTCTGGGGAATTACTGCAGTCCCACCAACTGCAATGGCCACAACACCAATAAACGATATTGAAACAAAGGCGGCAACTATTCCAATCAGGGCGATGACAACTTGAACTGCGACAAGAAGCGCCATCGACAGTAATCCGACTCGAACTTGGGCATTTATGATGAAGCAGATCGCGATGAAAGTGACTGTATTTGCGATGGCGATTGATGGAACTTCGGCAACTATGCCATAAATGGTCCACAACAAGGCGCCAGACAAACTATGCACGGTGCCAATAATGGAAATACCCTCTACCGTGTTTTTGCGAATCACCCGAACAACTTGTGGCCACATAAAATTGACTGATAATGAAATGCACCAAATTGCGAGCAGGTTGCGAAATTCCACGAGCAGACACTACTGCTCCACAGCGTGAGGCAGGTCGGCACGGAAGGCAGATAGTGTCCAAATCGGGATGATCACGATGTATGCAATGTCACTGATTTCGAAGCGGTGGAGCAAAGGCTCCCGTACTTTGCTCGTGGATGCTGTCTCTGACTGGCTCGCCGAGGCATACCCATACGACACAAGACCAACCACGACAGCGGTACGCGTACGGGAAGGTGTTGATGACCCAGTATTTCGGGTGGAGATCAGTGAATCAGATAAGCGAAACCTAACCATCAACCAGACAATCATTACCGTTGCCGTGCTTGATGCGAGTTTGATCTTTGAGGTTCGAAAATTGTCGCGCCCAACCGGACAATCAGTCTTGCCACGTCCGAAAATCTCAACACCAAATACCCGACTCTCCGAACTGTGTCTGAAGGTTGCCAAGGAACTCAAGGTTCGCGATGCCGAACAGCTCATCGATGGCGAAATACGCACGGCATCACAAATTCTTGACGGTGAGTCACTCGCCGCTTTGGCTGAAGCACCTGGTCGTCGATTGCCGATAGTTGTCGAACATACCCAAGGTCGGATTCCAACTGCTCACGTCACCACATCACTCGGTGTAACTCTTCTGGGAATTGCCCATGTTTTTCACATCACCTCAAATATCGCCGTGTCGGCCTTCAATGAATATCGTCGAGAGCGATTACTCACTCCTGACGCCATCACAGTCATTTGGCCAGCACCTCATCCGCCGACTCAAATATTTGACAAAGACGCACAACATGTCCTCGCCCCAATTCTTGAGGCCGCGACCGCGAGTTTGCAACCGATCTTTGTACCACAAGTGCAACGCAACCGCTCCGGTTCAGTTGTGGCGATATCACCAGCACCCCAACCTACCGCTGCCGCCAAACCAATGCAGGAGGTGAAGGAACCGGTGCCAAGTATGCAGGTTGCGAAACTTGAAACCGATATCGCCCAGTTGCGGAATCAGGTTGATGATCTCACTCGCACTCAAGACGAACTAATGGAAAACATCGCTGGAACCGATTTGATTAATGCGTCGTTGGTTGACGAGCGTGATCGATATCTGGACCAATTGACCGCATTTCTGTCGCTTCGAAATTCTGAAGATTGGCCACGCACGCCACGGGAGGCGGTTGCTCGTTCAGAGAAGATGTGTCCAAACCTTGTCTTTCATGATCGTTCCAAAACATCATCCGACGATGTGCAAACTCAGAATGGTAAACGAGTACTGGAAAGTCTCATCGAGTTGAACAACATTGCCTCACGACTAAAAGACGGACGAATCCCATTGCACATGTTTGAAATTCATTGCCGCGATCGCTTGAATTTTGCTGCTGATGTTTCGGACACCGCCAAACATCGCTTCAGCGACGACTATGCGATCGAGTGGCACGGCGAAACCGTTTATGCCACCCCGCATATTCGTTGCGGTGACATTCGCATTCACTTCTACCTTGATCGCATTCGACTACAGGTTGTGATCGCCTACGTTGGTCGGCACCTGCGCGACAAAAATACCAAATAAGGTACCGATCGTCTAGCGTTTGATCATGACTTCAGCCATTTATGCACTCTCTGATCGATTCATCGAACGAAGCGTCGCACTTAATCCGGGTATGGCCACCCGCCTTGGGATAGCCGGTCACGATCACGAGATGAAGGATTTCAGTCCCGTTGGTCATGACGCTCGAGACAATGATGTACGCAACACTCTCGCAGAACTCAATGCCACCAAAGCGACGACCGATGAGGATCGATTAGCGGCAGGTGTATTGCGCGAGTCCCTTGAACTTAGTGTCGTTGAATTCGATGCCGGTGAACACTTACGTGTAATTCGCTTAGTGAATGGCGATGTTCAGAACGCACGGATTATTTTCGATCTCATGCCAAAGGCAAATGCCGCAGACTGGTCGGTCATCGCCGAACGGATGTCCAATGTTCCCCAGGCATTCGCCGGTATGCGCGAGTCATGGAAACTCGGCATTGAACGCGGAATCGTCGCCCAGCGCCGCCAAGTACTCGCCGTGATCAAACAACTGGAAGGTTGGTCTGGACTGGGTGCGCCGGCATTTTTTGAGACATTGACCGAAGGCGCTTCAACAATTTCCAAAGCGCCTCATGATGCATTGAGTGAGGCGGCCAAGTCATGTTCGGCGGCATTGGCAACAACGGCGGCTTTCCTACGCGATGAATATTTGCCAGTTGCCGATCCACGAGATGGAGTCGGCCCAGAGCGTCATGCAATTTCACGGAGAAGTTTCATGGGAATGAAGGTGGATGCCAAAGAGGCGTACGACTGGGGCTGGGGTGAAGTCGAGCGGCTCGATCGCGAAATGGCTCGGGCGGCTCAAGAAATTAAGCCGGGTGCCTCGTTAGACGAAGTAAGACACTTGCTTGATACCGATCCTGCTCGATCGATCAACGGTGAAGACGGTTTGCGGAATTGGTTGCAACAACTGATGGATGAAGCGATGTCGTTCTTGATCACCAACAATCACTTCGATATCCCGCAAAAGATTCGTTGGGTGGAAGCCATGATCGCACCACCTGGTGGTGCTGCTGCCATGTATTACACCCGTCCAAGCGAAGATCTCACACGCCCCGGTCGCACCTGGTATCCAACCAATGGTCGCACCGTATTTCCGCGCTGGCGAGAACCAACGACGGCCTATCACGAAGGTGTTCCTGGACATCACTTACAAGTTGCGATTGCCACAATCAACTCGGAGAAACTTTCGCGCTTCCAGCGCAGCACATTTGTTTCTGGTCATGGCGAAGGTTGGGCACTGTACGCCGAGCGACTGATGGACGAATTTGGATTTCACGCCAACCCCGAATACCGCCTCGGCTTCCTGTATATGCAAGCATTACGTGCCGCTCGCGTTGTAATTGATATCGGGATCCACTGTGGATTCGCCATACCCGCGGACTGGTCGTGGCATGCCGGAGAACAATGGACGCCAGAACTCGCCCTCGAGTTTCTCACCGCGCGATCAGTCGGAGACGATGCTTTTAACCTATCGGAAATCAACAAGTACCTAGGATGGCCAGGACAAGCAATGTCGTACAAATTGGGCGAGCGCGTGTGGCTTGATCTGCGCCAAGCGGCTCAAAAAAAGTACGGTACTAATTTTGAATTGAGCAAGTGGCACGCCTACGCACTTGATTTAGGAAATCTCGGTCTTGAATTATTGCAAAAGGAACTCTCGCGCTTTTAGTTTCGTCTCAATCAACTCGACAAAGAACAATATGACTACGGGTTTGTCATTAGGTGTGGATCGTCTAGCGTTAGATCATGACTTCAGCCCAAACTTCCTCCATTTACGCACTCTCTGATCGGTTCATCGAACAACTCGCCGCTCTTGACCCGGGAATGGCAACTGCATTAGGTATCGCCGGCCACGACCACGAGATGACCGACTTCAGTCCCACTGGTCACGACGCTCGTGGCCAAGTTGTTCGCAATACTCTGACTGAACTTGACGCCACGGAATCGACCACCGATGCCGATCGGCTGGCCGCTGGCGTATTGCGCGAATCTCTCGAACTTGGCGTTGTGGAGATCAATGCCGGCGAACACTTGCGGGCGATTCGTGTAATCGCCGGTGATGTGGATGAGGCTCGCGGCATTTTCGATCTCATGCCAACTGCAACCGCCGCTGACTGGTCAATTATCGCTGAGCGAATGTCGAATGTTCCTCGGGCATATGCCGGAATGCGCGAATCATGGATGCTTGGCATTGAACGGGGCATCGTTGCACCGCGACGGCAAGTGCTTGCCGTGTGCGAACAGCTGCTCGGATGGTCGGGGCAAGGTGCTCCGGCGTTTTTTGAATCGTTTGCTGAAGGTGCAGACGCAATT
Source organism: Actinomycetota bacterium (assembly GCA_031401235.1). Lineage (GTDB taxonomy): Bacteria > Actinomycetota > Acidimicrobiia > Acidimicrobiales > Ilumatobacteraceae > UBA3006. The sequence goes on from JANNRJ010000001.1 coordinate 27,949, forward strand.
TCCGGTGCACCTCATGACTCATTGCGTGAAGCAGCCAAGGCATGTTCAGCGGCATTGGCAGAAACCGCGGTCTTCCTCCGCGATGTGTATGCACCCGTTGCCGACCCACGAGATGGTGTAGGTCCGGAGCGCCATGCGATTGCTCGACGACGATTCATGGGAATGAAGGTGGACGCCAAAGAGGCCTACGACTGGGGCTGGGGTGAAGTCGAACGGCTCGACCGCGAAATGGCTCGGGTGGCTCAAGAAATAAAACCGGGTGCCTCGTTGGACGAAGTAAGACACTTGCTTGACACCGATCCTGCTCGAGCGATCAACGGCGAAGACGCTCTGCGGGATTGGTTGCAACAACTGATGGATGAAGCGATGTCGTTTTTGATCACCAACAATCACTTCGATATCCCACAAAAAATTCGTCGGGTGGAGGCCATGATTTCTCCACCCGGTGGTGCGGCAGCGATGTATTACACACCACCTAGTGAAGATCTCACACGTCCCGGTCGTACCTGGTATCCGGCCAATGGCCGCACAGTATTTCCACGTTGGAGCGAACCGACAACGGCATACCACGAAGGCGTTCCTGGACATCACCTACAAGTTGCGATTGCCACAATCAACTCGGAGAAACTCTCACGCTTTCAGCGCAATACGTTTGTTTCTGGACATGGCGAAGGATGGGCGTTGTACGCCGAGCGATTGATGGATGAATTTGGCTTTCTAGCCAATCCTGATTACCGGCTCGGCTATTTGTATGCACAGTCCTTTCGTGCCGCTCGGGTGGTTATCGATATTGGAATCCACTGCGGTTTCGCCATACCCGCCGACTGGTCGTGGCATGCTGGCGAACAATGGACACCAGAACTCGCCCTCGAATTTCTATCCGCGCGTTCATCTGCCGACGATGCATTTAATCGATCCGAAATTAACCGCTACCTCGGTTGGCCCGGACAGGCAATCTCATACAAACTGGGCGAACGTGTGTGGCTGGATCTGCGCGAAGCGGCCCGTAAGAAGCACGGAACAAATTTCGATTTGCGCACCTGGCACGCCTATGCACTTGACTTGGGAAATCTCGGCTTGGATCTATTGCAAAAAGAACTATCACGCTTTTAAGGCACCACCACAACCGTCGTGCCGATGTGTGCCCACTGAAAAACAAACTTTGCGTCGGCGGTTGTCGAACGCAAACACCCACTTCCTTGATAGGTGCCAAGTTGATCGATTGTTTGCATTGGCTTGCCGTAGCGCAGGGGAAGTTCATGAAACCCAATGTTGCCCCCGTCTGGACCGATGGCAAAGCGGGTCATATAACGAAATGTGACTCCCGATATTTCGGGACTGAATGATGACAAGGATTGGCTGAACACCCGATACGTACCTAGTTTCGGCACGGCGCGACGACCCGATACCAAAAATGTGCGAACGATATTGTTGTCGACACTTACCAGCCACGCTCGTTGAAGTTTGCTTGAAAAGACAATGCGTCGACCAGTGCCCGACTTTTGTGGCACTTGTGTTGCAACATCGGCTGGAATCAAAACGGCTGATGCGGTTGATGTTCCCGCGTCGTCTCCCGTGCCTTCGGCCAGTGCTTGGCTGGCAAGAGGCAAAATCAGACAAGTTGAGATCATGACCGCGACAATGTATCGAACGGGATTACTTTGCAACATGTAGAACTCCTACCTTGTCAATGCAAAAACTGCTGCGCGCGACGGCGCTAATGCACCCACAACTACTACTCGACCATCCCCAATTAATTTGATGAGATGTGACAACACGCTTCGACCAGCGGCCCTGTGCAATTCAATTCGTACATCTGCATACAAGATCGTCACGATCTCGGTTACAGTTTTCACGCTATCGCCTAGACATTGCAAGATTTGAGCCTCGCGATCGAGCCGATGCTGTAAGTATTCAGTTAGATACGCTTTCGGGTTGGTAACAGGACCCCCATGGGTGGGCCACAATATGTCATCTTCACGCCGTTGCACTTTGCGCAGCGACTCAATGTAATCACGCATATCGCCGTCCGGTGGAGATATCACCGTGGTACTCCAGCCCATTACATGGTCACCACTAAACAATGCTCGTTCCTGAGCGAGTGCGATACACATGTGATTCGACGTATGACCTGGGGTACTTACTGCGGTGAGCATGAATTCGCCCGTATCAACTATGACTTCGCCATCACCAACTGCTTGAGTTGGCACAAAGGCATAATCGATCGCTTCATCTCTGCCGTCACCCAATTCATCGATAGCGCTATCACGATGCGGGCCAATTGCAAATGTCGCCGCGCCAGTTTGTTCGTGTAACCATTGCGCCAATGGTGAATGATCAGAGTGACAATGTGTGACCAGGATTGCCTGCACTTGCTCGCCGATGAGTGCTTTCTTAATCGCATTTCGATGTGAGTCCATTGCTGGTCCAGGATCAATCACTGCCACTCTTCCATGACCAACGATGTATGTACCAGTTCCTCGATAGGTGTACTTGGATGGATTTTCGGCAATGACTCGACGAATGAGCGGTGAAACCTGCTCAACAATTCCATACTGTGCATCATCGATTCGAGGAACAAATTTGATTTGTGCCACGGTGAATTTATGTAGCGTTAGTTGCTTTGCGCCAACGACGCTTCTTCTCAGGCCTTACATGAATGTGCACAAGCGGGCTATCGATAACTTCGTGATGTGTACCCCAACTTCCGGCAAGTGCCTGCAACATAGCGGCAGCCGGTAATGCGAGCACAGCTCCAACCGGACCGATAATCGCGCCTCCAACGATGGCGGCACCAAACGCAACTGCGGCATGCACCTCCATCGTGCGCGCCGTTATACGTGGAGCAAAGAGATAGTTCTCCACCTGTTGATATATGACGATGAACGCGATGACGAAGAGCACCTTTAGCGGAGAATCCAAATATGTCAACAATGCCGGCAATATCCCGGCCAAATATGTTCCCACGACTGGCAGAAACTGTGAGACAAGTCCAACCCACAACGCCATTGCAATTGGTGCAGGGGTTCCAATGGCTTGAAACGCAATCCAGTGAAAAAACGTAGACAGTAGAGCCAGCAACAATCGCGAATGCAGATAACCGCCAGTTTTGGCAATCGCCAATTCCCAGGTCGCCAACACCTTCCGTTGTTTTTCCGGAGGTAGGCGTCGGCAAATCACTCGTCGAAGTCGCGGGCCATCGGCAACCAGGTAGAAAGTAAAGAGGATCACTGACAGCAATTGCAATAATACGCCCAGTGCACTGACCGACAAACTAAATACCTTCCGTTGCTGACTATTGATGAACTCCTGGACCGGGCCATTCGGATCGGCAATCGATGCATTTACTTCGGCAGGGTCAATGTTGGTGTTAAAGGTGTTATTGAGAAAGTCAACGGTGTCATTGACATACTGCTCACTGTTTGTCAATAAGTCGGCGGCTTGACTTCCCACCAACGTTCCGATTGCACCAATAAATACTCCGGCGAAAACCAGCGCAGCAAATAAAATTGTCAGAGTCCCTGAACCACGACGCCAACCTCGAGCGGCAAGACGATTTACCCCCGGTTCGATGGCAAGTGCCAAAAAGAGTGAGACGAGCATTAAGAGTAAGAAGTTCGACAACTGATGAAACAGTTCACGGAACACCAGGGTGGCTATCAGTCCGACCCAAAACAGCATGATTGCTCGCGGAACCCACTTGGGCATTGGTTGATGATCCTGCACCACTTCGTCGCTCATGTCATACAGAGTAGCCGTGGCAGAATATTCAACGAATCGCTGAATTTCCTCTAGGCGCGTGATGCCGACGAGCGCGCTCGTTGGACAAAGGCATCATAAAGTTTTTGTTGCACTGGGTCGTCGACAGCCGTATCTTCAGGATGCCATTGCACGCCAATCAACCAATGATCACGATGCTCGAAAGCCTCCAGCAATCCATCCGGACTTCTGCCAACTACTTCAAGACCTGGAGCAAGGTCACCAATTCCTTGGTGATGAAACGACGCTCCTTGAATTGTGCGGGTATCCATTGCTTTAGCCAGAAGTGAATCCTCTTCAAGACGAACCTCATGGAGAACGAACTCCGCACCAACGGGAAAGTTTGTCGGGGCATGATCGACCAATTCGATAGCATTGGGCAAATCCCCTAGATGCTGTACTAACGACCCACCAAGTACAACATTGGCGAGCTGCATACCACGACAAATCGCAAGAATCGGAACCCCAAGGTGAAATGCGGCCCGAAAAAGTGCCGATTCGAAAGCGTCTTGTTCGGGCAACACACCATATATATGTGGGCTGGCTTGCTGGCCATACAGCGATGGGCTCACATCGGAGCCACCCATCAAAACGAGACCATCAAATCGGGAAACCAGTGACTCCGCATCGTCACTTGAAATTTGCTGCGGTGATATTACAACCGGTTCACCACCGGCTCGAAGAATACAGTTGAGATAACGACGACCAGCAAAGGCAACAGAATCTCGCGAGACCCGACTTGGTGCGCCGTTTCTCCCGGCAACAGCAATGAGCGGGGACATCAGTTTCCAAAATTCAGTTGCACCATCGAAACCTAGTATCACCGTTCCCTAACTTCTGGTCCTTCCTATCGTCCTTTTTTATCTTCCTTCTTCTCCGATTTATCGTCCTTTTTCTCTTCCTTGCCTATCTTTTTATCTTCCTTCTTCTCTTCCTTATCAATCTTTTTCTGGTCTTTCTTTTCTTCTTTTTCTATCTTCTTCTCTTCCTTATCAATCTTTTTCTGATCCTTCTTTTCTTCTTTAGATTGTTGATTGTTATTTCCAGTTTCTGGTGCCCCAATCATTTCAAATACCAACGCTCCAGCCACTTTGCCAACAGTCCACTGCGACGTACATGGGTCAAAATAAGCAGTGTTTCCGAGATAACTCAATGATGGATACGTCCCGCGGTAGTACACATAGCCGAATTTATTTGCAGCCCCTTGAGTCACGATGTTGACTACCAAGTAATAATTTGTGCCTCTCACAAGCGTTATTCTGTTTGTCCCACTGAAAACGAATTTCACCGATGTCGCACCCGTGGTCAACACCGATTCATTGACGAGATCAGAAGTTGCAAGGACGATGTCAGGTAGTCCATCTACACCTAATGTTCCCGTGTGCGATCGAATTTCAACGTAAGCATTACCAGCAATTCCGGTACTACCAGAAAGTGAAAACTTGGCGGAGTCAGCAACTACACGAGTTCCGATGAACGACTGACCAACTGAGAACAATCCCTGAGTGGGACCCGAACGGTATGCGGATGACTCCAACTCAACACCTATGCAAGAAGGAACACAGGGTGTTCCAGAATCACCAAGTACCTCAAAAATCAAGGTTCCCGCGGAGTTGGCTACCCACCACTCGGATGTATTTGGATCTATGTAAGCAATATTTCCAGAATGAACTTCCGTCGGATAACTTCCCTGATAATACGCATAAGCGTTTACGTCGGCAATACTTTGGTTCATGACATTAACCACTATGAAATAACTCGTACCACTAACAAGAGTTATCCTATTTGCCCCACTGAAATTAAATTTAATTAATGTTGCCGCTGTAGTCATTGTTGTTTCGTCGACTAAGTCAGAAGTTGCAAGGACAGCATCCGGAAGGCCGTCTACGCCAAATGTTCCCGTGTGCGATCGAATTTCGACGTAAGCATTACCTACGATTCCAGAGTCACCGGAAAGTGAAATACTTGCTGAGTCAACAACGACTCCTGTCCCGAGGAACGACTGCCCCACTGAAAACACTTCTTGGGCGGGGTCTGAATAGGTAGAAGATAATTCCATCGCAGCATTTACTGCATAAGAATCAATTGGAGTCGTATTTACACATACGGCAGCAGCGGAAACCTGAGCGACCCCTGTTGTTAGTACGCAGCCCACGACAGCGGAGGTCAAAAGCACGATTACTTTGCGATACATGAAAGACCTTCTATGGTCCGGCTATTTCAAGTGAATATTTGTGAGTGTAGCGAGGACCTTGGTCTCCAAACAAAATCTAAACAAATTTTCGCATTGCTTTCTTCAGAGATGCAGAGAGGTTTCCTTTGCTGCCAATTGAAACGCGTTCAAGGCTGAGCCAAGCAGCCATTAAGCGCAATTCATCGGCGAGAAATTTGACCACGGTCGGTGGTGCAATGCCCACTTCGATGTATGCGCCATGGACCAATAATGCCCCGTTACCTCGATCTGCTTTGAGATCGACACGACCGACGATTTGGCCATTCAACATGAATGGCAATACGTAATATCCGTAAATTCTTTTATGCTGAGGAGTGTAAATCTCGATGCGATAGTGAAAGTTGAACAAGCGCTCATTGCGGGGACGACACCACACCAACGAATCAAAGGGTGAAAGAAGAGCGCGGGTTTCTATCGATTTCGGCAGGCGAGCCGATGAATGAAGGTAGGCCGCCTCATTCCAGCCTTCAACGCGAACTTCCCGCAAATCTCCTTCCTCCACCAACTCCTTGATCAGTGGACGGACAACTGTCAGTTTTTGGCGAAAGTAATCGGCAAGATCAGACGCTGTTGCAATTCCCATACACGCCCCTGAACGTGCAATCAATTCCTTCCTTGCGTCATGTTCACTTGGAGTCGGCATGGCCAGAATTGATTCAGACAAGACACGCTCTGGAATGTCGTAAATTCGGGCGAAGTCGCTTCCCCGGGACCGTGACATCAACTGACCAGTCCAAAAGAGATATTCGAGAGCGGTTTTCGTCTCGTCCCAGTCCCACCATGAGCCCTTAGGACCCTTCCGCGCGGAAAGTTCCCGGGAACTAATCGGTCCGTCGGTCATCACTCGTCGATAAATTTTTTCAACAAATGTCTTGTTCGCCGTATAAAACCCCGAGAGCCCCCAGTGAGTTGAACTTCCAGCTCTCGCCTTGTCCATCTTCCACCGAAACAGCGGATGTAATTCCACTGGCACATGCGCGGCCTCATGTGCCCAGTATTCAAAAATCTTTCCGCTTTTGGTCGCGTCGGCAATTGCAGTTCGTTTGTGCGACCCAAGTCGGGCAAAGAGTGGTAACTCTTGGCTTCTCACTAATACATTTACCGAATCGATCTGTATTACGCCAATATTTTGCAACACCCGTGCAACGTGTCGCTGAGTGACCGCACTAGTTGGTCTGGGGCTAGCAAAACCTTGCGCCGCCAGTGCTATGCGCCGAGATTCGACTAATGAAAGTTGATCTGAGATGCGCGGCACGATCACCTCCGCCAGAGCAGGCTAGTTAGTCCGCCACCGTGATTGTTACCGAGTTGATGACCACATCGGTCACCGGTCGATCGCCGGAGCGAGTAGGCGTGTTATGCATCGCCTCGACGATATCCAAACCTTTCACAACTTGACCGAACAGTGAATAGGAAGGCGGCAAACTACACCCAGCAGGTCCGCTGATAACAAAAAACTGCGAACCGTTGGTATTCGGTCCGGCATTGGCCATGGCCACGGAACCAATCTGATATTTCCCTTTAGCGGGCAGTTCGTCGATGAATTTATAACCTGGACCCCCTCGTCCACTCCCTTCTGGATCGCCACCTTGGCACATAAAGTTTTTGATGATGCGATGAAAAATGACGCCGTCGTAATAGTGCTGAGCGGCGAGGAACACGAAATTATTCACCGTTTGGGGTGCCGCGATCGCGTCAAGTGCAATGACAAGGTTTCCCAGCGAGGTCTCCATCGTGGCGGTGTATCGCTTGGATGAATCAATTCCCATTTCGGGTGGTTGACTAAATCTCTGTTGCTTGGGAGCAGATCCGTCTAAAGGTGGAAAGTTGTTGGACATAGTCTCGAACCTTAGCGGGAGCGAAGTTCATCGCATATGATTCTGCTTATGGCACATGACACTTCACCAAATTTTGGAACTTCATCGAGAAGTCCTCTTGATCTCGATGAGATCGATGCCAATCTTGACGCGGTTGAGGCTGCTTTAGTGCGACTCGAAAACGGAACTTATTTCAGCGATGAAATAACCGGCAAGCCGCTCAATGAGCAGTTGCTTAGTGACAACCCAATTGCTCGCCGCGCTTAGCGGTCGCGCATTTTGGAGAGCAATCTCAAGATTTCGAGATACAACCAAACAAGTGTGACGAGTAAGCCAAACGCTGCGTACCACTCCATATATTTAGGCGCGCCGGCGGCCTCGGCCTTTTCGATGAAATCGAAATCAAGCGCCAAATTCATCGCCGCAATACCGGCCACTAGAAAACTAAAGCCGATACTCATCAAACTCGAACCCTGCGGAAAAATATCTGCACCAAACAAACTGAGCAACATTGACACACCATAAAACAGCATTACTCCGAGGGTGGCACCAATTACAACTCGCCGAAATCGGGCAGTTACCCGAATAATTCCGCTCCGATATGCAACAAGCATCACCACGAACACCCCAAGGGTGGCACCAACTGCTTGCAAAACAATGCCACTGTAGGCATCGTTATATGCCTTTGATATTGCTCCCACGGCCACGCCTGTAGCAACTGCGTACACCGGTGCAAGCACGCGAGCAAGGTTTGGTTTGAACGTGAGAATCAGCGCACAACCAAGGCCGACGAGCATTCCAATTAATGTCCAGGCGGGAAACTTCGCCGTTTCCCCGGCAGCAACATCGGGAACTTGTACCCAGCCAAATGTTGCGGCCGCGATGAGTACAACCATTAGCAACATCGTTGCGCTCACTGCGCCACGCGCAGTCATCGGATTAGCCGAACGCCAAGGAGTTACCGGCCCATCACTAACGGGTGGATTCCACTTTGGCGCTGTGGTGTCCGAACCACGCTCAACTTCGCGGCTGGTTCCCGATGGTGACCCCCAACCCGATTGATCGGGGGTTCGTGCTACCGCTTTGGCGAAGGCCTTGTCGTTAAGTACAGGATTTGGCATGGAACTCATCGTAGTGAATGGCCCCAACAACGAGGGGTCACCCCCAACACTTGATTGAATCCCGTTCGCATTTCATCGTGATTTCTCTAACTTTTTGGTTGTGAGGCTTGACCCTGTCGGTATCGTTACCCCGTTACCGCCAACAAGGAGTCACTGTGGCAAAAGACCGTATCGATCGTGATGAAGAAGACCTCGTACGGCTTTACCTCACTGACATCGGCCAGTATGTTTTGCTCACCAAAGATGACGAAGTTCGGCTCGCCAAATTAATAGAAACCGGCAAAGAGGCCGACATCGAATTGGTAAAGGCAACGAAATCGCTGACACCAAATCGCCGTCGCGAATTGCGCAAAGTTCAGCGAGATGGAATTCGCGCCGAGCGTCAGTTCGTGCAATCAAACCTCCGACTAGTGGTCTCGATTGCCAAAAAATACCAAGCCTCGGGATTACCGCTCTTGGACCTTATTCAAGAAGGCAATCTCGGCCTAATGCACGCCGTCGAAAAGTTCGACTGGCGTAAGGGATTCAAGTTCTCAACATATGCCACTTGGTGGATTCGCCAGGCAATCACTCGTGGAATTGCCAATACAGGTCGCACGATTCGCCTGCCGGTTCACGCTGGCGACACTCTGGCACGATTGCAAAAGGCACGCTCACGACTTGAGCTGAAATTTGGTCGTCCAGCCACGTTGGCCGAACTATCTGCTGAAGTCGAAATGCCAGAAGACAAGGTCACGGAAGCCCTTCGTTTTGCGGCCGAACCGTTGTCGTTGTCCGAACCACTTCGTGAAGATGGTGATGCCGAGCTTGGCGATGTGGTCGAAGACCGCGCCGCTGAATCACCATTCGAAGCTGCCGCCACGGCCCTGTTGCCAGAAGAGATTTCGCGACTACTTGCTCCACTTGATCAACGCGAACGCGAAATTCTTGCTCTGCGATTCGGTCTGGATCGTGGTGAACCACGCACGCTCGAAGAAGTAGGTGAAGCATTCAACCTCACCCGCGAACGCATTCGCCAGATCGAAGCACGTGCGATGAGTAAGTTACGCCACCCATCCAGCGATACCGGCGCACGCGACTTGCTGTCGGTGTAGCCGCAGGCCTGTCTAGCGGATCCATTTACTCGCCCGTGCTGTGCACGATTGGTGACCTAGTCGAAGATGTGGTGGTCTGGTTGGCCCACGAACCGCGCCATGCAAGTGATACCCCAGCGCAAATATCTCGAACTCGCGGTGGTAGCGCCGCCAACGTGGCATTCTTCTCTGCCGCCGTTTTTGGGTCATCGCGCTTCATTGGCCAAGTGGGCGATGATCGACTCGGTGCTCAACTTTGTGAACTTCTCTCCACCGGCGGTGTGGAAGTTTGTGTCCAACGACAAGGGCGAACTGGATCAATTGTTGTCCTCGTGTACACCGACGGTGAACGCACCATGCTCAGCGACCGCGGAGCGTGCACTCAACTGCGAAGTGTCCCAAGAAACTGTTTTGATGGCATCACCGCGTTGCATGTGCCGGCATATTCACTCACCATTGATCCACTCGCGACGGTCGCCACAAATGCAATTGGCGAAGCATTAGCCAGGGGAATCCTTGTAAGTATCGATGCTTCGTCAAGTTCTGTGCTCAGCGATTTTGGCGTTGGTTCATTTTGTGAACTCGTTGCCCAACTTACGCCTGATGTATTTCTGTGCAATGGCGACGAAGCAGAATTGCTCGGACTCTCACCCAGCAAACCAATTGATGGCGCTCGCCTCACCATCATCAAACACGGTGCACAACCAACTATGGCGATAACTCGGGAACGCACCACGACCTACGTAAACGTTCCACCTGTGGTGAGCGTCTCCGATACAACAGGTGCGGGCGACGCCTTCGCCGCCGGATTCATTGGCTCATTTGTAGTCACCGGAGAAATTGAAAGTGCACTCCGCGCAGGACATGCACTTGCGGCGCGAGTGTTGAGATCCCCAGGTGCAACACTCGAAAGTGCAATGTAGATAGGGGCTGTCGATGACCATTACCACAGAAATTTCTGTTGATGACGAAGTGCGCGTTGCACTAGACGCGAAGCGTGCCGTCGTAGCCCTTGAATCCACCATTTTTTCGCATCTCGGTTTGCCGACTCCCGCAAACCGAGAAGCACTTGAACGATGTCTCCGGGCAATCCGTAATGCGGGGGCAATTCCAGCAATTACTGCAATAATTAATGGGGTCGCTCGGGTCGGTGTCAGTTCGCACGAACACGAGGTCATATTGGGTCCGGCCCGCAAGGTCGGTGAACGAGAACTTCCGTTGGCCATCGCCCAACAGTGGTCATTTGGCGCCACCACGGTGTCGGCGTCATTGTTGTTGGCCGCGCGCGCTGGAATTGGAGTATTTGCTACCGGTGGAATCGGCGGAGTTCATCGCGGTGCTCAATTGCACGGTGACATCAGCGCCGATCTTGGGGCACTTGCCACCCATCAAGTGGTAACCGTAAGTGCCGGAGCAAAGTCATTTCTTGATCTACCCCGCACTCTCCAGTATCTCGAAACTCTCAGCGTTCCGGTGATCGGTATTGCCTGCGACGAGTTCCCCGCCTTCACCGTTTATTCAAGTGGTCTCCCCATTCCGGCCCGCGTCGAAACTGTGGACGAACTGGCAGAAGTGGTGCGGGCACATCGGGCACTCGGGCGAATCGGCGGAATCCTGGCTTGTGTGCCGATACCACTGCACGAGTCGCTGGATCGCACTCTGATCGAAACGATAATTACTGATGCACTTGCATCAACTATTGCTGCAGGCATTTATGGTGCCGCAGTTACTCCCTACGTACTCTCCGCAATTGCTCAGGCAACTGGCGGTGCAAGCGTTCGGGCCAATCTCGCTTTAGCCGAGAACAATGCACGGGTCGCCGCCGAACTTGCGGTCGCCCTGACTACAAATTAGTCAAGTCTGTCGCTTGGTGCATCCAAGAAATCTGTCGTGTTAGGTTTTTGGGATGGAAGATCCCAGATACTCGCGGTGGTTGTGGTTGGTGTTCGTGATTCCGCCGGCCGCAGCCATAATTACAGGTCTGCTGGCGCCAGATCCACACGGTCATTGGACCGAGCACTTAACTACGGTCGGATTTAAGAGTACGCAATTAGTTCTCCTGATCGTTCTCTTGACCATGCTCGGCTGGCAAAAGTTGGGTGTCGCAATGTGGATTTCAATTGCCATGATCGTTATTGGCATCGTCAATCAAGTGATCGGCGATTATCAAGTCGCTGACTCAATTTGGCGAACAACTGGCGATCCGGGATTCGGGATTGGCTACAAAGATGGTCATGGCAGGGCTGAATTTGGGGACTTACTTGTGATTATCGGTGGTTTTGCATTTGCCATCATTGCAGGATTGACCCAACGAGTGCGTGCGAAGTTCGCCGTAATTGCCGCAGTAATGGTGATCATTCCACCACCATTCTTTTGGCCCGCTGCCGGTGTACTCATGCTTGTAGTCCTTGGTCTCACTTCTGGGTCATGCTTGAGGCGACCAGTTACGGTGACCACGTAAGGATTTCGATCCAGTGGCGGAGGTGGACGGGAATCGAACCCGCCGGACAAGGTTCACTCGTCCCAACCGCTTTGAAGGCGGCGGAGTCCACCAGGTACTCGGACACCTCCGTCCAACAAGTTAGTCACCACTTCGACACTTGAGACAAACAACGTCACACATCCACACAACATTTCATAGCCGTTTGCGGATTCATGAACGAGGTATTCATGATTGTGTGTTGGTCGGTTAAGGGTGGCAGCGGCACGACTGTCATAACAGCAGCGCTATCGCTCATGCTCGGTGCAGGTTCAAACGATGGTGCCTGTGTCGTGGATCTTGCCGGAGATCTCCCGGCCACTCTTGGTATGGCCGAACCCGTCGGCCTAGGAGTTTCCGACTGGTTGATGTCACCTAATGAAGTTGATCCAGATTCGCTCGATAACTTGCTCATCTCAGTGAACCCAAACTTGTCGGTAATGCCCCGCGGAAACACGCCCATTGGCACAAAGGCTCGATTTGAACTACTCGCCCACACGCTTTCCAATAAACAACGTCCAGTTGTCGTTGACGCCGGTAGCGGCATCACCCGCTCTCCATTTATCGCTTACGCGCAAAAATCGTATTTAGTCATTCGACCCTGTTATCTCGCCCTACGTCGTGCCGCATCGCTCGAACAATCACCAACCGGCATCATTTTGATCACCGAAGATGGTCGAGCGTTAGGTCGTCACGATGTCGAAGCTGTAGTTGGCGCCCCGGTCGTAGCAGAGGTTCCATGCGAAGCGTCAATCGCTCGCGCCGTTGACGCTGGCCTGCTGGCTGGGCGCCTACCCACCACGTTAGGTAAGCAACTCGCGGTCTTGATATGAGCCTTGTCCAAGATACTAAAAGCGACAACTTGGCTGATGCGCTACATGAATGTCTCATCCATGAAAGTGGCGACTTACACCAAGCAGCCCGAACACATCTTAAACGACTTGCTCCGCTACTGACCCCTGCCGATTCGCGGGCGGTAATTACACAAACTTTGGCCAGCATCACCGGACTAGGTCCACTTGATGAACTTCTCGCCGATCAAAATGTTCGCGAGGTAATGGTGAATGCCGATTGTGATGTGTGGGTTGAACGATTTGGCAAATTACATCAAGTCGCCAAGCTCCGTCATGGTGAATTCATGTCGATCATTGAGCGAATCCTTCTTCCTCTCGGTCGCCACATTGACCGCATGTCGCCGATAGTGGATGCCAGACTCAGTGACGGTTCCCGAGTTTGCGCGGTCATTTCTCCAGTTGGTGTTGATGGTGCCTATCTTTCGATACGGCGGTTCAGCGTTCACCATGTTGCCCCAGAGGCTTTTGGCCCACCAGCAATCGTCAAAGTCTTGGCCGAAGTTGTTCGGCAACGATGCAACATCCTTGTTGTTGGTGCGGCGTCAAGCGGCAAGACCACTTTGCTTAATGCACTGTGTTCGTTCATCGACGGTACCGAACGAATCGTGACAGTCGAAGATATCGCTGAACTTCGTCTGCAAACGCCACACGTTGTTCGACTCGAAGCCCGCCCAGCAACATCCGGCCACTTCAAAAGCATTTCACTTTGCGACCTGTTGCACACAGCACTGCGATTGCGCCCCGATCGACTGATTGTCGGTGAAGTTCGTGGCGCCGAGGCAATCGACATGATCATGGCAATGAACACTGGGCATCACGGATCATTGGCAAGTTGCCATGCCAATGGTTCGACTGATGCGCTTCGTCGACTCGAAGCACTCGTGTTACAACACCACTCGCATTGGGATATTGCCACTTTGCGCCAACACATTCACTCGGCTATCGACGTCATCATTCATGTCGATCGACGATCCGACGGCACGCGTTTCATTCGCGACATCACCGAGGTGAGCGAGCATCCGAACGGGACGCTTCGCTCACTGTCGACCAATAACAACTCGCAACTTCGTCGCGGAAGAACCGAATCATTCTGACGTTCTTTAATTTCGTTTTGGCAATTGCCGGTTCACTTGCCCTAGCCCTGGCAGTGTTCATCCTCATCGACCAACCACTTCAACGAAAATGGTCCCGACACTGGTTGCGCCAGCGATTCGGCGATTCGGCGTCTGTTCAAATACACCTCAAAACGATTCCGTCTCATCAAATACCGCGCCAAAATCGCATAACTGAAAATGTCATAACCGAAGAAATGGCGAATTTGTTGGAAGCGGTCGGTCGAGAATTGCAACTGGGACGCTCTCTTACAGCTGCATTGATTCACACCTATCCCGCATACCCCGTACTGGATGAATTCATTCGACCCATCGCTCAATCCTGTGAGCGAGGAGTGTCTATTTCTGAGGTTCTGAAATCTTCTGAAGCCGACTTGGCTTCGGTGCCAATGCCTTCCAGTGTCATATTCGGCGTACGAGCACTGTGGGCTGCATCGGCGGGTAGCACTGGTTACCTCGCACTTGAACGCGCAGCCTCAACCCTTCGCCAACGCTGTGCCATCCACCATGAGCGCCAGGCACAATCGGCTCAAGCTCGTCTCTCAATAAAAATTCTCACGTGGCTGCCGGTGATATTTCTTGGATGGCAAATCATCACTAACCCGCTAGCCAGATGGTTTCTTTTCGCCTCACCATTGGGCTGGGCACTTCTCGTCGGTGGGCTGGGGCTCAACTGGTACGGCCGGCGGTGGATGAATAGAGTTGTACTGGGAACGATTTGATCTCCACCGTCTTGATCCTGAGTGTCGTTGGATTCTTTCTTCATCGGCGCCGTAAAAGTAGACGAGCCACAACTCCGGAGACCTTGCATGGCGATCTGCCGGAACTTATCGATCAGCTCATTGTGTTACTTCGTGCTGGGTACACCCCAGCAAACGCATTTTTGCAACTCGAACCTTGGCTCAAGTGGCCAATGAAAAATGTTGTCGCCGAAGTAAACGCAATGGTTGGTCGAGGAGTTCGTTTTTCGAGCGCGGTTGTTGAACTTCGCCACCACATTGGGCCACCCGCCTATGCCCTCGTTGATGCGGTGATTCAACTGGACTCCGATGGGTTTGCAACACCAACCGTTCTTGATCGCCTATCGGGCGAGGCACACGCCCAGCGTCGCCTTGGCGCTGAGGCTGAGGCTCGCGAACTACCAGTTCGACTTATTTTTCCGATGGTCTGCTGCGTTTTTCCCTCGTTCATCATGCTCACGGTTGTACCAATGCTTGCTGGCACTCTCGTTGGTCTCCGCACACATCTCGGTTAATACGAGCATTCACATCTACGAAAGCAAATTATGTTGATACAACGATTTAATCGACGAAGAGATACCACTGATTCAGGCCAAGCCACAACCGAGTACGCCCTTGTGCTCCTCGGAGCGGCCGTGATCGCGCTCCTGGTTGTTGCCTGGGCTACCGACGGCGGCGGCGCTGGTCGAATTGGTGAACTCTTTGATTCGGTTCTCACCAATGTTCTCGACCGAACGGACGCAATTGATCCGGCAAGTCCCTAAAGACACTGAAAGAGGTCAAGCAACCGTTGAACTGGCAATTATTTTGCCATTCATTGTGTTCCTCGCCGCTGGACTCATACAGTGCGGACTCATCGTTGCCAATCAATTGGCCGTATGGAATGCGGCGCGAAGTGCCGCGAGAGCGGCTGCTATCTCGCCCAATCCACAACTAGATGCCAAGCAAGCGGCCAACAGTGCGGTCAATCTTCGACCACTTCAAGTCACCATCACCACCATCGACGATGTCGTCTCCGCCCATGTCGTGTACCTTGACCACACCAATTTGCCGATCATCGGGATGCTGTTTCCTGAAATCAGTTTGGAAGCAACCGTGGCAATGTTGCGCGAAATACCAACTCAATGACCGCTCATCGGTAGCGTTGCCGATATCGAGCCACATATTTCACTTTCCGTTGTCGGCACGACACCAGTGCTGCTCGTCATCGGTGACATTGACCTTGGGACTATTCCCTACTTTGCACAAATCATGTTCAAGACCATCGATGATCATCTGGCACAACACATTGCACTCGATCTGGATGATGTTGGAACCATCGACGATGTGGGGTTAGGCATCATTCTTGGAGCCGCCGGTCGCGCTCGAGCGCACGGCGGTGAACTAATCCTGATTGCTTCGGATTCGAAATTGAGAAAACGTTTCGCTGTCACTGGTCTGGACCGTGCAGTGAAATGCGTCGGCTCGCTGCACGAGCTTCAATAGCCGATGCAGCGAGCCGACACGAAACGCCTATCGGGGAATTTAGGCGTCCGATCCTTGCTCAAGTCCGTGAAATCGGCCAGGTCGATGAGATCCGCGAGGACTTCCTTCACCAAATCCCATTCCACCTTCAGGACGAACGTTGTTGACCATGTTCGTCACGCGTGCGGTGATGTCAGTCAATTTGGCATCGGCCTCAGTTTGAGTGATTTTTCCGGAAGTAACTTCGGCGGCCAGTTTCGTTTTCATGTCGGCAACAATCGTGTCAATGACTTTGGCAACTTCCACCGATTGAGTCTTGGCAATATCGGCCAGCGAGTTTCCACTTTGTAATTGCGTCTGCAACTCACTAGATGTCAACCCAAGCACTTCTGCCACATTGCTCAGATCAGGACGACCGTGACCACGGAATCTCATCGCACCGGCTGGGCGACCATTATTGACCATGTTCGTCACACGAGCCGTGATGTCAGTCAATTTGGCATCAGCCTCAGTTTGAGTGATTTTTCCGGAAGCAACTTCGGCGGCCAGTTTTGCTTTTATGTCTGTAACGATCGAATCGATGACTTTGGCAACATCCACCGATTGAGCCTTGGCAATATCAGCCAGTGTCTTACCGCTCTGTAGTTGTGTCTGCAATTCACTAGTTGACAAACCAAGCGTCGATGCCAAGGAACTAATATCGGGACGACCGTTATCGCCATGACCAACGATCATTTGTGTTTGGGAATTGCCTGCGCCTGACGATTTTGCATTCGCAGTGCCGACAAGACTGAACGCGGCCACCGTGACTCCCATCGCAATTGCGGTGCCAGAAATTATTCCGGCGATTCGTGATTTCATGTTCTTTCCCTTTCGTCATACTTCCGGGGATCCGTAGTATGTGATGATTTTGCGATCTGATGGTAAAGATCAGACCGCAATTAGGTAAGGATTGGGCAAGAAGTGAAAACCCTTGTCGAATATGAGGTTTAGGTGCGATACGGTCTCATTCATGGGTTCCATCGACAATGCCACCCACAGCATTGTCGTGGCCGAGGATGACCCATCGGTGCGCACCGCGGTCACCAGAGTTCTCGAATTTGAGGGTTACAAAGTGGTCGGGGTGAATGACGGTCGCGCCGCACTAGATGCAATTTTGAACCGCGCGCCCGATGCGGTCGTGATGGATGTGATGATGCCGTTCGCCGACGGAATCACAGTGTGTCGTGAATTACGCCACCGAGGAATCCGCACACCAGTTCTTTTGCTCACCGCTCGCCACGAGATTGGAGACCGCGTCACTGGTCTTGACGCCGGCGCTGACGATTATTTAGTAAAGCCGTTCGCCGTCGCTGAGCTTCTCGCCCGCGTTCGAGCACTCTTGCGTCGACATGAGCCAAGTACCGGCGGATCAACACTTTGCGTTGCCGATCTGACCCTGGATTCGGCCAGACACGAAGTGCGGCGGGGTTCGCGGCTGGTCGAATTGACCAAGACCGAGTTTGATCTGCTCCAAATCATGATGGAACAATCGGACATTGTTCTAACTCGCGATTACCTATATGAACATATTTGGGGATTCAACTTTGAAACCAACTCAAAGTCGCTGGACGTCTACATCGGCTATTTACGGCGCAAACTAGAAGAAGGCGGCGAACCTCGTTTACTATTTACAGTTCGAGGGGTTGGATATGTGGTGCGCCCACTATGAGTTTGCGAACACGCCTGATTATCACAACGTCGGCGATAGTGCTGATCGTCGTGAGTTCATTGTCAATTGGCACGTTCATCACTGTTTCGCGACAACTACAAAGCGAAATTGATCACACTCTTGACACTCGTGTGCAGTTGATTAGCGCCCAGTTGCAAGAAAATCAACAACCTGGACCGTTCGGTATGCGGCAACGCAATCCATTGGGTGACGCGCTACTTCCAACGCGCTTTGACACGGTGACTCAACTGATCAATAAAGAAGGTGCGGTGGTTTTAGGAATAGGCGACGTTGACCTGCCGGTCGGTGATGGTGATATTGCAATCGCCAACGGCACGCAATCCGGCGTTCACCGATCATCGGTAAGCATCAGCCACATTCCATATCGCATGCTCACCGTGCCGGTAGTAGGAGGCGGTGCATTACAACTTGCCAAAGATATGAGCGATATCGAAGCAGCAAAGCGAGGAATTCTACGATGGATTATTTCACTCGGCCTGCTCGGAATATTTCTGGCCGCAGGCGCCGGTTATGTGCTCGCTCGACGCATTTCACGACCAATTCGCCAACTTGCCGAAGCAGCTGAACATATCGCCGTCACACGTGACCTGTCGCAGCCGTTGTCAGTAAAGGGTGATTCTGAAGTCACAACTTTGGCATCAAGTTTCAATACCATGTTGGCCGCACTCGACACGAGCATGACGCAACAACGCCAACTAGTACAGGACGCAAGTCACGAACTTCGCACGCCACTGACATCTTTACGCGCCAACACTGAGCTGCTTGAGCGCCCCGAGCTTGATGATGCGATGCGGTTGTCGATTTTGGGCGATATGCGAGCAGAAGTTGATGAACTCGCATCACTTTCCGCAGAACTTTCTGCACTCGCCAGCGATCAACGACTTATCGAAGTGCCAACGCTCATTAACCTGACCGAGGCTGCCGAAGAGGTTGCTTCCCGGACGAAACGGCGAACGGATCGAATGGTCAACCTGAGAATTAACGAACCCGCCCAGATTATGGTGCGTGCGGCGCAGTTTGATCGTGCTCTCACCAATCTTGTCGACAACGCATTGAAGTTTGACCCAACTGATCAGCCTGTTGAAATTTTTATCCACGCGAAGCGAATCTGCGTCATTGATCACGGTTTGGGAATCAACGACACAGATAAGCCACTTGTGTTCGACCGTTTCTATCGAGCAAGTGCAACGCGGTCGCTCCCTGGGTCCGGATTGGGTCTTGCAATCGTCGCCCAATTTGCCGCTGACCACGACGCGACTACCTTCGTAACGGATACTCCAGGTGGGGGCGCCACAGTGGGAATCCAATTCGCCTAAACAGGCCGCGGACGGCGAACACCTCTGCGATCGTCTGATCGCCTGTACACAATTTGTTCCTTCTCTAGTGCCACTTCTTCGGCAACCAGTGCTCGCATATTGTTCAGTCGCTCTTGGCTAAAAGTGCCGATAGCCACGGCTTCACGTACCGCGCAATCTGGCTCAGATTCATGCTTACAATCACGAAACCGACAATTCTCCGTGGCGGCGAACACGTCGGCAAAAGCGAGTTCAATACCATGATGGCTAATCCATAAACTCACCGCACGTAAACCCGGCGTATCGATTAGCCAACCACCTCCAAGAAGAGGTACGAGTTCTGCGGCAACAGTGGTGTGGCGTCCGCGCTGATCACCACTTCGAACTTCACCAATATTCTGCAGCGATGATCCGGCTAGGGCATTGACCAACATTGATTTGCCAACTCCGCTGGCACCCAGAACTACCAGTGTCCGATGCTCTCTCCCGTAACTACGCAGTTCATCGAGACCAGTTCCGTCGACCGCACTCACGGAATGGATGGCCACACCTTCGCCGACCTGTCGAATCTCAGAAATTATTTCCTTCAACATTGCGCTATCAACTAAATCGCACTTATTGACAACGATGACGGGCTCGGCACCGCTATCGAACGCGAGAACCAACTCGCGTTCGACTCGACGTTGATTTGGTGGATTACTTGCCGACTGCACTAGAAACACGGTGTCGATATTGGCTGCCACAGTGTGCGATTCAGCCTTTACGACATCTGACGATACTCGTCGGGTGAGAGCTGAATGGCGATGAAGAACTCGATCAACTCGTTCACCGTCGGGAGAAATGAGCACCCAATCCCCGACGGCCACGTCAGCGCCAATATTTCTTGTGCGCATCGAGTCGCCGTGCGCACTCATCATCACCGTGCTCCAACCACGATCGAGTCTGCTAACGCGCCCGACAATATACGCAGACGCATCACCTCTTGTGACGACATCTAGTGATGCTTGCAACGCGTCGTTCCATCCAAGATCAACGAGATGTTTCTTATCATTTGTGTTTATTTCACTTGTCATCTACCTAGTGACGATACCGAGTCAACTTTGGTCAGATGTGGTGCACGAAGGCACGGTGAACGGCATTCGCGCACAAAATCAAAGCCATAGTGCATTTGGATTTGCGTGGATAGCCTTGACAAGCCTGTATCAAACAACCTAACGATGAAACGACATGTCTAAACCACTCGTCATAGTTGAATCCCCCGCGAAGGCAAAAACTATCGCCAAATTTCTTGGCAGCGATTTTGACGTTCGTGCCTCTGTCGGACATATTGCCGACCTTCCGAGCAAGGGATTATCGGTCGACGTCGACAACGGTTTCAAGCCCACATACGAACTCACCGAACGCGGGGCAACTGTAATCAAGGAACTGAAAGCGGCCCTCAAAGAATCCACCGCGCTTTATCTGGCGACGGACGAAGACCGAGAAGGTGAAGCCATCGCCGGCCACCTGTTCGAATATCTCAAACCCAAGGTGCCGGTTAAACGGATGGTATTTCACGAAATCACAAAGGCTGCCATCGATGCCGCTATCGCCAATCCTCGGGAAATTGATTACAAATTGGTGGACGCTGCCGAAGCCCGTCGGATCCTTGACCGTCTCTATGGATATGAGGTATCGCCGATCCTGTGGCGCAAGGTAAATCGAGGGCTTTCGGCCGGACGTGTCCAAAGCCCAGCTATTCGGCTGGTAGTTGAGCGTGAGCAAGAGCGAATGGCACACGTCTCGGCTGGATACTGGGATCTCGAAGCTGTCACCGCAACCCAACCAAGTTTTACCGCAACATTGATAAGCGTGGACGGAACTCGCATTGCTACTGGCAAAGACTTCAACGACAAGGGAATCGCCAAGGATGGAGTAGTCGTCGTCAACGAGACCCGGGCCACCGATCTCAGCGCTGGATTGCAGGGTACGACTCTCAGTGTCAGGAGTGTGGAAGAAAAACCGTACCGCAAATCACCGCGCGCGCCGTTCATGACCAGCACCTTGCAACAGGAAGGTGGCAACAAGTTACGGATCACAGCAAGTGAAGTGATGCGGCTCGCCCAAGGGTTGTACGAAGCCGGATACATCACCTACATGCGCACCGACAATGTCACCCTTGGTGACGAGGCGCTGTCTGCAGTGTGCTCCGAGATCTCCCAGAATTACGGTGAGCAGTATCTGTCGAATGAACCACGGGTTTACAAGTCAAAAGTCAAGAATGCCCAAGAAGCTCACGAGGCGATCCGACCATCGCTTCCATTGCGAAGTCCCGAGCAACTCTCAAGTGAACTACGAACCAATGAGCTCGCACTTTATCGATTGATCTGGCAACGAACTCTTGCGTCACAAATGTCTGACACAAATGGCACGACGATCACCGTGCGGATCGGCGGATCGGCGCAGACTAAACCGCCGAGTGATTGCGAATTTTCGGCTAGCGGAACCACGATTTCATTCGCTGGGTATCGACAGGCATACCAAGAAGTTGACGATGATACTGAAACGGAAAAGGAAGCACTTCTGCCATCGCTCAAAGTCGGCGACTCGGTTGAAATAACCGCGGTCAATCCCATCGGCCATGCAACTTCGCCTCCGGCGCGCTTCACCGAACCAACCTTGGTGAAAAAACTTGAAGAACTAGGAATTGGTCGTCCGTCCACGTATGCGTCAATTCTCGGCACCATTATCAACCGTGGCTATGTCTGGAAAAAAGGCCAAGCCCTCGTTCCCTCATGGACGGCCTTTGCCGTAGTGCGACTGATGGTGAATCATTTTGCAACCCTCGTCGACTATGACTTCACCGCCACTGTCGAAGAAGAACTGGATGAAATCGCCCAAGGTACTCGTCAACGAGATACTTGGCTCGGCGAATTTTACTTTGGCAACGGCAAGGAACTCCCCGGACTCAAACCACTAGTTGAACACAACATTGAAAATATTGATGCCGCCGCGCTCAACGCATTTCCAGTCGGCATTCATCCTCAAACTGGTGAGGAAATCGTGTTGCGTCCGGGAAAATTTGGCCCATATGTGCGATGCGGTGACAACACGGCGTCAGTCCCTGACACTATGACTCCCGATGAACTCAATGTCGAGATCGCAGTTGCATTATTATCAGCCCCAAAATTTGACGAACCTATCGGCGAACTTGACGGCTTACCGGTCTACTTGAAAAACGGTCGATTCGGCCCGTACGTGCAGTGGGGTAACACCGAAGTATTTCCCCCAGGTTTCGAGAAACCAAAAATGGTGTCACTGTTTAAAACCATGAGTCTCGAAACGATGACGTTGCATGAAGCCGAACGACTACTTGCTCTTCCCCGAACAGTTGGCGCCGATCCAATTGACGGAGAGCTCATTACGGCTCAAAATGGTCGTTACGGCCCATACATCAATAAAGGTAAAGACAGCCGTTCCCTGGATTCAGAAGATGACATTTTTACTGTCACTCTTGAAACCGCGCTGGTCAAACTTGCCGAACCGCGAGTGTACGGAAGGCGCGGTCCGGCCAAACCCCCGCTACGGGAATTTGGCATCGATCCGATGAGTGGCAAGCAAGTTGTAGCCAAGGACGGAAAATTTGGCGTGTATGTCACCGATGGCGAAACCAATGCCAGTCTCACTCGCGGTGATCGCCTCGAATATGTGACCCCTGAGCGTGCATTCGAGCTACTCGCGGTGCGCCGAGAAAATGGGCCTAAACCGTTCGGAGGCAAACGCGGAACGGGAAAAAAGAAAGCTGCCAAGCGACCGGCGAAAAAGGTTGCCAAAAAGGCCGTAAAGAAGAAAACCAAACCACGCAAAAAGAAGACCGAATGAACGTCGCCCGCTACATCGCATTTGAGGGCCTTGAAGGGTGCGGTAAATCAACCCATGTGACTCGACTGGCCGCCAACTTGAACGGCATCGCCACTCGCGAACCCGGTGGAACTGCACTTGGCACGACACTTCGGGCGATGATGGCCGATACCTCTAATACAGCGTTATCGCCGCGATCCGAGGCGTTGATGATGGCAGCCGACAGAGCCCAACACTTTGAGGAAGTGGTAATACCGGCACTTACCGAAGGTCGTCATGTTGTTAGCGATCGGAGCGTGTACTCATCTCTTGCCTATCAGGGTTACGGACGAATGCTGGACATTGAAGAACTACGCCGGATCAACAATTGGGCAATCGGTGGACGTTGGCCAGATCTCGTGGTGTTCATCAGTGTTCCACTTGATGTACTTCTGGATCGTCTGAAGAAACGCGAACTGGATCGCTGGGAACGCGAAGACCGTGCTTTTTTTGAACGAGTACTCAATGGATACCAGACAATGGCGGCCGCCGATCCGGATCACTGGTTGATTGTTGACGGATTGCCACCCAAAAATGAACTTGAACCTATTATCGCCAAACTCGTTCGCCAACGACTCTCTCCCTAGAAGTCGACTCAATGGGCAGCATCTGGGATCCAATCGTTGGTCAGGATCGTGCCGTTGAACGCTTGGTGCAGTTGGCACGAAACCCTGTTCATGCGTATCTATTTGTCGGTCCTGAAGGTTGTGGAAAGGAAGAGGCGGCGCGCGCGTTTGCCACTCTGCTTGTAACTGGAAAAGACGATCCAACATCGCGCCAGGCCCAACTCATCGCCCGTGGCGCATTCGCCGATGTCAGCGAAGTTTTGCGAGAAGGTGCGGCAGTCGACAAAGATGAAGCCGACAGTATTGTTCGACAGTCAGCTACAACACCGACGGAAAGTCCTGTGAAGGTCGTCATCGTGCATGAAGTACACCTGATGCGCGATTCAGCGGCGGTTCGACTGCTCAAAACCATCGAAGAGCCGACGGAAACGATGGTTTTCATTTTGCTCGCGGATCAAATAGTTCCACTGCTTTCCACTATTCATTCACGTTGTGTATTGCTGAATTTCGTGCGACCTGACGACGCAACGATCGTTTCCGAACTCAAGAAACTTGGCGTGTCACATGACGTTGCAAAATCGATTGCCCACGCCGCCAACGGAAATATTCAACGCGCCCGCATGCTTGTCAGCGATAAATGGCTTGCCCAACGACAACAGGCATTTGCTGAGGTTCCATATCATCTTGATGGAACCGGCGCAACCGTGGCTCAGATCGTCGATGAATTACTTGAGCACATCGACAATGCATCCGAACCATTGCTGACGGAGCACGCCAATGAATTGGAAGAACTAGAAGAACGAGTTGCGCTCACCGGTGAGCGTGGAAGTGGTCGAAAGGCACTTCAAGATCGTCACAAACGACAGGCACGAAAATTCAAAAGCGACGAGTTGCGCAGTGGTCTTAGCGCGATTGCAACCACTTATCATTCGATCATCACGTCACCTACGCCTCACCCTGAGGCTGGTAAATACTCCGAAGCAATCGGGCGAATTCACAAAGCGATGAGCGCACTCGCTCTCAATGCCAACGAGACCTTGCTATTGCAAGCACTATTTCTGCAACTGCCCTCGCTCATGATGATGGTACGAGTTGCTCCAGTAAACTAGGTCGGCAATAACCCGCCCAGGTAGCTCAGGGGTAGAGCAACGCACTCGTAATGCGTAGGTCGTGAGTTCGATTCTCATCTTGGGCTCGATTATTTCAAGGTTGCGTTTTTAGTATCTTGGGCAACAAGAGATCCGTCCTTCGCCGAGAACTCCATCGCTGCAAATTGATACTCGCCAGGCGTAAGGTCTTCGATCACCACACTCCATGGCGTCCACGCCGGCCCTGCTTCGCCAGCAGTCGTCGAACCCTCCTGGAGTAGCTTCCCGTTCTGAAAAACTTTCCATACCACGTTTGCCTCGAAGGTGGAGGCAAGACCACTAAGTGTGAATCCATTCGCATTCACCTGGACACCCTCTTCTGGGGAGGTAATCCAAACTGGTGCCACCACTTCATAGGCCGGTGCGCGCGTGAATGGTTTGCTCGCATCAACATGACCGGCGAGTGATTCAACTGTCTTGCCATCAACAGTCAGTGAGATTTTTGTTACCAGTGGCTCGGCAGCAGTAGCTGTCCAAACCAATTGGGCAATTGCGAGCGACTCACCTTCGGCACCGACATTTAACTTGCTAAATGTCAGATCAATAGTTGCCCCATCACCAGAAACTACGACGCTGTTGATTGTTGTGTCCGCGGGCCAGAGAGAAACATAATCCGGATCCTTGGGCTCACTCGTGACAAGTGCCCGCAGCGCCGCCGTGATTGGATCGGGAGTGGCTTCAAGCAACGCGAATTCACGATACAGGCGAAACCCGCGGGAGGTATCAGCAACCCAATACTGCTCCAGCGCCATCGTCACTGGAGCCGGTTCTGTCGAAACAGAAATTGATGTCGAACTGAGAGTTGACGTTGTCCCACAGCCACCCAAACCCAGAAGTGTTGCCACCCCGACGACATGAGCCAGCTTCACCAGCACTTCCCTTTTCATTCCACCATTTTGCACCTTGTAGGTGGTGACGTTGCGGTTCTAGATTCGACGATTGCCACTTGAGCGCAAGGCAATGGTGAGGGCCACGAGGAACATTGCGCCAACACAACCGATCCCAGTGGCGAGCATGTATTGAGCCGGACTTAGGGGCACGAGGTCATAGAGGCTCCTTAGTAACGGCACCGCGAACACGATCGGGAGAACCAACCCCGAGCAAAGGGCGACTCCGATTGCGAGACTGAGTCGTCGTTGTTGGCCGCGTTCGGTGGTGGCTTCCGCACATGGAATAAACGTGAGCGCGGCAACAGCGAGCGCCAAGGTGGTAATACCACGACTCTCGGCGAGTGTCGCACCAATGAAGTGACGTCCCAGATAAAACCCGACCAATGCGGTGCCGCCAGCAATGACTCCGGCGGGAATCGTGAGTCGTAGCAATTCGGGAATAAAACGACCTTTGGGTGGGTCGGATCGGCGACCGACCACGCTGAGGATCATGGCCGGAATCCCGATCGCGAATGTTGACAGCACCGAAAGATTACGAGGATTCAGCGGATAGTTAGGATCGCCGTTGGTGAATAGCGCGGCGAGCGTTATCCCAGCGGTGATGGTGAGT
Organism: Actinomycetota bacterium; assembly: GCA_031401235.1. Lineage (GTDB taxonomy): Bacteria > Actinomycetota > Acidimicrobiia > Acidimicrobiales > Ilumatobacteraceae > UBA3006. Next base: position 54,721 of record JANNRJ010000001.1, read on the forward strand.
GAATAGAACGTCTTTAGTAGAAATAGTCGGGCACCAACGGCGATCCCATCAATGATGCGGCGACCTTCACGAACCGCGTCGGGGAGTTTGGCGAATTCACCTTCGAGCATGATCAGTGAGGCCACAGCTTGGGCGGCAGCGGTTCCCTCTTGTAAAGCAATTCCTAGGTCCGCGGCTCGTAAAGCGAGAACATCGTTCACTCCATCGCCAGTCATGGCGACAAAGTGACCGCGGCCACGTAACGCCTCAATGATCGCTTTCTTTTGCTGCGGATTGACCCTTCCAAAGACTTGGGTCACGTCGACTAAAAGTTGTTGCTGTGTCGGATCCAATGCGTCCAGTGCGTCTCCGGTAGTTGCACTTTCGGCATTGAAACCGACCTGGCTTGCCAGTGCCTTGACGGTGTCGGGGTTGTCCCCCGAAATGAGTTTGAGTGTCACGCCTTGCTCACGAAAATACGCCAGCGTTTCGGCTGCACCGACACGTAGGACGTCATCGAACACAATCACGCCGAGCAGACGCGTTGGCGGTGGTTCTGCCAGATGACCGTCGATGCTCAGCGTGGCGGGATCTACCGCACCGATCGCCACAACTCGCCGGCCACGTCGGGTTGCAGTTTCCACGGCTGTGGACACGGATCCGAGATCGGGGAAAACTTCTGGGGCACCAAGTATCCATGCTTCAATTTCATCGGGACCGCGAATTGCGAGACCACTCCAGCGACGCGCCGAGGAGAATGGCACGGCCCCAACCACTGGTTCTGCCGCGGCGGTAAAGGTCTCGGCGAGTGCCGCTACCGTACGATTCGGTGTCGACGTTGAAGCCCCGAATCGACCGAGCACAGATTCAAGTTCCATCCGACTCACGCCACTAGCCGGAACGACGTCGCTAACAGTGAGACGGTTTTCCGTGATGGTGCCGGTTTTGTCCAAGCAAAGAATGTCAACGCGGGCGATTGACTCCACCGCGTCGAGACGGCTTGCCACCAATCCGCGCTGGGCAAGCCGCATCGCACCGAGCGCGAAACGCGCGCTCGTCAGCAGAAGAAGTCCTTCGGGTAATACGGAAACGGCAGCGGTGACGGTACCGCGAACGATCTCTAACGTGCCGAGGCCATGTCTCAGTTGAACCGCGATATATATGAGGAGTATCGGCGTGGCAATTAATGCGATCTTGGTCAACAGACCGATGAGATCCCGTTGTATCGAAGAGTTGGTTTCGCGGTCCGCCTGAGCCTCGGCGGTGAGTTTCGCCGCTGTCGAATCGCGCCCGACTCGTTCGGCCCGATACACGCCGGTACCGGCGACGACAAAGGTACCGGAAATGACCGAGTCACCGACTTGTTTGGCGACCGGATCGGATTCGCCGGTGAGACTCGACTCGTCAACTTCCAGACCGGCGACATCGAGTAGCGGTCCATCTGCAACAACTTGGTCACCGGGTTCCAATACACAAATATCGTCGCCGACTACCTCATGAACTCGAATAGACACCATCTGTCCGTCACGTCGAACCATCACCTTCGGCGTGACGAGCACGGTGAGTCGGTCGAGCTCTCGCTTGGCGAGCAGTTCCTCAGTGATTCCAATGGCGATGTTGAGTACAAGTGGAAGCGCAAAGAGCGCATCCAAATGCGCCCCAACCGCTACGACAGCGAAAGTTGCCACGGCAAATACCAAATTGATCGGACTAAGCAGGTTGCGGGAGAGGATGCGCCGAACAGGTGGGCTAGCAGATGGTGGAGCGAGATTTGTTCGTCCTGAAGTTACCCGCTGTCGAACCTCTTCGATCGACAATCCACGCTCCACTGCCACGGTCGTACCTTTAATATTCATTTTGGCAATACTCATTTTGGACTCAAATAACCGATCAGTTCAGAACGCGACCCTGGCGAACGAACTCCACGGCCAATTCCAGTTCTGGCGAGAGGAATCGATCAGGACCTGGGCCAGCCACGACTTCGCGCAATCGATCACGTACTGCACCGGTCACGGGGCCGGGTTGAAGTGGCGAGCGTAAGTCAAGTGCGCGAGCTGAAGCGACCAACTCAATGGCGATGATCCTGGACAGATTCTCAATTCCACGAAGTAATTTACGGCCAGCACTCCAGCCCATTGAGACGTGATCTTCTTGCATGGCCGAACTAGGAATTGAGTCAACACTCGCCGGTACGGCAAGACGCTTATTTTCAGACACAAGAGCCGCCTGAGTGTATTGGGCGATCATCAAACCAGAGTCAACTCCTGGATCATCAGCCAAAAATGGCGGCAGTCCATTGGAACGCGATTTATCGAGTATCCGATCGGTGCGCCGTTCGGACATCGACCCAAGATCGGCGACCGCGATGGCAAGAAAGTCGAGCACATACCCAATCGGTGCGCCGTGAAAATTTCCGTTCGAACTGACACGACCATCGGGTAACACCACGGGATTATCGATCGTGGCGGCAAGTTCGCGTGTCGCTACGAGCAGTGCGTGCGATATCGTGTCGCGCATTGCACCCGATACTTGCGGAGCACAGCGTAGAGAATACGCATCTTGAACGCGATCATCGTCGTATAGGTGTGATGCCACGATCGGGGAATCTTTAAGTGCGGCAAACATATTGGATGCACTAATTACTTGTCCAGGATGGGGGCGCAATGGCTCGTGCAATTCAGGCGCAAATACTGCATCGGTGCCGAGCAATGCTTCGACACTCATTGCTGCCACGACATCGAACGAGTCGCACAACATATTTAGATCGGCAATGGCAAGAATGAGCATGCCCAGCATTCCGTCGGTGCCATTTATGAGTGCCAGACCTTCTTTCTCTCGCAGTTCAATCGGGGTGATGCCCGCTTGGTTGAGCAAATCATGTACGGGTCGCCAAGTTCCATTGGCATCTACGGCTTCGCCTTCACCCATCAGTACCAGCGCACAATGTGCCAGTGGTGCAAGATCCCCACTGCAACCAAGCGAACCGAATTCGCGTACCACAGGTGTAATGCCTGCATTAAGTAGTGCAGCCATCGTTTGGGCGACGATTGGCCGAACTCCAGTCCGACCCGAACATAATGTCTTCAAACGAAGGGTGATGAGTGCGCGAACTACTTCCCGTTCCACGGGTTTGCCAACACCAGCTGCATGCGAACGAATGAGCGAGCGTTGCAACTGAGCGCGCAACTCGGGCGCGACATGACGAGTGGCGAGCGCACCGAAGCCTGTGGAAATACCATATACCGGTTCTGGCGACAGAGATAGTGCGTCGATATATGCACGCGCTGTGGTTAGTGCCGCGATGGCCCCATCAGATAGAACGACCTTCGCATTGTGGCGGGAAATGGCGACGACATCATCGATGGTCATGCCAACGGCATTGATCACAATGTCAGACATATGCCGACTTATCAGCGGTCGTAGATTGGGACGTCAGCGCCAACGAAGTTTTTAAATAGTTGAAGAACTTCTCCTGGTTCGGCGTGACGTTTGATGGCGTGCTTCGAAAACAACATCTGCCCGTCAACTTCAACATCAAATACTCCTTTTTCGCCCATTGTCAGGGTGAGATCAATGATGACGTGCTGGTAGTCACGAATGAGATCTGAAATCGCGCTCACGGCGCGATCGGAATAGTCTCAAGGAACGCAATAAGTGATTCGGATGTTGTGTTTTTGTGGTATCGCCATGGTCAGCAATCTAGTTCAGGCGCTATGGCAGTCATTCCCCGTCGCACCCTCATGGCAGACTACGGAAGTGGAAATTCTTGTTGGACTTCTCATTGTCTGTGTCATTGCCCTCGGGGTACTACTTTTTCGACGGCAGGCTGGAGTGCCACCGACAATGGTGCCTAGTGCTCCGGTAAGCGACCAAATGGCTCTCGTTGATGCGGTACGCACGGCTGTTGATGCCCAGATTCGACAAGTGACTCAAGAAGCGCTGAACAACGTCAACAATCAAGTCGACCGCCTCTACCAAGCACGGTCGCAAACACTTACCAGTGACACCAAGTCACTTCTCGATCCGGTGGCTACTCAAATACAAGAACTTCGTGGTGCTGTTACAAGTTTGCAATCGTCGTATGACGAGAACAAGGGACTGAGCAACATCATTAGCACCCAAATTACGCAACTAACTGACACTACGGCCGCACTCCATGGGGCGCTCAAATCAAGCAGTGCTCGTGGTGCATGGGGCGAGCAGCAGCTACGAAACGTCATCGAATTGGCTGGCATGGAGCCATACTGCGATTTTGACGAACAAACAACTCTCAGTAACAATGATCGACTACAGCGACCAGATGCAGTCGTGCGCCTTCCCAACGACAGTCGCGTTGTGATTGATGCCAAGACTCCACTCGACGCATATTTGCGTGCTCAAGAAGCGCCCGATACAGCGACCCAACAACGCTTTCTCCAAGATCATGCCAAGGCGGTGCGCGATCATGCTCGCGTGCTCGCCGACAAAAAGTATTGGACTCAATTCGATCGAGCCCCCGAATACGTCATCATGTTCATTCCCGGCGAATCATTTCTTTCAGATGCGCTACGTGCCGATCCGGCACTGCTTGAAGTTGCGATGCGAAGTCGAGTGCTCATCGCCTCTCCGGTGAACCTGCTCGCACTTCTGCTCGCCGTTGCCAAAGGTTGGCAAGCCTTCCAAATTGCTGAACACGCCGAAAAAATTGCCCAGCTCGGAAAAGAACTTTACGAACGGGTCGACACCGTGCTCGAACATATCGACAAAACAGGACGCGGACTCGAAACGGCAGTCAGGGCTTACAATTCAATGGTGGGTTCAATGGAAAGTCGCGTATTGCCAACGCTGCGCAAATTTAAGGAAACTGGAATTGCAGTTGGCGAAGTCGAGGATCCAAAATCCATTGACACCGCACCCCGCCAACTTTCGGCCCCCGAACTTAATGGCTGACCGTACTTTGTTTACAGAGACGGCAATGCAATTTGCCCCGAGTCTGTACACAACAGCACTGCGAATGACACGAAACTCGGCTGACGCGCAGGATTTAGTTCAAGAGACATACCTCAAGGCGTATCGAAGTTTTGCAACATTTGATGAAGGTACAAACCTACGAGCATGGCTGTTTCGCATTCTCACCAACACGTTCATTAACAATTATCGGGCCAAGCAACGTCGTCCCCAAGAGGCCGAACTCAAAGATGTGGAAAATCTCTATCTGTACAATCGACTTCCGCAATTGGCTCAAATTTCTAGTAGCGCCGAGGATCAACTTATGAACATGTTTGCTGGATCAGAAGTCCGCGAGGCATTAGAGAGTCTTCCTGAGTCATTCCTTATGCCCGTTTTGCTCAGTGATGTTGAACAGTTTTCCTACAAAGAAATCGCCGAAATTCTTGAAATTCCGATCGGAACCGTGATGTCGCGATTGCATCGAGGAAGAAAAGCCCTCCAGGAAGCGTTGTATGAATATGCAATGACCCGACATCTTGTTTCCCAGCAAACACTTGCCGAACATTCACCGTCGTCTAATACATCAACTAACTGAAAGGAATACGAGGACCATGGCCGACTGCAATGAGACCCTTAAAGACCTCGACCGATTCCTTGATAGTGAACTCGCCACCGGGAAACTTGAGCACTTAACCGCTCATCTTGGCGGCTGTGTCGATTGTCAGCAAACATTTGAATTCCATGCTGAATTACGGCAGATAGTGCGACAAGCAGCGCAACACGAACCGCTTCCAGAGAGTTTGGTAGATCGGATCAAAGAGTGCTTCGGTACCGATCTATCCGACGAATCAGACCCACGGTAAGCATTTCGCTATTCTATTAATCATGATTGCTGCAGAAGTTTGGCATTATTGGCTTGGTCTCATTTTGTTAGTAGTGGGTGTTGCATCTGTAGTCGGTCTTGTCGGCGGCTATCTCAAGCAAGTGACCGCAATGAAGTACCCCAACCGACGCCAACGACAATCACAGAAATAGCACTGCGAGGCACATGCCCGCGCTTACCGAGAATCTTCACTCGCATCCGCTAGTAATTGCGGCGCTTTCTCGTTGTGCGTTTCCGTCACCTGGGTCGGTCGCCACATGTGCGGTATCTGGTGGTGCCGACTCAATGGCACTGCTCATCTTGAGTGTCGCCCACGGATGTCGAGTAACGGCGATTCACGTCGATCACGGACTTCGAGCAAATTCACATCGTGAAGCCGAGAACGTTCGCCATCTTGCCAAAGTATTAGGTGCCGATTTCGAAGCCAAACGTGTGCACATCGAGTTAGGTGGAAATCTTGAAGCCAGGGCAAGGGAAGCCCGTTACGGCGTGCTCCCAGCCGATGTTTTGACCGGACACACCGCCGATGATCAGGCAGAAACGATGCTCATCAATTTGCTGCGCGGCGCTGGATTGCGCGGCTTGTCTGGCATGCGACCCAATCATCAACATCCACTACTCAGATTGCGTCGAGTCGAAACTCAAACATTATGCGAGTCACTCGGTATTGAAGTAGTTAGTGATCCGACAAACGATGACCCACAGTTTCAGCGCAATCGAATTAGACACGAATTGATTCCCTTACTTAATGAATTGTCGAGTCGCGATGTTTCGGCAATTCTGGCGCGACAAGCTGACTTACTTCGATCCGATGCCGATCTGCTCGATGAGTTAGCCACACCTTTGGATCCAAGCGATGCACAGCAACTTGCCGCTGCTCCCGTCGCACTTGCACGACGCGCGATTCGTGCCTGGATCGCATCGACGCATCCTCCTGATTCAGCAACAGTTGAGCGTGTTCTTGCGGTGGCAAGTGGTGAAGTCACTGCATGCGACATCGGTGAAAACCGACAAGTACGACGAAGCCATCAGCGCCTACGAATAGTGACGACAAATGAGTCAACAAACATCTCCTGATTCCCAGGTCCGGCATGGTTTTCTTGGTGTATCGTATTGGTTCAATGTTTACCGACGCCGATAAGCGCATCCATAGGAGTCTCAACTAGTGCCGCCAAAATTAAGGGGAAAGTGGGCACTTGGTATTACGCCCCGAAACCTCACTTGGATCATCAAGGACAAACTCGCAATTTGCGAACGACCGGGCGGATTCGGGGTTAATCATCGTCGAGTTCGACGACAGGAAGAAATAATCTGGCTGCGTGAAAACGACTTTGGTTGCGTGATTTCGATTATTGGGGCGCCCCATAACCTTCATAATTACGAAGAACTCCAAATGCCATACCGACATCGTCCTCTTACCGGAGCCGAGGACATGAACTTGTGGCTAAAAAAGTTTTACTCGGAAATTTCTGAACTCTTGGACAAAAATCTTAAGGTCATTATTCACGGTGAGGAAGTAAGCGGTCGACTCATTGGACTATTAGGCGGTTACATTCGCTGGTCGGGCCTGATCGATGATGTGTCACAGGTGACGATGCTCACCGAACGAATCGGTGGACGGCAGCTAGATCCAGAATCGCGTGAACTGATCATGAATGTTCACGAGTTGCGCTAAACACTCCGTTCAGATTTCACCGCAGTAGTATCAATTCGTGTCTGGTCGACGAGTCTTGGTCACTGGAATGGGTGGCGAACTCGGTTCACTCGTTGCGAGCCTCCTGGAAGATGAGACTTGGGTTGGTGAAATTGAGGGACTTGATACGAACCCCCCACGGCGGAGACTCAAGCGCAGCACCTTTCATCTCGTTGAACCTTTTCACCATTCCCGCACGTCAGAGATCATTTCCGACTTCAATCCACATGTCATCATTCATCTCGGAGTTTGGGAGCCTCACGCTCGACTGAATACCGTCGATGCCAAACTTCACAGCGACGAACTCGCTCATGCGGTGCTCGACGCTGCCAAAGTAACGCCGGCACTTGAATCGTTCGTGGTTCGAAGCGGAGTCGAGGTTTATGGCACATATGGCCATTGGCCACGACTTCCAGATGAGAATAGTGCACTGGATCCGAGGTCCACATTTGGGCACATGCTGGTCGACCTAGAGCAACAGGTAACCATGTTGGCAAAAGCACGCGGCACTTCAATTGCCACGTTGCGCCTGGGAACTGTCATCGGACCACATGTGCCAAGCCCACTTGGTCGTCTGCTGAGGCTTCCGGCCGTTCCGTACAATCCGTTTGGTAATCCGCAATTTTCAGTGATCGGCGATCACGACGCAGCGACGGCCTTCGTTACTGCGGCACGACACCATGCACACGGAATTGCCAACATCACGGCCGATGGATCGATATCGGTTGCGGCTTCGGCCGGCATTGGTCGTCGCCTTGCTCTTCCAGTCATTGGTCCGGCTTGGTGGGTGACACGGACAATTTCTGGTATCGCCGGTGCGCCAGTTCCAGATCACGTAAGCGAGCTACTTCAACATGGTCGCGGTGCAAAGTCCGAATATTCCACGCATCTGTTCGGTTTCACTGCCCGTTTGAAAACGGCCGAAGTGATCGCGCGTCTATATGCGTGGCCAAGCATTGTCCGTGTACCTTCCCAACGACAGGTCGCTTAGCAATGCCATTTGCCCGAACGAGCGACAATATTCGTCTGCACTACGAAGTCGTTGGTCGAAAGTCGGGGACCCCAGTGCTAATGATTCAAGGTCTTGGTGCCGACAAAAACGCATGGAATCTTCAGCGAGTGGCAATGGCAACTCGTTTTCGAATCATCGCTTTTGACAATCGCGGAGTAGGTCGAAGCGATAAGCCTTCCGGACCTTACGAACTTGAACAGATGGCCGAAGACGCAATTGCTGTATTGGACGCCGCCGAATGTAGTGATGCCCATGTCGTGGGTGCATCAATGGGTGGTGTGATTAGCCAAATAATTGCTGTCAAATATCCCCACCGCGTTCGCTCGCTAACACTCGCCTGTACCGCCAGTCGAAATCACCCTTGGCGTCGTGAATTACTTCAACACTGGGCCAACACGGCCGAACATCGAGGCATGCGCGCACTTGGACATCAGACCGCTCAATGGGTAATTGGTCCGCGATCATTACGACGTTTGATGCCAACAATCGGGTGGCTCGGACCACTGGCCTCAGTGCGACCATCTGCTCCGTTCGTTTCTCAAGTGCAGGCTTTGTTGTCCAGCGATGAATCTCTCCACGAGGCATTATCGACAATCAATGCGCCAACCTTGGTGATTGTCGGCAATCAGGACATCCTCACCCCGCGTGGCGACAGCGAAGAAATCGCGGAACGAATTGCAAATTCTGAGCTCGTTGTCATTTCAGGTGCCGCACATGGATTAATGATCGAACATGCCGGCACGTTTAATCGCGTGCTCATTGAGTTTCTACAGCGAGTAGACCAACTAGTTAATCACTGACTCAAGCAACACCGCGGGCGCAGCCAGTAATGCATCAGTTGCACCTCCGGGAGGTAAATTGCCGCACGCAGCTTGAGCCATTGCCACATAACTTCGGGCACTTTCAACGGCGCTTTGTATCCCTGAATTCGAGCGCACGATACTGAGGGCCTTGTCTCGTGCAATCGTGTCAAGGGGTTTGCCGAGTAAGTCTCTTAGTTCGCTAGCTGGCGTGCCACCCGCGGCAAGGGTGAGCAACACCGGAAGTGTGTATACGCCTTCCTCCATGTCATGTCCAGCAGGTTTACCTAATTCATCATCTGTTGAAGTGATGTCAAGAATGTCATCAACAATTTGAAACACCATTCCGAAGGAAGTGCCATAGTTGGTGAGTGCGTCAATTTCGACCCGATCATGACCGGCCACAATCGCACCTACTCGAGCTGCAGTCGCATACAGCGAAGCCGTCTTGCCTTCAATGCTGAGGAGATACGACGGTACAGTTCGTGAAGAATCGTAAGTGTGTCGCAGTTCTTCAATTTGACCTTCACACAATTGACCGATCGTGCGGGCAAGTAATCCAGCAATTTCGGTACCTAGCGATGCGGCAATCTCAGATGCGCGACTCAACAGGAAATCACCCGCCAAAATCGCCTGCAAGTTGCCCCATTTGGCATTTACCGTCTCAACTCCGCGACGTGTCATACCTTCATCCATGACATCGTCGTGATATAGCGAACCTAAATGAACTAATTCACAGGCAATCCCACCGCTGATTACTTCGTCGCTGATCGGCAATGTATTACCGACTTGCGCGGCGGCAAGTGTCATCACCGGGCGCAGTCGCTTTCCACCGGCAGTAATAAGGTGAGAAGCAATCTCGGTGAGATAGGCATCCCGAGTTCTAACTGCGGCAATAAGCGCAGCTTCAACCCGATCGCGATCTGTATCCATGCACGGCAAATCCAAGAGCGGCGAGGCAAGAGCCATGTCGTAAGGCTAGGCAGTTTTTCGTGTGAAACGGCGAACGAACTGGCGACAAGGATCGATGACAACATTGTTAGCGGTGACCGCGCGGGTACACTTCTATAAAGGTTTGCAGTCGAGAAAAGGCGGTCTGTCAAGTGTTCGAACGCTTTACCGATAGGGCCCGCAGGGTCGTTGTTTTGGCGCAGGAGGAAGCTCGCCTGCTCAATCACTCGTATATCGGAACCGAGCACATCTTGCTTGGGCTTATCCACGAAGGTGAAGGCGTCGCCGCTAAGGCCCTCGAATCACTGAACATCTCACTCGAAGCCGTGCGTGCACAAGTCGAAGAAATCATCGGGCAAGGCGGTTCGTCGCCATCGGGACATATCCCGTTTACCCCTCGAGCCAAGAAGGTGCTTGAACTTTCATTGCGTGAAGCATTGCAATTGGGTCACAACTACATCGGAACCGAGCACATCTTGCTGGGGCTCATTCGCGAAGGCGAAGGCGTGGCCGCACAAGTACTTGTGAAGTTGGGTGCCGATCTCAGCAGAGTTCGCCAACAGGTAATTCAGTTGTTGTCTGGATACCAAGGTCCGGCGGGTAAAGGTGAAGGTCAACCAGTTGGAGCAAAAGAGGAACAGCCAGAAAAAGGAAGCAGCCAAATTCTTGATCAGTTTGGACGCAACCTCACTCAACTGGCACGAGACAACAAACTTGACCCGGTGATTGGTCGACATAGCGAGATGGAACGAGTGATGCAAATTCTCTCCCGTCGAACCAAGAATAATCCGGTCCTTATCGGTGAGCCAGGTGTCGGCAAGACCGCAATCGTCGAAGGCTTGGCGCAAAAAATCGTGCGCGGGGATATTCCAGAAACGCTCGCCAACAAACAGCTGTACACGCTTGATTTGGGTGCTCTTGTCGCTGGTAGCCGTTATCGAGGTGATTTTGAAGAGAGATTAAAGAAGGTGCTCAAAGAAATCAGAACGCGCGGAGACATTATTTTGTTTATCGACGAAATTCACACTCTGGTTGGCGCCGGAGCCGCCGAGGGTGCCATAGATGCCGCTTCGATCCTCAAACCAATGCTCGCTCGTGGTGAATTGCAAACTATTGGCGCGACCACGCTCGATGAGTTCCGCAAACACTTCGAAAAAGACGCCGCGCTCGAGCGCCGATTCCAACCGGTGAAGGTCGAAGAGCCCAACGTTGCTCACACAATCGAGATCCTTAAAGGCATCCGCGACAAATACGAAACCCATCACCATGTCACGATCACTGATCAGGCGCTGGTCGCGGCAGCGAATTTGGCCGAGCGATACATCTCCGACCGATTTCTTCCCGACAAGGCGATAGATCTCATCGACGAAGCCGGAAGTCGCTTGCGTATTAAACGCATGCACACACCACCTGATCTCAAGGAAGTCGAAAACAGAATCTCTCAGGTGCAAGAGGCCAAGAAGAAAGCCGTTGAGGAACAGCGCTTTGAAGAAGCCGGTCGCCTTCGAGATCAAGAGCGGGCGTTACTCGAAGAGCGAATGCAAAAGGAAGCCGATGTCAAGGCCCAAGGTATTGATCTCTTTGATGAAGTAAATGAAGAGGCGATCGCCGAAGTGTTGAGTCTGTGGACAGGTATTCCTGTGTACAAACTCACCGAAGAAGAAACAGCAAAACTGCTCGGCATGGAAGTCGAGCTACACAAACGCATCATCAGTCAAGATGATGCGATAAAAGCTGTAAGCCAGAGCATCCGACGTACCCGGGCGGGTCTCAAAGATCCAAAACGACCGAGTGGTTCATTCATCTTCCTCGGACCAACTGGTGTTGGAAAGACCGAGCTCGCCAAAACGCTCGCCCATTTCTTGTTTGGCAATGAAGACGCACTGATTTCCCTGGATATGAGCGAATACATGGAAAAGCACACCGTAAGTCGCCTCGTTGGTTCGCCTCCGGGATATGTCGGCTACGAAGAAGGTGGCCAACTTACCGAAGCCGTTCGACGGAAGCCGTTTTCTGTCGTGCTCTTTGACGAAATCGAAAAGGCCCATCCCGATGTGTTCAATACTTTGTTGCAAATTCTGGAAGAGGGACGACTCACCGATGCCCAGGGTCGAACAACGGACTTTCGCAACACCGTAATCATCATGACATCCAACCTCGGCACCCAAGATTTACGCAAGGCCAATGTCGGATTTGGAAAATCCGATGAAGCGTTGTCTTACATTCGGATGCGCGAAAAGGTGAACGAGGCTCTCAAGGTGCACTTCCGACCCGAGTTCCTCAACCGAATCGATGAAGTAATCGTCTTTCATGAGCTTGGCCTGAACGAAGTTGTTCAGATGGTCGATCTGATGAGTAAACGACTGGTCTCCCAGCTCGAAGGATTGGGTTTGGGGCTCGAACTTACTCATGCCGCCAAAGAATTGCTCGCTAAACGTGGATACGATCCTCAACTCGGAGCTCGACCACTGCGTCGCGCCTTGCAAAGGCTTGTCGAGGACCCTCTGTCCGAAAAACTACTCCTCAAAGAGTTCACTGCCGGAGAAATCGTCGTTGTAAGCACTGAAGACGACCCTGAGAATGTGGGTGAGTTGCGCATGAAGTTCGATGCAGTTGAAGGCTTCGAGCCTCCTACCGCGATTGAACTTGCTGGCGCTGGCGACGGTACCACCGCAACTTCCGAGTGACCGTTTGCGTGCGGGCGCGCATATCGCCTCCAAGCCTCCGTGCGGTTCTTTGTCTCTTTTTCTTTGTCATCGTGTTAAGCGCGTGTCGTGTAGACACAGTGGTCACGCTTGATGTCAATGAAAATGGCTCAGGAACACTGAGTATTGTGACCACAGCCGATGCCGATGTTGTTGCTCAAACTTCTGATCTCGTCGGAGATCTGAATTTTGAGGATGCTAAGGCTGCCGGATGGATTGTTTCGGATCCATCGACGACAGCCGATGGTGGATTGCAATTAAGTATGACCCACGATTTTTCGAATCCCGCTGATGCAACTCTTTTGATGTCCCAAATGAGCGGGGAATTCGGGCCGTTCAAAGAGATGCATTTGATACGCACCGGAAAAGATACCGACTCAACATGGACGCTTACCGGGACATTGGAAGTAAATGGCGGGCTCGACGCCTTTGCCGATCCAGCACTACTAAATACCATTGGGGCGTCGCCGTATTCAGCGACACTGGCCAATTCGAATTTGGATATCGGCGAAGCCGTCGGTATCGAGTTTCGTGCTTTGTTACCAGGTTCGATCGAGTCAACTACAGGAGTAAATACTCTTGGGTACTCTCAATGGACTGTAAGTTTCGACGGAAGTTCACAAGGGGTAACAACGGTTACTCGAAACACGGCGGTAAAGTCCACGATTGCAAGGATTGTCTCACCGATTTTTTTCGTTGGACTCCTGATGTGGGTAATCGTGGTATTGGGCTTCTCTGGCTTCGTTGCGCTAACCCGTTTCAAGCGCGGTCGCCGCACACCCACGGCGTAACCTGTCGCGCATGGTCAAACTGCGCACGGTTTACAACTGCACCGAATGCGGTGCCCCCCACTACAAGTGGGGCGGGAAGTGCGATTCATGCGGGGCATGGAATTCACTTGTTGAAGAACTCGAAGACCCAGATCATGGAGTCTCGCTCGCCGCCGGATTGTCACTCATTCCAGCAGGAGAAGCACAGCTCATTGGCAAACTTGACCCCAGCCTCGGTAAACCGCAACTCACCGGTATCGGCGAACTAGATCGTGTGTTGGGTGGCGGACTAGTACCCGGATCGGTCACATTGCTCGGAGGCGAGCCCGGTATAGGCAAGTCAACCTTGCTGTTGCAGTTACTCGCAGAGTGGCCCCAACGCACGCTGTATGTCACCGCCGAAGAAAGCTCTCAACAAGTTCGTCTTCGAGCCGAACGACTCAATGCCGTAAAAGATGATCTCTGGCTACTTTCCGAAATGTCGATGATCAACATCTTTAAGACGATCGATCGGGTGAAGCCGGAGCTGCTCGTCATCGACAGTATTCAAGCGGTCGCTGACCCACAACTTGGCTCGGCCCCCGGATCGGTGGTGCAGGTTCGCGGATGTGCACATCGGTTCGTCCAAGAAGCCAAGTATCGAAATCTGCCGACGATCTTGGTTGGGCATGTGACCAAGGAAGGTGGTTTGGCTGGACCGCGAGTGCTGGAGCACGTTGTCGACACTGTTTTGTCGTTTGAAGGCGAGCGCCATCACGCACTGCGACTGATGCGGGCCGTCAAACATCGCTTCGGTTCAACAAACGAACTCGGACTGTTCGAAATGACTGAGCACGGCTTAATAGGTGTACCCGATGCCAGCAAAATGTTTCTCGCCGATCGACGACCAGGTATCGCCGGTTCTGTTGTCGTACCAACACTTGAAGGACAACGGCCGCTCCTCGTGGAAGTGCAGGCACTCACCAATCCGACCGGCAACAACGTGCCCCCGCGACGATCCGCACAAGGGTTGGACCCAGGTCGCTTGGCAATGTTACTTGCGGTGCTCGAACGTCGTGCCCAGATCAGCTTTGCTCAACATGAGGTGTATGCATCAGTAGTTGGTGGTGTAAGGCTTGCCGAGCCGGGCGGCGACTTGGGATTGTGTATGGCGCTCGTTTCGGCGGCGACGAACACCCCCATCCCGGCAGATTTAGTCGTTTGCGGCGAAGTTGGACTTGGTGGTGAAATTCGTCAGGTTGGTCAAATGTCTCGACGATTAGCCGAAGCGGCTCGACTCGGATTTACCCGTGCGATCGTCCCATCCAGTAGCGAATCTATTCATAACGGCCTTTGTATTCAGCCGGCAGGCACACTTGTTGAAGCACTCTCTCTTGCCGAGCTAAGGAGTTCAACATGAGCATCACTCCCGATAACAAGAATTGGACCTGGGTATTAGAGCGACCATGTCCGGACTGCGCCTATGACTCACAGCAGATCGTGCCCCACAACATTGGCACTCAATTGCGTGATATTTCGACTCAATGGGAAGTGATCTTGGTGCATCCTGACGTCCGACAACGACCACATCCCAACGTGTGGTCGGCTCTTGAATACGCCTGCCACGTTCGCGATGTCTTTTCAATTTTCGACATGCGACTTGATCGCATGCTTTCTGAAGACGGTCCAACTTTCGCCAACTGGGATCAAGACGCGACCGCAATTACCGAAAGATACGATCTGCAAGATCCACTTGTCGTTCGACATCAATTGACCATCGCCGCCAATCAACTTGCCGAACGTTTCGAGTCTGTGTCCGGCAGGCAGTGGTCACGCGTTGGCCTTCGCAGTGACGGCGCAACCTTCACCATAGAATCTTTCGGGAGGTACCTGTTGCACGACCCTATCCATCATCTGTGGGATGTATCCGGATCGTTTTGAACATCATTACTGGTCTAGACGGTATTGCGCGTTGCAGTTGGTGCGGCACCGATCCTGAATATGTTCGCTACCACGACACCGAGTGGGGTCGACCAATTACCGATGACACCGTCATATTCGAAAAACTTTGCCTTGAGGGATTTCAATCGGGTTTGTCTTGGATCACCATTTTGCGCAAACGGGAGGCGTTTCGCCGAGCCTTCAAAGGTTTTGACCCAACAAAAATTGCCCGGTTCGGCGAGCGAGAAATTAAACGCTTACTTACTGACCCATCAATTGTCCGCCATCGTGGAAAAATCGAAGCCACGATCAACAATGCTCGCGTGACATTGGCTATGCAAGATGAGCAGGAGTCCCTTTCGGATCTGGTTTGGTCCTTTGCCCCAATAAGAAAACGGCGAACTCCCAATAAACTCGCCGACCTGCAGTCATCCACTCCTGAATCAATTTCTCTCTCCAAGGAACTGCGGCGTCGCGGCTTCAAATTTGTTGGTCCCACCACAATGCATGCCGCAATGCAATCGCTTGGATTGGTAAACGATCATCTCAGCAAGTGTCACATTCGTCGGGCATGTGAATGAATCGTTTTACCGAACTCCTCCCTCGTAGTTGCGATTATGCCGGGGTACGTCATGGCTGGAAAGCTGACCTCGTCGCCGGAGTCACGGTAGGAATTGTGGCGCTTCCTCTGGCATTGGCATTTGGCATCACAACAGGCATGGGCGCCCAAGCTGGAATAATCACGGCGATTGTCGCCGGATTGGTTGCCAGTGTCTTTGGTGGATCAAATGTGCAGGTATCGGGTCCAACCGGTGCGATGACAGTCGTACTCGTACCAATAGTTGCCAGATATGGAACGGATGCGGTATTAGTCGTCGGATTTATCGCTGGCATTTTCGTGACGGCGGCGGCGATCGGACGACTCGGACGTTATCTCGCCTACATTCCTTGGCCGGTCATCGAGGGTTTCACGGTCGGAATTGCAATCATCATTCTTCTCCAACAAGTTCCAACCGCGCTTGGCGTGCCAAAACCGGACGGTGAAAACACCGCGGCGATCGCCCTTCGTGCAGTCCGCGATGCAATTTCACACGGAAACATACAGTCGATCGCTCTCGTTGCCCTTGTAATTGCGATTATGGCGTTAGTCCCACGTATTCGGGGGTCACTGCCAGCTTCGCTCATTGCGGTTGCGGTAGCCACAATTATCGCCCAAGTTGCTTCATTGGACGTTTCCAGAATCGGTTTATTGCCCAACACACTGCCATTGCCATCGCTCCCGAGCACATCATTTTCTGAGGTTCGACATCTTTTGTCGGCGGGTTTTGCCATTGCACTCTTGGCGTCAATAGAAAGTTTGCTGTCGGCCAAAGTCGCTGACGGAATGTCTGGTGGTCAACACCATGATCCCAACCGAGAACTTTTCGGTCAAGGGCTAGCCAATCTGGTCTCACCGTTGTTTGGTGGAATGCCTGCCACTGGCGCAATTGCCCGAACAGCGGTCAATGTCCGCTCAGGTGCGCGCACACGTCTGGCCGCGATCATTCATGCGATTTTGCTCGTCTTAGTCGTGCTGTTGGGCAGTGAATTGGTCTCCAAAATTCCTCTTGCCGCACTGGCCGGAGTTCTCATAGTCACGGCATATCGAATGGTTGAAAAGCACAATGTTATTGCTCTAATTCACTCGACTCGATCAGATGCATCGATACTTCTCGCCACAACTGCGGCAACGATTGCCTTTGATTTGATGATCGCCGTCGAAATCGGTGTTGCTCTTGCTGCGTTTCTTGCGTTGCGCCAAATTGCAATGAGTAGCGAAGCTCAGCAAGAGGAACTACCGGTGGATGAGTTGACCGACAGCACCGACGAAATTCAGTTGCGACGCAATCATGTCATCGTCTATCGCATCGATGGGGCGCTTTTCTTCGGCGCAGCTCAGCGATTTCTCAATGAACTCACCGCTGTAAGTGATGTCAAAGTAGTCATTCTTCGATTGTCCCAAGTACAGGTGCTTGACGCTACCGGCGCTCAAGCGCTGGGAGAAATCGTTCGGGAACTTGAATCCCGCGGTATCACGGTGCTCCTAAAGGGATTGCGCGAGCGACACAAGCGAATTCTAAGAACTGTCGGGGCGCTCGATCACCTTGCACACGAGAACCACCTCTTCGACTCCCTTGACAAGGCATTGGATCACGCCCGGATGCACGTTGCTCGCACCGCCCATACGACGGGTTCCGATATTCGATAGGCATTATCTCTAGCAAGTCAGACGGCAACGACATCAACTAGCTTGTCCAACGCTTTAAAGTCCTCAGGATTTCTTGTGAAGAGCGGCAATCCGAGAGCACACGCAGTTGCCGCAATGAGGAGATCGACCGCGCGTGCACCGCGGACCTTGCGACCGGTTGTGGCGACGGCCGCATAGATTCGTCCATACGCACGCGCCGCCTCAATGTCGAACGGGAGGGGATCAAAGATTGCCTCAGTACGTTGGAGACGGTCTTGTCGACGAGCACACTCGTCGACATCAGTGGTTGCGTGCGGGCCAGCGGCGAGTTCCGCCAATGTGATTGCACTGACGCCAATTTCGATCGGCAACAGTACGCGATCGATTTTTTCAAGATCAATAACTACTGATGTGTCGAGGATCCCTCTTGCTCGACGTAACTCAGCCACGTGGTTCGGTTTCTTGATTGGCGAGTGCATCAAGATCGGATCTAAACCGATCAAAGTCGATACCTGGGGCACAGGAGAACATGGCGAAGGCAGATTCACTGGAGACGAACCGATGTCGGCGCATTGGCGTCAGTTCGCCAACTGGTTGTCCGTTTCGAGTAACGATGAAGCACTCCCCGTGATCGAGGCGTCGCATAATCTCACCGCTGTCGTTGCGAAGTTCACGTTGGGTGATTGTCTGAGCCATATTTGAAAGTGTAGCACGCCGTGCTACAGAACCCTATGTTTTTTCAAGAAAAATACTCACACAGCTTTCGAAGTGAAGCACCGTTGGAAATGGGTCGTAGAAATGGTGCAGAAGATCTCGCCAATTCTGATAACTCGGTGACCTGCGAAAACCTTCCATGTGATCCTCAAGTGTGTTCCACTCCACCAGTAGCAGGTATTTGTTCGGTTGTTCGATGCACCTCGACAGCCGCAATGACCTAAACCCCGGCATTGAACTGATAATCAATTTGGCCGCCCCAAAAGACTTTTCGAATTCGATTTCTTGACCCGGGATAACGTCAAGCGGAGCGTGTTCAAGAATCATTGATTCACCCAATCTTTCACCTTGATGAACAGAATAAGCCTACGGTTCGTCATCATAAGGGTGATCGTCGAAGACAATACGATTGAACAATGTCTGAGCGCGATGTCATTGATAGATCACCAGAACCAGTGACTCACGACCGAATTGTTGATGATCTTCAGCGTCTTGGGGTTTCAATCGGCGACACTCTGATTGTTCACTCGTCACTATCGGCAATGGGGTATGTCATTGGCGGTTCCCAGACTGTGGTTGAGGCATTGCTCAAATCAATTTCTCCAACTGGGACTTTGACCATGCCAGGACATAGCGGTGCACTTTCAGAACCCAGCTACTGGAAAAATCCTCCAGTGCCGCAAGATTGGTGGCCAATCGAGCGCGCAACGATGCCTGCCTTTAATGTGAGTCTCACTCCACTTCGAGATATGGGAGCGATACCTGAAACATTCCAACGACTTCCCGGCGTACATCGAAGTAATCATCCGCGGTTTTCTCATTTGGCATTTGGTCCCCTCGCAGAGACCATCACCGGCGACCATTCTCTCGTCGACGGTTTCGGGGAACACTCCCCGTTGGCTCGCCTATATGAATGTGACGCACGGGTATTGCTACTGGGCGTTTCGCATACAAATAACACTTCTTTGCACTTGGCTGAATATCGTGCTGATTGGCCGTCAAGAACCCCAATGACACAAGGCTCACCAGTTTTAGTCAATGGGAAGCGCGAATGGGTTACCTATGAAGAACTTGATACTAATGCCGATGATTTCGATGCAATCGGAAACGAACTTGCAGCCAATCAATTGCAGATCTCAGGATTCGTTGGACTTGCGAGAGCACATCTTATGAGTCAACGGGTCGCGGTTGATTTTGCCGTCGATTGGATAAGTCGCAATCGGACATGATTTGGGTGTATCGACTTACCACCTGATAAACAAAGGTCATGGGCACTTCAATCAAGGGACTTCGAACCGTGATCTATCCAACGGCGAACCTCCAAGATGCAAAAGAATGGTGGAAAGGCTTCCTCGGCTTTGATCCGTATTTCGACGAATCATTTTATGTCGGGTTCAATGTTGCAGGCTACGAACTCGGATTACTACCCGATGCACATCCGAGTGACGGTGCATTGACCTATTGGGGAGTCGATGATGTTGCAGCCGCGATAAAAGCATCACTCGCGGTCGGGGCAACAGAGCATTCTCCGGCAACCGAGGTTGGCGACGGAATCGTAACCGGTGCAATTCGTACACCTCACGGTTCGATCGTCGGATTCATTTGTAACCCGCACTTCAGTCTCGACTGAACCGAAGTCAACGCCGTTTTGAGAAGTCAATCCTTGAATTGGAATCGATACACGTTCGTGTCGCGGGCGACGAACCCAAGTCTCTGATACAAGCGATTTGCTTCCACGCGAGACGGGCGTGACGTGAGATCAACGGTGACTGCGCCACGCACTTTGGCTTCATCGAGCGCCGCACGACTTAATTTTTCACCGATACCACTTCCACGCACATCACTATCTACGACCACGTCCTCAATCCACGCTCGCAGGCCGGTCGGAATTCGAAACAATGCAAGAGTGAGGGCACCGACAATGCGACCTTCAGCGCGGGCGACAAAAAGCAACGTCGAGGGCGACGAAACTATTTCGGTCAGTTGGGCATGGCTTGGGGGTGGGTTTGACGAAGATAATTGCGGAATCAATCTTTTAAATGCGCTGATCAACTCGTCATCAACCTGGTCGGCGATTTCTATGGTGATACTCATCCCCTCTACCTTGCCACATCGGATGAATTCGTTGAATCTGGGTTCAAAGCCCTAATTTTGACCTATGGATCCAGCGACCCTTAGTTCGACGTCACGCCAACTCGCCGCAGTGCTTGAGCCAATTGCTGGTCAGGTGTATTTCTCGCCGGAATGTCATGCCAATTATCAAGCACTTGGGTTTGGTGAGGGTCGCGGAGTTCAAGACGGTGTGGCCATGGGCAACCGTGTCGCCTACTTCACATCTCGAGGTTCCGTGATGGGAAAAGTTTCGGGTCATGTGGTGGCGGCGACATTTGCCGTGTTTAACCCGGACATCGTGATCCCTTCCGTCGACGAAGGTTGGAAACTCACCGATGCAACAAGCATTTGTAGCGCCCGCGATCGCGGGGCGATCGCCCAACTCGAACGAATTTTGGGTGCTTCGCCAATTGGTATCAATCGTGCCCAGGAACTATTGCAGCGAGCGGTGGATCCATTAAAAATAGAAGGCCGTGCACTATTTGCTGGACTGCGTTCGCTGGCAATGCCAACGACGGCACTCGGTGCATCTTGGCGATTGGCCGACATGCTTCGCGAGTATCGCGGGGATAGCCACATCGCAGCGTGGGTATCAGAAGGACTCGATGCGGTAGAGGTTTGCCTTCTCACGGATGCATTTTCCGGTCTTCCGCTGCGAACATACAGCGCGACGCGTGGCTGGCGAACTGAACAATTTGATCCAGCAACCGAACGACTTGTGTCGCGTGGTCTACTAGAAGTAAATGGCGATGCCTTCACCGCCGCTGGGCGAGAGATTCGAAAACGAATTGAATTGAACACCGACAAGCAGATGCACGCGGCGATGCACGCAATCCAAGACGATCTCGCTGAACTCATGGAAATCTTGACTCCAATGGCACAAGCAATTAAGGATGCCTTTGGATATCCAAAACGAGGACCTCAAGAGATGGCGATTGCAGCAGCAAAAGTGGCTACACAGTAGGTAGCGTTTCCGTCAGATGACGACGATGAATCATGTTCGCTGGCTATCCAAACCAGTGCTTAAAAGCCCTACGATTGTCGCCGCATTCACCGGTTGGAACGATGCGGCAGACGCGGCCTCAAATGCCGTGCGGAATTTGGTCGAGGGTTGGGGAGCCGTGCCACTGGCCGAGATTGACCCCGAAGAATTCACCGATTATGCAACAATTCGTCCACACATTCGTTTAAAGGACGGCGTGACACGAAATATTGTGTGGCCAACGGTTGGACTTTGGCACGTTTCGGGTGCTGGCGGTGATGTCATTTTGATGCTCGGCCCTGAACCCAGCTTGAAGTGGCGACTATTTTCAGAACAGATATTGGGTATCGCCGATCACTTCAGTTCGACGATGATGCTTACTCTTGGAGCACTGCTTGCCGACGTGCCCCATACCCGACCGGTACAAATCATCGGCACAGCCAATGACTCCGAACTGGTAGATCGATTTAGCCTTCAGCGTTCACGCTATGAAGGTCCCACTGGAATTGTCGGAGTGCTGCACGATGCATGCTCACAGGCCAGTCTGCCTTCGGCGGCGTTGTGGGCGGCGGTGCCCGCCTACGCATCACAAGTTCCATCTCCTAAAGCATCGCTGTCGTTGATGCGCCGCTCGTGTGAAATCATCGGGACCCCCGCTCCGGTTGCCACGGTGATGAATCTCATCGAGCGTTATGAGGAGCAGGTGAACTCACTTGTCAGTGACGACGAAGATCTTGTGGCCTATGTTGAGCGACTCGAGACTATGTCTGATAGTGGGATGAGTTTGGATGATGAGGTTGATGACGATCAATTACAATTTGACTTTGCAACCGAAAAAGGTGACGACGAAACCGATGCCACAACTTTGATGGATGAAGTGGAACAGTTTCTTCGAGATCAAGGTCACGGTACGTGAAGATATTTACCGTACGGCGTGCAAAATTGCCCGCTCAACTTCTTGTCTATGAAATGGATCTGTCACCTTCTCGCCACTGACCGTTCGCACGTAGAACGAGTCGATGACTTCATTTCCCAGCGTTTGAATCCGGGCATGGCGGATATCTAACCCAGTATCGGCAATCGCCTTAGTCATGCCTCTCAAAATTCCTATTTTGTCGGGTGCTCGAACCTCAAGAAATGTGGCATTTGACGATGCACTGTCCTCGAATCGAACTGAAGCTGGGGCTGGCGCACGTGCCACGAGCGAACGACGTCGCCGATAGGTTTCGGCTCGCTCAGCGAGTCGTGCGTCAAGTGCCAATTCGTCGCGCATTGCCCGCTCCAGATTTATGACTACTGGCTGCCAATCGATAACTTCACCGCCGCTTATTTGGATCTGAAATTCCGATGCGGCCATACCTTGTTCATCGCTGTGGGCCTCAGCGCCAAGCACATCGAGACCATGGAGGGCCAAGACGCCGGCGACCTTACTAAATGTGCCAGGGCGATCAGGACTCACCACCGTTACTCGATCCGCCGTTGTTTGGATTGCAAGCACACCGGCCGCCATCTTTTCAAGTACCTCTGCGTTTGGAAAAAGTCGCCAAGTCACTTCGTGCACGTCGCCTCCGCCTAGCACGTGACCAACACGATCGACAAGTGTCTGAAGAAGTTCAGCCTTCCAACTTCCCCACGCCGAAACACCGGTGGCAAGCGAGTCCGCTTCAGTCAGAGCAAAGAGCAACTCAAGCAAGACTGGGCTTCGTACAATTGTTGCAACATTTGTGATTGTGGCATCATCTGAAAGATCACGACGAGTTGCAACATCGGGCAATAGCAGGTGGTGCTCAATCATCGCCGACACCAATTCACATTCCTCGACGGATAAACCCATTCGCGGGCCAATCTTAGAAAATAGTTCGACACCGACTTCAGTGTGATCACCCGGATATCCCTTGCCGATGTCATGGAACAGCGCGCCAAGGACGAGCAGATCAGGCCGTGAAACCCGTGAAACCAAAGCGGCCGCATTAGCGGCTGTTTGCCACAAATGTCGATCGACGGTGTATCGGTGATACGCGTTGCGTTGCGGCTTACTGCGTACCGGCGCCCACTCCGGCAACAACTTGACCAACAAATTTCGTTGGTCAAGGCTTTCGATGACGGCAATTGAACGCTCGCCTTCTAACAGCAAAGCCACGAGATCATCGCTGGCCCCCGCCGGCCACGGATCTGGCCAAGGAATTGTTTCCTCGCCAAGGCGATCTAAGGACGCCCGATCAATACGCACATTGTGACGCGCCGCCGCGGTTGCTACACGCAGCATCAACGTTGGATCACTGCCGGGTCTGGCATCGGCGGTGAGCTGAATACAACCGTTGTGAAGTTGTACACCAGGAGCAACCGCCATTGGTGACCGGCGGTTGAACTCCGGGGGATCAAGACGGGCCCACGCCTCGTCGGCGATCCATGCAACTCGCCGACCGGCACCAGCAATCGTGGCCATTAGTTCATCTGCTGACGACATCCCGACGGATAGAGCGACAGCATCTTGATCTTGCAAGTGCAAAACATCACCGGCCCGTTTCGTGACTCGATGCAATCCAACCCGCGCGTCAGTAAGTATTTCGTGGCATTCGCTTAGTGCTTGTTGATCGCTCGGCGATACTTCAAAACCAGCAGCAATCGCCCACCATAAAGCGTGAATGTCTCGCAATCCGCCAAGACCTTCCTTCAGATCAGGTTCCAAATAGAAGGCAACTTCGCCGGCCTCAATGTGTCGCTGCAATACACGGCTGTGCAATTGACCCAACCAACGTTTACCTGCACTTTTAGTTTGTGTTCGAGTTTCAGCAATGAGCGAATTCGCAAATGATGTGTCTCCGGCAATAACTCGGGCCGTCATCATTGATGTAGCCACATCCAGATCATCTGAACTAATTCTCAGAGTGTCCTTGCGGGTGCGCACACCGTGACCCAGTTTGAGTCTGGTATCCCAAATCGGATACCAGACTTTGCCCGCAAGTTCGTCAATGACTGGACATGAATTGTGGACAATGACGAGGTCTAAATCACTAAATGGCGCAAGTTCGCCGCGACCGTATCCACCAACGGCAAGGAGAGCAGCTCCCCCCGCTACTCGAAGTTGGCTACAGGCAGCGTCAAAAAGTTCTTCCAACCATGCATCCGTAAGTTCAGACAATGAATTGCACAACGCTGGACCCTGCAAATCGATACGACCGATAATCTCGGCGCGTTCTTGAGCGAACCGAACAAGACCAGTACTGCTCCCAAGATCGGTGTCAGGCATCGAGTATTTCTAGTCGGATGCGTTTGTTGCCCTTGCCCTTGTTCTCCGTCTTGAGCACTTTGATGCGCCCAACTTCGGCCGTTGAGCGAACATGCGTGCCGCCATCGGCTTGCTTATCCAGTCCGACAATGTCAACGACACGAATCTCGGAGACGGACTCTGGGATCATGTTTACCTTCGTGCGAATGAGATCTTGATCGGCTACTGCCGTGTCACGAGGAAGGAATGACACCGCGATTGGATAATCCGCAGCGAGGGCAGCATTGACAAGTTGCTCAACAGTGTTGGCGAATCCTTCCGGCAATGGATCGAATTCGAAATCCATTCGCGCACTGAGCGGCTCCATGTTTCCACCAGTCACCGGCACCCGCCATTCGTTCCAGATCACACCACACAGCACATGCAACGCCGTATGGGTGCGCATCAGTGCATGCCGACGATCCCAGTCGATGGTGACGTTCACCGTGTCACCAAGATTTGGCAGTTCACCATCAAGTGTGTGCCACACCAGTGAATTTTCTTTTCTGACATTGATGACGTGAATACCATTCATTTGACCAGTGTCATGAGGTTGTCCCCCACCAGTTGGATACATCGCGGTTCGGTCAAGCGCCACGGCGGATTCCCGCACATCAATGACGCGTGCGTCAAACGACTTTAGATATGCATCTCGGAGGTAGAGCAAATCACATGTCATCGACACAGAGTCTCTCGCATCCGATTCAGAGTTGGTCACTCAGAGGTCATATCGGGGACTAATTACGCTTCGACAGCGACGCGCGCCATCCCGACAAGTCGCTTCGCCCAGACGACCATATCGTCGGCATCACCTCTGGATACGAACGCCATGCCGTAATGGGAATCATCCTTACGCTGAAGGAGTCGACCTAGATCCTTGGCCATTTCGGGACCGTCTGGTGCGACTGTTTTTAGTACGGCTTCGGCCTCTTCGTGAGATTGACCTCTGGCGCGTTTTCTCAACTTGGCACAGCACGCTGCGTCAGATGCTGCAATGCCTGCCAATACTGCAAGCGACGCGGCTACTCCAGGATTAGTGGTACTGGAATGGTCGCCCAGAACAAGTTCAGCAACCTCGACGAATCTCTCTGCGTGCGTAAGTCGATTCTGCGCATCACGTCGATTGCAGTCCTGAGTTCGAGATTTGGAGCGGGCCATCACATAACTCTTCGCAGTGTCCGTATGTCACCACTGATAACAACTAGTTCCTGGTCCCAGTTCGCCACCACGGACTCCTTAGTTTCTCGTAAGCGCCGAAGTTCCTCACTGGGTATTGCAATTACCTGGGCACGGTTTCCTGTCCAGGATCTAATCTGGTCGGCTAACAGGTCACGGAAATTGTTCAATTCCTCGGCGTCGGACACTACAAGTACGTCAATGTCGCTGGCGGTATTTCCATCGCGACGCCCAGCAGATCCAAACAATCCCACTAACAAAACATCGGCGTTCCAATTTTCCACAAATGAGCGGATTCTGCGAATCAGTTCCCCATGAATTTCCGCAAGTATCTTGACCGCAGGAGCCGCGAGATGCTGCCGATTCAGGACAAACCCGCCCGGGACCTCGTGAACCAAGCCAGTCGCCACCATCCGCAACAACACATGTCGGACCCCAGACTTCGAACCTCTCCCAACTCGCCGATGAACTTCGGCCAGGTCTGCTGGTTCCGTCGTTCCCGACAAAAATGCGAGCACAGGACCATCCAGACTGGGAACGACGCTACTGATCGGCATTGAAACATCCATGATTTGTCACCTCTAACTGTACTATATCGCACACTATGCGATATAGTACACGATGTGCGATATAGTGCACATCGTGTACTAAGTATAACTAGAGACTTAGAACAAGTTCTTCGATGGGCGTGACCATACCAACGTAAAACGTACCGAAGTCGGCATACTTGGCCGAAGCTTCATCGAATCGCATTGTGTAAACGACATCTTTCAGATCATCGGGGTGCACCCCAAATAGAGTCACTCCCCACTCGTAATCATCAACACCTGCAGAACCAGTGACGAGTTGAGTAATTCGACCAGCGAATGTCCGACCACTCTTGCCATGCTCCATCATCAATTCACTGCGTTTGTCAAACGGCAGGGTGAACCAATTATTTTCTGGGTCACGCCGCTTTGACATTGGATAAAAGCACCATGCCAATTTTCCTGGTGGGGGCAACTGTGGATATAACCGCGCATTGAGCATCTCTGGAGGGACATGTGCTGCATACTCGCTCACTTCGGTAAGCGAGACGTAACTGTCAGCGACGATGACTCCCGACTGTTGGAGCGCTGATTGAAGCTTGCGCAAGTCGCGAAGGTCGGAGGCGATTGCCATGAAAGCCAAATCACATTTGTGGCCGAGCATCGACACGGATACAACTTGAACACCAGTTGCCTGAGCATGTTTTACAGTCGCTACAACGCCTTCCGCATCAAAATCGAACGCAGGATGGCAAAACAAATGCAACACGGCCATGCCAGTTGCGGGTGAAAGAGGCTCACTCATAATTTGTCAGACTACCGCTGGGTTACCCAAGCGCCAGTCACGAGTGACGACTTAGTAATCCTCCATGCCACCACCTGGCATTGCCGGACCAGCCTCTTCAGGCTTGTCGGCAATGACGACTTCTGTGGTGAGGAACAACGCCGCGATTGATGCCGCATTTTGTAATGCTGAGCGCGTCACTTTGGCTGCATCGATGACTCCAAGTTTTACGAGATCTTCATAAACGCCAGTTGCGGCATTCAGACCTTCGTTACCTTTGAGATTTCTCACCTTTTCAACGACAACGCCGCCTTCAAGACCAGCATTTTCAGCGATTTGTTTCAAAGGTGCTTCAAGAGACTTTGCCACTAATCGTGCGCCAGTGGCTTCGTCGCCCTTTAGCGATTCAGCAACTTTTAACACCGCAGCCTGCGAGCGAAGAAGTGCTACTCCACCGCCTGGAACAACACCTTCTTCGATGGCGGCCTTGGTCGTGCTCACCGCATCTTCAATTCGATGCTTCTTTTCCTTCAGCTCAACTTCTGTGGCTGCGCCAACCTTCAACACCGCTACTCCACCCGAAAGTTTTGCTAGACGCTCTTGGAGCTTCTCACGGTCATAGTCACTGTCGGTGTTTTCGATTTCTGTCTTGATCTGGCTGATGCGACCCTTGATGTCAGCATCGGTACCGGCGCCTTCGATGATCGTCGTTTCATCCTTGGTAACAACAATCTTTTTTGCCCGACCGAGCAGGTCAAGTGTGGCATTCTCCAGTTTGAGACCAACTTCTTCGCTGATCACTTGACCACCGGTAAGGATCGCAATATCTTGCAACATGGCCTTGCGGCGATCGCCAAACCCTGGAGCTTTAACGGCGACACTCTTGAAGGTGCCACGAATCTTGTTGACGACAAGAGTCGCCAGCGCTTCTCCCTCGATGTCTTCGGCGATAATCACCAGTTGGTGACCACCCTGCATCACTTTTTCAAGTACTGGGAGGACATCTCGAACTGACGCAATCTTGCCCCCGACCAATAGCACATAAGCATCGTCGATAACTGCTTCCATTCGATCGGTATCGGTAACGAAATATGGCGAGATGTAACCCTTGTCGAAGCGCATTCCTTCGACTAGATCCATCTCCATACCAAAGGTCTGACTCTCTTCCACGGTGATAACTCCGTCTTTGCCGACCTTGTCGATGGCTTCGGAAATCATGGCGCCAATTTCCTCATCGGCTGCCGAAATCGATGCAACTTGAGCTATCTGCGACTTTGAGTCCACATCCTTGGCCAAACTCTTGATACTGGCAACGGCGGCCTCAACGGCGGCCTCGATCCCCTTTTTGAGACTCATTGGATTGGCTCCGGCAGCGACATTGCGCAGACCTTCACGAACCATGGCCCAGGCGAGAACTGTGGCGGTGGTAGTACCGTCGCCAGCCACATCGTCAGTTTTTTTGGCGACTTCTTTGACTAACTCGGCACCAATTCTTTCGTAGGGATCTTCAAGTTCAATTTCTTTGGCGATTGAGACGCCGTCATTGGTGATTGTGGGTGCTCCCCACTTCTTGTCAAGTACAACGTTGCGACCTTTTGGTCCGAGGGTGACACGCACCGCGTCGGCCAATTTATTCATTCCGTTTTCGAGCCCGCGACGTGCGACTTCGTCAAATGCGATCATTTTTGGCATCAGAATCCTCCAGAAAACGTGGATATATCGTTATGGGTATGGCGTTAGCACTCTACCGCCGAGACTGCTAAATCAAACCGTAAGGTCAGCACTACCAATTAACGGATCCGACGCAAAATCACATCCGTACGGGTTTCGGAAGCGCCTTCCCGCTGCAACCAGCGCAACAAAGTATCTAGACCCGAAGTTCCATCACAGGCAACGGCGAGCGTGACATCGGATTCGCCGGTTACATGTGCTGCCCACAGCACATCATCTCGCTTCAAAAGTGCGTCGTCGAAACCCTTTGTATGAGCCATTCGGGCATTGATCACCGCTTCCAGAGTTCGACCGATGGCCCCTTGATTAATTCGGGCCCCAAAGCCTTGGATGACGCCGGCCCGGGTAAGTCGGCGAACGCGGTCGGCTACGGCGTTGGGGGAGAGATGTACTCGATCACCAAGGGTTTGCCAAGGGATTCGGCCGTCAGTCTGAAGAATACTGAGAATTTCGCGGTCAATACGATCTAATACAAGTTTTTCAACTGTCATTTGGCCATTCTAGGCTCAATATCCGCAGTTTCAGCAGTCATTTCAGAGTCATACTCAATGTCATGAACAACGAATCCATCTGGACATGGATCCTCCTCGGGTGCGAATTGGTCGGCATCACCGGCATGCTTTTAGTTGGCGCTCGTAAATGGTGGGGTTGGGCCCTCGTTCTCGCTCACTCCATGCCGTGGCTGGTTTATTCAGTCGTGTTCAACAAGCCGGGTTTTATCGTTATGAGTGTGATGTGGATTGGAACTCATACTCGCAACATGCACATGTGGCGCAAGAGCAACCCTTCAACCACCTCAATCGAAACAATTCGCGCCCAATCGGACGTTGATTTAGTAGCCGCCTAGGGCGCGCTTCAGCCGCCAGCGACGGCGGGAATGATTGACACTGTTTCTCCGGCCGGGACCGTGGTATTCAGACCGTCCAAATAGCGGACATCGTCGTCGGCGACAAAGACGTTGACAAACTTGTGCAACTTGCCGTCCGCATCAAAAAGGCGATCGGTAAATCCTGGATGTATCGCATCAAGATTTTTCAAAACCTCGTCAAGAGTGACACCTTCAACAACAACGGTGGAGACACCGCCCGATAGTGGACGAAGTGTGGTCGGAATACGTACGGTAACAGCCATGATCAAAACGATATCCGTCAGACATCTCTCCATGACACGAAAGCTGCAAGTTCGGCAAGGGAATCACGAGCGTCTTGAGTGATTGGCGCGACCCGAGCGGCAGCAAAAGCTGATTCAGTAAGAGTGTGAATGTGTGTTTCCAACTCAGCAAGTGCTCCGGTTTCAATTATCACCTGTTGTACATCGGCAATTTGGGAGTCATCAAGTTCTGATGTACCAACGAGTTGCAACACTTTAAGTTGCGCATCGGTGGCTCGCGCGATTGCAATTGCCAGTAGCGGGGTCGGTTTGCCTTCCCGCAAGTCGTCACCGACAGGTTTTCCGGTAGTGGCGCTGTCGCCAAATGCGCCCAGAACATCATCGCGCATCTGAAACGCATCACCGAGGGGGAGTCCGTAGGCCGATAACGCGACAAGCATTTCAGCCGGATGTTTTGGGCTGGCTAGCAGTGCGCCAAGGTGAAGGGGACGCTCGATGGTGTACTTGCCACTCTTGTATCGACTTATTCGCTCCGCTTTCGCACGTCTTCGCTCGCTTTGAGCGGTTCCGATCAAGTCGAGATATTGACCAATATTTAGTTCGATACGAAGCTCATTCCAGATATTCCAGACCTGTGGGGGAGCATCAATGAGCAGTTGATCGGCATACACAAAGGCAAGATCGCCCACCAAAATTGCAACGCCTTCGCCAAATCGGCGCGACTCACCCATCCAGTGACTTGCTCGATGCAGTTGGGTGTTTTTGGTGTGAGTCGTTGGTGCACCTCGACGAGTGGCCGAGCCATCCATTACGTCATCGTGAAACAACGCAAATGCATGCATCAATTCAATGGCGGCACCTGCATCAATAACTCGAGAATCCATCGGGTCGCCACCCGCACCGACGAACCCGACAAAGCAAAATGCTGATCGAAGATGTTTGCCGCCCAATAGAACCAATTGGCTCAATTCATCGAATGGTTGAGCCAAATCAGCGTCAAAATCAGTCCAGCGTTGGGTTTCTGCATTCAGCAAGTGCCGCAATCGATCGTCAACCCGACCTCCAATTTGTCCGAGAAATTCAGGTGCAGCTACCACAGAAAGAGGCTTAGTCGGCGTCTAATTGGGCGACGACTTCTTCGATTCGGAGTCGTGCGTTACCGATGCGGTCGCGACACAATTCGATTAATGCCGAAGCTCGCTGCACATGCTGGGCCAATGTGTCGACATCAACTTCGTCGCTCTCCAATTCATTGAGGATGTTTTCCAGCTCAACCAACGCCTCGGCATAACCAACTTGCTTTTTAATTGTCATTATTTCCCTGCTTTCTTTACTTTTCGCTGAGATTTGGACGGATGCGGCTCGGTCGTAGCCGTCTTTACGCTGTTCACGGTGCTGGTGGCTGACCCATCGGCAAATGATGTTACAAGCACGTCGCCGGGCGACAGTTGAGTACTGCTGCGCACAGTCAAGCCATCAGTAGTTCGAGTGACGCTCCAACCTCTGGCCATTGTGTTTACCGGATCCAAAACACGTAGTCGACCAGCCACCGCATCGATGTTTCGCCCGGCAGAAGCAAGTACATCAAACGGGCGACGGCGAATACGATCACTCGCAATACTTAATGAAGTAGATGCCCGTTGTAGAGCGTCAACGATTCGATTCTTCACTTGAGCGGCCCGTTCGCTCAATCTTCGTTCAGCACTATGTAGCTGAGTGGTGGCAGATGTGGCGATTCGGAGCCAATTTCCCTCCGTGGCCTCGACAAATATTCGCACCATTTCGCCGATCGCCGATGCACATGCGGTCGGGGTTTTGAATGATCGACTGGCAACTTCGTCGGCCACACTGATATCAATTTCATGGCCAATGCCCGTAAATACCGGAAGTGGACATCGGGCGATTGCTTCAGCAATCTCGCGGGTTTCAAAGGCAAGCAAATCAGTACGTGACCCGCCGCCACGGACAATCATGATCACATCAAGATCAGTGCGTTGACCCAAATCGCGCAGTGCAGCGACTACCGTTGGCACGGATTCTTCGCCTTGGACGCGAACATCGCAAACAAACACGTGATATCCGAATCCTGAGTTCTCGAACTCATGTAACACATCGGCATGGGCGGCACTCCCAATACTCGTTATTAGTCCAACCCGCAGGGGAACAAGTGGCACTGCCACGTTTCGATTAGCGTCATACAAGCCTTGTTCCTTGAGGATACGAATGACTTCGTCTCGTTGACCGGCAAGATCCCCCAGAGTGAACCGGGGGTCGATATTGCTGACTTTGAATCCAAAACTTCCCCGTTGTGGATATATATCTGGGGTGCCGAAAATTCGCACTTTTATGCCGTCGGCGAGTTCGAGCCGATGCTGGGCCAATAATGGTCGCAGCCGAGCCATATTGCCTTGCCAAATCGAGATGCTTAACGCTGCTTTGCTGTCGGCATCGCGCTCGACCAAATTGAAATAGATGTGCTTGCCCCGACCGTTGAATCCCTCGATCTCACCCTGAACCCATAGTCCTCCACCAAACGTTTGGCGAAGTACACCATTGACGACATCGATAAATTGACTTACCGACAGTGTCGGTTCGTTTAGCGGTTGGGGATCGGAGTCGAAACTGAGTGAACTCTGTTGCACTACAAACCAACTGGGGTGAAGATTCCCCCGGCGCGCACTTGCGCCGCATACAACCTGTCAAGATTCATAAGTTCGTCATGTGTTCCCTGTTCGGCGACAGAACCATTGTCCAACACGATGATTCGATCCGCATCACGAATCGTAGACAATCGGTGTGCGATGACGATCGCGGTGCGGTTGCGCATCGCTGCTTCAAGTGCTTTCTGGACAAGTACTTCTCCTTCATTATCGAGATGGCTGGTGGCCTCGTCCAGAATCATCACTGCCGGGTTCTTCAATAACAAACGAGCAATCGCCAGGCGCTGCTTTTCACCCCCGGAAAGTCGGTAACCACGTTCACCAACTACTGTGTCGTAGCCATCGGGAAGCGATGCAATAGTGTCGTGAATGTAGGCGGCTCGACATGCCGCCACCATCTCGTCGTCAGACGCATCAAGTTTGGCGTATTGCAAATTTGAACGAATAGTCTGATGGAACATATGTGAGTCTTGCGAAACCACGCCAATAATTGTGTGTAGCGATTCGGCGGTGAGGTCTCTGACATCGTGACCGTCCAAGTGAACCGCACCGGCGGTGACATCGTAAAGACGAGCGATAAGCATCGCCACCGTTGTTTTTCCGGCGCCACTTGCACCCACCAGAGCCACGGTTTCGCCCGCTTCGACGGTGAACGATACGTCGTTGAGCACATCCACATCAGGATCAGTTCCTTGCATGATGCCAGCAAGTTCAAGTGACGCAATAGATACCGAAGACCCCGGTGGAAAACGAAATGAAACATGATCAAAGACCACATCGCCTTGAACATTGGTTAAGTCAATGGCACCAGGTCGATCGACAATGGCGACGGGAGCGTCCAAGACTTCGAAAACACGTTCAAAACTGACCAATGCCGTCATCACATCAAGTCGGGCATTGGTAAGACCTGTGAGAGGTTGATACACACGCTGCACATAGGCGGCCATTGCCACCAAGGTCCCAACCGTGATGTGCCCAGAGACAACCATAAATGCACCAATCCCGTAGATCGCCACGGCGCCTAAAGCCCCGACGAGGCCAAGCGCAACAAAAAACACTCGACCGTACATCGCCGAAGTAACCCCGATATCGCGAACACGAGCGGCACGAGCGCTGAAATCTCGCACCTCACTGTCGTGGCGACCGAATAATTTTACCAACAGAGCTCCAGAAACGTTTAGTCGCTCGGTCATCTGGGTGTTCATTTCCGCATTCAAACCCATCTGTTCTCGGGCGATTGATTGCAAGCGAACCCCAACTCGCCGGGCCGGAATTACGAACACTGGCAATACAACTAGGGCAATCAACGTAAGGCGCCACTCGAGTGCCAACATTGCGATCAGTGTTGTGACAAGAACGATCACGTTCGATACGACACTGCCCAAAGTTCCGGTGACAGCGGTCTGAGCACCGATGACATCATTATTCAGTCGACTGATGAGTGCCCCTGTTTGTGTGCGAGTGAAGAAGGCAATAGGCATGCCTTGGACTTTGTCAAACAATGCCGCCCGCAAATCGAAGATAAGACCTTCTCCGATTCTGGCCGAGTACCAACGTTGGACGACTTGCAACAGGGCATCGACTAATGCGGCGAACACGAGGATGATGGTGAGCACAATGATTAAATGCCTGTCACTGGTCGGAATCGCTCGATCAACAATTGACCGAAACATCAGCGGCGGTACCAACCCCACCAGTGCCGACACCACGATCGACGTCAGAAAGCCTGTGATTGCCGAAGAATAAGGTCGAGCAAATTGACCGACGCGACGTAGGGAGGATTTACTCACAACCGTTCCCGCAATGGCTGATTTATCGCCTGGCATGAGCCCATGAGGATTCATTCTCATCTCGTCAGGCTAAAGCCATCAGCGTCAGACCATGCCATCTCCTATGCTAAATCGGTGCGACATCTACAACGCTTGTCAAAACTTCACAAACGTTGTGCCATTGTCATCTGTTGCGGTCTGCTTGTTGGGGCGTGTGGGTCATCTTCAGATCAATCTGGATCGTCCACAACTCTTGTCAGCCCCGACAGTATCCCCATCGAATTTGTGCCTCAACCAATTGAATGGAAAACCTGCGACAGTGCAGCAGCGCCGTCCAACATCACCTGTGGCTCAATTGAAGTCCCATTTGATTACGACGATCCCGATCAGGGTTCGTTCGTCCTTTTTGTCAAACGGCGTGCGGCAACCGATACAACATTGCGCGTCGGTTCGCTAATGGTGAACCCCGGTGGGCCCGGATTTGGTGGAAGTTCTCTTGCCGATGACGCTGAGTACTACTTCAGTTCAACGCTTCTCCAATACTTCGACATCATCGCTTGGGATCCACGCGGTACCGGAGAATCAAGCCCTGCAGTCGACTGCGTAGAACAATACGACGAATACTTCGGTCTCGACTCGCCGCCGGATACGCCCGAGGAAAAACAGGCTCTTGTCGACGCAGGCGCTGCATTCGATAAGAAGTGCGAAGAAAATTCCGGGTCCATTCTTCCGTACATTTCGACACGCGCCAGCGCGACGGATATGAACTCGATTCGTGAGGCACTGGGTGAAGACCGGATTTCGTATTTCGGCTTTTCGTATGGCTCCGAACTTGGTGCGACTTGGGCCACTTTGTTCCCTAGTACTGTGCGAGCCGCGGTGCTCGATGGAGCGGTCGATCCGAACTCAACAGCTCTCGAAGAAGGTATCTCTCAGGCAACTGGATTCGAACAGCAACTCAACGCATTTCTCGCCGACTGTTCAAAAACACCGACTTGTGAGTTCTACAACGGTGGTGCTCCAGCGACCGCGCTGGACAATCTCTTGATTTCAATTGATGCGGCGCCTCTTGTGGTCAGCGCCAATCGAACGCCAGTTACACAAGGAGTCATGTTCACCGCCATTGCCCAAGCCATGTATAGCGATTCGTTTTGGCCCCAACTTGAAAGTGCTCTCGCCTCGGCACAAAACGGCGACGGCTCCGGATTGCTCTCGTTGTATGACAATTATTATCAACGAAAGCCGGACGGCAAATACGGCAACGAACTTGAAGCATTCGTGGCAATTTCCTGTCTGGACGATCCAGGTGCTGCATCAATTGAAGCAATTGATGCAAGTGTCAAGAGATTCACCGATGTGGCCCCGCGACTGGGCGCAAACTTTGCTTACGGATACGTCTGCACCAAGTGGCCGGTAAAGCAAGTACCAAAAGTAAAAGTTACCGGACTTGGTGCGGGACCAATCGTTGTCATCGGTACCACTGGAGACCCGGCTACGCCCCTCGAGGCGACCCGTAAAATGGCCAAGGCTCTCCAACAGGGTGTCTTGCTTATCGTGGAAGCCCAGCAACATACTGGTTATGGCGCGAACGCGTGCATCGTCGACGCAGTTGACGCTTATCTGATAAATCTCACGCTTCCAGCAAATGAATTGCTGTGCAAGTCATAAGTATTGACTTGATCCAAAATATTTACGCCAAATTGACGATTTCTAGCCACTCGGTACTGAAATAATCGACCTGACCATCGGGCATTAGCAAAACCTTGGTTGGTGCAAGTTGCTCCACGAACTCGGTGTCGTGACTGACCAATACAATTGCTCCCTTCCAACTTGCCAACGCATCGGCGACGGCTTGGCGAGAGGGCGGATCGAGATTATTTGTCGGTTCATCGAGCAACAATAAATTGTTGCGACCGATCATCAACATCGCCAGCGCAAGTTTCGTTTTTTCGCCGCCTGACAGGGTCGCCGATTCTTGAAACACTTTGCTTCCCGATAGCCCAAACATTCCAAGCATCCCGCGCAATTGTGTTTCGGTGAGCCCTAATCCCACAGGAGCAGACCTTCGCATGTGATCAATGAGGGAGGCATCAGGATCCAAGTTGTCGTGTTCTTGTGCGTAATAGCCAATACTGACTTGATGTCCAAACTCAAACTCACCATTGTTTGGACTCACTTCACCGGCGAGAATCCGCAACAACGATGTTTTGCCGGCGCCATTCAAACCGAGCACAAGCAATCTCTCTCCTCGCCCTAGATCAAAACTCACATCATGAAAGATGTCCGGTCCACCATAAGTTTTGCGCAAACCAGATGCGGTGAGCACAGTAATACCTGCAGGTGGCGGATCGGGAAACCGCACTTTTAGCTTGCGATCGCCTTCGGATGCCACGACGCGAACATCTTCAATTCTGGCGATTCGTTTCTCGATGCTGTGGGCCATCGCTGCCTTGCTCGCTTTGGCCCCGAATCGATCGACCACGTGTTGCAATCGAGCGATCTCCTTAGTCTGCAGGGCGGCCTTCTTCATCAATCGCGCTTCATCGGATGCCCGAGAAGTGAGGTATTGGGTGTACGTGCCCCGATACTCGATAATTTCGCCAACGGAATCTTCATGTGGTCTGTCTAGATGCAAGACACGAGTAATAGCTTCATCAAGCAGTTCAAGGTCGTGACTGATAACGAGCAAAGCACCGCGGTAATCACGTAGAAAATTGAGCAGCCACATCTTTGCATCGATGTCAAGATGATTGGTTGGCTCATCCAATAACAATGTGTCGCTTCCAGCAAACAAAATTCGGGCGAGTTCAACTCGGCGGCGTTCACCACCGGACAACACGCTGATTACCAAATCCATTCGGTCTGCGTTCAGTCCCAACCCAGCGGCAATTGATCGCGCCTCACTCTCGGCGGCGTATCCACCTTTCATCGTAAATTCATCCTCGGCACGGCTGAACTTGGCGATATTTGCGCTAGTTGGTGCTTCTTCCATCGTCAGTCGTAATTTCTCGATGCGAATGAGGTCGTCGTCAATATTTCGGCCACTGAGAACATGAGCAATTGCTGTTCGTGTTTCACGAACCCCAGGGATTTTTGGATCTTGGGGTAAATATCCAAATCCACCTTTGCGCAGCACTTTGCCGGCATGGGGCTCAATTGCACCACCGAGCACCTTGAACAGGCTCGTCTTGCCGGCACCGTTTCGGCCAACCAGGCCGGCCTTGTCTCGGGGCATAACGGTAAACGACGCGTTTTCTACAACGAGTCGACCACCGACTTCAACCGATAAATCTTGGACTTGGAGCACTTATTAAGAGTGTCACCACTAACGCTCTGGGACAACCCCAACGACATGTTTTATATCTGGAACATCGTCGAAATCACCGAGTAGTCGGCAATTCACCCCCGTATTGCGGCAACGCTGACAATGCCCGGCATTGTTCGAAGTTCGGCAACCATATCGTCGGGGACTGGACTGGATGTTGCAATCAACATCAGAGCACTTCCTGGTTGTTCTGTCTTGCCGACATCCATGTTGGAAATGTTGATGTTGGCATTTCCAAGAATAGTTGCCACATTGCCAATGACACCAGGTCGATCATCATTTTTCACCACCAGCATGTATTCCGACGGCGGTATATCCGTGAGATGGTCGTCGACGGTGACAATTCGGGCTTCACGACGTCGCCCCGCCAGCGTGGCCGAAACATTGCGCACTCCGGCGCGAAGCGTGACCAAGTTGACATAGTCGTTGTGAGTCGTCGTGGGAGTTGCCGCCTCTCGAACCGTGATGCCCAGATTCTTGGCGATTATCGGCGCATTGACAAAACTCACCTTTTCAGCCGAAAACACTGACAACAACCCCTTGAGTGCACTCAACGTGATGATCCGGGAGTCATAGGCACCGATCTCACCACTGATCACTACTTCAATGTCCGTTGGAATTTCCGAAATAAGAGATGCAAAAACTCGACCAAGTCGCTCGGCCAATGGCACGAATGGTTTCAACATTGTGTTTGTCGCACTTGCCGCGATGTTCACCGCAAACGGCACAAATTCACCGTTAAGCGCCAATTGCACCATGTCCGCAACCGCATTTCCGGCTTTGTCTTGTGCTTCGCGAGTACTTGCCCCCAAATGTGGGGTCACCACAACATTGTCGAGTCCAAACAATGGTGACGATGTCATTGGCTCGCTGGAAAACACATCGAGTGCGGCGCCGGCAATCTGACCGTCTCGAAGTGCGACAAATAAATCGGCTTCGTCGACAATTCCACCACGAGCCACATTGATGATTCGTAATGTTGGTTTGGCGGATCGAAGAACGTCTCTGTTGATTAAGCCGGTCGTTTCTCGATTCTTCGGAAGGTGCACAGTGAGAATGTCTGCCTGTCCCACGACTTGGTCAAGTGGCATCAATTCGACATTCAACTGCCGGGCCCGTTCTTCAGAAATATATGGGTCATACCCAATCAAGCGCATGTCGAAAGCGAGTGCTCGACATGCAACAAGTTTTCCGATTCGACCTAATCCAATAATCCCCAATGTCTTTCCGGCAAGTTCAATGCCCTCCCATTTGGATCGCTCCCACCGTCCAGACTTGAGCGCCGCCTGGGCTTGAGGAATGTTGCGTGCCATAGCCAGCATCAAGCCCATCGTGTGCTCGGCCGCCGAAAGCACATTTGATTCCGGAGCATTTACCACCATCACTCCACGAGCGGTCGCCGCCTCCACATCAATGTTGTCGAGACCGACGCCAGCTCGACCCACCACCACTAGATCACGACCTGCATCAAGTGCTGCAACATCAACCTTTGTTGCCGAGCGAACTATAAGGCCACTGACACCTGGGAGCACATCATGAAACTGTTTTCCGGATATACCCAACTGAACATCCACTTCGAACCCAGCCAGTCGCAATCGATTCAGACCAGTATCGGCAATTTCTTCGGTAACGAGAATTCTTTTGGTCACGGCATAATCCGCTCAACGATGAAATCGATGCAGTGGGTGAGTTGCTCGATGTCGTGGGGTTCAATTGAAGGAAACATCGCAATGCGCAATTGATTTCTACCTAATTTGCGGTACGACTCGGTATCAACAATTCCATGACGACGTAAAACTGCATTAATCTGCGTGGCTTCCACGCCAACTAGGTCGATTGTTCCGACCACTGGTGAACGCTTAGATGGATCAACAACAAAGGGTTGACTAAATGTTTGTGCTTCCGCCCATTTGTATAAGAATTCCGATGATGTCTTGGTCCGTTCATGGCACCATCGCATTCCACCATTGCTCAACATCCATTGGATCTGCTCATGCAATAGCAACAAAGTGGTTATTGATGGCGTATTGAGAGTTTGATTGGAACGACTGTTGTCAAGAGCGATCCCTAAGTCGAGAGATGTGGGACACCAACGACCAGATTTACGCAATTCCTCAATTCTTACAATTGCTCGAGGTGAGCATGCGGCCACCCATAGCCCACCTTCGGATGAAAAACACTTTTGTGGGGAGAAGTAATACACATCAACTTCACTCGGTTCCCACGGCAATCCACCAGCAGCGGATGTCGCGTCCACCACCACGAGTGCATCGTCAGAGCCGACAGGCCTGCGTACGTCCATGACCACACCGGTGGAGGTTTCGTTGTGCGTGAAGCAGTACGAATCAATATCTGGATCCGACACAGCAAGTGGGTGGTCGCCAAACTTGCATTCAATGATCTGCGGATCAAGAAGATGCGGAGCCGATTTCGTGGCAGCGGCAAATTTCGATGAAAACTCGCCAAATACCAAATGTTGACTTTTTTGGCGAATCAGGCCAAAAGTTGCTACATCCCAAAATAGCGATGCACCACCGTTTCCAAGAACGATTTCCCATCCAGGCAGCAAACCGAACAACTCTCGTAACCCATCACGAATTGAACCCACTAGATGTTGAACAGGTTCTTGTCTATGGGAAGTGCCAATCAGCGTCTCAGATAGGCGCATCACTGATTGCATTTGTTCGGCGCGAATTTTCGATGGGCCACAACCAAACCGCCCATCCGAAGGCAAAAGATTTGACGGCAGGCGAATGTCGTTCGGTTTCATCGGCGTCACGTGTAAAGCATTGCAGTAGGTGTTGTTACAACATCTGTGATTTATGAAAAATAAGCAACCACCCAACACGACTTGGCGGAAGGAGGGGGATTTGAACCCCCGGTGGGCCTAAACCCACGACGGTTTTCGAGACCGTTCCATTCGTCCGCTCTGGCACCCTTCCGCTCCGCAGGCTAGCGGTGAATTCGTATGGCACGTCAACGTGAATCATTGGTGCTGATCACTTTTCGATCTTGAGAACCTGACGCAAGAGGGGCAGGTGTTCCTCAACGTTTGTGCATTGGAAATCCGGTCGATCAACTCGAAGCTCGTTTTCTAGCAAAGAATTCCTGCAACAGCGATCCCGCGTCCTGTTCATAAACGCCATGAACCACAACAGGCTCGTGATTGAGACGAGGATCAGCGCACACGTTGTACAAACTTGCCGTGGCTCCGCCTTTGAGATCGGCTGCGCCGTACACCAATTTTCCGATTCGTGCATTCATTAACGCACCAGCGCACATGATGCACGGCTCGAGAGTGACGACAAGACTGCAATCGTTCAATCTCCATTGACCGGCCACCTTCGCGGCATCGCGCAAGGCGAGAACTTCGGCATGTGCCGTCGGATCTTGAGTTGCTTCCCGTTCATTGTGTCGAGCGGCGATCACAACTCCATCACGCACGACAACTGCACCGACTGGAACTTCACCAAGTTGCCCAGCACGAGTTGCTAGAGCCAGTGCCAGTTGCATCGCTGAAAAATCGTCGGCGACTTCGATACCGAGGATTGTGGATTTCTCTTCCATATCAGTGAGCCTACGAAATTAATCGTAAGGTTGTCCAAACATCATCTAATTGACCTTTCAGACCAAACACATCTCAAAGTCGCTCCGAGAATCGATTCAAAAAATTTGCATCGCGATGTTTAGTGACTGGTGAAGTTTGGTAGTCCTAACGAATTAGGACTACCTACCGTATGACGATAGTCATACCAAATCGAATACATTTAATATCAACCTGATCACATAAGTGAGATACCGTTTGTTGTACACGAATCATTTCGAGGAGGAGATACTTATGTCATTAAGTGATCAACATCATCACCGATCAGGTGGTGCAAAATTATTGAGTCGTACCAAGGTAGTAACAATTGGAATCGTATTCCTGTTGGTCTTGGCAGCATGTGGTGGAAGTGACAGCGCTGTTGACGTGACCGATGAACCCAACGTCACGACCGAAACGGACACTGTCGCCCCGGCAGCAGCCGAACAGTACGTCGCCAACGCGTCCGAATTCGTTTCAGCAGCCGACTGGGATGCCGCCGAAAAGATGACAATCGAATTAAACGAGATGTCATTCACACCGAACGACATCATCATGGAGGCGGGGAAGCCATACATCGTGACGCTTACGAACATTGGTGCTGTCAAGCACGAATTCACAGCGAGTGAATTCTTCCGCACGGTGGCAACTCGTAAAGCGGAAACCGCTGAAAGTGAGGTGAAGGTTCCTTTCTTCACCGAGATTGAGGTCTTCGCCGGAAAGTCAGTGGATCTTTACTTGATTCCGCTCATCCCGGGCACTTATGAGTTGAAGTGTGAGATCGAGGGTCACTTCGAGGCGGGAATGTTTGGCACGATCACCGTGACTGGCGAGACGCCGGCATCACCTGCGA
The DNA here is from genome assembly GCA_031401235.1 of Actinomycetota bacterium. Classification (GTDB taxonomy): domain Bacteria; phylum Actinomycetota; class Acidimicrobiia; order Acidimicrobiales; family Ilumatobacteraceae; genus UBA3006. Next base: position 97,184 of record JANNRJ010000001.1, read on the forward strand.
TTGAACTCGCCGATGTCGCGTCCGGACCGTGGGTCCAAGATGGGCCAGACCTCATTTCAGCGGCCGACTGGGATGCTGCCGGAAAGATGACAATCGAACTCTCCGAGTTCGCATTTTCACCGAAGGACTTCACTCTGGAGGCCGGCAAGCCATACATCCTGACGGTCGTCACCGTGGGCGATGTTAAGCACGAATTCACCGCTAGTGAGTTCTTCCCGACGATCGCGTTTCGTAAGGCGCAGGATGAGTCAGGCGAATTCAAGTCGACTACTCCGCACGAGATCGAAGTTTTCCCAGGCAAGTCGATCGATATCTATCTGATCCCGACCGAGACAGGGACATTCGAATTGAAGTGCGAAATTGAAGGTCACTTCGAAGCGGGAATGTTCGGCACGATCACCGTGACACCAGCGACCTGATGACGAACGCTGGTGGAATACCTATATAGGGAGCGGGAACTTCCGTTCCTTATGTAGGTCAACTGGCCTCGGCACGTTCGCGCACTGCGCGAAGTAAACCTGGAAACACAAATCGGTGGAACGGTCGAACCGAGTACCAATAGAGATAGCCGAGGATGCCTCGTGGCTCGTACATCGCGGTCTGCTCGACACGCGCACCCCCAGCGTCGGGCAGCACCTCAAATTGCAGCCAGGCTCGACCGGGCAGCTTCATCTCGGCCCGTAGCCGCAATAGATGTGGAGACTCGATAGCTTCTACACGCCAGAAGTCAAGGGGTTCGCCGGCGCGCAGTTCGCGCGGGTGGCGTCTGCCCCGCCGCATTCCCACCCCACCAAACACACGGTCAAGCACTCCCCGCAACTGCCAGAGCGCGTTACCCGCGGGCCAACCGTTATCGCCACCGAGACCACAGATGACGTCGAAAACGCGCTCCGGCGAAGCTTCGACTCGACCGTGGTACCGCTCGAGTTGCATGCCTTCGTGAGTCGACAGCTGATGACCTTCAAGCTGATCCCGGCTCAGGCTGGCCAGACTCGACGCCCAGGTCGTTTCCACATCATCGGCAGCAAGACGGGCCATCGCCCGCTGAACGGCCTCGTCATAACCCATTGGCCGGACCTTGAACTCTCGCAATGCACGATCGTCACTGACCACAACTTCCGTCCGCATACTCTGAATCAAGGGTTGGGCAATGCGATAAGGGATCGGCGTCATCAGACCGACGAATCGACTGCTCATTTCTGGTCGAGGAACTGGGAGTGCAACGATGACTCGCCGCAAGCCCCGGATCCGCGCGTAGCGGACCATCATCTCTCTGTAGCTCAGCACGTCACGCCCGCCAATTTCGTAGACACCACACGCGCCGTCGTAGTCAAGAACCGTGGTCAGGTAATCAAGAACATCACGCACGCTGATTGGTTGACAACGGGTGTTGATCCATCGTGGGGTCACCATCATCGGCATGCGCTCGACAAGATGGCGAATCATCTCGAAACTTGCCGAGCCGGATCCGACGATGACAGCAGCGCGGAACTCCACCACCGGTACGCCGGCCACCGTCAACGCGCGACCCACTTCGTGGCGAGAGAGGAGATGCCGGCTGTGCACCTCTGCGGACCGACCGAGTCCCCCGAGGTAAATGATCCTGCCGACTCCGGCCCGCGCCGCTGCGCGACCGAACGCATCGGCCATCAACCGGTCACGCTCGCGAAAGGTCTCGCTCTCAGCCATCGAGTGCACGAGGTAATAGGCGACGTCGATACCTTCAAGCACCGCGGGAAGCACCGACGCATCGATGAGGTCACCTGGCACAATTTCGACACCGGGCCAGTCCCGCCCGGCGAGGCGATCGGGATGGCGAGCCACGCAACGGACACGGTGCCCTCGGGCGAGCAGTCGGGGCACCAAGCGTCCACCGATGTAGCCCGTCGCTCCGGTGACGAGCACATGCACCGGATGCGCCGAAGGTTCCACCTGTAGATCGACGCGTGACTGCACGACTTCATGACCGTTGGCGGCTCCAAGAGCGTTGCTGAGCCGATTGTTGTCCATGACAGAGTATGTACCTAAGTCGGGTGGCTAGTTGGGGTTGGGTTGATCTTGGTGCATCCCCTGAATTTCAATCGAAATTGGGCGAGTTTCTATTCGCCTTACACCACGGACGGATCTGCCCCAGGTTTGGATAACTTGCCTTCGCGCTGATTAGCTGTTTATGGAATCAATCGTCTCAGTCTGCTTTGACCGATAGATATGAAATTGACAGAGTTGGCGGAGGGGGTGGGATTCGAACCCACGGAGGCTTGCGCCTCACACGCTTTCCAAGCGTGCCGATTCGGCCGCTCTCGCACCCCTCCAAGGATTGCGAAGCAGGCTACCGCAGCAAAACAGATGCACCTTGGGCGATAGCGTGAGGCCAATCGCGTCTCTGCCAAGTGAGGTGACGGTCGGGTCCTGTGCAACGGATGCTCGAGAATCAGGTCAGGGCCGGAAGGCAGCAGCCTTCATCGGAATCATCCGAGTGCCGCAGACCACCTGGCCGTCACTTCAGTCGGTGGAGGCGTTCAATAAGTTGAGGCGCGCCAAGTCGTGTGGCGACTTCTTCAAATCGAGAAGTTGGACCATTCCATTTCCAGTCGTCAACTATCCCGACCGGCACCGTAGTGACGAGTGTTGCCAAGATCCGAAACAATTCTGCGTTAGGGCGGTGATCACGGAGGGTTGTGGCCAACTTTTCCGCACTCCGCACCACAACACCATCGGCGATCCATTGCTTGTGATCTTCAGGGATCAAATCGATGCTGCGATACTTGGCCAGCACCACCGAGGCGCTCTTGGCGCCCCACCCAGATAACCCTGGGAATCCATCGGCGCTGTCGCCAACCAAAGCCAGGTAATCGACAATCGACTCCGGGCCGACACCGAACTTGGCACGGAGCGCACTTTCATCGATGATCGTGTTTGTACGACGATCAAGTTGCACGACTCGTTTGCCCTGCACACACTGACCAAGATCTTTGTCCGGGGTGAGAATGAGCACTTTGTGGACTCGGCGATCATTACTGGCAACTTCCACTGCCGATCCCAGTGCATCGTCGGCCTCGTACTCCACCATTGGCCACACAGTGACACCGAGTGCCTCAAGGGCATCCTCAACCACCGGAATCTGATCAAGCAAGACTTTTTCCATTCCTTCAGAAGTCTTGTAACCTGAATACAACTCGTTGCGAAAACTCTCGATTACGTGGTCGGTGGCAACACCAATATGTGTTGCCCCATCGGCAAGTAGTTGAATCGTCGATGACAACACACCGATCGTTCCGGCAAATGGCGGTGGATCGCGATGGTGCACAGCCTGGCCGAAATGCTGTCGATATAGCTCATAGGTGCCATCCACAAGATGTACTTGCATACAGCGAAACTACTCCTCAGAAATGATCTAAATACCCAGCCAAACTCGAGCGATCCAGTCTCCCGCAAACATCGAAACCAATGTTCCCAGTGCCAAATATGGTCCAAAGGCGAGGCGAGTAGTTCGTGTCGCTCGTCGACTAATCAACAACAACAACGCGACCAAGCCGGCCAACACTGAAGCCACCAGTACCGCCACCAGAACATAGGAGGCTCCCAGCCAGCCGAGGTACATCCCGATGACAATGGCGAGTCGAACATCTCCGCCACCGATTCCGCCTCGACTCACAGCCCACAGCAACAAGAACGCAAAAAATAGCAATCCGGAACAGAAAAACGAGACCACGAGACGACCTGGATTTTCACGAATAAATGCGGCCACCACCAACAACGGTGCGCCAAGCATGATCGTGCTTAGTGTGATGCGGCGAGATAAGCGATGTGTCGCCGCATCGACGATGCTTTGCGACACCAACGCAGATGTCAGAAGGGCGAAGGCAAAAAGTTCCCAAGTGAAGTCGAATCGCCACAACAATCCGGCACCAGCAATTGCTCCAACTGCCGCGACTGCCGGCACAAACGCCGGGTTTTGGGAAAAGTTTCGTCCATCTCCGATGACATTGCGTTCGGTGTCGAGGCGATCAATGAGTCGCCGAGATGACCGCGCACGACGCATTCCAACGATCGCGCCCACGATTGCAGCGATGAGATAGCCAATCACTAAGCGACTATTCCTGAACGAGTTCGATGAGAGTGCCCAAATTTCCCTTTGGATGAATAAATGCCACCGTCGTTCCGCGACTGCCTAGCCGTGGTGATCTATCAATTGGCGTGGCACCAGCGGCAACCATTGCCGCGAGTGCTTCCGCACAATCCTTCACTCGATAGCCGATGTGATGCAAACCTTCTCCACGTTTTTCGATGGACTTGGCAACGGGAGAATCTGTTCGGGTTGGGGTGATCAACTGCACATAGCTATCGGCAACTTTGATCATCGCCTCTTCGACACCATCATATTCGACGATCTCTCGATGAGTAACTGTGGCGCCAAATGCGCGAAAGTAATAATCGATGGCGGCATCAAGATCGCGTACCGCGATGGCGATGTGATCAATTTCAGTGAGCAACATGGTTCTAGTGTCGCAGTTCAACCGCTGGATCGACGAAATAGAGTTATCTTTTCTTCGCCGATCTTGGCGCGAAGCTCCGGATTGTCGATGCCCATTCCCTCATGCGGAGCCAAGCAAAGTATCCCGATCTTGCCCTCATGCAAATTGCGATGAACTTGGTACGCGGCCTCACCTGTATTTTCAAGAGTGAATACCTGTGACAACACAGGCTGAATCATGCCTTTGCTGATTAGTCGGTTCGCTTCCCATGCTTCGCGGTAGTTGGCAAAATGCGAGCCCACTAGTTTTTTCAGGCGCATCCAGAAGAATCGGTTGTCAAATTCCAACATATAGCCACTCGTGGCTGCACAAATTGTCACCGTTCCACCCTTTTTCACGACATACATCGATGCTCCAAAGGTTGCACGACCAGGATGTTCAAACACGATGTCGGGGTCCTCGCCAACAAGGCTGCGGATATCACCACCAAGTCGGCGCCATTCACTTTCGTTATGTGTGTTGTCGTCATTCCAAAATTTGTAGTCGGCGGCCTTTCGATCAATGACTGCTTCACAACCCATTTCCCGCAATAACTTTGCCTTTTCGGGTGAACTCACCACACCAACGGGAATGCCACCGCCGTTGAGCACGTATTGTGTGGCATATGCACCGATCCCACCGGTGGCACCCCAGATGAGCACCACATCGCCTTGTTTCATTCGTGCTCCGTTGGGGGAGACCAACATGCGATAACTCGTGCTGTTGCACAATGCATTCACTGCCGATTCTTCCCACGACAGATGTGTTGGTTTGGGCATTAGTTGATTGGCCTTGACCACGGCAAGATCGGCAAGACCTCCAAAATTGGTCTCGTATCCCCAAATGCGCTGATTACTGCCCAGCATCGAATCGTTATGAGACGTCGGATCTTGATCATCGACATGGTTGCAGTGCACCGTGACTTTGTCACCCGGCTTCCAACTACGTACGGCCGAACCAACTCGCAGAACCACTCCTGCAGCATCACTACCGATCACTTGGTGTGGTAAGTCATGACGTTTTGCCCATTCACTCTCGCGGGCAAGACGGGCCAGCGAGCCAAACGTACTTATCGGCTCGAAAATGCTTGTCCACACGGTATTGAAGTTGATACTGCTGGCCATCACCGCAATAAGTGCCTCGTCAGGGGCAATCTCGGGGGTTGGAACATCGCGAACATGCACGCTCTTGCGCGGATCCTTGTCGGCTGACTTCACGCCGGCAAACATTTCCGCTTCTTCCTTTAAGACGACCGCCGCACGATAGGAACTTGGCACCGCGAGCAACCCGAATTCTTTGGAATCTGCTCCGCCTACGATGGCTTCGAGGATTTGTTTCATATCGAGACAGTACTGAGTTGAAGGGTGTGGTCGGCAAGTCTGGTTGCTCAGTACTTCAGCGGGGGACCTACGCTCTAGTCATGGCTGGTTCATATATCGTTGCCGGAGCCCGTACACCGATCGGAAAAATGAGCGGTGCACTTGCCTCATTTAGTGCTGCTGAACTCGGTGGATTCGCAATTGCGGCCGCCTTGCAACGCGCCGGGGTTGGGCCACATGAGGTCGATCATGTGATCATGGGTCAAGTTCTCACAGCTGGCCAAGGTCAAGTTCCATCGCGTCAGGCGGCAGTGAAGGCCGGCATTCCGATGAATGTGCCGAGCGTGAACATCAACAAAGTTTGTCTCTCCGGTCTTAATGCGATTTATCTTGCCGATTTAATGATCGCCAGTGGCGAGGCTGACATCGTTGTCGCCGGCGGGATGGAAAGTATGACCAACGCGCCATATTTGGCAATCGGTGCACGAAGTGGTTTTCGATACGGCAACACAGAACTCGCCGATGCAATCCTCAAAGACGGTCTGTGGTGCGCCTTCGACGCATGCTTAATGGGACTTGGCACCGAGCGCTACACCGGTGGGCAGATCAGCCGACACGAACAAGATGACCTGGCAGTAAAGAGCAACGCCCGGGCCGCGGCGGCAATTGCCGCTGGACGCCTGACCGATGAAATTATCGCCGTCAACATTCCACAGCGAAAAGGTGATCAAATTGTTTTTGATACTGATGAGGGAGTCCGTGCCTCCACGACGATGGAATCGCTCTCGGCACTCAAGCCGGCATTTGATAATCAAGGAACCATTACCGCGGGTAATGCCAGCCAACTCAGCGATGCAGGTTCGGCACTGGTATTGATGTCAAAGAAAGCCGCAGAGCAACGTGGCGTAAAACCCCTTGGTGAATTTGTGAGTTACGGAATGGTGGCCGGACCGGACAATGCCTCGTTATTGCATCAACCAAGTCGAAGCATTATGCGCGCACTCGACCGCGGAAAATTGTCACTCAAGGATGTGGATCTATTTGAAATCAATGAAGCGTTTGCCGCCGTCGGAATCGCTTCAATGAAGGATCTTGGAATCACCGATGACATTGTCAATGTGAATGGTGGTGCAATTGCCCTCGGTCACCCAATCGGAATGAGCGGCAATCGTCTTGCACTCACCTTGCTACACGAACTTCGGCGCCGTGGTGGCGGTGTTGGTGCTGCAGCGTTGTGTGGTGGAGGTGGACAAGGGGACGCACTCATCGTTCGCTCACTCTAAATTTTAAGTCGAGATTTCTCGTCGACCTTCTAATGCTCTTCCGAGAGTGAGCTCATCGGCGTATTCCAAATCTCCACCAACTGGAAGCCCACTGGCGATCCGCGTCACTCGTAACCCAAGGGGCTTGAGCAATCTGGCCAGATACATCGCGGTGACATCGCCTTCAGTATTTGGGTTTGTGCACACAATGACTTCGGTGACAGCTTCCGGTTCAAGCCGCGCAATTAGTTCACGAACTTTCAATTGATCGGGACCGATACCTTCCATCGGATTCATTGCCCCAAGCAAGACGTGGTAACGCCCACGAAATTCGCGCGTCTTTTCGATGGCCACGATGTCACGTGATTCTTCAACCACGCAAATTACTGAGTTATCTCGATTGTCATCGGCACAGATCGCACAGAGATTTCCTTCAGAAAAATTGAAGCATCGCTCGCAAAATCGCACCAACGCTTTTGCCTCGACAATAGATGCCGCAAGTCGCTCAACTTCGTGCGTATCAGTTTTCAACAAATGGAATGCGATTCGCTGGGCCGATTTAGGTCCCAACCCCGGCAAACGACCAAGGGCATCAATGAGTGCCTGCATAGGTGCTGTATAAGCCGACGACATTGCTACTACTTTGCGTTATCGATGACTTGCGAGCCGGGAAACGCCTGAGTAATCCAGTCGCTGTTGTCATTGGTGGTGGATTTCAGTGGAGCATCCGACTCAACGGTTGGATCAGAGTCGCTCGATTGGAAGTTGCTCTTCCCTCGCACAGATGCAGGTTCACCGAAGGCGAGGGTGATCTTGCGACCGGCAACCCGAGACAACACATCCTGCACAATTTCCGAGTGTTCCTGTGCCTTTGAGGAGTGCATCGCGTTAGGCGCAACCACAGTGAGCACGCCATCGACACAATCACGGGGCTGTACCGCGCTGTACAGCGCGCGAACGAGTGGCTTTAGGCCCGGCAAAACTTCTGACCATTTACTCATTACATCGCGATCGCCAAGCGGTGAGGTCGCCGCTGGCAAAGTCACGACACCACCCGTGCCTGCCGTGGACGGTGTCGCCGGCGATTTCACCTGAGGTCGTCCCATGCCACCCGACCCCGTTGATGATCCCGACGATGACTTTGCTTTGCCACCTAATTGTGCCCGTCCTGTGGCAATGTCGACCGGAGCCGGTCGCACAATTGGTCCAGTGACATCGCGTGCAGCAGCGATTCCGGCCTCCAGTCGTTCAATGCGGGCGAGCAGTGCCCCAGCGTCATTGTTAGCCACCTGACTTGTGAGTTTGACCAGAGCAACTTCGAGCAACAAACGAGCATCTGAGGCGTGTCGCATTTCGATGAGTACGTCACCTAAGACTTCGATGGCATGCACAACGCTGCCGGTACCAAGTCGGCGTGCTTGTTCGCTGACCACGATCGCGTTCTGTTCGGGGAGTTGAACAAGTTCAGGCGCCATCTGCGAAAGGAAGGCTTCGCGTAATTGACGGACAATGTCATCGGTGAGACCACGCGGATCAGCACCACGTTGCACCGCAAATGCAACCGCGGTAAGTGCGCGTCCCGGGTCATGATCAATGAGAGCCTCGATGAATTCATCAAGTGAAATTTGCTCATCCACTTCGCCGCCACCGGCGGCGACAAGTTCAAGTGCCGACAGTGCGTCGCGGGCCGATCCGCCACCTTGCTGCAACACATATTTGATTGCTTTTTCGCTCACTTTGAGCCCGGCATCGCCAATTACCCATCTCACATGTGGTTCGAGGTCGCTGATCGACAGCAAGTGAAACTGCAAATGCTGGGTCCGACTGCGAATTGTTTCACTAACTTTTTGCGGGTCCGTTGTGGCGAGAACAAATACCACGTGCGGTGGTGGTTCCTCAAGGGTCTTTAGCAGTGCGGCCTCGGCTGGCTTTGACAACATATGAACTTCGTCGAGAATAAAGACGCGATGTCGACCGGGATTTCCCAGTGAGGATCTTTCGATTAGGTCGCGCATGTTTTCCACGCCGTTATTACTCGCTGCATCAAGTTCCAGCACGTCATAACTGAGACCATTATCGATTGCCACACATGAATTACAGACGCAACATGGTTCACCATCTTTAGGTGCTTCACAGTTGAGCACTTTGGCCAAAATTCGCGCTGTTGATGTTTTTCCTGTACCACGCGGTCCAGAAAACAAATAAGCCTGACCCTCGCGTTGATTGATCACCGCATTACGCAGTGCCCGCACCACGTGCTCTTGACCTTTGAGTTCTGCAAAGCGGCGCGGTCGGTAACGCCGATAAAGCGATTGGATTGCCATCAGGAGCGAGCCTACCTACGGGGTACCGCACCATCGGCCACGCCGATATCGGTCGGCGAATTGAGTACGGTCGTAGATGACCTATGAATAGCAGCGATCGCCACCCCTCGGTTAACTACTGGCGGAAAGGAATTATTGCAGTTTTAAGTATCGGTTGCGCCCTGGCTTACGGATCGATTTCCGGGGCACATGCTTCGACTGCAGGGTCCAATGTCGTCATTTCATCCAACCCGGCCCCAAATCAAGTTGTCGGAGTACCACCGACACAAATTCAAATGGTGTTTCGTGATCCCTTGGCGAGTCCGGAAACGGCGGCCACAATGGGATTATCGCTCTCATGCAATGGCACGCTCATTGGGCTCGCCCAACCTCAACTGGGAACAGACTCGCGAACAGTTTCTTCCGCACTCACCCAAATTCCACCCGCTGGGCAATGCACGGTCAGTTGGATTTTGCCAGATCAAAGTGCTGGAACATTTAGTTTCACGTCCACTGCGACGACCGAAACCACCCTCACGGTCAATGCCGACGGCACAACAAACTCAGCAGATGATCCCGTAGTCATCGGCGAAACACTTCCCACGTCTCTTTCTAGCGGACCCCGAGTCGGTGGCATCCTCGGTTTGCTCCGCATTGCGCAATATTTCTTTCTTGCCTCGATCTTCGGTGGTCTCATGCTCATTTTCTTGACTTGGCCAGAGGGCGTTGATTATGGAGTGACATTGCGCTTTTTTCGTCTGACGTGGTTGGCAAGTGTGATCACCATGTATTTCATCACTGCGATCTCCGCGATGCGTGCATCGGGAACAGAATTCACCGCCGCGCTTAATCCATTTTCGTGGTTCGAATCACTAAATACTGCCAGCGGGATTTTGCTGCTTGTGAGATTTGGTCTTGTCATCGCCACCGTATGGGTGGCATGGAATCCGGTGCGGATACTTGATCCAAGCACCCAAGTTCCGGCGATCACAATCCTGGTGGCAATGATCGCCACCCTCGGATTTTCTCGCATCGGTCAGAACGTGGCTCTGTTGACATTTGTATTTGGTACTGCTCACGCAATTGCCATGGCGATGTGGCTCGGTGGGCTGGTCCTTCTGTCGCGAACCGTGTTGTCAGATCCGGGAGAGGAAGATCTGCTTAATGCAATCCGCGGATTTGCTCGACTCTCAATTCCAATCTTTGTGGTGACCGTGTTTACCGGAATTATGCAGGTTTACCTGCTCGACGGTCAGAACATTTTTTCCATTGGCCATGGCCGACTTAATCTGCTGAAGATCCTCGTAGTGGCGACAATGGTGTGGATTGGCTTAGTCATGAGAACATTTGTCTTTAATCGACTGGCCCAAGAAATCGAACTGAAATCCAAAATGGCATGGCGATTGCGTAAGGCGGTGAGCGTGCAAGTTGCATTTGCCGTCATCGCGCTTGGATTGAGTTCGTGGATGGTGCCAATGAATCCACCACAGGTGAACGCAACAAGTCCTGCGCCAACAGTGGCGTATCTATTCCGACAGGAATTGAGCAACGATAGATTCAGCGTCGTCATTTCCCTCACGCCGGCGACAACCGGAGTGAATGCGATGCGTATTGAACTACTTCAGCCATCACGGATCAATAACTTCACCGTCAATCTTGTCCCCCAGGCAATCGGATACTCGGGAATCTCGATTCATGTACCGTTGAAGCGTCGCGGAGCGGCGATTGTCATGGGTGATGGAACCTTTGTGCTCAGCACCCCCGGTGTGTGGTCAATTGAAATTACCGGCACGACAACTACTGGTGATCTCATTCCCTTAGGTACCACCATCACCATCACCGAAACCACGGTCTCCTCTACAACTACGCTCGCACCAGCGCCGAGCGACGTCACCACCACCACCGTCGCCGGCTAACTGGCCAATCGCACTAGCGTCTGTGCAGTGAGCGGCAACCAAATGGATGACAAACTCGACGATCTGCGTCAACGCAAGGAACAAGCGTTTAATGCTGGTTCACCACGCTCGATCGAGCGCCAACACGAAAAAGGCAAGCTACTTGCTCGAGAACGAATTGACGCTCTTCTGGATCCGGGAAGTTTTCATGAACTAGATCTACTCGCTCGACACCGAGCATTGGCTTCTGGTCTGGAAGAGCGCCCCTACACAGACGGTGTGATCACCGGATGGGGAACCATCGATGATCGCAAAGTGTTTGTGTTCAGCCAGGACTTCACGGTGTTTGGTGGCGCACTGGGCGAAGTCTTTGCCGAAAAGATCCACAAACTTATGGATCTGGCTCTTAAAGTCGGCGCACCAGTAATTGGATTGAACGATGGGGCCGGAGCCCGAATTCAGGAAGGTGTGGTGTCACTGGCAAGTTACGGTGGGATCTTCCATCGCAATGTTCAAGCATCGGGAGTGATCCCACAAATTTCGGTAATTCTCGGACCGTGTGCGGGTGGCGCGGTGTACTCACCGGCGATGACCGATTTCATATTCATGGTCCGTGAAACCAGCCACATGTTTATCACCGGACCAGATGTCGTCAAGACGGTGACTGGTGAAGATGTCACACTCGAAGAACTTGGCGGCGCGATGAGCCACGCTTCAAAAAGCGGTGTTGCGACTTTTGTTTGCAATGATGAACTTTCGTGCCTGCAAGATGTGCGGTACTTGTTGAGTTTCTTGCCTCAGAATAACCTGGGCCAAGCACCAACAGCAGAATCAAAAGATGACCCAACTCGTCGATGCGAATTGCTTCGTTCAATTCTTCCGAAATCCGCGAACCAGCCCTACGACATGAAAAAAGTTGTCGGAGAAGTTGTCGACAACGGTGAGTTCTTTGAGTACTTCCCACATTGGGCCAAGAGCATCGTGTGTGGCTTTGCCCGCCTCAATGGTGATTCTGTCGGAATTGTAGGAAATCAGCCAATGGTGCTGGCCGGAATACTTGACATTGAGTCAAGTGAGAAGGCGGCACGTTTCGTCCGGACGTGCGATGCGTTCAATATTCCACTTGTTACTTTCGTTGATGTTCCGGGTTTTCTTCCCGGAGTTGATCAGGAGTACGGAGGCATCATTCGACATGGTGCCAAGTTGCTCTATGCGTTCTGCGAGGCAACCGTTCCCAGGATTCAGGTAATCACCCGAAAGGCATACGGTGGCGCGTACGTCGTGATGAACTCCAAATCCATTGGCGCCGATCTCGCTTATGCCTGGCCGACGGCAGAACTTGCGGTCATGGGTCCCCAGGGTGCAGTCGAAATCGTGTACCGCCGCGAACTACAACAAGCCGCAGATCCGACGGCTCGTCGAGCCGAATTGGTGGCGGAATACACCGAAAAATATGCGAACCCGTATGCCGCCGCCGAGCGCGGATACGTGGATGACGTTATTGATCCTGCCGAAACGCGAATCAAATTGATTGCCGGATTGTCCATGCTCAAAACCAAACGCGAAGAACTACCTCGTCGTAAACACGGCAATATGCCGTTGTAAATGCCGTCATGCAACATACTGTTTCACCCGCACCAACCGAGGAAGAAGCGATTGCAATTGCCACGGCGATTGAATTGCTGTGGCCCAACACTCAACTCACGGCACCTCCTAGTACCACCAATACCTCGTGGCGTTTCAGCGGACGATGGTGGGTTGGCTCTTCGGTGACGCGTGATTCACGACCCAACTAACAAAACGACTGCCGATGTTATGACTACACCCCTGCACGACCTGCGCGTCCTTGATATTTCCACGGTGCTCGCAGGACCAAACTGTGCGCGTTATTTGGCCGATTTCGGGGCCGATGTGATCAAAGTAGAACGTCCCGATACCGGTGATTCATTACGCCAAATGGCGTGGCGCGATCCTCGCGACGGAACTGGTTTGTGGTGGAAATTAGTGAATCGCAATAAACGCACCATTGCTCTTGATTTCAAAAACGAAGAGGATCGCGCAGTATTCCTCACCCTCGTAGATGATGCAAATGTTCTTGTCGAAAATTTTCGACCCGGAACACTGGAACGTCTCGGACTCGCTCCAGAAACTTTGCTGGCCCGCAATGCGAAACTTGTAATTACTCGAATCTCTGGGTTTGGCCAGGATGGTCCGTACGCATCACGTCCGGGTTTTGCCTCAATTGCTGAATCGATGGCTGGACTAGCCGCAGTAAGCGGGGAGCCGGACGGTCCCCCAGCACTTCCTGCAATTGCCCTTACCGACGAAGTTGCAGGAATCACCGCCGCTTTTGCCACCATGGTCGCCTTGCATTCGGGAGTTGGTCAAGTGATCGATGTGAACCTATTGCAAACGGTCTTCCAGATCATGGGACCGGTGATTTCGTTGTACAAACTCACGGGCGAATTGCAACCGCGCCTTGGCTCTGGATTGCCCTACACCGTTCCCCGAGGGGTGTATCTGTGCAGTGACAACAAATGGGTTGGAGTTTCGGCATCGTCGGACTCTGTCGCCGCTCGTGTCATGGGCGTGCTCGGTGTGGCCAGCGATGAGCGTTTCGCCAATTTTGCTGGGCGCATGGAACATCGCATTGAATTGGAACAATTGATGGCTCGCTGGTGCTTCCAGCGAACTCAGGCCGAGGTTGTCCAGTTGTTATCAGACGCGCAAGCCGCCGTTGGCCCGGTATTTGATATGTCGGATATTTCCCAAGACGAACATTATGCATCAAGAAACATGATCCCGACGGTTGGCAACACGCCGATGCAAGGTCTCATCGCTGACCTTTCGGCGACACCTGGCGAACTACGTTGGGAAGGTCGCCCACTCAACGCCGATGGCGACAATATTCGAAAAAACGGATGGGACGCATCATCATGAGTGGTTGGTCACGTGGGGCAAAGGTGCTCGCCCTCACTTCGATCGGAGTGATGCTTGTATCGCTTGACATTTCTATTGTCAATGTTGCCTTTGGATCCTTTGTTAAGGAGTGGCCAGAGAGTCGACGCACTCTCACTTGGGTTTTCTCCGCCTACAACATCGCCTATGCCGCTGGTTTACTTACCGCCGGTCGACTAGCCGATGCCTTTGGTCGTAAGCGCGCATTTCTATCCGGCCTGACCATTTTCATGATCGGATCACTACTGTGTGCACTGGCACCGTCCGCGTTACTACTGGTATGCGCACGCGTAATTCAAGCCTTGGGTGGGGCAATTCTCACCCCGGCATCTTTGGCGCTCGTACTTCCTGAATTCCCGGTCGCTCGACGCTCGGCCGCAATTGGCATTTGGGGCGCTGTCGGAGGTGTCTCTGCCGCTAGTGGTCCCACACTTGGGGGCTATCTCGTGGACAACTTTGGCTGGCACTCCGTGTTTTTGGTCAATGTGCCACTGTGCATCCTTGCCCTTGTCATTGGTGCACGTTTGCTACACGAATCACGCGACGAAACTGCTCCGCGGACCGTTGATTATCTCGGCGCCGTTTTCGCCGTTGGTGGAGTGGCACTACTCACACTCGTCATAGTCCAAAGCGATGAATGGGGTTGGGTATCGCTTCGCACTCTCACAATTTTTGCCGTTGTTGCGGTTCTGCTTTCATTTTTTCTGGTGCGTTGCAATTATGTGGCCCACCCCGTTCTTGATTTGCGATTATTCAAATTGCCATTTGTTACTGCTGCCGCTATTAGCGGATTCGTGTTCACGATGGGTTTCTTCGCGATGATCTTCGTCAATGTTCAATGGTTGCAAATGGTGTGGGGATATAGCCCTTCGCTGTCTGGCCTCGCTGGTTCACCAGGACCATTCGCAGCAGCATTGGTCGCTGCTCCCGCTGGACGACTTGCTCATCGTGTTGGGCATGGACGCGTGGTTGCTGCCGGAGCATTCATCTTAAGTAGCGGCGTCTTTTTCATGAATTATGGAATCACACCAACGCCTCATTATTGGGACTTCTATTTTCCGGTCATGACATATATGGGAATTGGAGTTGGATTTTGCATTTCGACAATTACAAGTTCGGCAACCGCCTACCTGCCTCAACCCAGATTCGCGATGGGCTCAGCACTCAATAACACCGCTCGACAAATCGGCGCGGCACTAGGTGTCGCACTCGTTAGTTCGATGTTGGTGGCCGCCTCCAGGACGGACGACCCGATTCGCGGCTTTCATCATGCCTGGATATTTATCGGGGTGGTCGTGGCAATTACGGGAGTAACCATGCTCGCGTTGTTCCGTAAGCCAACAATTGAACAACTTGCCGCTGCCACGTGAAATTTCGCTAGGCGGGCGACGCGATCGAACAGCTCACACCGGTACCACCAATCCCACAGTATCCATCCGGGTTCTTGGCCAGATACTGCTGATGATATTCCTCGGCAAGATAAAACTTTCCGGCAGCGACAATCTCAGTAGTAATCGGCTGAAAACCGGCCCCGACGAGATCTCGTTGATACATTTCTCGTGACTCTTGGGCAAATACGCCCTGTGTTGCAGTCGTTGTATAGATCGCGCTGCGATACTGTGAGCCAACGTCGTTTCCCTGACGCATTCCTTGGGTTGGATTATGTGATTCCCAAAATACCTTTAGTAATTGTTGGTACGAGACAACGCGGGGATCAAACACCACGCGAACAACTTCGGCGTGACCGGTCCGCCCGGTACACACATCTTGATAATTCGGTGAATCTGTGGTTCCACCCGAATAACCCACGGCCGTACTTTGCACGCCGGGTATTTTCCAAAAAAGTCGTTCGGCGCCCCAAAAGCACCCCATGGCAAAGACTGCTGTCTCACCACTGTCCAGCTGCGATCCATCCATCCTGCAAGGCTATTGCAGAACTATGACAAATTCACACCCACTTGTTTCCACACTTGCTATGCGGCATCTTGATCAAGTTCTCGAAATCAACAACGCAAACGTGCCGGCCGTGAGTGAACTCACCGCAGATGAATTCGAATTCGACTTAGAACACTGCCTATATGCCCCGATGATCACCGATGACAGTGGCAACGAACTTCGCGCGTTTTGTGTCACCTTTGCCCCAGGTGCGCCGTATCAAAGCTCAAACTACCGATGGTTTTCGCAGCGCTACGACAATTTCGTTTATCTCGACCGAATTGCGGTGGCCAGCCAACACCAAAACAAGGGGTACGGTGCCGCACTGTATGGCGCAGTGGAGCAAATGATGATTGATGAAGCTGTTACCTCACTGCTTACCTGCGAAGTCAACTTGAAACCAGCTAATCCCGGTTCGCTGAGATTTCATCACAGACTTGGTTTCACGGAAGTGGGTCAACACGAATCAAAACCAGAGTTCATTGTCAGCATGCTCGCCAAGAATATTCACTAGTGTTTTGAGAAGCCGAGACTACTTGGGCAATAATCGAGCCATCGCCACTTCAAGATCCGGCGACACTTTTAGACTTCCAATCGATGAGAGGTGTGATGAGTCCTCGTACGCCAGTTTTCCACCAATAAACTGAGAGCATCGTTCTTCGCCACAGAATTTAGTATTTAGGTTCAATATCTCAGTTGCACTGGAAAATTCGCCAACACTTCGCCTTTCGAGTTGATTCAGAAACTGCGTTCGTGCCTCAACAATCTTTCGCGATTCGGTTCCCGCCTGTCGATTCAAGAGGGATATGTCGTATCGGATGTCGAAAACAAAGTGAGGAACTGACTGAACTAGTAGTGGGCGGGCACCAGCAAACAGAATCTTGTTGAACATTTTTCTAACTTGTTCGCCCCACTGAAATCGTGCTTCTTTCAACGACAATTCGGGATTCCTGATGTCATTGACGTAGAGAGTGTTGAGGTTCGAAACAACGACGACGTCAGGTTTCAATGTCTTGATTACTGACCAAACGTTTGCCCGCCAAGCGTCACAATACGGTGTAAATGGCGATTTCGGCACTTGGAATGCACACCCAGGAAGAGTAAACACCAGCGCGTCTTGTTGCAATCTATTTGCGGCGACGACGAAACCATCGCTTAACGACTTTGCGGTTGAATCACCCACAAGAATCGAAATCCCCTTCGGATTATCAGTTGAGTACCAACATGATTTGGCCTCACCGACGAAGACAAATTTTCCGGTGCAAGGCCGTTCGATAACGTGCGTCACGAGATTAAACGGCGTCACGCCAACTAAGTGTTTCCCTATCACCGGCGAAAGATTTGTCATTGCAGCCCACCCAACGGCAGCTATTACACCAAATGCAAATACAAAATGGGTCGCAGATGGTTTTGTCAGGGCAACACCTCGACGAATTGGTTGTTCAATATAGTGATATTGGGCAACTGAAAACAGTGCCGTTAGAGCTAGCGCAATCACGGTCGTCGCGGCACTTTTGTGCATGAAAACGACCGAAAAAATCCAAATTGGCCAGTGCCACAAATACAGACTGTAAGAAAGATCGCCAATATAGATAAGGAAACGAGTTTCAAGCAGACGCGATGTGAATGGCTTCCCGCGTCCAGCGTGAATAATTGCAACCGTTCCTGATACCGCTAGAACAACGGCGATTTCATTGAACGAACGTGAGGATAGAGCGTTACGACTGAGCAAATTTGAAGTCCATAGAACCGCGACGATGACAAGTACGATCGCCGAGCAAGCCCAAATTGTATTAACCGCGATTTTCTGCTTGTCTTGCCTCCATCGGTTGTGCGCAATGGCCAGCGAAGCGCCACACATGAATTCCCAAGCTCGTGTGACCGGTGAATAGAAAGCAAAGCGAGATGGTGATATTCCCATCTCTGCTAACCAACTAATACCTGGCAAACCCTGCACCGCCGCTTCATAGCGAGAAAAGGCGATAAATAGAACAAGTGAAGCGACGAGCGAAACGAAACCAGCAACGACCAATACGCGCGCAAATAATCTTGACTTCCAGCGTCGCATAATTGCTAGCACCACGAGAACAACTGGACCCCACAGAAAGTAAAATTGTTCTTCGACGGCCAGTGACCAAAAATGAAGCATCGGATTTGACGATGGATCAAGGGAAAAATAGTCGGACTTCAGCAAAACAAAATTTGACGAGTATGTCGCCGATGACAACAGCATCTTGGCGGACATTTGTTGAGGCCCAAATGGGCTGAGAATAAAGAGTGAAGCGAACGCGGTGATAACGGCGACGACTGCAATTCCTGGAAGTAGACGCCGAATTCGACGGCGGTAGAATCTCTTCCAATCAAAACTCTGGTGCTGCTTTATGTCTCTTAATGCCGACAAGGCAATGACATAGCCGGAGATGACAAAAAACATGTCAACACCGAGGTATCCACCCGAAATACCTAAATCAAAGTGATAGAAAATGACAAGAAGCACGGCAACGGCCCGAAGACCTTGAATGTCGGCTCGTTGATCCACACGGAAATTGTAACGATTTAGGCGTCTCTCCAATAATGGCGCGCTCGGCCGGAGTCGAACCGACAACCTTTTGATCCGTAGTCAAATGCTCTATCCATTGAGCTACGAGCGCAACAATGATTCAGTGTACTTACTACCTTTAATCTAATTCCACGGTCCCCAACCGTTTCGTTGATACAACTTATAGGCGGCGAGTGCATTGAGTTTCGGATCGAGAAGTTGCTTTGCGCTCGTTACCCCAACGCTTGGTAACCAGGTCTTGTGCCAGCGATAATAGATCTGGAAGAGTCCGTAACAGCAAAAGTTGGCGGCTCGCGGAGCCAAATTACTCTCACGTCGTGCAATCGCAATAGCTCGATCTTCCAACTCATCGGGCCACGCATCACGAATGATTTGCTCAACTTCTGTTGGTGTATATTTTGCCGCAACTATTACGACTGGTGGCTGCTCGGCCGCCGGAACACAAACCTTGTCTCCAATCAAAATGACCGTCGACATTGAAGCGTTGTTGATCGCCAAAATCCGCTTCAATGAAATATTCGATTTGGCGGCGATTGACCACCACGAATCACCGCGACGAGCACTATACGTGTTGGCGCATTCGCTTGCCCGCACAGTGCCAGAACTGACCGAGAGGGTCGCCGCAACAAGCAATAGCGAAAGTACGCAGCGTGGGTAACTTTTCATGGCGGAGAGGGTGGGATTTGAACCCACGGTCCGGTGAAACCCGGACAACGCCTTAGCAGGGCGCCCCATTCGGCCTCTCTGGCACCTCTCCAAATACAAATCTGTAGAACTCTGATGAATGAGCAATCAAGTGTACTGGCGGAACGGGAGGGATTCGAACCCCCGGGCCTTTTGGGCCGTCCGCTTTCAAGGCGGATGCGTTTGTCCACTCTGCCACCGTTCCGTTTAGAAACGCTATCGGACAACGCGTGATCTTAGAACCGTCACCCAATCATCCGCTTCACGCCATCGTGCGTCGGCGTGCTCACGAGTCGAATGTGCGTGCGCTCCGGCTGCCGGATAACTTCCTAAAAATTTAACCGCTCCTTGCTTTGCATGAAGATCGCGAAGCACATCCGCCATAAGTTCATCTTCAATATGTCCGTCCGCATAAATCACGAAGCAATAATCGCCTAAACCACCGAGCTTGGTTGGTCGCGACAGCAACTGCGAGAGGTTGATTCGACGAGCGGCAAACTCCTGCAAGATAGAAATCAAACTTCCAGGTTCATCCGCTCGTTGGAACACAACGAGTGCCGTCTTGTCGTGGCCAGTTGAGGGAGGAATCGTTGATTTTCCAACGATGACAAATCGAGTTTGATTACCGCGGTGATCGGCGATATCCGAGGCAACTACTTCCAATCCGTAAAGGTGTGCAGCGTTTCGTGGGGCAATGGCGGCCATACCGATCTGAGGATCCTCACCGACGAGTCGGGCCGCTTCAGCAGTCGAATGAGCCGCACGAATCTCCACTGATTGCAAGTGCTTACGAATGTAACTGTGACATTGCGCAGTAGCCACGGGTATCGAAAGTAGAACCTTGATCTCTGACAGCGAAGTTCCTGGTCGGGCTAGAACACAATGTTCAATGTCGAGTACTACTTCTCGTTGAATGAGTAAATCGTGGTCAAAGACAAGTGCGTCTTGAGTGAAGTTGACCGTTCCCTCGATTGAATTTTCAATCGGCACGAATCCCAAATCAACTTCTCCCGATACGACGCCATCCAAGACATCTGGGACTGTTCGAAATGGAACATGCGTGTAGGAACCAAGATCGAGCTGAGTCAGCAGAGCCTGTTCTGTGAAGGTTCCGGCGGGACCAAAATAGCCAATTTTCTGAGAAGTCTGAGACACGTCATCTAGGTTAGACACGAAACATTCGCCTACCTGTCTAATTGATTTTGACAATCTACGACTAACCTGTTGATCATGTACGAGTATGTTGCATTTAATCCGTATAACTCCAGCCCTGAAGCACTGGCGGCGGAACTCACAAAAAAATCCGCCGAGGGTTGGGATGTCGTCGATATTGTGACCACATTTGACGGACGATTCTGTGCATTTTTGCGCCGAGCAACAAGTTCTACAGTCGCCTCGGGAACTGTCGCCGCTTCACCCGGCGATATCGCAAACACAGCTACCACTCCAGCAGTGCCTGCTGGCTGGTATGCCGACCCGTCGAGTCGATTTGAGTTGCGGTACTGGAGCGGAACTGAATGGACCGAGCACGTTTCACGCTCGGGCCAACAATTCACCGACCCACCGGTTGCCTGATTGCCGATGAGGGCAACCTCCCTCGGTCACGCAGGGATTTTGGTGCGCACGCACCAGGCAAGCATTGTCTGCGATCCGTGGTTTGAGCCAGCGTTTTTTGGCTCATGGTTTCCATTTCCGCGCAATGATCAATTGAGCGATGAATTACTCGCCGACCTAGAGCATCCGTCGTATCTTTACATCTCACATCAGCACGGCGACCACTTGGATGAAACTTGGCTCGCCTCACATGTAGACAAGTCAACGCCAGTATTACTTCCAGATTTTGCAACCCGTGAACTAGAGCGACAACTCAGCCGACTCGGGTTCAGTCATTTTATTCGGACACGAGATGGTGTGGAACTCGATCTGGGTAATGAATTGCGAATCGCGATTCATGTTGAATCGGCTATAATTGATGGCCCGGGTGGTGATTCAGCAATAGTGATCAGTGACGGTGACACACGCCTCGTCAATCAAAATGACTGTCGCACTCGTGATCTTGCAGCACTACGTTCTCACGGACCGGTCGACATGCATTGGTTGCAGTTCAGCGGCGCAATTTGGTATCCGATGGTGTACGAGGAGCCGCTTGATCGACTCATGGTTCTGGCACGAGCCAAGGTGGAGAGTCAATTCAGTCGAGCACTGCATTATGTATCGGCAATTGGTGCCCGAGTTGTGGTGCCATCGGCCGGTCCACCGTGCTTTCTTGATGACGAACTTTTTGGTTTCAACATGATCACCGGTAACGAACTCTCGATCTTCCCCGATCAAACAATCTTTATCCGCCGACTGCGTGCGGCCGGTAACGAGAGCGGAGTGATGAATATCCCCGGCACCACGATTGATGTCAGTGCTGGATTAGTTCATGTTGTGCACCCCACCACCGATGAAAAGGTGCGTGAACCTTTTGAAAACAAAGCCGAGTACTTACGGGCCTATCAAGCCGACTGGGCACCGTGGCTAGCTCGACACAAAACATCATGGCCGACAACTCAAACCGATCTTGTCACCACACTTCAAGCGTGGTGGCAACCGTTATTCGAGATGGCACCAACCCTTCGTGAATTGATTGGTGGTGGGTGTGTTTTGGATCTCGGTGATCTCAAGATCTACATCGATTTTTCCAGTGGGAAAGTCGAGTCATTTAACTTTCAGCCATTTGGTTATCGGTTCACCATTCAACGTCAATTGGTTGAAGCAATAGTTGCCTCACGCGCCGTCGATTGGTCTAACTCGCTTCTATTGTCGTGCCGATTCACCGCTTGGCGGGATGGCGAATTCAATGAATATCTGTACAACTTTTTCAAGAGTCTGTCCATTGAACGGATGCGTCGAGCCGAAGCTGAGGCCGTTCGTCGCTCATTTCCCCAACCCGAGAATCTTGAAGAGATCGAACTAGGCAATTACATCATGCAGCGCCAATGTCCACATCGTCAGGCCGACCTTTCAGTGTTTGGTGAAATTCATGGCGATCAACTCGTCTGCACATTGCACGGATGGCGATTCAATCTTGCCGACGGCAGTTGTCTAAACGCTCAAGATCGTCATCTTCGAGTACGCCGAAAAACATGACCTCCGAGGCTTACCCGTAGACCCATACCTGAGTGTTTCGAGGCAGTAGGTCGAGATCCCAGATCATGTCCATTGCTGAGATGCTCACGCGAACACACCCGTGAGATGCCGGGTATGCCGGAACAATGTATGAACCGTGAATTGCGATTCCACCGATGAAATATTTCGGCCGATAAATCTGACCGAGATCGCCCACCCACCAGCCATCAGGGCGCTCGCGATTGATCTTGAACTTGCCCACGGGGGTAATTGCCTTTCCGGATATCAGTACCCCGGGTGAGTTGCCATCGGGTTCGGTGTATTCGCGATCGTCTCCAGTTGACGCATTAAGAACGAATACGGTCTCGCCGTCGCGAACGAGAAACACCAGTTGTCTCTCCTTGTCAACTTCGGCCAAACTTCCGTCGCTCGATATTGCTTGCGGGCGTATTTTCTGTCGATCTAGAAGCCAAGCCGTGGCGTCGTTGATACTCCCGGTCGGGTGGAGTTGGTAATACTTCTGAAATGCCATAACCGCTTGGCGAGTCGTGGTGTCATATGTGCCATTTACGCTGGCCAACCAGAATCCGAGATCGATGAGCTTTTGTTGCGCTGCTTTGGTGCTCAACCCGCTTCGCTGATTGACCGCGGAGATACCCGTTTCCACCATTACCGTCGTCGTCGTTACCGGAGTGCTCGTACTAGTCGAGGCAATGGTTTGGGCTTGCGACCACTGGCCACATCCGACCAAAAATATTGCTGTCAGCGTAATCGCACTGGAACGAAGGAGAATGCGGTGCATAATCAGTGGACAGTGAGCGGTAACTCGCACCAAATGGTGAGGCTATATTTCACGCCCCTTGTAATCGGTGTGCTTCTATGAGGGTGAGTTACCAAACTGGGCCATGCCAATAGCGTACCTACAGGTAGAGACGAGTTGGTGACGTGTTGTCTCGGAAACTCAAGTTCTGCGCCTTCGTAGTCATCGTTTAGTTTCACGCTTGCTGACACCTGGGCAACATCATGGTGTAGACGCAGTTCCTCTTGTTCTCCCGACTTGTACTTGATGATAAATGCATCATTGATGCCGTGATAGTCAATGAGCGGCCAATGTTGGCGGAGTTGCGGCCACACTCGCTCACCAATGTCTTGCTGAACCGCCTCAAACAGTCGCGGACTTATTACAGCCAGTGACATCTCGTGACCGGGTACGGGATCACCTACTTGAGCATCAAAACCACCGACCGCTTCGGCGGCACGAATGATTGCCTGACAAAATTTGGGATTCCAAAACGGAATCACGTAAAGATCGTCGCCCAATTCAGTACAACCGGTACGCTCGTCCGCTGCGTCGGCATAGCCGAGTACTCGCTGTAAATCATCAAACTGCTGAGCCATCTCCTCCATCGTGACACGCCACAGCATTTGATTTCGCGCATCACTTGCTAGATATCGCTGGCAGTAGGCTTTATCCTCATGCGCAGTAACAACTCCAGTATTCCCGAGATCGATCTGCGCTCCGTGCGAGATGCATTGATATTGCGCTGGTGGATTATCCCATTGGTAATGCTTCTAAGTGTTGGCTTTCTGTTTGCCAATGAGTCTGATTTGCAAACATCCCCTGCCTACGTCCAGATATCTCGTACCTACGAGGCGCGAGATGAATCCTCCGTGTTAACTGTCGCCGGAATTGATCCGGCATCGATCATTCCCTACCCAAGTTTTGATAACCAATTAATTGTTCTGCAAACTCCTGAGTCACGCCAGAAAATCGCCGCAAGCATCAACGCTGAAACATCGGTGTCGGTGAGTCGATCGGAACAAACATTTTCACTCCTTGACACCATCGAAGGTGAAGGGAAAAAACGATTCACCTTTCTCAGCGTTGGAACCCCTGCGTACTCATTTGCTTGTGCCGCGCCAACCGTTGACGAGTGCGAAGTCGCTCTTGATGCCTACGTTGCGGAAGTTTCATTACTTCGTGCCCAGAGTATTCAACAAGGGTTTGAACGTGCCGAAAAACTTATGAATGCACTTATTGGAAGTTCTCAAAGCGAGAATCCGTCATTGATAATCAAACAGCAAGCGTTGGCAACTGGAAAATCGTTGGTTACGGGTGAAATGGCGCTCATTTCAACGACTTCAGAAAATATCGGACCAACGGTTGGCACAGTCAATGCATCAACTTATGTATTCGGGCTCGGTGTAGGTGCACTTCTCGGTTTGCTGGTTGTGTTGCAACTGTCGGTGACAGATAAGAGAATTCGGTCAAAACGAAGGCTAACTGCTTTAGTCGGCGAGGAATTCAATCTCGGCACCTTACGACTTAACCGGGAAGATTCAAGTTCGCAGCATGTCGCCGCTGTCTTAGTGCACCAAGCCGCGTTACATGGTGCGACAATTATTCGCCTACTTCCAATTGGTGACGGCAGTATTGATTCAACTTCCACGGCCCTGACCGAGGCTCTGCGAGGGCATCCGATAGTCGTCGCTGCAATGAAAAATGTGGATCACCTCACAACAACCGAATTGCTGCCTCCACCTCAGTCAGTCGTCGTGCTAGTGGCAGATACGCACTCAAGTCGGACTGACGATCTTGAGAAGGTATGGACAATTGTTGAACATGCGGGCAACACGATTGCTGGCATCATTCTTGTCCAGCACTAACCGTAGAATGTCACGATGGCAGTAGGTCGGGCTCGCCTCAGCGAAGTTGCTGAGCGCTTTGTTGGTTCATCTACCTTCGCCCGCACTTCGGCAGTACTCCAGTTTCTCCTCGATATCGTTTCCTGGTCGGTGGCGGCGATTGTCGCCTCATACGCCCGGTTTGTCTATCAGGGACACATTGACCCGTATGGAGCGACCAAAGACTCTATTTTTCGAATACTGCCAGCGGTTATCCTTGTTCAGGCGGCCATTGGGTTTTTAGTTGGTATTTACCGACGACGTTGGCGTTACGGCAGTTTTGATGAGGTTGCTGGACTCATTTTGACTTCG
Source organism: Actinomycetota bacterium (assembly GCA_031401235.1). Classification (GTDB taxonomy): domain Bacteria; phylum Actinomycetota; class Acidimicrobiia; order Acidimicrobiales; family Ilumatobacteraceae; genus UBA3006. The sequence goes on from JANNRJ010000001.1 coordinate 122,722, forward strand.
ACCCTGACAACATTTGCCCTCCTTATGTTGCGTTTTTTCGACTTTTCAAACAACCCGTTTCCGCGCAGCGTGATTGCCGTCGCCGGAATCGCTGGATTGTTCCTCACCGCCGGTAACCGTTATGTCTGGCGGTACGTTCGAGAACAACTTCGACGTCCGACTGCTGATACGGCGGCGAAAATCATCATTTATGGCGCGGGCGAAGGCGGCATTCAAGTCGTTAATACTCTGCTTCGCAACCCGAGTTCACCCTATTTGCCGGTCGCTTTTCTTGATGACAATGAACACACGCATCGATTGAGCATCTCTGGAATTCCTGTTTTAGGGGGGCGGGAATCACTTGCCGAAGCCCGAGGGAAAACTGGCGCCAATATTTTGCTCATTGCTATACCCAGTGCTGATTCACATCTCATCAACGACATCGCATCACTCGCCAGAGGGCTCAATATGGAGGTGAAAGTCCTTCCGGCGGTTCAAGACTTTAATGAGCGACCATTCGACACTGCCGATATTCGAGATCTCACCGACGAAGACTTGCTTGGACGACATCGAGTACATATCGACCTTCAGCAGATTTCTGAGTACCTCGTAAATCGTCGGGTCATGGTTACCGGGGCTGGCGGAAGTATCGGTAGCGAACTGTGTCGCCAATTGACTCGATTCAATCCTGCCGAACTGATCATGCTTGACCGCGATGAAAGCGCACTTCACGAAGTACAACTTTCAATTTATGGACGAGCACTATTGGACACGCCCCAGACCGTGCTTGCCGATCTTCGAGACGTAGAAACAATTAATCACATCTTCGATACTCGCCGACCAGAAGTAGTTTTTCATGCTGCGGCCCTGAAGCACCTTCCACTGCTCGAGCGATACCCAAATGAGGCCTACCAAACGAATGTGCTGGGCACTCAAACACTCTTGCAAGCCGCGCAACGGAACCATGTCGGCGTGTTCGTCAATATCTCCACTGACAAAGCAGCAAACCCGACCAGCGTCCTTGGATATTCGAAGCGACTTGCCGAGCGACTTACCGCCGACTTTGCCTTTTCCGCCCCACCGGGAAAATTCATTTCCGTCCGTTTCGGCAACGTTCTCGGTTCACGTGGCAGCGTACTTACCTCGTTTCGCGATCAAATAGCCAAAGGTGGACCGGTGACGGTGACTCATCGCGGTGTCACTCGATATTTCATGACTATTTCCGAAGCGGTCCAGTTAGTTATTCAAGCAGGTGCTATCGGTCGTACTGGTGAAGTGCTGGTTCTAGACATGGGAGAACCTGTCAGCATCTACGATGTTGCATCTCAACTTGTTAAAAACTCGGGTAAAGATGTTCGAATTGAAGTTGTCGGATTAAGGGTTGGCGAGAAGGTCCACGAAGAGCTGTTCGGCGATGGAGAATTGGATGAGCGACCTTCGCATCCATTGATTTCTCAAGTTGCGGTCAAACCAATTAGTCAAAGTGGACTTCGCCAAGCCCCTGACGACGCGAAAAACTTTATGCTGTCGCTTCTTGAAGAGCAATAGCAGAACCGGCCTTCCGTTCGACCGTTGATTCGTTGCATCCAATGACGGAAGCGACAAGTAACAACCACAAGAAGTGATTGCCATTGACAAAACTCTCCTGTGTCGAGGCCAATAAGACAAAGAACACAATCGAATACGACCATTGGCCTGCCGTCGACAACAAACTACTTTCAATCTGCCAATAACCACCGTAAATCAAAACAAGCAAAAGCAACAATGCCCCGATCATCCCGCCACCAAGCAAAACATCGATAAATGAACTGTGTGAAAACTGAGCACCCTCAACCGTCCACCACAAGTCACGTTTCAGAAAGACCGACGATTTCCATGCCGACATCCACCCCCAACCGATGATCGGACGCTCTAAAAAACCTGTCCAGCCGTAGTGCCAAATCGCAGCTCGGCCGTTGAAAAAGTCTTCCTCGTCGAGCCACCGCAAAATTGTGGATTGGAATTTGAAGAGAATCCATGTACCAAAGCTGGCCCCGACAACGAATGCGGAATACACATAGCGACGAATCTGATCCATCGTCAAAATTCCTCGGCGATGCATCAATCGAATCACTGCCCAACACGTCCAAACCAGACCAAACGCAACGACGGCACCAACAGAAGTGCTTGACCGAGTGCGAGATAACACGTATCCATCAAGCAGCGCAACATCAATGAGAACGAATCCGAGCGCCGGCCACCATTGTTTAGTTCTTCGAGAAACCACAACCCACAACAATCCCAATGACGCAATCATTCCCACCGCGGCGACCGGGGCAAGTGAATTTCGATTGAAATAGATGCCTGCCCAGTGTCCTTCAATGCTGATAGCAAATTCCCAATTTCGTTTCACCGCGATGTACGAGAAAATCACTCCGGGCTGCATCGCGATACACACCAAGAACATCTGTTGAATTGGTGAAAAACTTCGGGCCAAGTACAGGCCAGTGGCGGCGGTAACCAAAAGAACTGTGGCTTCGACAATCGTGTCTCGTCCAGAGGTCGCCCACAGAGTTGACAACCACATCCACGAAACAAAGCACGTCAACAACACAACGGGCGCTAAACGAAACCGAGAAGTTCGGATGCGGTATCCAAGCAACATCAAAGCTGGTATCTGTACTGCAATGAGTGAAAGTCGATACGTGTCATAAAGTGGCGTTGCCGACACCTGTGCACTTGCCAACCACAATTTGAACACTGGACCTTGGGTGAGCGCGGTAATCAACACAACGACATATGTGTATTCGATCCATTTAGTGGAACGTTTAAGCACATCTAGGGCACTTGACATTATGGACAAATCTACTCGCACAGTGAATTTATGTTTGCAAGTTGTCGCAACGCGCCGAAAGGCAATAGATATGCTGATGTGAATGACTTCATCGCCAGATGATCGAGATGAATTGATCAAAGAGCTCTTCGCTGAAGCTCATGGTTTGCGAATGAAAAATGAGCAGATCAGCCATTACACCGAGAGCAAAATCGCTGAACTTGTTAAGACCCGACGAGAACTTGTGCAGGTTCGTGGTGGAATCGAAGAAGTGGTCGAACAGCGCAACGCTTTGCAAGGACGACTGAGTGCTCTCACTGACGAACATGACCAATTACTTCAGATGCAAGTTGTAATGACTGACCAGCGCGATCGACTACGGGTTCGTGTCGCCGAAATTGAGGCATCGAGGAGTTATCGGATTGGTCAGCGTCTGAGTAGGTTCGCCGCCAAATTTTCGTCATCTTCATAACTTCATGAATCAATACCCTGTCATCATTATCACTCGCGATCGACTTGAATCGTTGCGCCAATTGGTGGAGTGGTTGGAGGGAATTGGGCAGGAAAACATTTGGTTCTGTGATAATGCGAGCACTTATCCACCGCTCGTTGACTATCTCAATTCATCGCCGCATAACACACTTTTCAACGAGATCAACTTTGGGCATCGCGGGCCGTGGCTGAGCGGACTGGTAACCGAGTTGGGTCTTAATTCGTCTTTTATTGTTACCGACCCTGATGTTGTCCCGTGTAGCGAATGCCCAACGGATGTTTTGGACGTATTTGCGACAACTCTTACCAATCATCCAGAAATTGACAAAGTTGGATTCAGTTTGCGGATTGATGACTTACCCGATCACTATGAGCACGCTGAAAATGTGCGGGTTTGGGAATCGCAGTTCTGGGTGAACACACATTCTTCCGGTTTCTATTTCGCTCCGATTGATACAACATTTGCCATGTATCGTCCGGGAGAGAATCATCAGAATGCTAAATCGCTACGCGCCGCCCCACCGTATGTGGCTCGACATGTGCCGTGGTACCAAGACTCGGCGAACCCAACCGAAGAGCTCACCTATTACCTTGAGCACGCCGACTCACTTATTATCAATTGGGATCGCAAAGTTCTCCCCGCATCGCTACGTGCGCACTTAATTCAAATGACAGCACAGCATTCATCGGCTCAACGCAACTAAGGTCGTACGCGCAATGGGTACCGCCGCAATCGTCGTTGATTCCGTGTCAAAAAACTTCCGGCTCTACCATGAACGCAATCGTTACATCAAGGCGGCGTTGCTTCGGGGTCGCCGTGCACGCTACGAAGAATTCTGGGCTCTCGAAGATGTTTCGTTTGATGTTGAGCACGGCGCAACTCTCGGAATAATTGGATCGAATGGTTCTGGCAAAAGCACGATGCTCAAATGCCTAACTGGTATCTATCATCCTGAAAAAGGAACCATCGCAATTGATGGGACGGTCGCCGCATTGCTTGAACTTGGTGCCGGATTTCATGTGGAACTTTCTGGCCGCGAAAATGTGTTTCTTAACGGCGCGATTCTGGGGATGTCCAAGAAGGATATTGAACGACAATTCGACAGCATCGTCGAATTTGCCGGCGTCGAGCGCTTTATCGACATCCCGGTGAAGGATTACTCCTCGGGAATGACTGTCCGGCTTGGTTTTTCCATTGCCGCCCATGTTGAGCCAGAAATTTTGCTCATCGATGAGATCCTTAGCGTTGGTGATCAGGCATTCCAGCGAAAGAGCAGTGAGAAAATTGAACAGTTTCGTCGAGAAGGTCGCACAATTGTCGTGGTCAGCCACAGTTTGCCGGCAGTGCAACAATTGTGCAAAGAAGTCATCTGGTTGGAAAAAGGTCGCTTGAAACAACGTGGCCTAGCAGCCGATGTGATTGCCGCTTACACCGGCGGTAGCTACACCGAACACGCACTCAAAGACGCCAATTTGCGTGAACGATGGGGAACTGGTGACGCCCATTTCACCTTGATTGAGCTGCGCAATGATTCTGGCCAGCCTGTGGACCGAATCGATACGAATGGCTTAGTGGTTGTCCATGGGGATCTCGCCCCTCGGTCACGCCTCACCGCGCCAATTCTCAAAGCCACGATCTCCAAGTTGGATGGTGAAGTGGTGTGGTCCAGTACATCACAACGTCTTGCCCATCCGCTCCGCGCAGTGCATGAACCGCTATCTGTGTCAATTCATATTCCGGTATTACCGTTACTTGAGGGCACATACTTCCTCTCCATGGCGGTGACCGATTCAACAGGCACCACCGAATATGACCATTGTCAAAACTGGGTCCGATTTGATGTTCATCAAATCGACTTATTTGAGGAAGGTGTCGTCACCATTCCCGCCACGTGGCAGGTGCACCGCTAGGTACTATGAATTTTGGCTACAACTCTTCAGCAATCCGGCGAGATAACTTCCCAAATAGGAACCAGCCGAAAATAAATGACGCAATAGAGGCGCCGACTAGGTATGCGATATTTCCCCACTCAGGTGAGCGGCCCGAATACAACATGAGTCGAAACGATTTAATGAACACCGCCATCGGATTCCAGTGAAGGATAAATTCGATTAATGGGTACAGTTTTCCATTCAGTCGATCTGGTGTGTAGATGATCGGTGTGGCAAAAAACATCACCTGAATAACAATCGTCCACAGATATTTCAAGTCGCGAAAAAATACGGCGCTGGCGGCAAGAGCCAATGCGAACCCAGCCGCATATACGGCAAGAAGCAACATCAGTAAAAATGCGACGGGAACCCACGGGAGAATAGGACTACCGGCGATGAACAGGGCGATACACAAAATGGACATCTCAATACAGAACTGAACAAATGAAAAAATCACCTGAGCAAAGACAAGCGTCTCCCAAGCGAAGGCAACCTTGCGGACAAGTCCGGCATTACCCAACAACGACCCCATACCAAGATTGGTGACCAGGGAGAAAAATCCCCAAGGCAAGATTCCAGTTAATAGATAGAGCGCATACACCTTGATTCCGGATGGGTGGCCCACTGGAGCGGTGGCACCAAAAACGACGCCGAACACGAACCAATAAATGAGCATATTGGAAAGTGGATTGAGCATTGACCACGCCCAACCAAGGAATGACTTTCGATATCTCGAGCGCAATTCCCGTAATGTGAGATTCCACAACAGGTTTTTGGAACGACGAATTTCGGTAAATTGATGCACGCTAGGTATCAACACTAGCGAGCGCGGGCCTTAGGCGAGAGTGGACTTGAAATTGAGTTGAGTCATTCAGTTCGACTTATTGCCCGATCGATGTTCGTAGTAGGATTTCACACATAAGTGGGAGAAAATTGATGCGTCGACAAATCGTTCTGGTTGCGGCTGGATTACTCGCATGAAATGGCAACGAGCCGTCGTCAGCGGTGTGATCATCGTCGGTCTGGCGTTCGTCCTTCTAGTTCTTATTCCTAATTTGATTTTGTCCGAAATTACAAGTGTCGAACGGAGTGGTCGTGTAGCGCTTGCCACCGGGTGGTTTGTTGCCTCCCTCGCTGGACTGCTTTGGGGACTTCGCCGACTCCAGAGTCGCCAGATTATTTAATGTCCGCTTCAGCGCCGATTCCGGACGCCAAGTGGTTATGGGAGAACGAACCATGTCGGGCGGCATGTCCTGTTCATACCGATGCAGGTGCGTATGTCACGGCGATTGCCGAGGGTAGATTTCGCGACGCTTACATGATCGCACGGGAGCCCAACCCGTTCCCGTCGATTTGCGGGCGTGTCTGTGCAGCACCGTGTGAAAATGCGTGTCGCCGTGGCAAGATCGACGCCCCAGTATCGATCCGAGCGCTGAAACGTTTTGTGAGCGAGCGTTATGGTGTCGAAAGTTTTGCTGGGTCAAGTGCCTGGCACGAGGGTCATGGGCCGGTACCCGTGGCCAATGGTTTGTCGGTCGGGATCATTGGCGGGGGCCCAGGTGGACTCGCTGCAGCGCATGATCTGCGGCTGGCGGGACATCCGGTCACAATCTACGAAGCGGAATCGCGGCTCGGTGGAATGATGGTGCTCGGTATCCCTGAATATCGGTTGCCGCGTCCGCTTATCGAGCGCGAGATTGGCGCGATCCTCGAGTTGGGCGTCGAAGTAAAACTCAATTGCCGAATCGGAGACGGTGTCACTTTCGACGAACTTCTGGAAAAGCATGCCGCTGTTTTCGTATGTGTGGGTACCGGGCGTGGGCGGAGTCTGGACATACCCGGTAACGATCTCGACGGTGTGTTCAAGGCTGTCGAGTTCTTGCTGAATGTCAACCGAGGTTTCCACGTCGATCTCGGCGAGCGTGTCGTCGTAGTTGGCGGTGGCAACGTCGCATTCGATGCTGCCCGCACCTCACTGCGCGCCGCTGCTCGCGACGAAATCGCCCCCGTACCAATTGCCCTCGACAGCAGTGCCGCCGACGATGCCCGACGTGGCCTACTCACCACACTCGATGCGGCACGCGCTGCGATTCGAGCCGGCGTTCTCTCCGTCACTGTTGTGGCACTCGAGTCATTCGCCGAGGCGCCCGCCGCGCTCGAGGAAATTGAAGAGGCCGAAGCCGAAGGCATCAAAATCATCTACCGTCGTGGCCCGCACCGAATCATCGGCACCAATCGGGTAACGGGGCTGGAAACCGTCGACGTAGTGTCCGTGTTTGACGAACAACACCGCTTCGCCCCGGTCTTCGCCAATGGCACCGAGTCGACTATCGCCGCCGACACGGTGATTCTCGCCGTGGGTCAAGCACCCGATGTTGATTTTCTTGGTTCCGACATCATTGCCCGCAATCGATTCGGTGGCATCGCCGTCGACAGCTCGTTGCGCACCAACCATCCGAAGGTGTGGGCAGGGGGAGACGTTGCCTTTGGTCCGCGAAACCTTATCGACGCCATTGCCGATGGTCGCAAGGCTGCGGAATCAATTCATAACTCACTTTCCGAGGAGCTGGAGACGGTTCCAGTTGGGGTCCGAATTGAGTTGGTTGCCAAACCGACCTTTCGTCGAATGGCAACCAACTATGACGCGATCCCACGCGTGGTGGTACCAAGTGTCCCCAACGAGCGGCGGATCGGGTTCGCCGAAGTTGAAACTGGCTACGACGAGGGCCAAGCAGTGCTGGAGGGACTGCGATGTTTACGTTGCTTCGAAAATATTATGCTCCGACCCGAACTTTGCATTCTTTGTGGACTCTGTGTCGACGTCTGTCCGACCAACTGCATTTCGATTGTCCGAGCCGACCATGCCGGTCACGGAACGGCCTCACAGTCGGCTTTATTGCTTGATGAACTACTCTGTATCCGCTGCGGATTGTGCATTAACCGATGCCCTCCTTCAGCACTCGTCATGGTTCACGCCAAGGAGGTTGTGTGATGATTGACCAAGGCGCCGAGAGCGACGAGCACCTTCGCGACGGTCTCGAGCCCGACACCAACCCAGTACCCGAGGGTTGGTGGCTTCGCATGAAACATACCGAAATATGGCGATCCGTGTTCCGTCATCCACAACTCGACACACCGCGCGGCCGCGCCTTACAAGGGTTCTCCAATGTGTTTTTGCACATTTACCCGGTGAAGGTGCCGAGGCGTGTACTCCGTCTGCGCTACTCCTGGCGGTTGGGGTATATAGCAACTGTTTTGTTCACGATCTTGGTGGTGACAGGAATCTATTTGATGTTCTTTTACACACCATCAGTCAACGCGGCTTACGGCGACATGCTGCAGCTCCGTACAGGAGTAGGTTTTGGTCAGCTCGTGCGAAATGTGCACCGATGGTCTGCTCACCTCCTCGTGCTAGTGGTCATCTTGCATCTGGTGCGCGTATTTTTTGCCGGTGCGTACAAAAGTCCTCGACAATTCAACTGGGTGATCGGCATGGGACTATTGGCAATAACGCTTGGGTTTTCCTTTACTGGTTACCTACTGCCATGGGATCAACTCAGCTATTGGGCAGTCACTGTCGGCACCAATTTGATCAGCTACGTTCCAGTACTCGGCGGCGTTTTAACCGATCTGTTGATCGGTGGCCCACAAATCGGCCAACCCACATTGCTACGTTTTTACACTCTGCACGTCGCGGTGCTACCACTCGCGGTTGCGTTGATGCTGATGATTCACATTTGGCGGGTCCGTAAGGACGGCTTTGCCGTGCGCCGCAGCAGCGCTGGGACATTCGAAGAAGAAGCAACGGCATTGGCTGTCGGGGCTGGCGACAGGGTGCGACTGCTTGGTGTCGTTGACCGTGAATCAGTAACGGCCGAGGAACGCCTTACCGATGACACGGTGTTCGCCTGGCCACATCTCATTGTCCGTCATGTTGTAGTCGGTCTCGGTACCATCGCGATGGTGTTGGCTCTCGGTGTCGCCTTCGCCGCTCCGTTGCGCGGAATCGCCAATCCAAATATCACACCGGAACCGGCCAAGGCGCCGTGGTACTTCGTTGGACTGCAGGAGCTTCTGTCCCACTTTGATCCGCTCATCGCCGGAATTTTGGTGCCAGCCGGTGCATTGCTGACACTCACGTTCCTGCCGTATTTTGACCGCAACCCTTTGACAGAGTCGAAATATAGGCGAGTTGCGATATCGATTTTTACGACCATCCTCGTGATCGCAGTCGCGCTCACCGTGATTGGTGCGCTGTTCCGTGGACCGGGATGGAAGTTCATCCTGCCTTGGCAACACTGGTATTTGGAGATGTGAGGAGACACCATGGCATTGACTCGTCGAAACCTGTTGCGTACCGGTTGGAAGTTCGGGGGCAG
>JANNRJ010000002.1:0-155608 GCA_031401235.1 Actinomycetota bacterium
GCCTTAGAACTGTTTACAAATAGCGAGTTGGTAATTACTAGAGCCAGACATACCCAAATCAATCCAAAACCAATGAGTTTTGTGGCGGATACATCTTCGTTGTACAGCAACCAACCGAGTAGAAAATTGATCGTAGGGACGAGATATTGCATCGGTCCCAAAACTGTGAGTGGTGTTCGGTGAGCGGCCCCAGCAAATAGCAACAGCGGCACCGTGGTGGCGATACCGAGCAGCAACACAAATATCCACTGATTCGTAGTGGCAGTGGTGGGGATGCTGTCGAGTCCTCGCCACGAAACGGCGACGAACATAACTGCCGGCACTCACAACACGAGAACCTCGGCGGTGAGACTTTCCAGTGGGGCGAGCGTCATTTGCTTTTTCAGTAACCCATACACCGACCATGAACTAGCAAGCGCGAGGGCAATAAATGGAACGCTGGCGTAACCAAATGTGAGCACTACGACACCGGCAACTGCGAATCCGACGGCAATCCGCTGGGTACGTTGGAGGTGTTCGTGAAGACCGAATACGCCGATCACGAGGGTGAAGATTGGGGCGATGAAGTAACCGAGGGCAGTTTCAATCACATGTCCGTTTACGACTGCCCAAACATAAGTGCACCAGTTGATGCTGAGTAGCACGCTGGCCAAGATGACTCGACCTAGCAATTGGCGATTGCGCAGGGTGCGCACTAGCGGGATGAATCGACGCGTCGCGAGTGTGAATGCCACGAGCATGATGGTTGACAATGCAATTCGCCACCCAATGAGTTCGAATGCATCAAATGACTTGAGAACTTTCCAATACATCGTCAGCAAGCCCCAAATTGCATACGCGCTAAAGCCGAACAGAACACCAATGCGTGACCGACTGCGCCCGCTGGATGTTGAGGCGGGCATCATGGTCATTGGTGAATCACGAATAATCACACTAGTGAAGTGTCGAGAACGATCCGAGTCGTGCAGATAACCTGAACAAAGTGAGTATCACCGCAAGTCCCGCGTGGAAGCGACTCGTCGAATTGGGTAACTTGACGGCAACATTGAGCCTTCGAGAGGTCTTTGCTACAGACTTATCGCGCTCAACTCGTTTGGCCCGGGAAATTGCTATTGGCGGCGATTCGCTGTACGTGGATTTTTCCAAACAACTCATCACCGACGAAGTATTTGAAGCGTTCGAGGACGTGATTGAAACCGCCAGAGTAACTGAACGCCGTGATGCAATGTTCTCCGGCATTCACGTCAATAACACGGAAGACAGACCTGCCCTGCACACGTCTTTACGGGCTCCGCGTGGCGCGAAAATCATCCTCGACGGCGTTGATGTTGTTGCTCAGGCTCATCAGGTGCGAGACAATCTGTCGCTGTTTGCCGAGCAAGTTGCCAGCGGCAAAATTCTCGGTGTTACGGGTAAATCTTTCACCCACGTCGTCAATATTGGAATCGGCGGTAGTGATTTGGGACCGTCCCTGTTATACGACGCGCTCGCCACAGTGCTAACTCCCAAACTAAAATGTTCATTCATATCCGGAATGGATACCACCGATCTTGTCGCCCAAATTGAAACTCTGGATGCGCATTCCACACTTGTGGTGATTTGTTCCAAGACATTTTCCACGGTCGAAACAATTGCCAACGCCCGACTGGTTCAGCAATGGCTAGCCATTTCGCTTGGTGATGTGAATGTCGAAAAACATTGTGTGGTGGTGACGGCCGCGCCCGAGCGCGTCGAACAGACTGGTATTCGCGCGGCCTATACATTCCCGATCTGGGAGTGGGTTGGTGGTCGATTTTCACTTTCGTCAGCGACGAGCGCCGCCGTTGTGATTGCCTTTGGTGGCGAGGTGTTCGCTGAGTTTCTCGATGGCATGCATATCGTGGATAAACATTTTGCAACTAGTCCAGTAAGCGACAATTTGCCGATGATTTTGGCAATGTTGGACGTTTGGAACGCCTCAATTCTCAATTATGCGACGCATGCGATCGTGCCGTATTCAATTGCATTGACGTTGCTACCGAATTACTTGCAACAACTTGAAATGGAAAGTAGTGGCAAGCATGTCACCAGCGATGGTGTCGCTGTTTCAACCAACACATCACCGGTGGTGTGGGGTGGGGTGGGCACAAATTCCCAACATGCATTCATGCAACTCATCCATCAAGGAACTCAGGTCGTACCGACCGACTTCATTGCCTTTGCTCGACCATCACATATAAATTTCGCCGAACACGACGTATTGATCGCCAATCTCTTGGCTCAATCTCAAACCATGGCTTTTGGTCGCACGGTGAATGAATTGAAGCTAAGCAATACCGACAACGAACTGGTCGCACACCAAGAGATGCCTGGCAATCGTCCGAGCACCGTCATTATTGGTACTCGACTCACTCCCGCCACCCTTGGGGCACTAGTTGCACTGTACGAGCACAAGGTGTTCGTTGCCGGATGCGTGTGGGGAATAAACAGTTTCGATCAATGGAGTGTGGAAGCAGGAAAATCGCTGGCAACTGAAATCAGCTCTGAATTCGACACTGGATCATCAAAAGAAAACCATGGTTCATCTACTTCGCAGTTGAAGAAGTGGTATATCGAACACCGTGCACGCTCGTAGGATGCCCTAGCCTGACGCCCGTGAGCGTAAAAATTTCTCAGGCCGAACGGATGATTAATCTGCTCGCCTTGCTCGTACAGCGCTCCCAGCCACTTACCCTGCGCCAAGTGCGAAATGAACTTGGTTCGCAGTATCCCGAAAGTGATGTGGCGGCACGAGCGGCATTTGAACGCGACAAAGCTGAATTGCGCGACATGGGTATACCCATCGAGATGATTACCCTCGGTGGCGATCGCGCAGGTGAAGGGGCTTACACGGTCGATCGACGAAGTTATGAACTCAGCGATCTTGGTCTCACCGAAGACGAACTTGAAGCGTTGAAACTTGCTGCCGCCACCGTGCGCATAGGGGCGGCATATGGCGATGCGGCACTTTGGAAACTTGGTGGCGAACGGGCCCTTGAGCAACCCCTCACCAGCGTGCACATTGAGCTAGATCGTCAACTAATGCCGATATTGGCCGATGGTTTAGCCGAGCGTCGAATTTTGCAGTTCGTGTATAACGGTGAAAACCGAAGCGTTCATCCTTATGGTCTGCTTGCTCGCGGTGGATTTTGGTACATCGTTGGTTTCGATGAACTTCGCGCTGATCGTCGAGTGTTTCGAGTCGATCGGATTGACGGAGATGTCACCGCTGGAGTGCCAAACTCATTTAGTCGACCAGATGGGTTTGATCTGGCCACCGCCGTAGCCACAGAGCACGAGTTATTGGCCGATGGCGACGGTGCCCATTCGTCGGCGCTTGTTCTAGTTGATGCGCCAATGGCATCGCGTGTACGAGCCGAGTTTGGCGACGAAGCGGTAGTACGAGTGCGACCAGATGGCGCGATTGAATTTAATATTCCATGTGCCAATCTGGCGGCATTTCGAGTCTGGTTGTTCGCCATGGTAGATCGCGCCGAAGTACTTGCCCCTCCAGATATTCGCGCCCAAGTGAAGTCGTGGCTCAACGAACTGGTTGGCGGGACCCAATCGTGACTACTAAGCGTGCCGGTTCAGGTCGTCGACGGGGGCCTCGCGGTGCTGCCGAGCGGGTGAGTGGGCTACTTGTGATGTTGCCCTGGTTAGTTGAGCGCAAGCGGGTGAAGTTGGCCCAAATGGCGGAGCAATTCAAGTTGAGCGAGTCAGAGCTGATGGATGACCTGATGATGGCAGCCGTATGCGGTGTGCCTCCCTATTCACCCGATGCGTTAATCGATGTGTTTATCGATGAGGACGAAGTAGTGGTTGAAGTTCCGTTATTGTTCTCGCGGCCGTTGCGATTGAACACGGCCGAAGTGTTCGCTCTCACTTCAATGGGCAAAGCCGCCTTGCAGTTGCCGGGAATCGCGGCAACTGGTCCTCTGGTCACGGCACTGGCCAAGTTACGTCGATTGTTGCCTTCGGCCCAAGATCTCGTCGAAATTGATCTTGCCCCGGTGCGGTTCGTGGATACCTGTACGGCCGCGGTTGAATCGGGGGAGCAACTACATATCACCTACTTTTCGCCGGCTAGAGCCCAGCGCAGTGAACGGACAATCACACCGCGCAAAGTTTTTGAAGATGGAGGCCATTGGTATGTGGCCGCCGATGACGATGGCTCGGGTGAACAGCGAGTCTTTCGGATTGACCGAATTGAGGCCCTTGAACACACCTCCAGTTTCGCTCCGAAATTGACTGCACATTTATCAGGTGACCCAGGTGATGAAGGTGAGTGGTTCAGCGACTCACTTCAACAGGTCACGTTGCGTGTCCAACCTCGGGCCAGGTGGGTTGTCGAGTCGTATCCGTATATATCTCGAATTATGAACGTAGATGGCAGTGTGGATATCACGATGGCGGTGAGTAGTGAACACTGGCTGGGTCGCCTGTTGCTACGAGCCGGAACAAATGTGAGCGTGCTCGAACCAGTTGAGCTACGCGATGTTTCCAAGCGCACGGCGAGTGCGGTTTTGAAGCGTTACGGTTGAGTGTTGGTATTGGTTCGTTCGTTGACCCTAAAGCGGGCAAGTTGATCAACGGTGGTGATCTTTAATTCATCGAGTAGGCGTGGTAGCACCGCGGCGGTTATCAAAGCATCGGCTAATGCATCATGTTGACGCTCGTTGACAATGTTGTAGCGCTTGGCAATCTCGGAGAGTTTGTGCGATCTTGTCGATTTTGGATCTAGCGCCCGCGACATTTTGAGCGTACAAATATGCGATGGTATGTTCAGAGCGAAACTGGCCCTAGTTGCCTCGGCACGAAGAAACCCAATATCAAATGCGGCATTATGCGCAGTAAATAGAGCACCTTGCAACAGGTCCTGCAATTCACTCAGCGCGACTTCGAGTGGCATTCCACGGAGTAGGTCGCTACGGGTAATGCCGTGGACATGATGGGCGCCCAACCGACCTGGCTTAAACACAAGGCGCTTGATGTGGGTAGCAAATTGATGTTCGATCGTGCCATCGCCGCGAACAATCACGACACCGATTTGGAGAACTCGATCATTGGCCGGGAAAAGTCCGGTGGTTTCCGTATCGACAATTGCAAAACGCTGTGAAACTACCGATTCGCTCATCGCCTTGAGATTAGGCGCAGGGTGTCATTTGGTGGCAAGTGCCTTGGTGAAACTCTCGCGGTCGAAGTAGTCGCGCCACAGCGCAATTTTGCCCTTGCTGATGACAAATAAACCGGCAATATCTAGTTCTATCCAGCGATTGTCGATTTCAAACCGATCGGTCCGTTCGTTCATCACCACTCCGTGGTTCATGTCTCCGCTGCTTACTTGGTGGTGAATCAGCCACTCGACTTGGGTACTGGCTGCAAGAAACTCCGAAAGTACCGAAACAATGGCTTCCTTGCCGAACACTTTACTGAACGGAACATTGTCATATTCGCAATCGTCTGAGACCATGTCCATCGCCGCCGTAAACCGGCTGTGTTCGATATTTTCAATGAATTGGGTGACAAATGAACTTGGATCGTTGGTTTGTTCGGTAACAGCAGCCATGCATCCATCTTGGCAGGTTGAAATGTTCGGACACGGTACGCTCCGTGTGCTTCGCCGGTGGAACCTAGCGGCGATCAGCGGTGTCGGATCTGCACAAGACTGAGATTACCGAAAGGAAACTGGTTGAAACTTTGCCTGGTAAGTCCGGTGAGTTTCAGTGTTTAGACGGCGTTCTCTTCGGCTTGCGTTTGGCGTGGCAGTGTTGTTGATGAGTTGTTCCGGCACGTCAACGGGGAGTGTTGACTCTATTCAGGGTTCTCTAGTGCCGGCTACGACACTTCTGGATTCAGTCTCAGCGCGCTGCGACCGGATTGGATCTCTAGTGATTAAGCAATTTGTGGTCGGGTTTAATGATGGTGGAGTTGATCTCGATCCTCTCTTCGCAGATGAGCCGGAATTCCAGTGGTATTCAGACGATCAGCGAATTGTCCTGTTTGGAATTCGTCCCTGGAATCCTTTATATGAGCCGTCCGTTAGGTCCACTCTGATCGCCTATCTCAGCGAGGCTCGGCGGACACGAGGTCCAATGACTATTAACAGTCTTGCGTTCACCGGTTTCAGAGAATTGGATCAGGCGACCGGATACGCCATGAGTTTGGAGTGGGGTGGCACTCGGTTGGGTAAAGCTTCAGTCCACTGTCGATTGGGACAGATAAGTGTGTGGTCTCTCGGCTCACCCAATCCTTAAAACCGAGCCTCGCGAGCGCGGATGCCGATCGGTGCGGCCACAGTGAACCCAGCGAGATGACGGTCTTCTTCATTTTCGCCACCCCAGAATCCATATTCGTGGGAATTTCGGGCATAGCTCTTGCATGTTTCGCTCACCGCGCATTCGGCGCACAGTCGAAATGCCTTGGCTTCGCGACGAAGGCGAGCCTGGGGTCGTTCTGCTCGGTGGGCAAAGAACAGTTTCATTTTGCCCTTGCAATTTGCTGACTGCTTCCACAAATTTGGGTGTGCTTCGGTGAGAGACATCGGGTTCGTACCGCCGTATGAAAGAGAGTGTCTGAATGTGTTGATGAATAGTGTGCATAGGACGCTAAGGATAAACTTCGTGTGTGTCAAGCGAAATTTAGATGGGGCAGATTTGGGTCATATAGGGGGCACAAATGGGCCTATTACCGACTACAGAAGTTCGGCCGCCAGACTCGCCACTTCACTGCGTTCGCAGGCAACCAACGTGATATGGCCAAAGCAGGGTTGCCCAGCAAAGGCACGAATGAGCACGGCCAGCGCGTTGTTTGACTCACCCATGTAGGGAGCGTCGATCTGGCTGGTATCTCCCGTAAATACCACCTTGGTGCCTTCGCCAATCCGTGTGAGAATCGTCTTTAGCGTGGTCGGCTCCAAGTTTTGAGCCTCATCAACCACCACGAATTGCTGATGCAGGGAGCGCCCGCGCAAAAACGTCACCGATTCAAGGGTCAATTGTCCGCGATCGGTCAGGTCATCTATGAGTCCCCGAGCGTCTCGGCTGGATCGTTGGTCGGTGAGGGCAACTATGGCGTCGTGAATGGCTGACATCCACGGATCAAGTTTTTCGTCCAATCCGCCCGGTAAAAATCCGACATCGGCCCGACCAACGGGTACCAATGGTCGATACACCGCCAGTCGCTCGTATCGGCGATGCTCAACAACTTGCTCTAGCCCGGCGGCGATTGCCATCACTGTTTTGCCAGTACCAGCACGACCGTCGAATGCCAAAACTGTGATCTCTGGGTCCAGCAACAACTCCAGGGCGAAGCGCTGTTCTTTACTGCGTGCCCGAAGACCCCATGCTTCTGGCGCTGACGGAGCCAGCAAGCGCAACTCGTTGTCGCGACAGCGGGTGAGGGCAGACTGCGAACCTGAGCGCAACACCGCGAAGTTGTTCTCGTACAGCACGGCTCCGCCTTCGATGCTGGCAGCCTCGACACCGCCAGACTTGTACAAGTCATCGACGGTCTCAACCGTTGTATCAAAGGTGTGCCAGCCCATCGGTCGAGAGTCGAGATTGCTCCCAATCGGGTGATGCTCCTCGGCGATGAGTCCTAGATGTGCGGCTTTGATTCGTAACGCTGCGTCATTGGAGATCACTCGAGTTGGTGCGTATTGAGCCTGACCAAGGGCGGCACCGATAATCCGATTGTCTGGTATTTCTGGGTCGAGTCCGTGCTCAATGAGAAGATGCCGTTGAATTCCATTGACTTCGATTCGTACGGTGCCCCCGATTATGGCGTCATGGACTGCCATTGGACTGGCCAATGACCCGCCGGCCTGACGGCGAAGTTCTTCGATCGTGCGTAACGCAGTGCGAGCCGATCGACCGACATCGTCAACTCGAGTTTTTAATCCGTCTAATTCTTCGACCACAGTGAGCGGGATCACAACATCGCAACCAGGAAAGTTGAGCAGGCTCGTTGGATCAGCGACGAGAACTGAAGTGTCAAGCACGACTCGTGTCGTGGTACTTGTGTGAGTGGAATCTGTCAGATAGGAAATGTCGTCACATTCAGCATCGATCCCCGGCACCGACGAATCGACACCGATTGATTGATCAGGAAGAGACGATGAAGTCAACAACAATTCTTAGTGTGGTCGGTCGCAACTCCAAAAAGGTGGATAGTGCGATCAAGCCAATATTGCTCCGATATAGGCGAAAATCATGAATTCCAAGCCCCACATCAGAAATTTTTTTAGAAATATTTTGTGACCGCGAAATTGGCAGCCGCAGTGGTCCAGAAACGAGATTCGAATACGTCAAGTCATCACTTGATTTAGATCCATCGCATTCGTCAATCCACTTGCTGCATAATGCGTTAAAGGAGAGTTGACGATACTGCAAAACGCTGGCAAATCTAATACCAGTATGGGTTTGATGTGTTGTGCCGAGCAGCGTGTAAATGTCCAAGTAAGGACGTGCAATTCCAATTTGAGAAAAATTTGCACGCATTTTTACCGTTGTCGATGTTGTTTGACCTGAGTCACACTAGAAAATTCGCCGACAACAAAAAACGAGTTAATTGCACTTGCAATTACCGAAATGCTTGCAATTGCTCGCCAAATCTATTCAGATAGGTGGCGAACAGTTATCCGATTCCGAGAAAGCAAGGTAAGAAATGACAAAAGCAGAGCTGATTGATGCAGTGTCACAAGGCGCGGGAGTTTCGAAGGCAGATGCCGAAAAAACAATCTCGACGTTCTTTGAACTGGTCGTAGCTTCCGCAAAAATGGGCGACAAGGTTGCTTGGCCGGGCTTCGGCTCGTTTAGCACCTCGAAGCGCAAGGCTCGCGTTGGCCGTAACCCACAAACGGGTGCACCGGTTCAAGTACCAGCCTCGACAGCAATGAAATTCACTTCAAGCTCAACGCTGAAGAGTGAATTGAATCCAAACCGTAAAAAATAAGCAATACCTACTTAAGGAGAAATCAAATGGCAGCAAAGCGCAAGAAGGCTAAGAAGGCCGCTAAGAAGGCACCAGCAAAGCGCAAGAAGGCAGCACCAAAGCGCAAGAAGGCAGCCAAGAAGAAATAAGGCCTTAGCCACACTTTATTTGGTTCGGAAAACTGTAAATCGGGGGGCGAAAGCCCCCCGATTTCTATTTACCGGAACTTTCTAAACTGATGATTCTTGCCAATTGGCCGGGAGATGGACGAGGTCTTCCGGGGTGTCAATATCTACGGCGAGGTCGGGGTCGTCAATGAACCGCAGGTGATAGCCCCGTCGGGTGGCCTCTTCGCAGTGGGCTCGGAAGCTGTTCGCGCCGTAATGGAATTCAAATGCGCAGTCTGTGGCGATGACGAGCACATTTGTCCCATCCTTAGTTTGATCGCCGACCAAGCCGATCGTTGTGTTGGTCATCGACGCGTCTAACAAATGATCAAGGCGGGTGGCTAGAGGTAAATCCGAGTGGGCAATGATCGCCCAGGTGAAGCCAGCATCCCGTGCCGCAGTTAGTCCTTCGCTCGCCGCATTGTTCAGACCGGTTCCCTGTTGATGTATTGCCACCGCGCCATGTCGAGTAGCGAAACGAGCAACCTCCTCGTCATCACAGACAATCAATACCGAAAATGGACTAGCCGCCGCGATCACTTGAGTGGCCGAATACATCGCCAGTCTGTGGCGTTCGGTCGCATTCAAGATCGGGGCTAAGCGCTCTTTGGCGCCATCAAATGACTTGATCGGGATGATTACCGCGGTCGCAAACTGGTCTACCACCACCGACTCAGCCTACGCTGACCATTGGTGGGGACTCGCCTGTGTGTAGTTGGTGGCGGATCGTGGGGCACAACTATTGCCGCCCTCGCAACCGAAAATACTGACACCGTGTTGTGGACCCGCCGCGCCGAACTGGCACGAGAAGTAAATGAGTTGCAAACCAATTCGACGTATCTTGCCGATCATCGATTGCCAGAATCACTGCGAGCAACGAGCGACCTTGAAGATGCAGTGTCTGGCGCCGGTGTCATCGCGATGGCGGTTCCTGCTCGTGGAATGCGTGAAGTCACTAGTCAAGTTACCCGTTACGCCCGTGCCGGTATTCCAATAATGAGTTTGGCCAAGGGACTGGAGCGGGGCACTCTGTTGCGAATGAGTGAAGTGATTGCGCAAGTTGCACCAAATCATCCCGTTGCCGTGTTGAGTGGCCCCAATTTGGCCCGTGAGATTCTCGCCGGTCAACCGACAGCAAGTGTTGTTGCCAGCGATGACCCAGAGGTCGCCAGGATGCTGCAGGAACTTTTCACTCGACCGACATTTCGCCTGTACACCAACTCCGATGTGATTGGATGCGAAATCGGCGGAGTCGTGAAAAACGTTGTGGCAATTGCCGCAGGAATTGTCCAAGGATTTGGATTCGGTGATAACACTCGGGCCACGTTGGTCACCCGTGGACTCGCCGAAATGTCGCGACTCGGAGTGGCCCTTGGTGCAAATGCGCTCACATTTGCCGGGCTTGCCGGCATGGGCGATGTCGTGGCAACCTGCTCATCTTCGCAAAGTCGTAACACGAGTGTGGGAATTCGTCTTGGACAAGGTGAATCAATCACTGAGATCATGTCATCGATGACGATGGTTGCCGAAGGTGTTAACAGCGCTTCGTCGGTACTGGAACTTGCGCATCTTCACGCTGTCGAAATGCCAATCACTCAACAGGTGTCAGCAGTTTGTGAGGGCGAAGTGAGTGCCGCCGATGCGCTGCGAGCACTGATGGGACGCACCAGCAAACCTGAATAGGTGACTAGTCGTCGCGGCAAATGCCCGGTAATACTTGTTGCATGGCGTCTCTTTCGATTACATCGCGAGTGCGTCCAACCAAACATGTAGTTGGTGTGCGGGGAGGTTCGTGGCACGCAATTGTCAACGAGCGTGGCGAAATTCGACCAAACGATGGAAGTCCGGTCTTGGATTGGTTTGTCGCTGCCGACGATCGTTGGCATGATCCATCGACGGAAGGCACTGTGCGCCAAGAGCGCCACGGCGGAATTCCGATCATTGAAACTCGATTGCGAGTTCCCGGCGGCGATATTTTGCAGCGGGTATATGGCGTGGTGGAGCATGGTGGCCTAATTGTCATTGAGTTCGAAAACCAGTCTTCCCTGCCGGTAGTCGTCGCTCTCACTCGCAGCGATGTGTTGGCCCAGCGGCCCGCCAGTTCGGCGACAATTTCGGGTATTTCAATTCCGCAAGGAAGTGTGGCGTATCCCGTGGGCCATAAAGCCACACTCAAAGTCGCGCTTGCTCGTTACGGATCATCCGTGCAGAAATTACCGCCAGACCTTGTTGATGTCCAACAGCTTCGTCGTGGTTGGTCGACGGCACTGGATCGATCAAGCAGATTGTTGTTACCAGATCGTGAGAACTGCGATGCCGCCTCCCGTATTCGCGCCGATCTGCTCATTCGAGGCAGCGAGGATCTTTCGGAAATTGTCAACGATCCAGTCGCCTATGTGTTAACGCTGCTGGAGTTACAGCGCTTAGGAGAAAAAATTGATCAGTATTTGATTTGTTTGGTTGATGCTGTCGAATCAATATTCGCCGCATATTCCCATGCAGCACATATTGGATGGGATGTTGAGCGAACCTTGTTTGGCGCACAACGATTGTTCCATTCAGTTGCCGAAACACGAGCGATTGCCGATGTCGCAACATCGCACTCCCGACTTGGACCTGTTGGCGAAGATCCCAATGACTTTCCAGCCGATATGCCGACAGGTATTCGCGGAATTGCGTGGTTAGAAGATCAACTTGTTTCACCATGTCGGGATGGAACCGTGGCCTTACTGAGTCGCTCGATTCCGCACCGCTGGTTAGGTATAGATCTGGAAGCGCATTCGCTCATCGCCGACGCCGAACGCACGGTGAGTTGTGCCCTGCGTTGGCACGGAGAGCATCCGGCGTTGCTATGGGAAGTCGGTGGCCCACCTGGTTTACATCTCAGCGCTGGTCGATTCGATCCGACTTGGTCGAGCAATGAAAGTTCAGGGGAGACTCTTCTCACTGGATTCGCCGTTTAGGATTCGCTCAGTGTCAACTACTGAATTGCGATCCACTTCACCCATTCGACTTACTGAGTGGACATCGTGCGGAGGATGTGCTGCCAAATGGGGAGCGTCGCTAATTACTGACTTGTTGAGCGGAATTCCAAATGTCATTGACCCGGCACTTTTAGTTGGACTGGCCCCGTTCGACGATGCAGCCGTTTATCAACTGTCACCAGAAGTTGCCTTGGTCAGTACCACCGATTTTTTTCCACCACTGGTTGATGATCCCAGCGATTTCGGTGCGATTGCAGCAGCTAATGCTTGCAGCGATGTGTATGCCATGGGTGGGCGAGTGGTGATGGCGGTCAACGTGGCCGCCTTCCCGGAGCACTTTCCACACGCGGCAATAGCCGAAATTTTTGCCGCCGCCGCCGCAGTGGTAGCCGAGGCCGGAGGAAGCATCGCCGGCGGTCACACGATTCGAAATCCCGAGCCGATTTTCGGATTAGCAGTTCAGGGTGTCGTTCATCCACTACACATTTTTCGCAAAGGTGGAGCACTCGCCGGCGATATTGCGCTTCTATCCAAACCGCTGGGCACCGGGTTGGCGCTTGCCGGCGGATCAGCTGCAGATATTTCCGTATCGATCGCCGGAATGCGCACGCTGAATCGGGTGGCATCTGAACAATTGCAAACTCTTGGATCCGCCGTGCATGGTGTCACCGATGTGACTGGATATGGCCTTGCTGGACACGGTTGGGAAATGGCCGAGCGAAGTGGAGTGCAGTTAGTCATTGATGCCGACGCACTGCCGGCGTATCCCGGGGCTCGTGAAGCTGCGCAGCGGGGAGTGCGAACCGGCGGTGACCCGCGCAATCGCACCTATGTTGACCGACACTTCGTTGACTCGCGACCAGAACACCATCGTGACGATGTCGCAACGGCAATGTGCATGGATCCGCAAACTTCCGGTGGTCTTTTGGCTGCTGTCTCTCCCGACAAGGTCGCCGAATTACTTGCTTCGACCAAAGTTAAATGGACACGGATCGGTGAATTTCGCGCCGGCGCACCGTGCGTTGTGTTGCGCTAAGCACGAATTGCGGCCAATCTCAATGTCACGACGTACACCAGCACCCACCACTTCTGTTGAGCGACAATTGCGAGCGGAAGGATTCACGTGCATCGTTGGCCTTGATGAAGTGGGCAAAGGCGCTTGGGCAGGACCGCTGATGATCGGTGCCGCAGTTTTACGCGCCGATGTATTGGATATGGATCAGCCTGCAGCGTTTATGGGCGGTGCGCGAGATTCAAAACAGATCGCCGAGACGCAACGAGATGCAGTATTTGATGTGATTGCTCGAACTACAGCAGCATGGGCAGTCGGTTTCGCTTCGGCTCAAGAATGTGACGCCTTGGGAATGAACTCGGCGCAACAACTAGCCGCCAAGCGAGCCCTTGATCAACTTGGAGTCACACCCGATGCCGCAATTGTTGACGGCAGGTGGGATTTCGTCGCCCCACATGTTGCTCGGGTTATTGCCCAGGTCAAGGCCGACACCACGTGTTTGTCAGTTGCCGCAGCATCGGTGCTGGCCAAAGTGTCGAGAGATCGTCTCATGCGCGAGTGGTCTGTGGATTTTCCACAATGGCATTTTGAGACAAATAAGGGATACCCATGTCCGAAGCATCGAATGGCTTTGCAGGGATACGGCCCTTCGGCTGTTCACCGAACTAGTTGGGCGTTTATGCCCAACTATGTGCCGTGGTTGCGTGTCGACACAACCGAGCCAACGATCCGGGTGCGTCAGTCTCCCACAATAATCTGATGTCAACGAGCTTGTGGAAAAGTCGCGATTTTCGGATTGTGCTTAGCGGTGAGCTGATCAACAACATCGGTGATTGGCTCCTCATTGTTGCTTTGCCCGCGTTCGTCTATACGCAGACAGAGTCGGGTCGTTCGACAGCGGTCATCATCATTATCGAACTATTGGTTGGCATTGTGTTCGGGCCTTACGGAGGGGCACTTGTAGATCGTTGGGACCTTCGTCGGACGGTAATTGTCACCAATGTGTTACAAACTGTGACATTGCTTCCGCTACTAATTGTCACGCCGAATCGGCTGTGGCCCGCCTTTCTCGTCGCGGGTCTGCAGGGTCTACTTCAGCAAGTCAACAACCCCGCATCGTTCGCTTTAATTCCGCGAATCGTTCCCGCCGAACAATTGTTGCAAGCGAACGCCGCCAATGCCGCAGTTTTGTCAATTGCGCGTTTGATCGGCGCCCCGCTCGGGGGAATAGTGGTGGTGCTTGGAGGACTCAGCGCCGTAGTTGTTGTCGACGCCGCAACATTTGCCTTCGTCGCAGTCGCCACATGGTTTGTTCGGTCGCCGACGCAGAGCCTTGCCATCGGCGATGACTCCACGAATTCTCGGCCAAGTGTTCGTAGCGGTTGGAAGGAGATTCGACCGCACCGCGCCCTGGTCGGATTCCTCGGTGTCGAATTCTTGTCAAGTCTGACGTTCGCGATGTTTCCCGTACTGTTCATCGCCTTCGTGATTGACATCCTCCATGGCGACGAAGCGTCGGTTGGAATTATTCGTGGCACCGCTGCTGCCGGGGGTTTGCTGGCGTCGTTTGTTGTTGGTCGTTATGCCCGCCAAGTTGACCCAACGCGACTGATGATGTGGGGCTATGCAGGTCTTGGCGTGGTGGCGTTCTTGTTCGTCAACATCGCCGCAGTAACTACGGCACTTTGGATCTTTCTCATTATTTTTGCAATGACTGGGATTCCGAACATCACTAGTCAAATTGGTGCGGCCGGGGCTGTTCAGCGACTGTGCCCACCAGAACTGCTTGGCCGATTTCAGGGGATGTCGTCCGCGGTTGGTGCCGTTGGTGCAGTGATTGGCTCAATACTTGTTGGCTTGCTCCTTGACGGCGTAGGGGTGGAGGTGCTTCTAAATATCCAAGCCACGTTGTATGTATTAAGCGGTGTCGCGTCCTACGTGTTTGTCATCCGCCGCCAACCTCTGCCCCAAATCCTGACCTAAACGGTAGGGTATTGGTCATGTCAAGTTTCCGCGAGTTGCTCGCTCAAGCAAAATCTCAGATCACTGAGATTGATACTTCGGCGGCGGCAACGAGTATTGATGCCGGTGGCGTGGTCGTGTTGGATGTGCGCGAACCAGATGAATACGACCAAGGCGCGCTTATCAATGCAGTGCATATCCCGCGCGGGAACTTGGAATCCCAAATCGAAAGCAAAGTAGTCGAGAAATTAACTCCGATCATTGTTTACTGCGCGGGTGGTGTGCGTAGCGCGTTCGCCGCCAAGACATTGAATGAGCTCGGCTACCGCGATGTGTCTTCGGTTGTCGGTGGTTTTGGTAAATGGAAGGACGAAGGTCGTCCATGGATCACGCCGGCACAGCTCAGCGCTGAGCAACGCATTCGCTATCAGCGCCATTTGTCATTGCCAGAAGTCGGAGTAAACGGGCAAACGAAGTTGTTGGCGAGCAAAGTGTTACTGCTCGGCGCTGGTGGTCTTGGATCCCCAGCCGCGCTGTATCTTGCCGCCGCCGGCGTGGGCACCATTGGCATTGTTGATATGGACGAAGTGGATGCGTCGAATCTGCAGCGTCAAATTCTGCACAACGTAGATCGCATAGGCGATCGCAAAGTCGACTCGGCAAAAAAGACACTCACCATGCTCAATCCCGATGTCAACGTCGTCACATACGACACGCGTCTAGATGCCGGAAATATCTTGGACATCATCAGCGGCTACGACGTCATCGTCGATGGCGCCGATAATTTTCCAAGCCGCTATGTATTAAATGACGCCAGCGTGAAACTGGGTATTCCGGTTGTGCACGGCTCGATCTTTCGCTTTGAAGGAATGGTCACCGTGTTTGATCCAAAAAATGGACCGACCTATCGCGACATGGTTCCCCAACCGCCGCCCGCCGAACTAGCGCCAAGTTGTGCAGAGGCAGGAGTGTTGGGTGTGTTGCCAGGAATAGTGGGTTCAATTCAGGCCCTGGAGACGATCAAGTTGCTGCTCGGAATTGGTGACTCACTTGTAGGTCGAATACTGAGCATTGATACCACCGAGATGACATTTCGCACATTTAAGTTGCAAGTTGATCCAGACAACGAAGTGACATGGACAAATCGTGATCGCATTGAGGTGCGAGACGTCGAAGGTCTATGTGCACCCTGGCTCTCGCACTAAGGGTCCTTCGGATACTTCCCGTAGTATTTAGCCGTGGTGTCACGGTCATTCGCCATTGTTGGCGCCGGGTTTTCAGGGGCTGTGGTGGCCCGCGAACTGGCCGAGGCTGGGCATCGTGTCGCGGTATTTGACTCTCGTGATCATGTAGCGGGTAATTGCCATACCGGTCGACATGAAACCGGAGTCTTGGTCCACACCTATGGTCCGCACATCTTTCATACTCAACATGAACACGTGTGGAAATACATCAACCGCTTTGCCACGATGTTGCCCTACAACCATCGGGTCAAAGCAGTTTCGTCAGGCTCGGTGTATTCGTTACCCATCAATTTGCTGACGATTAATCAATTTTTCGGCACGACCTTCAATCCGGCCCAAGCTGAAGCATTTATTGCTAGCAAAAGCGACAAGTCGATTACCTCACCCGTCACCTTTGAAGACCAAGCACTCAAATTTGTCGGTCGCGAATTATACGAAGCGTTTTTTTCGGGTTATACGAAAAAACAATGGGGCGTCGATCCAACTGATTTGCCGGCCAGCATTCTGGCGCGTCTACCGGTTCGTTTCACCTATGAAGATTCATATTTCAATCATCCATATCAAGCGATACCTGAACATGGCTATACACCAATTGTTGAAGCAATTTTGAATCATCCGTCAATAGACGTGAGTTTGAACACGATGTTCACAAGATCGCGGGGTTCAGAATTCGACCATGTCTTTTGGACCGGACCGATTGATGCGTATTTTGAATATGAACACGGCCGACTTGGATATCGAACGCTGGATTTCGAACAGCAAATTAGCGATGGAGATTTTCAAGGTTGTCCAGTGATGAACTACTGCGACGAAACTGTGCCCTATACCCGCATTACCGAGCACAAACATTTTGCGCCATGGGAAACCCATGATCGGACCGTCACCTATCGCGAATTCAGCAGATTATGTGAACCCGATGACACCCCGTACTATCCGATTCGTTTGGTCAAGGAAAAGGAGCAGTTACTCAATTACGTGCAACTCGCCAGACAAGCACACGGCGTCACATTCCTCGGCCGACTCGGCACGTATCGCTATTTGGATATGGATGTCACGATCCACGAGGCGTTAAACGTCGCCCATGGCACGTTGCAACATCTCACCGATGGCACCGCGTTGCCGGCATTCTTTACGGATCCACTCGGTGGCTGAACATTTGTTGCAGCGCCTGACGCTGCCCACGCCCCACACCGCCGAGCCATTGCTCTACGCCCGGACAACAGGCAACACAGTCGTCTCGATTGATCGGGTCACATTGCAAAATGCAGCGACAATTAGTTTTGATACTTCATTTGGTGTTTTTGCTGCAGGTCGCTGGCGCCGAATAACGCAAGTGAACGACTTGTCGGTGCGTATCGATGCTTTCGGTGTCGGACGGGCCGAAATTGTCGTCGTCGAAGACTCACGCGAGCAGGTCGTGGCCACGCAAATTCTTGGCGCCGAACCGGTGACACTTGCCGCACCGTCATTGATTGGCTCAGCGATTGGCACTATGTTCGTGCGCATCGTGGCTGACGGCGAAGTGGTCGTACACGGGGGACAGTGGTTTACCCGCGATGCTCCCGCCCATGACGTTCGATTGTCATTGTCAATCACCACATTTAATCGACAGCAGTATGTCCGCCGAACAGTGGAAAACGTGCTGTATCTAGTGGACAAAATCGATGCATTGCGAGGATCGGTCCGAGTGCTCGTGGTGGATAATGCGCGCAACATTTCGTTTGATACCGGGCCAGATGCGCCAATTGCGGTGATTGAAAACTTGAATCTTGGTGGAGCGGGTGGATTCGCTCGCGGACTGATGCAACTGCGACGCGACGGCTGGGCAACTCATGTGTTGTTCATGGACGACGACATCACCCTCGAGCCCGAGGCCCTCGTGCGGACAATGGCGCTGTTCAGATTCGCCAAGGACGACAAATTGTGCGTTCACGGAGCAATGTTGAGCGAAGAACGTCAATGGATGCAATTTGAGGCCGGTGCCGAATACTCGTGGCGATCCATCTATCCACTTCAAGCCCTTGGCCGAGACGATGATTTGCGCGAGCGGGAGATCGCATTGCTAGACGCGCCGGAGATTCCTTTTGCTTACACGGCCTGGTGGTACACGGCGTTTCCGATCAGCATCACGCCAGATAATCCACTTCCAGTATTTGTGCGCGGCGACGATGTGGCCTTTGGGTTGATGCACACCGGAAAACATTCGGTGACGCTGAATGGGATCATCGTTTGGCATGCCGACTTTGGGCTCAAAAATAATCCGTCGTCGCTGTTTTACGAAGCGCGAAATCTTGCCCTGATTGACACGTTGGTATTTGACAAGCATCGCTGGTGGAACCTGGCCTACCGTTTCGCTTCCTTCGGATTCCGCAACTTATTTTCGATGCGTTATGCCAGCACTGAGTACATGTTGAAAGGTCTGCGCGCGTATATGGCTGGGCCGGCCGAATGGATGAAAATCGATCACGCCGCACTACATGATGAATTGCGTGCCTGTTCGGAAGAAAAGCCAGCACCGCTCAGTCCGGAATTGGCTGCCTTATCGGTCCGTCAACCTCGCCATAAAGCCCTGAGAGCCGTCGGGTTCATTGTCGCCGTGGTCTTGCTTGGTGGGTACATCGTCCCCAAGCGTTTGCGATTGCGCGGTATCGGAACTGCACCGATTGATGCCCGAGCAGTTGGAGTGGCGACATTGCGTAACCAAATTTTGTACCGGCACGAACGCATTGCCGATGGCTATCTGGTGCAACGCGATACCAAACGCTTTCTTGGCCTGTTACGTGAGGTCATTGCTGCAATCGGCCAAATTCGTCGTTCATACAAGCGCCTCCGACGCGAATATCGCGCCGCATACCCGCAACTGGTGAGCGACGAAGCCTGGGAATCCAGATTTGCCGGGAAACCGATCGATCTTCGTTAGCTTTGGGCCGCTGCGGCAAGCAGAGCCAGCCAGGTCGTTCGATTGATGTTTCCGGTTGGTTTGAGCCCGACACTTTTCTGAAAACGATTGACCAATGTTGTGGTGCCCGAGCCATAGATACCGTCGGCTTTCACCTTGACTTTAAGTACCCGGGCTAATGCAGTCTGGGCCGTGGCCACCGTGCTATGGCGTGTGCCTCGAGAGAGCACGATTTTGTTGATATCCATGCCAAGAATTGCCAGCACGGCTTCGTCGGCAATTCCATCATCGGGAAGTGCGTTGGCTAGTTCAACTTTGCGCACCGCGGCTACGGTTCCTTTGCCAAATTGCCCATCAACAATGACGCGCTTGCCCCTGGGCAATTTCAAATACGCATTCAACTTCGTCTGCAAGGTCTTGACAACATTTCCGCGGTTGCCCTTGATCAGGGGCACGCCGAGTGGCAGAAGCGTTGACGATCCGCTTGTAATCAGACCAGCAGTTCTCAGCACATCCAGTTGAGCGCGCAAAAATAAAGCAAATTCGGATTGCCCAGTTGGGCGTAGATGTACATCATCGCTGAACCAACGCCACTGACTGGCGCCGCTGCTGGCCGCATTCCAATCCATCACCGACACGTTGGGATAGGTCTGTGTTGCCGACCCGATTACGGCATTGGAGAGGGGATAATTTCGCGACTCACGGCGAGTGGAGAGATTGACAAAGATGATCCGTTGAACGCCGCGAGCGTTGAGGGCATTGACGACCTGATCGACATCGCTTTGAAAAGTATTTGGGTCATCGTTGTAGCCGAGTTGGATGAGGGCGATTCGTGGAAATTGTTCCGGAGTAAGTGAATTGATGACCGCCAGTGCATCGGGCAGACCAATGGAAGTGGGTACACATGTTGGACCGACCATGCAGCGGTTGGCAAGTGCCTGAAAGTTGGTACCTGGGTAGGCAGAAGATACGACTGCAGCGAATTCTCGGGCGATACTTTCACCCACCGAGTCACCAATGAACAACATCGAACCAACGGGTGCGGCTTCAAACGATGCGCCAAATACGGGTGTGGTCTCATACCACGGCGCTGGTAGATCGAAGGCAGATTTGAAGTCCCAACCACTGAGAATTTTCGAGCCAGTCGTGCCGGTGATTGCTACCGAAACGGCGTAACCGTTCCAGTCTCCACCCAAACCATCGTGAGTTGTGACGACCGATGTGAGTGTGCCAATTTGCGGATACTTGGCAACTATTTCGGCCGCCGACAAAACCCTCGTCCATACCATTAATGAATTGATTGCCTCGGAGGCCAAATCTCCGCCATCCAGATTGACCGGAAATACGCCGCCAGCAGTGCGACCACCGTTGCTAGAAGAAAATTCGGTGCGCATCACGGCGCCTTTCCCGTTTCGTATCACCATTCCGGCGGTTTCAGCAATGGCTTGATCGGTATATGCGTTCTCTAACGTGATAATTGCGCCGTTCACCGATTCGCGCAGAGCCGATCCGCCATAGACCTGACAATCCTGGGTATCGCAGGTTTGGGCAAGACCAGGGAATCCGTATATGGCGGTGGCATACGAACGGGCTGCCACAGCTTGAGCGCGCAATGCATTCATTCCAGCGCCGCCAGCGGCCGCGCCCCAATCGGCCTGAGACTCGCGGGGGACTACCCCGCGCAAATAATCATCGAGGCGAACCGCGCTGATCGTGCGATTTTCATTGTTTGTTTTATTTACCGCCCGAATTTCGCCGCGGTAATAACGAATTTTGTTTCTGCCGTTCGAGCGTGGTTCACACAAACCGATCACGCTGGTCGGGGCGGCCGCACTATCGGAGCCGACTTGGGTAGTGAATGAAGCAACTTCGGAGAAATCACCGATCAGGGTGAAACCGACCGTGGTTGGATTATCAGCGGCATTTGGACACTTGCGCTCGGCTGACCCCCACACCCGGTATATACGTTGTTCGGTTTCGCGGGCAACCAGTGACGTCCATGTCCGACCGGGAATTGGATCCTGTACAAATACGGCATTGCTGCCATCGGCAACGACTGCTGTTTGGTAATTGTTTAGTGCCGCCAATGCGACAGTCATGATCTGTCCTGGGTCGTCAACTAGGGCGATGACATTGCCGGTCGGTCCGCCGTAATAGAAATCAAGAATTTGTTGCCATGACCAACCAGCCGCTGTGGCCCAGCCGTACGCCCCGTATTGGCTCATCCCGCGTCCGTGACCGTAGCCCCGACCATTAATCAGGATGGCTGCCGGTATTTGACCTTCGTCGGCACGCGCCACAGAAGTACCGCCAAGCGCCGTGGCAGTGATGAGGGCTGTTGCGATAACGGCAACAACACGAAATTTCTGTGGG
Source organism: Actinomycetota bacterium (assembly GCA_031401235.1). Classification (GTDB taxonomy): domain Bacteria; phylum Actinomycetota; class Acidimicrobiia; order Acidimicrobiales; family Ilumatobacteraceae; genus UBA3006. The sequence goes on from JANNRJ010000002.1 coordinate 21,594, forward strand.
GGTACGCGCATTTCCGAAGATGGTCTCCTGGCCCGCTTGAAAACCATTCTACCTGACTACTTCAGCGAGGTGAAGTCACGCAGATTCAGCAGCGGCCGATGGGAGCGTGTCTCGTTGTTGAACAACGACGCCCGTGAGCACGAGCGTAATTCCACACAGATCGATGAAAGACGGACGCTGATCCAAGAAAAGAAAACCAAACACGAGAGCGGTCACAGGTAGGAGAGCAAGCAACACCGAGAATCTTCGCACTGGTATTCGACGCAAAATACTCTGCTCAATTCCATATCCAATTGCATTGGAAAAAATTCCGACTAAAAGACATGCACCGAGTAACCACGGCGTCGTCAAGATGGTCATGCTCCCTCTGACCCCGAATGGAGCAATCACGACGGCGCCAATGAGTAGTCCGACGCCAAGTCCGGACACCCCGCGATCCAGGCGGGCGACTTTGGCGCCAATCACGATATAAGCCGCCCACATTGCTGAAGCGAGGAAGATAAACAACAAGCCAAGTGGCTCATCGCCAATCTCGAATCCTGAGAGAATCAACACACCGAACGTGGCGAACAGTAACGCCATCGCGTTGCGCTTGTTGCGGGTTTGCCACGCTGCCACGCAAATCGGACCGATGAATTCGATTGCCACACCCTTTCCTAAATCGAGGCGATCTATCGCCAAATAAAAGGTGAGGTTCATCAGCGCCACCGCGGTGCCAAAAATTGCCGCGGCAACCAACTCATCACGGCGCCAACGATCCCCACGAATTATTCGTGGCGCCGAAAAACACATCAGTACAACGGCGGCACCGATAACCCGAAACCAAGCAATGCTTGCCGGAGGGGCGTCATCAAATAGTTGGACCGCAATAACCGCGCCGATGTACTGCGCAGATGCGGAGAAAATGAAAAAAACCTCGGGCGGAATATTCGCCAGTGGAGATGTTCCCCTATTTCCCGCATGTGGTGCGGGCGAACCACTCACTCGAAAAGTTCGGGATCAGTTTTGCAGATCTCTTGGAACAGCGGCTGAAATTGCAACCAACCTGCATCGGGGAATCCTGTGAGTTGCTGGGTGTATTGCGCCATTTCGTGGGGCACCAAAATCGGAGTTCCAACCGCCTCGGCCAACAGCTGAGCCTGACAATTTCGTTCCATCGTGATGAACCAAAACGCAGCCGCCTCGACGGTTTTGCCGACGGTAAACAAACCGTGGTTTTGGTGAATGGCTGCTTTGCCGGAGGGGAAGTGCGAGGCGATTTCTTCGCCGGCGGCAACTTCAAACACCACGGCGCCGCCTTGTTCCTTGATCAGCACATGATCTTCGTAAAACGCACATGCGTCTTGCGTTATCGGATCAAGTTTGCGACCAAGTGTTGACCACGCCTTGCCATACACCGAGTGTGCATGGGCGGCGGCGATCACATCTGGTCGAGCTTTGTGTATCGCCGCGTGGAGCACAAACGCGGCTCGATTCACCGGCTGATTGCCATACACAACATCGCCATGATGATTGACGCAAATGAGATCACTCACTTTCATCAGCCGGAAACTCTTACCGAATGGGTTTACCCAAAAGTGATCTGGGTACTCGGGATCGCGTGCCGTGATATGTCCAGCCACGCCCTCACCAAAACCAAGGCGACCAAAGATGCGCAGTGCCGCCGCAAGTTGTTGTTTGCGATGCAATCGTTCGTCTTCAACAGTGTCAAATAAAGGAGGCGCCAGCTTGGCGACTTCCTTTGGTGTGAGTTCAATGCCGTCAATGGTCGGAACAGTGGTTCGAACTTGCTCGGTGATTGCCATCAGCCAATGTTACGACAAGGCGACAAGAGTCGCATTCACGATCTGTTCGGGCATTAAGTCAAATACCCCGTAAAGTTCCACAATCGTGCCGGACTGGCCAAATTCATCGACCCCGACCGGCACAACCTTGGTGCCGTACACCGATCCGAGCCAAGCCAAGGTATGGCTGGCGGCATCGTGCAAAGTGACAATCGGAACGTGTCTCTCGTTTTCGGTGATGAGTTTCGAAAGATGAAAATTGTCACTAGGTGTCGTGCCGGAGCTTGCTGCGCTGCGCAAGCTACTTCGCCATTGACGATAGAGCCGATCGGGTGACGTGAGATCCAACACCGTTGCGTCGATACCCTCGGCTCTGAGTTGCTCAGCGGCAGCAATTGCTTCTGGCACCACTGGTCCAGTGGCGGCGATGATCACATCAGCCAGCGACGCTGGTTCGACCAATCGATATCCACCGCTCAGCACATCGGCTCGCAATGCATCACGGCCGCGCTGCGCGACCACTTGCTCAAAGGGTGCCTGATTAATTGGTCGAGTAGAAAGTCGCAAGTACAGACTGTCACCGTCAATCGTCCCGAGTCGCTTCAAGCCGTCGCATAATAACCAATCAAGGGCACGGGCGTAACACGGTTCGGCATACGTAATGTTTGGCAGTTCCATGCCAATTGATGCCGTGATCGTGCTTTGATGAGCACCACCTTCAGGCGCAAGTGTCACACCGGCTGGCGTTCCAACGACGATAAAACGGGCGCCGTTGTATAACGCATAAATAAGAGCATCCAAGCCGCGACACACAAATGGGTCGTACAGAGTGCCAATCGGTAATAAATGTTCACCGTGCAACTCGTGTCCGAGTCCAAATGCATGCAAGGTGAGAAATAAATTCATCTCACTAATGCCGAGTTCGATGTGGCGACCTTGAGGACCTTCTTGCCAACGGAGCAACCTGTCATCGCCTAGATAGTCGGGCTGAACTTGCGAATTAAATACTCCGAACTTGTTGATCCATCCACCGAGATTTGTACTCACACTTACATCTGGCGAAGTTGTAACTATTCGGTCACCGACACCACTAACGGCACCAAGTCCGGTGAGCAGCCGACCAAACACTTCTTGAGTCGACATTGGTTTGGCGCCAACGGCTAAACCGATCTCGACTGGTATGGCAAGTTCTGGGCGGGGCGATATTGGTTGGTTGTTGATGTCATTGCCAACTGCCCGACAGATCCGATCTTCATCGCTATCTTCAACGAATCGATCGAACTCGGTGTCCAAGGTTAGTCCGACTCGCGAACGAAACGCGTCGATCTGTTTGGTTGACAACAGTGCGGCATGGTTGAGTGGATCACCGGCAATCGGAAGCCCCCAACCTTTTACTGTGTAGGCAAACACCACGCTTGGTCGGTCAGTCACCGCGTCGCACTGGCGGTAGCAATCAAGCAACAGCGATATATCGTGGCCGCCTAAATTTTGTACCAGTGGTGCGATGTCATCATCAGGAACTTTGGTAATGAATTTTTCGACAGATTTTGGTGCGCCTTCCAAAAACTTGTCCCGCAAGTCGGATCCCTGTAGTGCGAACAAACTTTGGTAGCGCTCATTGGACATCTCGTCGATATATTTTCGCAATGCCGCACCGCCAGGTTGGGCAAATGCCGCTTCCAATTTACGACCGTATTTTGCCTCCACGACATGCCACCCCGCATCGGCAAAAAATTCGGCGAGTTTCTTGATTTTCATTCCGGGGATCACACGATCCAAACTTTGGCGGTTGGCGTCCACAATCCACATCACATTGCCGAGCCCTTGTAGTGATGGGTCGGTGATGGCTTCCCAAATGTTTCCTTCATCCAGTTCCGCATCGCCGACTAGAGCAATAAATCGTGCCGACCTTTTTGTTCCGAAATGTGCTTCTATATATCGACGCGCCATCGACGCAAATAGTGGTGCCACCGCACCAAGACCAACCGAACCGGTGGAGAAGTCGGCAACATCCGGATCCTTGGTACGGCTGGGGTATGCCTGAAGACCACCGAGACTGCGCAACTTTGTCAGGTACGAACGGTCCAGTTCGCCGGTGAGATATTTGATGGCATGAAATATTGGGGAAGCGTGCGGTTTGACAGAGACTTTGTCGTCGCCATTCAAATGGCCGAACCACAGGGCAGTCATGATCGACACCACCGATGCACTGCTGGCCATGTGTCCACCAACTTTGAGCGCATATTCGGCGTCACGGCCATCGCCTGTCGGTTCAACAAGTCGGTCACGATTGGCGTAATCCACGATGCGTACTGCCAGCCACAGAACGCGCTGTTCAATACGTTCCAAGACATCAATATTGGCGAGACTGGCTAAATCCAGCGCCGGTGTTTTCATCGGTTCAGACTCTAGATTACGAGCCCAATCTCGTAGCCTTATCTGGATGACTGACTTGTCGCGGCAGACCGATTCGGGGGTTGAAATCCGCCCGCTGTATGACGCCAGTTCACTCGATGGGTGGGACCCTGCAACGAAACTTGGGGTGCCTGGCGGGGCGCCATACACACGTGGCATCTACCCGACGATGCATCGTGACCGTTTGTGGACAATGCGTCAATACGCCGGATTTGGCTCCGCCACGGAAACGAACCAGCGGTTCAAGTTTTTGCTGAATGCGGGCCAAACCGGATTGAGTTGTGCCTTTGATCTGCCAACGCAAATGGGATACGACAGCGACCATCCACGGGCGGCTGGCGAAGTGGGCAAAGTTGGGGTGGCCATTGACTCGATAGACGACATGCGCACATTGCTCGCTGGACTTCCGCTCGACGAAGTAACGACATCAATGACAATCAATTCGACGGCTCCAATTTTGTTGCTTCTATACGAGTTGGTGGCCGAAGAGCAGGGCATCGCCTCAAGTTCAATCAGTGGCACCATCCAAAATGATTTGCTCAAGGAATACATATCTCGTGGTACCTATATCTATCCGCCCCGACCATCCATGCGAATCATCACCGATGTGTTTGCATATTGCTCCGCGAATGTTCCTAAATGGAACACGATTTCAATATCTGGTTACCACATTCGTGAAGCGGGGAGCACCGCGGTGCAAGAGCTGGCTTTCACATTGTCGAATGCGATTTCCTACGTGCAGGCGGCCATCGATGCGGGGCTCGACGTTGATGAGTTTGCCCCGCGCTTGAGTTTCTTTTGGAATGGGCATAACAATTTCTTTGAGGAAGTGGCAAAGTTTCGAGCCAGTCGACGGATGTGGTACCAAATCATGACTGAGCGATTCGGTGCCAAAAACGAGGTCAGCAAATTAATGCGTTTTCACACCCAAACTGGTGGCTCCACTCTCACTGCTCAGCAACCACACAACAACATCGTTCGAGTCACAGTGCAAAGCATGGCCGCCGTACTTGGCGGCACTCAAAGTCTGCACACCAACGGTTTTGATGAGGCACTCAGTTTGCCCACCGAAGATGCGGCTCGCATCGCTCTACGAACCCAACAAATCATCGGTTATGAAAGTGGCATTACCGATACTCCTGATCCATTGGCTGGTTCGTATTTCGTCGAGTCACTCACCGATGAAGTCGAGCGATTGGCATGGCAATACATTACGAGAATCGACGAGATGGGTGGGGCAGTCGAGGCGATCGAAGCCGGATTTCAAATGAATGAAATCGAAGATGCGGCCTATCGGTACACCAAATCCATTGACGACTCGTCACGGGTATTAGTCGGAGTGAACAAATTCGTCGCCGACTCGGAACCTGAGCCAATCGTGACTCCGAATAGTCCGGATCTGGAGAGACTGCAAGTCGACCGCCTCACTGCATTTAAAAAACAGCGCAATCAGGAAGATGTTGTCGCACATTTGGCCGACCTGACCATCGCGGCCAAGGGGACGGCAAATTTGCTGTACCCGATGAAAGAGTCCCTACGCGCTGGTGCAACATTGGGGGAGGTCAGTGACGCACTGCGCGAAGTGTTCGGACTATATCGACCGCGCTAAGAGTGATGATTAGCGACGTACCGTGGCTTAGTCAATACATCGATCGTGAATGTTGCGATGTCGTCACCCGAGGTCGTCGCAGTGGTCGTGAACATATCGTTGAGCTGTGGTTCGGAATAGTTAATGAATCAATCTATTTCATTTCTGGCAACGGTCCAACCGCGGATTGGTTCGCCAACATGGTTGCGTATCCAGAAGTAGAAGTGAGGTTTAACAATGACCGTCGAGTTGGAATCGCTCGGGTTATTTCAGATCCGGACGAACGGCGGCGACTTGGCGATCTGATGGGAACGAAGTTTGATTGGAATGGCGATGACGACATCAAATTGTCGCGTCAGGCCTGGTGTTATGACGTTCCAGCCATTGCAATTGATCACTGGTTACCGAGACCGGCAACATAATCATCCGACCCAAAAGTCCAGAATTTTCTCTCTGATTCGGTCAGGTTTCCCTGTCCGTCGTTCGTGCTTATCCATTTGTTCGGACAATTTAAGTAACCCGTTCACCCCGATATATCGAAATGGCTCGACCTCCCATCGCCGAGATCGATGTTGAACCCACGCCAACTTGGTAAGTGGGTGGTCGTCTCCAATAATCAAGTGAGCAAGACATCGAGCGGCCAGGTTGCTTGCGGCCACGCCATCGCCAACGTATCCTCCGGCGGAGGCCATCCCAGTTTCGTTGTTAAAGTTGACAAACGAGTGCCAATTTCGGGGAACGCCGAGTGGTCCACCCCAGCGGTGGGTAATTTTCGCGTCGCGAACCATCGGAAAAAGTTCGTGCATTGACCTCACAATTTTTTCATGAACAGAATTATCCCAATCGAACTTCGGTTTAACAGCCGACCCGAAGTGGTATGGGGCGCCTCGACCACCGAAAGCAATGCGACCGTCAGCCGTAATTTGGGCGTAGATAATGAGGTTTCGAGCATCCTTAAATGTTTCGCGACCGCTCCAGCCCAATTGATGAAGCACATCATCAGGTAACGGTTCAGTTGCCACCATGTACGAGTAAAGGGGCAGAAGATTGCGACGATGCGAGTGCAGGGACCGAGTGAAACCTTCCGTGGCCCGGATCACGAATTTTGCCCGAACACTTGCACGATCAAGTTCAACTAGGTGAGGTGAAATCTCTTTCACCGGAGAATTTTCGTAAATAGTTGCGCCGTTTCGTTCTACAACATGTGACAAACCGCGGACCAACTTTGCAGGGTGTATCGCCGCGCAGTGGGGGTGGAAATTGGCGCCGAGTAACCCATTGGCGTGCACTCGACTTTCAACTTCACTCTTGTTCAGCCACCTAATATCGTTTTCGTCAAATCCGTGGCGCCGCCACACTTCGCGCTGGGCAGTAAGACGTTCAATGTGGACAGGATGTGACGCCGCATTGAGCGATCCGCCCTTGGTAAAGTCACAATTAATTGACTCGGCAGTGAGAACGGTTTGCATTTCATCAATCGTGTCGAACATGGCTCGATACATTTCCCTAGATTTGTCGGCGCCATGAATTGCTGTCATCGTGTCTAAACCCATTGCTAATTCGGCAGTTGCCCAGCCTCCATTGCGACCACTGGCGCCATATCCGGCAATATTGGCATCCAACAAAGTCACGGATAGATCCGGTTGCATTTTCCGCAAATAGTAGGCAGTCCATAATCCGGTATAGCCACAACCAACGATTGCAACATCGGTTTCGATGTTCTTGTCCAAACTCGGCCTCGCGATGTGTTCGGCAGGTGATAGCGAGTCGTGCCAAAGAGAAAGCGGACGGTCGTTCATTTGCAAACATTATCTTGCTGGTATAAGTTTTGAAAAAGATACTGACTAAAAATTCGTCAAAAAAATAGGGGGATCATGCCAACGAGCAATTCAGATCAAACGCGAATCTTGATGTCACGGGCAACTGCCAACAGAATTGTCGCGTCGATGAGTCGAAGAAAGTTCCTTGCAGTTTCGGGTGGTAGTGCCGCGTTAGCTGCATTTCTTGCCGCGTGCGGATCGGACGACAAAGGTTCGGGTTCCACAGACTTTACGAAGAACGCCAACTTGTTCACCTGGGCTGAGTACGACGATCCGGATCTTCTCGCTTCGTGGGGTCAACTGAATATAACGATCTATAACTCAACCGAAGAAGCAATCCAAAAGTTGGCCGCCGCCGGTGGGAGCAGCGGATTCGATCTCGTTTGTCCAACCGGGGTGTATATCCCACAGATGATCAAGGAAGACCTGCTCGAGAAACTTGACCTTGACCGTATTCCAAATTTCAAGAATATTGAAAAACCGTACATCGATCAGGATTGGGATCCGGGTAATCAGTACAGCGTGTGCAAGGACTGGGGCACCACGGGGTGGATTTACGACACCACAATTGTCAAATCTGAGATTGTGACATGGGCAGATTTCATCACCGCAACCCAGACAGAGGCAAGCGGGCAGACTTCTGTCCTTGACGTACCCCCAGAACTTTGTGGCATCTATTTCTGGGCCAATGGAATTTCGTGGACAACGGAAGACACTCAACAGCTAGATGCCTGTGAAACCTTCCTTCTGGACAATTTCGCCGAGCATTTGAAGGCTTTCGATTCTTATCCAGGTATCGCTCTTACTCAGGGCAACTACGCACTCTCGCAGTGTTGGAACGGCGATGCCCGACAGGGATTGATCGCGGTCGAAGAAGCAGGAGGGGATCCGACTAGGTATAAGTGGGCCGTTGGCAAACCGGAGACCGAATTGTGGATGGATACCTGGGTTATTGCCAAAGGAGCCAAAAATGTTGATGCAGCATATGACTTCATCAATTTTATTTTGGATCCCGCCAACTCGCTAAAGGATCTCGCGTTTCACGGCTACAACACAGGTGTGACCGGGATACAGGAATTGGCGCAAGATCTTCCCTTTAGTGACATGATTTTCTTTACCGATGAAGAAATTTCAGGATTTCGCGCCGGTGCGGTTAACAGTGCCCAGGATCGTCTCGTGGATATCTGGAACAAGGTGAAGGCCAAGGCCTCTGGTTAGAAACTCAGTCGAGGTAGTGGATCTCGGCTGGAGGTCGTATCGGTACGTCAACACTTCGAATCGGCCAGCCCAGATAAATTAGTGATGTAATAAATGTGTCGGGATGAAAGCCGCAGAAGATCGCTACTTCGTCATTGGCGCCCTTGGGACAACTGGACCAATAACTAGCCAAACCGGCGGCAGTGGCCCCAAGCAGGATATTTTGAATCCCCGCGGAAGTTGCGTCGCGGTTCTCGGCACTGCGTAACAGCGTGTCGCCACTGTGGGACCCGACGACCAATATCGTGGGAGCACGGAGATATTTTGTGCGAGTCTTCAATACTTTTTCGGCGCCGTCGCCAAAACGATGCATGGCGTCGGCGGCAATATCGCCAAGCCTCGCCCGTGACTCACCAGTTATTTGGGCGAAGCACCACGGCCAAGTTTTTTTGTGATTCGGCGCCCAAGTGGCCAGGGTGCACAGTTGATCTAGCACTTCGCGCGGCACTTCGCGCCCAAGGTCGACAAACATATTGGTTCGTCGGGCGGCAACAAGTGCGCTGAACTCTTCGAATTTCATGATCATCTAGTCGAATTAATTTTTGTGTAGAGACGCGTTTAATCCGCCCCAGCTACCACTGCGCTGGACAGCTTCGACTGCGCCTGTTTGGCTATTTCGGCGAAACAGCAATCCATCGGCCCCGGACACTTGGCGTGCCTTGACCACAGACCCATCAGGCAAAGCAACACGAGTGCCAGCGGTGAGATAGAGCCCGGCTTCAATGATGCAGTCATTGCCCAGGCTGATACCTAGTCCGCTGTTGGCACCCAGCAGGCAGTTTTCACCAACCGAGATCACTTCTTTGCCACCGCCCGAGAGAGTGCCCTGGATGGATGCACTGCCGCCGATATCGGATCCATTTCCAACAATGACACCCGCCGAGATGCGGCCTTCGACCATCGAAGTTCCCAATGTGCCGGCGTTGAAGTTGCAAAAACCCTCGTGCATCACGGTGGTCCCGCTCGCCAAGTGCGCGCCGAGTCGAACTCGACTGGCATCGGCAATACGCACGCCACTTGGAACTACGTAATCGGTCATCCGTGGAATCTTGTCAACCCCATGCACGGTGAGGTGCTCACCCTGTTTAAGAAAGCTGTAACGCACATCGTCCAATGCATCTAGAGCGACTGGGCCGATGGATGTCCAGGCCACATTGGTGAGTAAATTGAACAGTCCATCCAATTTGAGTGTGCGAGGTGCCGCCAGGCGGTGTGACAGCAAATGCAACCGAAGGTACACATCGCGCGCATCGATCGGTTCACTTGCGGTATCAATGACGATGCTCACCGGCACGAGAGCAACCCCACGCCGGTCGTCGGTAACGAATGGGAATGTCCAAGCAATATCGGCAGGCACATGTTCGCCCCATCCGAGGTGTCGATAAAAGACATCTAGGACAGAACCGTCAGCGGCGATTGTGGCAATCCCCACACCCCAGGCGGCGGAATTTGCCATAGTTACATCACCTCTGGTCGCAACGTGGGAAAGAGGATCACATCTTTGATTGAACCGGCTCCGGAGTGCAACATCACTAGTCGATCAATACCGATACCAAGCCCGGCTGTAGGTGGCATACCGTATTCGAGGGCCCGCAGGTAATCCTCATCCACACTGCCAGCTTCCATGTCGCCGGCTTCCTTGGCGCGCTGTTCGTCTTCAAATCGTTTGCGTTGTTCGAGGGGATCATTTAATTCTGTATATCCGTTGGCGATCTCGCGCGCCCCAACAAACAACTCGAAGCGCTCGGTGAGATACGGGTCGCTTCGATCCGCACGCGCTAGCGGTGAAATTTCGATCGGATGTCCCGTGACAAAGGTCGGATTAATCAATGCAGACTCAGCCTTTTCGGCAAAGATTTCTTCAATAATGCGCCCTGAGCCCCAGCGATCTTCGGTCTTGACACCGTGAATCGTTGCTATGGCACGCAATTCATCAACTGATTGTGATGGGTGAAGTGAAACGCCAATGGCTTCACTTGCCAGATCAATCATCCGAGCGCGAGGCCATGGTTGGGCGAGATCAAAACTTTCGCCATTGATTGACACCACCGTTGTCCCGGTGGCATCACGAGCGGCATTGATGATGAGCTCTTCAGTGAGAGCCATTACTTCGGTATAGTCCGCAAATGCTTGATAACTCTCCATCATCGTAAATTCTGGATTATGCCGAGTTGAGATGCCCTCGTTGCGAAATACGCGACCAATCTCATACACACGTTCCATCCCGCCGACGATCAGTCGCTTGAGATGCAACTCAAGAGCCACGCGAAGGTACATCCGCATGTCGAGTGTGTTGTGGTGGGTGACAAATGGTCGGGCGTTGGCGCCACCGGACTCCACATGTAATACGGGAGTCTCAACCTCAATGTAGTCGTTTGTATTTAACGTGCGTCGGAAACTTGAAATTGTGGCATGACGAATTTCAAATGTGCGGCGTGCTTCTTCGTTGATGATGAGATCGGCATAGCGTTGCCGATAGCGGGTGTCGATATCGGTGAGGCCGTGCCATTTATCTGGGAGTGGTCTAATTGCCTTGGACAACAGTTGTGCGGAATTCACTTTGACGCTCAGTTCGCCCTTTCGCGTGGTCATGACCACACCACTGACGCCGATCCAATCTCCTAGATCGAAATCATTGATCGCATCGAAAGCTTCATCGCCAACAACTGACTTTGAAATAAATAGTTGAATTTCACCGGAGCGATCTTTAAGAGTGCAAAAAATGAGTTTGCCCTGATCTCGTTTGAGCATGACGCGACCGGCAACAGCAACTTGGTCGCTAGTTTCGGTACCGGCTTCCAAATGATTATTGCGAGTGCGAATGGTACCGAGGGAATCGGTGCGGTCAAAGCGATATGGGTAAGGGTTAACACCGGCAGTTCGCAAACTATTGAGTTGTTCAATTCGGCGTGCCCGCTCGGCGATAAGCCCACTTGCGCTGTGTTGTGACTCGTCGTCCGCTTCGTTCGTAGTATTCACCGATGTAAAACTAGTCGTGATCCATGATGTGCGCTTAGCCAATAACGATGAGTACGTCGCCTGCCCCAACGATGTCGCCTGCCTTAACGTTGATTTTCGACACAATGCCAGACTTTTCGGCGGTGATTTGGTTCTCCATTTTCATGGCTTCAAGCACAACAATTGCATCGCCCACCTTTACACTTTGACCAACTTCGGTGATCACCTTGATAATGGTGCCTTGCATCGGAGCAACCACGTCACCCGAACCAATCGCCGCGCCAGCAGACCCGCCGGTCCTTGGCGCCTTTTTTGCTTTGCCCAAGACACCATTTACAACTGCGGGAACCCACATTTTTACGTCGAAGCGTTTGCCATTCACTTCAACCGTCGTGCTGCGCTCCATAAGCGATTCGTCGATTACTTGAGTCCCACCAAGTGTTGAATTGAGGGTCGAAAGATCGAGCGATTCTTCGACCCACTTAGTGCTGTGCTTCACGGCCTGAAAATCAGGATGACGCAAAATGGCAAGATCTGCGGGAATCGTGGTGAAGATGCCCTCGACCACCATTTCATTGAGTGCACGAATGCTACGAGCAATAGCCGCATCACGATTTTGTCCCCAAACAATGAGTTTTCCAACAAGGTTGTCGTAGTACTGACTCACCGTGTCGCCGGTTTCATATCCGCTATCGAAGCGCACCCCAAAACCATTGGCGGCCGTAAGTTTCGAAATCGTGCCAGGGGATGGCAAAAACTTTCCACCTGTCGGATTTTCCGCGTTAATCCGAATTTCGATGCCGTGACCGCGGCGAAGTGCCAACACTTCGCGTTGCGTCAATGGAAGTTTTTCACCAGAAGCGACACGGATTTGCCATTCAACTAAATCGATACCAGTGATTACTTCGGTGACCGGGTGTTCGACTTGTAGTCGGGTATTCATCTCCAGGAAGAAGAAATTGCCATCTTGGAAAATGAATTCCACTGTTCCGGCGTTGTAGTAGCCGACCGCCTTGGCCGCCTTCACCGCTGCCGCACCGATCGCTTCCTCTAGGCCATCGGGCAAGCCCGGTGCAGGTGCTTCTTCGATAAGTTTTTGGTGACGTCGTTGAGCCGAGCAATCGCGCGTTCCTATCCACACCAAATTGCCGTGAGTGTCGCCAACTACTTGAACCTCGATGTGTCGTGGCCAGGCCAGGTAGCGCTCCAAATAAATTTCATCCCGCCCGAAAAATGCCTTCGATTCGCGCTGTGCAGATTCCATTGCTTCCTGCACGTGTTCGGCGTCGTGAACAACTTTCATGCCGCGTCCGCCACCGCCATACGCGGCCTTTATCGCAATCGGCCAACCATTGGATACGCCGAATTCCCGAATCTCGTCGGCGCCGGTCACAAATTCAGTTGTGCCCGGAACTATTGGTGCACCACCGCGAAGCGCGGCTTTTCGTGACGACACTTTGTCACCCATTTCGACGATTGCTTCCGGCGATGGGCCAATGAATGCGATACCCATGTCCGTAATCGCTTTGGCGAAGTCCGCGTTTTCGCTAAAGAATCCGTAGCCAGGGTGCACTCCATCGGCTCCGCTTCGCTGGATGATGTCCAAGATGACTTGTGTGTTTAAGTAACTTTCGGCGGCCGTTTTGCCGCCTAGGGCGTAGGCCTCATCGGCCAATCGCACATGGAGCGAGTTGCGATCCAGTTCCGAATACACGGCGACTGTTGCAATACCCATTTCGCGTGCAGTTCTAATAATGCGGACAGCAATTTCGCCACGATTGGCGATCAGGATTTTCTTCAGCACAAGTCACTATCTTGGCGTAATGACGAGTGCCGACGCCAATTGGCTCAACTGGCCCGATGGTTGGTGGGTTGAACACGTCAATGAAACCACCAGCACGAACATCGATCTCTTCGATCGGGCCCAGCTTGGCGCACCGACGCACTCGGTTATTGCTGCAGATTTTCAAACCGCGGGTCGCGGTCGGCTTGATCGGACCTGGGAAGCAGTACGCGGTGCGAACTTGCTCGTATCTCTTTTGTTTCGTGATTTGAATCGTCCGCAACATCACTTCACCCAAATTGTTGGGTTATCAGCGGTACGGGCGTGCCAGCAAATGGTCGGAGTTCTGCCCGAGATGAAATGGCCTAATGACTTACTCATTAATGGTCGAAAACTTTCCGGTCTGTTGGCCGCGGTGGGGAAAGATTTTGTTGTTGTTGGAATCGGAATCAACATGAACTGGGCGCCAGACGATGCGATCTCACTTAGTGAGGTGGTCACCAATTCATGGTTGGATCCTGCCGATTTGCTGCGTTTGCTGCTATCGAACATCGACGAACTTGAGCAGATTTCGAAGGATGAATTACATAAGTTGTATTCAGCGTCGCTGGCGACGATTGGCGCAACTGTCCGAGTCGATCGCGCCGATAATACTGTGCTTGTTGGGCGAGCAGTCAGCGTCATAGGCGATGGTCGACTTGCTGTAGTGGATGACAAAGGGGTAACTCATCTCATCGATACAGGTGACATCGTGCATTTGCGCACAACATAACGCCGGTGACATCTTTGTGCCACTGATCCAGTTCAACTGACGACTACCGTCAAGTGGGCATGAGTGGACATAGGTCTGGCAATTGGCTGGTGAGTCTTGGAGTTGCCGCCTGTGTCGCTATGGCAGGAGCGACTGGTTTGGTTGTTGCAACAAATACACAACTTTCGGCAATGCGACGAGATGCAACCGCTGTTGATTCCTTGTCGCCGGAAAATGATGCATTTGAGAACTATCTCCTTGTTGGTTCGGATTCACGCGAAGGGTCCGATCCAACTGATCCTGACTACAACAATGTTGGGGCCGCCGTCGATATTGGCGGCAAGCGCAGCGACACGCTGATGGTGATGCATTACGTAAAGAAAACTGGTGGCTTGTCACTCATTTCAATTCCGCGAGACTTGTGGGTGGAGATTGGAAATGGAAGTAAATCACAGCGCATCAACACGGCATACCAAATTGGCACGGATGTCCTCATTCGGACTGTTCAAAAGGCATTGAGCGTCCCAATACATCACTACATTGAAATCGACTTTCAGGGTTTTAAGGGGTTGGTGGATGCAGTTGGCGGGGTGACAGTTTGTGTGGAATTTCCGTCCCGCGATCGTCACACTGGTCTGTTCATGCGGGCAGGATGCCCGCAACTAGACGGGGTCGAAGCCTTGGCATTTGCCAGAAGTCGGTTTTTTGAATCAAAGATTGATGGCGAGTGGACGATTGACGGAACTTCTGACATCGGACGAACCGCCCGCCAGCGCATGTTCGTCACCGCATTATTGAAAAGTGCCGTTCATCATGTTGCCGAAAACCCATTTACTGCTGGCACAGTGTTCGCTGGAGCAGTACGGGCAGTTCTTGTCGATGAGACATTGAATTTGCTCGACTTTGGCCGCAAGATGCGTCCGGCGGTCAGTGGCAATATCGGTTCTTTTCCATTACCGGTTTACGGCGACACGGTCGACGGAAATTCCGTGTTGCGTCTCTCCAAGGATGCCAAAGAAGTTCTTGACTTTTTCGCTGGACTCGGCCCGCGTCCGCAAGCCGAAAACGAGACAACTGGCTAGTTGGTCCTGCTGACCACTTCGACAACGAGGGGCACAAATTCACTGGCAACAACCGGTTCGGCAATGTGATTTCCCTGGACATAGTCACACCCCAAGAGCCGCAGTCGACGATTCTGCTCGTCCGAACTCACCCATTCTGCGATTACCGACATGTTCAGAGAGTGGGCCAGTTGAATCACCGAGCGGACAATTGGATCGTCGTTACCTTGCTGTCCGATGTCGCGCACAAATGTCCCATCGAGTTTTAGGTAATCGGCAGGAAAACTTCGCAAGTGGGAGAGGGACGAATATCCTGTGCCAAAGTCATCGATTGCTAGTTTCACGCCAAATCGCTTCAGTGCCGTCAGGGTGCGCATGATGCTTGGGTTGTCATTGAGCAATGTCGATTCATTGATCTCCAGGGCGAGTTGATGCGTATCGATGCCGGTTTCGCGCAATGTTGCGATCACCCGCTCAACGAAATTTGCATCTGTAAGTTGTCGAGTTGTGACGTTGACATGAATGACAACTCCGCGATCCACTGACCCGTCGTCGATCCAGCGCCGTGCATCAGTGCAGGCTTGACGAATCACCCAGTCGCCGATTGGTCCGATTACACCTGATTCTTCAGCGAGATCTAAAAATGAAAGTGGGGTGAGAACTCCCTGCACAGGGTGATTCCAGCGAACCAACGCCTCGGCTCCCGCAACTCGCGCCGTGTGAGTCGAAACTATTGGTTGGTATACCAGGAAAAGTTGATCCGCGGCGAGGGCTCGCTCAAGTTGCGACGAAAGAGAGGCCCGGTCTTTGTTGCTGGCACGCATCTCGTCACTGAATAACTCACATCGACCTCGTCCACGTTGCTTGGCCCGATACATCGCTGTATCAGCGTTGCGTAGGAGCGTGACGGCTGCATCCTGCGGGGACTCCTCGACGATCGCTCCAGGTTTTGCCAACGCAATACCTATGCTCACACTGGCATGAATTTCGATTCCTTGGATAATCACTGGGTTGGTCATCGACAGGCGAATTCTTTCCGCCACGTCCATCGCGATGTGTTCATCACCAAGTCCATCGCAGAGAACGACGAATTCATCACCGCCGAGTCGAGCTACGACATCAGAAGGTCGGGTGGCGCTTGCCAATCTTTTGGAGATACTGACGATTAGTTGATCTCCGACGGAATGACCAATGGTGTCATTGACTTCCTTGAGTTTGTCAAGATCGATGAACAGGACGGTTACGCCACGTTTAAGAGTCTGGCTTCGCTCAAGTGCTTCGGCAACTTTGCGTAAGAAAAGTACTCGATTCGGAAGTCCAGTCAATGCATCATGCGTGGCTTGGCGCGTGAGTTCATCGTGCAATTGCTTTTCCTCGGTGATGTCTCTGGCAATCGCCGAGTAGTGGGCGATCGTTCCATCGACGCCTCGAACAATCTGAAGAGTTATCGCCAATGTACGCATGATCCCATCCGGGCTGCGAAAACCAACTTCGCCTTCCCATCGATTGGCAGCCGTGCTCGTTGTAACTTCACGGGGTACTTGATCGCGAATCGCCCCAATGAACGTGGCGGCAACGGCATCATTCAATGGCGAAAGGTCGCTAACTCCAATTAATCGTCGCGCACCGTCGTTGCAAAACATGATCGTTCCGCGACCATCAAACACGATTACCGCGTCTTCGGTTACATCGAGCAAACCGACAAGCTGTTCACTCAATAGGCGTCGCACCACTGCATCGGTTGCGTCGTGAGCCGTTCCAACGAAGGCGATGATTTGCGAACGAGGACCAATGATTGGCTGAGTGGATAATTGCACCCACATCATCTCGCCGTCTGGTTTCCACAGCCGGAATTCGAAGGAAAATGGTACGCCCGCTTCGCGTGCCCGTTTCCAAGCCGATTCCGCGGCCGATCGTTCGGCCGGTAATGCGTTCACCCATGGCGCTACACCCGCAGTGATAGGTGCGCCACCGAGAGCGAGCAGCCGAAAGGCATCGTTCGCACTTGTCAGTCGTGCGTCCAAATCAGTTTCAAATACCCCAATTGGGAGGGATGCAAGCGAGCGGTCGATCTCTCTATCTTGTCAGGTCGGCATTTGCATTTATGGCGTTTGGGCTATGAACGCCGACTCGGCAAAGGCGAGGGCACCGGCATCAAATGCCTCTTGCAATGTTGTCGCGTCCACCCCATTGGCGAACTCAAGTTGCTGAGCAATTGCATAGGCGGTCATGACATAGCGATTGGATTTGCCCACTGGCGGACAGGGCGCCGAATAACCAATAGTTCCATTGGCATTGGTGGCTTCAATTGCACCACTTGGAAGCGTGCCTTCTACAAAGTTGGTGTCGGACACTGGAATGTTGGCCACCGCCCATTGGATCGTGCCGTTTTCATCTTCGTTTGTGAGCACGAATCCGAGAGTGACGGTCCCAGCCGGTATTCCACTAAATTGCAATGGTGGCGAGACGGATTCGCCCGTGCATGTGTATTTCGCTGAGATCGCCTGACCCTCAACCCATAGGCCGGTGATTGTAAAAGTCGCACTTGTTGGTGCTTCAACCGTGGAGGCGATCGTCGTCTGTACTGCAATTGTTTGATCCTGTGCTGGGCTGGGAGAGTTCATTTTTCGACCATCTGGCGAACACCTGGCTATCAATATCACCAGAATCACAACAAGGACTATCGCGCCGACTTTTTTACGCGGTGAAAAGTTCATCTCAGAAGGATAGGTCATTGGCCAGTAACCTGCAGACTGTGAATTTGTCGCCTGCTTCGTTGCGAGCCGAAGAACAATTGTGTCTGCTCACAGTCCACGCCCATCCGGACGACGAAGCGTCTAAAGGTGCGCCAACCATGGCGCGCTACAACGCCGAAGGCATCCGAACCGTGTTGGTCTGTTGCACTGGTGGCGAAGAGGGTGACGTCAATAATCCAGCACTAAAAGAACCTGGTCAGCCGTTTCACGGGCTTGATCGGGCCGCCGAGCGTGCACTGTTAAGTGAACTTCGACCGCGCGAACTAGCCGAGTCGGCTCAGGTCATCGGTTTTCATAATGTCATCATGCTCGGATACCGCGATTCCGGCATGGCCGAAAGTGAAACGAACAACCATCCCGATTGCTTTCATATGGCCGATTTGGACGAGGCAGTTGGTCGGCTAGTGCGAGTGATTCGTGCCGAACGACCACACGTGATTGTTACCTACGGCGATGAACAGACCGGATACCCGCATCCGGACCACATCAAGGTGCATGATGTGACAATTATTGCCTTCGATCGTGCCGGGGATGGCGAATGGTATCCGGATGCTGGCGAACCGTGGCAACCGCTAAAGATGTATTACTCGGCCTGGTCGCATAAACGGATTTTGACAATTCACGAAGCAATGTTGCGCCTACGTGGCTGGTCACCCTTTGATGAAAATTGGTTCAATCGTCCTGAAATTGATCATCGCCTGACCACTCGACTTGAGATCGGCCAATATTATTGGGCGCGCTCTGGTGCTCTTCGTGCACATGCAACTCAAGTAGATGCCAGTGAAGCGTTTTGGTTCGGATTGAGCGATGAAGAACTTGCCGAGGTGTACCCGTACGAAGATTGGATATTGGCAAAGTCGCTTGTCGATGCAACTGTGCTTTCAGAGGGTGAGTACGAAGATGATTTCTTTGCCGGAATTCGTACCAAGAGTGTTCGCTAAATGGTCAGCGTTCAGTACCGCGTGAAATTCGCCAAGGATGATGAAGTGGTGAGCGGTCCTGACGGCGCCGATGTGGTGTTGTCATGCAATTCTCAAGATGCAAGTAGCGATCCGACCGTCGCCTACATGCAGGGGCGACTCAAAGTTGTGGGGAGCTCGGGTGCACTATTTGAAGTGTTGGTCAACGGAGAAGCCGCCACAACGCTCAGAGCGCTCGCATCGCGGTCCTGAGTTCGCGATACCCAATGAGTTCGGCCCCACTGGAAGCAATTGCTGATCGAATATCTGGATTGTTGACCATTAATTTGTAATCGTCGATCCATCCGAGTGCGACTTCACCTAAGGCGCGGATCTCGGGAGTATCAATGCACGGTTGTACGTGAATTTCGGTGACACCTGGTTGCAAAGTCGCCAGCGAAGCGAGAACGCGCTCGCGACTTCCGACACGCCAGTCGTGGTTGAAGTGATCAGGAAATAAAACACCAGCTTCGCCGGCTAGTTGCCGAAAGCGGAAGCCAACTTGTTCCTCACTAATGCTGGAAGGTAACCGAATTGGTAATTGAAACTCGATGGCAAGTTCAAGATAAACGTCGAAAAACTCTGGACGGAGAGTTATTGCGGTGAGGTGAGGTGCCAAGTGAGTGACATCGATTCCCCATTCGATGGCCCGGGCAATTTGGGCTCGACATTCGCGTAATACTTCGGTTGAGTCAGCATGTTCCCATAGGTCGTCAATTGTGCGCGGGAATCCTCCCTCGCCTGATTGCAACGATGGCCCATAGGTGATCGGACCCCAGCGATACATCGCATGTTCGCTGTTAAGCGTGAGGTGCACACCAATGTCGTCATCAGAATAATTGAGCACGGCATGACGGGCCCAGGGTGCCGGCACCATCAGTGATGCACAAGTGGCCACTCCCTTGCGCAACGACTGATAAACGCCCTCATTAGCAGCATGAAATGCACCCAAATCGTCACAACTAATTATCACAAGTCGTGAATCAGGCGATCGACCAAGTCGTTCGTTAAGTATGGACTGTGATGTCGTCACACCAAGTAACACTATCCCCGGCAGGCGTGCCACATTCCGCGATTGTTCGAGTGCGCATCGCGTGAAGCGGCGACGAACTTGTCTATGTATGCAATATTCGGCTCGATGGTGAGTACACGGGCATAGCCCTGAAGTACGAGTTCCAAGTTGATGAACATGTTGTCGGAAGTGCGATACAAATAGACAAGCAATCGGTCGTAGGTATCACGCGCTTCGGTGTCTCGCTCGATGCGAATCTCTGCTCCGCGTAGCAACAAAGATTTGGTGAAGGCGGTGGCTTCAGGCCCGAAGCACTGAACCGGTTTACTCGGGTGTTTCGTTTCTGGTGTATCTATGCCAATAAGGCGCACTCGCTGGCGATGACCGGCAATCGACAAGTCCACCGTGTCACCATCAATCACTTCAATCACCGTGCCAATATTTGTCGCCGACTCAACTTGTTGAGTGCAGCCAACAAAAATGAGCAAAGCGGTGATTAATCGCAAATTCCACATCGGACGAATAGTCATCATCATGATGGATGGCTTTATAGCGGAGATGTGTGACGCAGTTGCCCATTAGTCTCTATGGACATGGAGTTGCCATCGTCACAGTTGCCCCTCGGCAAAGTGGGAATTTGGACCTTCACGCTTGATGCCCAGCCGATGTCCAAGTCGCAGGAGGTCGCCGCCGAATTGGAATCACTCGGGTTCCGTACGCTTTGGATTCCGGAAGCAATTGGTCGCGATCCATTTTCCTCGGCGGCGTTGTTGTTGTCAGCGACAAAAAACCTGATCGTTGCCACTGGTATCGCCTCGATTTATGCTCGCACCGCAGCAACAATGCAGGCCGGTCAGAAAACCCTTACCGAAGCTTTTCCCGATCGGTTCCTACTTGGCCTTGGGGTAAGTCATCATCACATGGTCAAGGCCCTACACAAAAGTGTGTACGAAAAGCCCTACAGCACGATGGTGGAGTATTTGGATGTAATGGACGGCGGTCTGTTTGCTGCTTCGGCTCCGACCACGCCCACCCATCGAGTGCTGGCCGCGCTCGGTCCCAAGATGTTGAAACTTGCCGCCACCCGGGCCGATGGAGCGCATCCGTATTTTGCGCCGGTTGAACATACGCTCGCAGCCCGCGAGATACTCGGTCCTGGCCCGGTGCTTGCTCCCGAACAGGCAGTGATTTTTGAAACCGACCCAACCGTGGCTCGCGAAATTGCGCGCAAGTACATGGGTACATACACACGACTTCCCAACTATGCCAACAACTTGCTGCGTCATGGTTTTACCCAAGACGACATCAAGGGCGCTGACGGGTTTTCAAGTGATCGACTCGTGGATGCGATCGTGGCCTGGGGGACTCTCGACACGATTTCTCAGAGAATTCAGAGCCAATTCGATGCCGGGGCCACGCATGTAAGTGTCCAAGTTCTGCAACAAGACCCAGTGGCACTCCCGCTAGACCAATGGCGTGAACTCGCCACTATTCTTCCTCACTTCAATATCTAGCTTAATAAAATATTGAAACTCCGCCAGGTCCGACCAAGAGTCCAACAGCGATCAACAAGATGCCGTACAAGATTTCCCGTCGAGTGATCGCGATAAGTCCACTGACCACGAGTATCACCGCAATCAGCCAAAGTATAAATTCCATTTCAAACCTTCCTTAGGTGATGATTAGGTGTTCGACAACAACAGTCGATTTTCCAAATCTATACCCCCAAAACCCGCAGTTGTAACTTGCGCATACCGGCAAGCCAACGTTCGTGCTCGGTGGCTTTTTTGGCGACATAACCGGCGACTTCCGGGTGCGGCAAAATGAGAAACGTTTCTGCCGCAATTGCTTGCCCAACAATTTCGGCCACTTGTTCGGGTTCAAGCACCACTCCAGCCGTCCGCACCACATTTCCTGATGGCCCGTTATTGATTACATCTGCACCACGCAACATGTTTGTATTCACACCTTGCGGACAGAGGCAACTCACCTTTAGTCCGCGATTTCCGTAGGTGATGGAGAGCCATTCAGCAAAGGCGAGTGCCGCGTGTTTGGTCAATGAATACGGCGCCGAACCGATTTGAGAGAGCAATCCGGCCGCCGATGCTGTACTGCAAAAATATCCATCACGTCGTTCCAGCCATGTCGGTAACAGATATTTGGCCGCCCAGCGGTGGGCATGCACGTTGACATTGAAGGCATTGGTCCAGTTTTCTTCGCTTGTGGAAAGGTCGGTTCCGCCGCCAATTCCGGCGTTGGCGAAAAACAAATCAATCGGGCCAAAGGTTGCTTGGGCCTGGGCCACGAGCGAGGCATTGGCGGCTTCGGTCCCAACGTCGGTTGCTATCGCGATTGCACTCGATGGCCGTTGCGAATTGAGTTCATTGACAATTTGGTGGAGCGGTGCCAGATCTAGGTCGGCGAGCACCACGCGCGCGCCCTGAGCATGGAATTGTTGGGCAATGGCACGACCGATGCCATTCGCCGCTCCGGTAACAACGGTGTGTTTGCCAGAAAGTTCCATGCCGTGATGCTAGACACATTCGACCGCGGTCAACGTGCGGGCAGTACCGATACAATGAGGGCATCCAACTTTGGCCCAGTGCCACCTTCTGTGCTCACAAGTCGGGTATGGTCACAGAAACGCATAGACATCAATTTTCAAACAAAAAACAAGGAGCAGACAACGAAATGACCGATTCACGTGAAGCAGCAGTTATCAGCGAAGCCCTTACCGTCATCGATAAAGCGCTTGCCGAAATGCTCCATCGCGAGTTGGTTTCTACCGGCGAAGTAGCCGACTTGTTGCTTGATGTTCGATTGTTGCTTACGGCGAGCGCCGCTTCTTCCACCGAATCTTAAATCTGGTCCACGCCCGTAGCACCGGCAGTGTTGGTGCTGGAAAGGCGGTCGACTGTGGGGCGATGGCAATAAATTCGGAGAGCGATTTCTCCATGCATTCACGCAACAATTCTGGTTGAGCGACTGCCGCCGTATCAATATTCAATCCCATGTCGAGGCTGTGGTTATAAGAAAGCATCGTCAGGTTGAAGGCCACGCCACCCAAAGGTCCGACCGGGTAATTCTCCAACATTTGGGCACCAGCGATGTACAGCGGAACACCGGCGCCACGAACATTGGACGTGGCGAAATCAATTGTCTGACTCTGGGTTCGGGCGATGCGGGTGAGCACCGATGTGGGAAGCGCGCCTGAAACTGCAGCGAGAGTATCGAGTGTGGCGCTCTGAGATGACTCACGGGCCTGACTCACTGATTCATTGATTGCGGCAAAACGCTCACCAATTGGCATCTCGCCAGTTGGGACCAGCATTCGCACAAGTGAAAATGCATTAGATCCCGAGTTCTCATTGCGGGTGCTCACCGCCATCGAGGTGCGCAGCGATTCCACTGGCATCCCGAGTTCACGGTGATAACGACCAGCAGCGTCAGCGGCGGCCGTGAGAAAAGTCGTATTTATTTTTCCGCCTAGCGCTCGTGAGGCATCAAGCATTGGTCGATATGGAGCGCGCAAGATTTCTAAACGGCGCTTCAGAGATCTTTGGGTCCACAGTGGTGACCGAGCAGAATCGACATCCCCGATTTGGGTGATCAAGTTGCGAATAGTTGCTGCGGTTTCGACACCAAGTGTTGGCAATTGAGTTGGATCAGAAAGCACCTCGCGTATTTGGCGTAATAATCCCAACGGTATTCGCATCGCGTCAGCCATCGAGGCACGCAACAAGTTAGAGGCATTTTCGGTCGCACTGGCTGGCGCAGAGCCATCTTCCAAGGGCGCAATTTCTGGTGGTTCGGGTGAATCTCGTTCAAGGTCTAGAAATTGCATTGATAATGCCACTCCACCTTCACCATCGGTGATCGTATGGTGGAGTTTTTGAATCAACGCTGATCGCCCACCGACCAATCCGTCGACAACGACAAATTGCCACAATGGTCGTGATCGATCGAAAGCGTCAAGAACGAGCAACATCGACAAGTCCAGCAAGTGACGCATAGATCCGGGCGCCGGCAGTGCCATATAACGCACGTGGTAACGAATGTTGAATTCCGGATCATCTACCCAAGACGGTGGTCCTAAATTTGCCGCAGCAGGTTGGACTCGTTGACGCAAGCGCGGGATAATCATGCTTGTTCGCTCCATGCGACGGACAAATGCTTCAAAATTTGGACGCGAATCGAGAATTGTGATGTTGCCGAAGGTCGAAGCAAGGAATGGATCTTTTTCAAGCCTCCACATCAGCCCTTCGGTGTCGCTCATCTTGCTGTCGAAGCGTGGTAATTCCGTATTCATGAGTCTTACAAACTACTCAATACAACGAGCCCGATGACACCGAGCAATGTGCCGGTGATGGCGCCAGCCAAAACGTCGCTGGCATGGTGAATTCGCGCCCCAACACGACTGGTGGCAATGATCAACGCCAGTAAATAGAAAGAAACCATCCATGGCCAGGCGAACCAATGGGTGAGTATAAGAGCCGAAAAAAACGCCGATGAAGCGTGTCCACTTGGAAAACTTGAGGTACTCGGTGTACGTACGGCAATGCGAACGTCGCCTCGTTCGGTTGGCCGGGTACGGCGAAAGAATCGCTTGATCCCTTGATTGAGCAAGAGACTCTCAATTCCGATCATCGCCGAAAATATCAGCGCATCGTGAAAACGATCCACGCTTCCGATTGCTCGAATGAGTCCAATCGCGTGCCAAACCAAGCCAAAGTCACCGATTGCACTAGCAACCATGAAAATCACTACGACGGCGCGCACATTTCGAATTGGTTCAAGTAGGCGATCGACTTTGGCGTCGAAATTGGCGAATGGAACGGTTTCACTCATCGGGTCGGAGCATTCGGATGCAATAGAGGCGCCTCTATTGACGCTTTGGTGGGGTCGCCACCAAATTCTGGGCACCACTTCTTGAAGTTGCAGAAATTACACAGTCCACTTTTGCGCGATGGAAATTCTCCGGTGGTGCAGGCCCGCTCAATTGCCCGGTACATCGCCGAAGTTCTTGTGGCCACGAATTGCATCGATTGTTCACTGGGCGTTCGGGTCAGTCGCACGCCATCCTTGATATACAGCAGTTGCAAAGTGGCTGGTAGCTCTCCTCGCATCGCTCGAATCATGTAGGCGTACATCTCCAACTGGCGCATCTTGCTGTCAATATCGCTGGCGCGAGGTGACTTGCCTGTTTTGTAATCGGTGACGACAAGGTTGCCAAGTGCATCTCGCTCTAGTCGATCGATGTAGCCGCGGATCGCAAAACCATCCAGCGGCGCTTCAACCCATAATTCGATTTCAATTCGGTTGATACTGCGCGGATCTTCCATTCGCAAATAACCATTTATTAGTCCGGAGCATTCCTGCCAAAATTTGCCCGCCTGATCGTGTGTCAAGTTGAGTCCGGTGAAGTCATACATTGATTCGTATTCACGTTGTGCTTCGGCCATGAATTCGTGGGCGGCAATTTCAGTTCGCTCGGCGGGATCGAGCGCCAACAACAACTCCAGGGCCCGATGGACAACATTGCCTTTTACGGCATGAATCCCGGGGGGTTGGGGCAGGTTTTGGATATTGGCAAATCGAAACTGCAAAGGGCAGTCTTGGAAACTACTGACACGCGAAGGCGACAAAGTGACGGGAACTGGATATGGGGTGCTCATGCTTGATCGATGCTCATTTGGCGTCTACCTGGCGAATAAGCGAAATAAAACGTTGGGGATCTTGCATCGGTCCAAAGTGTCCGAGGTCATCGAACTTGATGAAATGTGAACCAGGGATTGCGGTGGAAATCAGCGGCGCAATTGAGGCAGGTCCTTCATTTTCACCCGAAATCACCCAGGTCGGAATTGTCAGTTTTGAAAGTTGACTCCAGGTTTCGTGCAGTCCGCCGGTTTCGTATGTGCGGGCTTCGTGTTCCGGCGAGCACTTGATGGTGACAGCGCCATCTGGCTGATGGCTAAAGCCAAAATTTACATAGGCAGACAACGCATCGGGGTGCAACACGTTGAGAGGTGGTTTGGCGGCGTAATTTGCGAGCGCATCATCAAAGGAAGCGAAGGTAGTGCGACGTTTACGGGCACCCTCCGCCATGTAATTTCGGTCATCATTTGGTTCCGACTCTCGTGGCGGAAAGATGATCGGCTCGAACAGGATTAGAGCGCGAAAGAGATCGGGTTCACGTAGGGCCGCCATGACAAGTGCCGATCCACCCATGGAGTGACCGACTCCAATCACCGGACCATTAATCGCAGCAACCCGAGCCACTGCCAGTGCATCGTCGCCAAACGCCGACCAGCGAACACTCCAGTTGATAGGAAGTGTCGAGTCTCCATTGCCGCGATAGTCGAATGTGACGCAATGGTGCGTGGCGACTAACTCACTGGCAATTGGGTCGAACACACGACCATGAAAGCCAGTTGCGTGCGAAAACAAGACCGTCGGGGCGAGGGAATCTTGGTTGTAATCGTGCAACGCCAGTGAAACCCCATCTGATGATGCGATCCGAGCGTCGATGGTCATGCAGTGACACTACGCTTTTGCGCGTGCGGTTGGATATATCTGAAGACGACCCACGACGAACGTCAGTCCGTTCGTGGCTCAGGGAACACTCGTCACCATCAGGTCGTGAACTTGCCGAAGCCGGATATGTCGCCCCGCATTGGCCTGCGCCGTGGGGACTTGACGCAGATCCGATCCATCAACTCATCATCGATGACGAACTCGCACGGGCCAGCGTGCGTCGACCGTCGAATCCAATCGGAATTGGTTGGGCCGGCCCAACAATTCTTCATGCAGGTACCGCCGAACAAAAGTCGCAATATTTAATGCCATTGCTTTCGGGCGAAGAGTTCTGGTGTCAATTATTTTCGGAGCCAGGTAGCGGAAGTGATTTGGCCAGTCTGAGTACCCGTGCGGTGCGCGACGGTGATGAATGGGTGATCAACGGACAAAAAGTGTGGACTTCGGGTGCCCAACATGCTCAGTTTGGCATTCTCATTGCTCGCACAGATCCGACCATGTCCAAGCACACTGGCATTACCTATTTCATTTGCCCCATGAACTCACCGGGAATTGAAGTTCGTCCAATTAGGGAGATGACCGGCGGACAAACTTTTAATGAGGTGTTCTTTACAGATGTACATATTCCCCATAGAAATGTCATCGGCGATGTTAATGATGGATGGCGACTGGCCAAGGTGACATTAGGAAATGAACGGGTGTCCCTCTCGGCAGGCGGTGTGTTATGGGGGTTTGGCCCTACGGCAATGGATGTAATCGACTCCGTCCGCAGTCATGGCGGTTGCGCCGACCTAGTGATGCGTCAGCGCCTGGCCAAAATATATACCGAACATGTTCTGTTAAATCTCATTCGCGATCGGACACTCGCGGCTCGCGTTCGAGGCGACCAACCGGGACCCGAAGCAAGCATTCGTAAAATTCTGGCCGATGAGCATGGCCAACATGTTGTTGGGCTAGCCCGAGATCTCACCGGGGCAGCGGCGATGATTGCCGATGAATCTGGCGACGATTTATCAAGTCCGAGTTGGTACTACGCGTTCTTATTTTCTCCAGCGCTGACAATTGGAGGCGGTACGGGAGAAGTCCAGCGCAATATTGTCGGTGAACGTGCTCTCGGTTTGCCCCATGAGCCATCGGCTACAAGCAATTAGACACCGCGGGTAGCTTGGCGAGTAGTTTTGTGCAAATGGGGAACGAAATAACAAACATTGCCGGAATTATTCGGGTTCATGGACGCCAACGTGCGGACAAACCTGCACTCGCACTTGGGGACAAAAAATTAACCTGGGGCGCGCTGTATTCAAGATCTTGCCAAATGTCGCAGGCTCTGCGTTTAGCTGGTATAGGTCCATGCGACCGAGTTGCATTTCTGGATAAAAATTCCATCGAACACTTTGAAGTGTTTTATGGGTGTGCGCTACTCAACGCGGTAAGTGTTGACATCAATTGGCGACTGGCGCCACCTGAAGTTGCTTTTATCGTCAATGACACCGAGGCCAAGGTGTTTATTGTCGGTCCTGACTTTGTGCCCGTTCTTGACGCCATTGTTGATCAACTCACCTATGTCACGACCATCATCGTCATTGGCGGTCACCCGATTTACAGCGACTATGAGTCATTCATTAGCCAACAGAGGGCCGATGACCCCGGAGTTGAAGCCGGTCCCGATGATGTTGCATTTCAGTTGTACTCAAGTGGAACCACCGGTCGACCCAAAGGAGTGATGCTCACATCGAACAACTTTTTTGCATTGCTTCCAATGGCCAAAGATGCATGGAAGCTCACCTCCGACTGTGTGAATTTAGTGGCGATGCCGCTATTTCACATCGGTGGTGGTGGGTGGGCAACGGCTGGTCAATATGTTGGTGCTTCGTCAATCATCATGCGCGATATCGACCCCAGTGCGCTGGTCAAGTTAATTGGTGAGCAGAGGATCACACATGGTTTCGTCGTGCCGGCGCTCTTGCAGTTCACACTTATGGTGCCTGGTATCGACACGGCTGATTTTTCGAGCCTCGAATTAATTGTCTATGGGGCTTCGCCAATCTCGGACGAAGTTCTCGCTAATTCCATCAAGGCATTTAAGTGCGATTTCATGCAGGTGTATGGACTTACCGAAACCACAGGTGTGGTCACGATGTTGATGCCAGAAGATCACGACCTCGATGGTCCAAATAAGCACCGATTGCGGTCATGTGGAAAACCATCACAAGGTGTGGAATTGCGAATCGTGGATGCCGAAACAAAAACCGATGCGGAACTTGGCGAGGTGGGTGAAATTTGGCTGAGAACACCTCAAATCATGAAGGGCTACTGGAAGAATCCTGAAGCCACAGCCGAAGTAATAGTTGACGGAGGCTGGTTTCGATCCGGCGATGTGGGTTATCTCGACGCGGACGGTTATTGCTACATCTTCGACCGAGTGAAAGACATGATTGTTTCTGGCGGCGAGAATGTGTATCCGGCTGAAGTTGAAAATGCGTTGATGGCACACTCGGCGATCGCCGATGTAGCAGTAATCGGAGTGCCCGACGAAAAGTGGGGAGAGGTGCCAATGGCAGTAGTCGTGCGAAACAAGGACATTGCCGTCTCCGAAAAGGAGATTATCGACTTCGCCCGCACGAAATTGGCAGGTTTCAAGTGTCCAAAATCAGTTGTTTGGGCGGACTCCTTACCGCGAAATCCGAGTGGCAAGCTTTTGAAGAAAGATATTCGAGCTCCGTATTGGGTAGGCCGAACTCGTCTCGTCAATTAGTACGCCAATAGAGTCGGTTGGTGAAGCACAGTCCCTAGGAGGACCTGTAATGAAATTGTCAATGATGATCAATTATGTCGGTGACTTTCAGAGTTCCGCCAAACAGGTAGTCGAACTTGAAAAAGTGGGGCTGGACATGGTGTGGGTGGCGGAGGCGTACAGTTACGATGCGATTTCACAGATCGGGTATCTGGCTGCCGTCACCAATCGGGTCGAAATTGGAACGGGAATCATCAATGTGTATTCGCGTACTGCTGCGCTTGTGGCGATGACTGCCGCGGGTTGTGACTATGTAAGCGGAGGTCGATTTTTGCTTGGACTTGGAGCTTCTGGTGCCCAAGTTATTGAAGGGTTTCATGGAATACCATACGAAAAACCGCTACAGCGGACTAAGGAATACATCGAAGTGTGTCGTGAAGTATGGAAACGAGAACGACCACTCGTGTATCAGGGTAAAACTGTTCAGATCCCACTTCCTGAGGGCCAGGGACTCGGTTTGGGCAAGGCGCTGAAATTAATCAATCATCCTGTGCGCAACGAAATTCCAATCTGGTGGGCATCATTAATGGGAAAGAGCGTCGAAGCAACGGCGGAAATCGCTGATGGTTGGATGCCGATTTTTGTTTGGCCCGAAAAGTTTCACAATGTGTGGGGAGAGGCACTTAAGGCTGGTCTTGCCAAACGCGACCCGTCGCGCAAGCGATTGGAAATTTCTGCGGGTGGCATGCTTGCCATTGACGAATCGCTCGTCGGTGATGACCAAAACAAAGTACTTGACTTTGCCCGCCCAAGTACTGCCCTGTACGTGGGTGGCATGGGTGCGCGAGGCAAGAACTTCTATAACGACATCTGCAGGGATTACGGATACGAAAAAGAGGCTGCCCTTATTCAGGATGCATATCTAGATGGTAAAAAAGAAGAAGCGGCAAAATTGGTGCCAGCAGAGTGGTTGGAGAAATCACACCTTGTTGGCCCGAAGGGGTATATCAAGGAACGGGTTGCCGCGTACAAGGAAGCTGGCGTCACGGTGCTGTCGGTGAATCCGATTGGTCCGAATGCGGTTCAGCAGGTGGAGCTATTGCGCTCAATAATCGACGACACGGATTAGTGACAGTGACCACAACGGTGAACGGTTATACGGCACCCGGTTGGGAGCAAGTTCACGAAGTGTTCGACCAAACCATCGACTCTAAACAGGAAGTTGGAGCTGCAGTCTCAATTTTTCACAAAGGCAAGTGTGTTGTTGATCTAGTGGGTGGATATTTCGATACCCAATCCACCAAGCGCTACGACCGTGACTCTTTGCAACTTGTGTTCAGCTCTACCAAAGGCGTGGTCGCGATTGCCGTCGCTATGTGTGTCGAGCGCGGCTTGCTTTCCTATGAGGAACCGGTGGCGTTGTTTTGGCCCGAGTTCGCCTGTGCTGGAAAGGAGCATGCCACTGTGGCCCAATTGTTGTCGCACCAAGTTGGTCTGTACACAGTGGAAGGTCCAGTCGCTCTCGACGAAGCGTTGGATTGGAACTATATGGTCCAACGACTCGCCGCAACTGCACCGGCATTTCCAATCGGCTCAACCCATGGCTATCACGCCATGACATTTGGTTGGTTGGCTGGCGAACTTGTGCGTCGAGTAGATGGTCGCAACATCGGTCGTTTCATCGCCGAAGAAATTGCCAATCCGCTCGGCGTCGAAATATATGTAGGTCTACCCGAACATCTTGAGCCGCGTGTATCGCCTCTTACTACTGGCTGGCCCCGTTTGGAAGGTGAGCGTGCACCGACTATTGACCCAAAAGAGCGGGATCTTTTGGCTCAAATTACAGCACCTGGATCACCTGGCAGCAAGGCGCTTTCGTTGAACGATGCGTTTTCGGTTGCTGGCGGTTTCAATCGTCGTGATGTCCATGCCGCAGAGATTCCGGCCGCCAACGGAATTACTAATGCCAGATCATTGGCCACGATGTACGCCGCAACATTGGGCGAAGTGCATGGCGCGCATGGTCCAGTGCGGTTGGTGTCATCGGAAACGATGTCCAAGATGAGCCTTTCCGTTACACCACCTGGCGAAGCCGATCTGTGCCTGATCATTCCGACCACATTTGGAATGGGTTTCATGACTCCGAATAAATTTATTCCTTATTCGGGACCAGGAACTTTTGGTCATCCTGGCTTTGGTGGGTCGATATCGTTTGCCGACCCAATGCGGACAATGTCATTTAGCTATGTGATGAACAAGTTGGGCAGAGCGATAGTTGGCGATGAGCGATCGGGGCGGCTTATTGCGGCGGCAGTTCGTTGTGCAGATGCGTAGGAATGTCTTGACAGAACAAAATTCATAGATCACAGTGAATAGTGACATGACCCAAGCCGAGCATCTCCATAACGCATTTACCGGCGAGCACTTGACATTCCTAAAAACCAGTGCGGAAACTGCCGGTGAACTCTTGCAAGTGGAGGTGCGGCTGGATGCTGGTGGCTTGGTCCCGCTTCATGTTCACGCGCGGCAAGACGAGAGCGTCAAGGTCCTCGCTGGAGTTCTAAAAGTGCGAGTCGGTAGTGACGAACGAACACTCAATGTTGGCGACAGCGTCGCCGTACCTCGGCGCAAGCTCCATGTCGTGCGCAATGCAGGCGATACTGAGGCTCGCTTCCTACTCGAGGTGCGGCCGGCTCGTCGAATGGAGGCATTCATGCGTGGTTTATTTGGCATGATGAGAATTTTCGGTCCTGTTGCACGATTACGGTCTCGGCGAAACCATTCATAGTCTCACTTGCCGCGTTTGGGGCGTCTTATTGAAGCGGCAGTTCACTGCGCAGACGGCGACGCATAGATGACGTAAGTGTCATGTTTAGCGTGGCGGCAACACCCGCAAGTATTCCCATCGTCGCCATTGCGGTCCGAACAGCGAAAAACTCGCTGAGTATTCCGGCCACCACGCTGCTCATACCAAGCGTTAGCGTCACCAAAGCCATGTCACCAGCCAACACCCGACCGCGCAATCTATCGGGAGAGCGCATTTGCAAACCGTACGTCGACAGAGTCCATTGAGCCCCGCCGCCAAAGTGGGCGGCCATGACGCACAGACATGCAATTATCAAAGTCGGGCTAACCGCGGCTCCGAGGTAGCCAAAGGCGAACAGGAATCCGGCTACTCCACATGTGGTGAGCAATCGCGGAAAGTTGTTTCGCACGAATCGGGTCGCGGCAATCGGTCCAAGGGCAGAGCCCAACCCGCGGGCTGCAAACAGTAGTCCCGTTCCACCATCACCTGCACGAAACGCATCGGAGGCCAGCACCGCTAACTGACCGACGGCGCCCGCTCCAACCGCAAAAGTAGTTTTGGAGGCGATAAGAGCAAAAATTGTCCGATCACTTTTGGCTAGGTGAAGGGCCTCGTGCATATCGGCGATCGGTCGCACTCGCACCTGGTGAGGCTCGGTGCGCGCCTCTTGCATCGGTGTTTTGATTCGCAAGACGAGAACAACCGCTATGAGAAATGTGGCGATATCGGCGACAAATGTGGCGGTGCGCCCAAAGACTTGAGAAAAGAGACCGCCCAAAGCTGCGCCGGCAAATATCATGATTCCCCAACTTGAGCCGAACAACGCATTGGCCTGTCGCAGTTCATCATCGTTGCGCACCAAATTGGGAAGTGCTGCCGAATATGCGGTGTTGACGAACGCCGACAAACCGGTGATTAGGGTCTGCGCCAACAGGCCAATCCAGATTCGATTGTGTGTAGTAAACAGAAATCCGACGGCCGACAGTGCTTGTAGAAGTGAAAAGATGACGAGTATTTTGCGGCGGTCAAACCTGTCGGCAATTGGCCCGGCCAGCGGCGACATAAAAAATGTTGGCAATGTGAATGCCACGTAAACGAAAGCGACCAGCAAATTTGAGTCGGTGAAATCCTTAATCAGTCCGGCGAGAGCGATGTAAGTGAAGAAATCACCCATGATCGAAATGTTGTCGGCGATAAATAAATATCGAACATCACGATTGGTGCGTAAAACGGTGAACACAAAGATGGTCGATTGACTAAAGCGTCAGCCGTGGCTTACCGACGGACTCCTTGCAGGCGGTCAATAATTGCTTCAGCCTCGTCAATCATCCGTTGAACGAGCACACCGGCGGGTACGAGTTCGTGTATTGCTCCGACCCCTTGGCCGGCGGGCATGAATTCGCGATCCACATCAACCACTGTGCCTTCTGGATAACCCAGATGATTGGCGCCGGCCTGCATCGATGCCACAGCCTGAGCCGGGAATGGCTGCAAATTTTGCGGGTTTGCGTCAAAGTCATTTGTCCAGTCGTTGCGAACAACGCGACATGTCTTACCGGTGTAGCTGCGAGTGATCACTGTGCCGTCTTCGCCGGTGGCGAGGAGTGTTTCCTTATAGCCATCGACGGCGCGTGCTTCCGGTGTGGCAATAAATCGGGTGCCGATCCATACTCCATCCGCACCTAGTGCAAGTGAAGCAGCCAGTCCACGACCGTCAAAGAGCCCACCTGCGGCGACAACCACAACTCTGTCTCCGACGGCGTCAACAACTTGAGGTACGAGGGCCATTGTTGCAACAGTGCCAGTGTGACCACCTGCTTCTGTTCCTTGGGCCACAACGAAATCGCAACCGCTTTCCACGGCGGAGATGGCATGCCGCACTTTTCCACACATTGAGCCAACAAGAATGTTCTTGGAGTGTAGGTATTCAATTATTTCTCGTGGCACGCCAAGTCCGGCGACATATACACGGGCTCCACCTTCGACAACTTGGCGAAGTCCTTCTTCGACTTGTTGCGGAATTGCAGTGAGCAGGTCAACCCCGAATGGTTTTTTGGTGAGTTCCCGCACTCCGGCGATTTCAGTGGCCAGTTCACCATGGCGCATTGTCGAAGCCCCGAGTGTTCCGATGCCACCGGCTTCGGAAACCGCCGCTACAAGCCGGTGATATGACACTCCACCCATGCCTGCAAGCATGATCGGATGTTCAATGTCGAGAAGTTCAGTAAGTCGTGTGCGCATTTGCTCTACCGTACTGTGCCATCAGGCTCAAGTCATTAGTGAAATAGCGATTTAGAGTAGGCGCCTTCGCGTTTGAGAAAGTTGCGGTGCCACCGACGCGGAGTCAAAACTGCTGCCCGAGGTTCATCTTCAAACATCCAGCGGGCAAAGTTTCGTCTTGTCCAAGGTGTGAGATCGGCAAGCCGCAGTCCAAGACGTGCGCATAATTGGCTCCGCATGACGAAGCCCAGCGCCGCCGACATTCGGTGATCAGCAAATAGATTTCGTTTGATCGATTTCCGGTAAAGCGACTGCGTAATAGATGGCACTCGTTTGCCGCTGGCGATAATTGCTTGAGCCGCAAGCACGCCACTGAGTAGAGCCTGTCCGATTCCTTCGCCGGTCATTGGATCCGATACGCAAGCAGCATCACCAACAAACAAAACACGCCCGACGCCAAGTGTTGCTTTGGTAATTCGCGCCGGGATTGGCCAAGCTGTATGGCGGTCTTCGAAAATTGCTTGGTCACCTAGGGCTTGACGAACATGTGGGCGAGTCAGCAATTGGGGCCATAACTTCTTCATGTCCTGCACGGAATATTGGCCCCCGCGCAAAATTCCAAATCCAATGTTTACTCGGTTGTCCGTAAGCGGAAACGACCATGCGTAGCCCGGTAGCAAATCTCGTTCGAAAAATACATACAAGCGATCACGCGCCGGTCCGGTGACGTTGCTTGCATATTGGCGAAATGCGTGCCACTCGCCTAAATAACCCTGGCTCGACAATCCAAGCGATTTGCGTACCGGTGACCACATCCCATCGGCGGCAATGAGATAGTCGCAGCGCAATGACTCGTGGTTCTCAATTTCAACGACGAGATGATCGGAGTAAGTCGACAATGCGCTAAATCCGTGTCCGTCAATCACGTTCACACCCAGTTTGCGGGCATGTTCGACAAGAGCATTGTCAAGTTCAAATCGTTTTGCGATTGCCGCAAACTGTCCCATTCCAACTGGTAATGGCATACACATTTCTCGACCGCTGGGAGATCGCAACCATGCGTCGTTACACACTCGCCAACTTGGAACCGTTGCTGGGTCGAAACCCAATTCATCGAGTATTCGTAGTGCGCCGGTGGTAAGTCCATCGCCACAACACTTGTCCCGAGGAAACTGCGCTTTGTCGACAACGACCACATTGATACCCGCATCGTGAAGAGTGAGCGCTGAGGCAATTCCCGCTGGTCCCGCGCCAACGACGAGCACGTCATACCTGTTTGTCACGGCGCTCAGGCTAGAGTTTTTTGCCATGAGTCGCCTATGTGAAGGTCGGGTTGTCGTAGTTACTGGTTCAGGTCGCGGTATTGGTCGTGATCATGCATTGAGCCTCGCTCGTCACGGAGCACTCGTCGTAGTGAATGATCTTGGTGCAGGTGTGGATGGCAGCGGCGATGACAAGAGTCCGGCTCAACAGGTGGTACACGAAATCGAAGCCCTCGGTGGGCGAGCGGTGGCCAACGGTGATGACATTTCGACGTGGGCCGGTGCCGAGCGACTGATCAATACGGCAGTTGAAACATTTGGTGATTTGCATGCGGTGGTAAACAATGCCGGAATCTTGCGCGATCGCATGCTCACCAACATGACCGAAGAGGAATGGGATTCCGTCATCAGGGTCCACCTCAAGGGCACATTTGCACCGACACACTTTGCCGCCGCGTATTGGCGAGATCGCAGCAAAGCAGGACACCCCACCGACGGGCGAATAATTAATACGTCATCGGTTTCTGGAATCTACGGCAACATCGGACAGACAAATTACGGCGCGGCCAAAGCCGGAATCGCCGCATTGACCATAATCGCGTCACTCGAACTAGCCCGTTACGGCGTCACCGTCAATGCCGTTGCGCCAGTAGCACTTACTCGCATGACTGAAAATCTCGGGCCCGCGCCAGAGACCGAAGAAGAACGCGAACAGCGATCACCGAAATGGATCGCCCCGATAGTGACGTGGCTCGTGTCAGAAGAATCTAAAAATGTTACGGGAAAAGTTTTTGAAGCGAGCGGAAACGTTTTGGCGATCGCCGAAGGTTGGCATCGTGGACCCACTCATGCACCGGTTGCCGACCCAACAACACTCGGACCAGTTGTCGAAGAGTTGTTGAGCAAGGCTCGACTCAATGCTGGTATGGACGGAGTTGAGGGTAGTTGGCCGCAACCCAAGGTGAAATCCTGAAGGGCAGTAAACACAACTAGTTTGTCGGCATATGAAATGCCCACAGTGCCAATCCTTTCGACATGGTGAGAAATGCGTCACATCGAACTTCATTCCCAGTAAGTTGGTGGGTGGTGAACATGCCTAAGAGGTTGAACGACAGGGAATTTCTCAGCGAGATTCACAGACATTGGGGGGGGGGTAAGACCATATTTTGTGCCCTGCTGGTTCGGACAAATCGCACTACTACATCTTGTTCGCGGCACCACGAAATCCAGTCGGGACGTTGAGATGCACCGCATATGAGCGGACCTCAGGTACTACAACTTTCCCGGACCGAAGGTGATCGTGATAATCGACAACCTGAACCGCCACCTCAGTCGGCTCAGACCGCTGTCCGTTCATGGTTGCACAATGCGACTCCAACGATTTGGATTCGCCACTTCATTTATCTGCTTGGATCCCTACTCCTCTTAATCGGTGGCTCGGCCGTCTGGGTTCTACAGAGTCACGAAAGCAAAGTCAACCGACTGACCTTCGTTGTCGTCCCCGCCATCCACGCCAACGATCTTGTGTTCGAAACCATGAGCGAGGCCGATAAGGCTCTGCTCGGTTATCAGATCGCACACGACCCAAAATTACTTACCGCATCCCGTGACGCTCGCCGACGGACAGTGGTTGCGTTAGCGAAACTGGAGGATTTATACAAGCTCTTTTCAGCGAGCGGTTACGACGAGACCGATAACGCACTGCACAAAAGTCTTATGGACCGTCAGAGCCTTGCAGTGCAGAAGTGGTTGTCCTATGCGCTGAGCACCGAGCAAGCCGTGAGCGGAGGCAAAAGGATCGATATTTTGCAAGGCGCCACCTTGTTTGACAGCTTCCGTCTGGCGAATACCGAAATCGATGAGGAGATCAAATTCGACAATGTGGGGTTTGAGGGCGGGATTAATTCGATAGCGCAAATGAGAGCAATCATTGTTGCCACCTTGGTGGCGTTTTTGGCGACACTTCTTCTCGGGATGCGGTACTCACGCTCCGTCAGTGGGCCGATTAATAGGTTGCGTGACACGATGACCCGCCAGCGTGCGGGTGACTTAAGTGCCCGCGCTAGCGAGGATTTTGGTTCCCTGGAGATTCGGTCACTTGCCCAAGACTTCAACACGCTCGCGGAAAGGAACCTTAGCGTCCAACGCCGTGTCGAAATGGAGAGTGCCCGCTTGGCGAGCATGGTGGATATTAGCCTGGCTCTTGGTCAGGAACTCAGTCTCAGCGACCTCCTGACCCTCATCGTGGAATCGGCACGCACGGTGCTCGGTGCTCGCTACGCGGCGCTCGGTGTATTGAATATGACTCACACCGGGCTAGCCGAGTTCGTGACCGCCGGCCTCAGCGACGCGGAGAAGGCCGCCATCGGAAGGTTGCCTCACGGCATGGGTCTCCTCGGAGCATTAATCGACGACCCGCAGGCTCTCCGGCTCACGCATATCACGGACGATCCGAGATCAGTGGGATTTCCACTCCATCACCCACCGATGGACTCGTTCCTTGGGGTTCCGATCGTCATTCACGGAGTAGTTTTCGGCAATCTTTACCTCACGGACAAGGTGGACGGGCCATTCACCGCCGAGGACGAGCAAGTAGCGCACTCTTTTGCCCTGTTGGTTGCGGTTGCCATCGAAAACATAAATCGCTACGAGGATGAGCTTCGACTTGTGAAGATGCTGGAGAGCGTGCGGGAAATTGAGAGCGCCATTCGTCTGGCGCCAGATCTTCAGCAACTACTTAATGTTGTGTGTGTCAAGTTGGGTGAGACGCTCGGTGTCGACCGAGTCATTATCAAAACCGTCGATGCCGAATATAAGGCGACGGGCGACGCCGAATGGCACGTGCCGGACTTGCGATCGGCAAGGGATTTTTTGTCAAAATTGTCATTGAAACGAAGCGGATTTTTTGGCGATCTGTGGCGGACCGCACACCCGCTTGGCATAGATGACTTCCTCGTGGCCGAGGTTCAATCCGACGAACGGGCTCAGGACTTTTACAAAGAAACTGGCGCCCGCTCTGTCATTTTTTCTCCAATCGGGGTGGTTGACCGAGTCATCGGGAGCATTTTCGTCATCAAGGTCGATCAGCCTTACCAGTGGCTGGAGTCCGAGATCAAGCTCGTTAGCCAGGTTGCCTCGAGTGTGTCCCAAATGATCGTGGAATCTGAGTACCGAGCTCATCTGAGGGATCACATCAAACGCCTCGAGCAACTAGAGAACCAGAAGACAACTTTCGTGGAAACGGTGAGCCACGAACTGCGGACGCCGCTCACATCAATAAGCGGCTATCTGGAAATACTCCAGGATCCCAACAATGGAGCGCTAAGTGACGAGCAACGCCGGATGCTTATTGTGATGAACCGCAACACGAATCGCCTCCGTGGTTTAATCGAGGACTTGTTGGTGCTCAACCAAAGCGAGAGTGATGGTCCACAAGTTCACATCGCCGACGTACCCATGTGTGAACTGATCGCCGACACATGTATAGAACTGACCCTGCTCGCCCAAAGTCGCGCGATCGAATTCGATCTTGAATCTGGTCCGCAGAATGCGATCGTTCGTGGCGACAGGGGACGTATTCACAGTGTGGTCGTCAATGTCATTTCCAACGCGATTAAGTTCAGTCATCTAGGGGGCGTGGTGACCGTCAGGTGCACGCTGGACGAGAGTACCGGTCGAATCCGGTTTAGTTGTCAGGACCGTGGCATCGGTATTCCAGTCGCCGACCAAGGAGAACTGTTCACCCGGTTCTACCGCGCCAGCAACGCGACCGAAAGAGTAATCCCCGGCACTGGACTCGGGTTAACCATCGTTAAGCAAATCGTTGAAGACCACGGTGGTCAAGTGAGATTAGCCTCGGTCGAAGGAGAGGGCACGACGGTGGTCATCGACCTCCCAGTGTTCGTCTAGGCAACTAGGGTCGATGATATATCAGAGGGTCATTTGTGCCCCAAAACGGACACCTGAGCGCGTCCATTTTGGCAACTTATACTTGTAGATTGATACTCGGATAGTCGATGAAGTGGTGTGTCGCCAAACCGCACACAGGAATTTCAATATGACCGAGCCGAGCAAGATCCGTATCCTCGTCGCCGACGACGATCAGGACATCCTCAACCTTGTTACTCTCATATTGACCCATTCCGGGTACGAAGTGGTTGGCGTAGTCGATGGCTCGGCCGCGATTGCCGCAATCGAGGCCGACCCGCCGAAGTTGGCCATCCTCGATGTGATGATGCCCGGGTTGTCAGGCATTGAAGTATTACAACGAGTGCGGGAAAGTGATGCCAACAAGAACCTTCACGTCATTCTATTTTCAGTGATAACAAGTGAATCCGTTGTTGCCGCCGGATTCTCCGCTGGCGCCAATGAGTTCATCAAAAAGCCGGTCAATATGCGTGAACTGATGCACATTGTCAATTCGTTCTTGGTTCGGAATGAAAATGAGTGACGAATCGGCTCTCCAAGTTTCACCTGGGGACGGGACCTCGCGCACGTCGAGAGTGAGGTCTATTTCGTACAACGCGCGCCGCATCATCTTACTCTGCTTAGTCCTTCTCGTTGTAATCTGTGTCACGGCCATTTGGTCGTTGAGAACTCAGGCCACCCAGGTCGATCATTTAATCTTGACCGTTGCCCCTGTCGTTGATGCCAACGATGAAGTCTTCCGAGAAATGACCGTGGCCCAGGCCGAAATACTTCAGTATCAGGTTTCCCATGACCTGAAACATCTGGCGAAGTTCTACATCATCAAGACGCAAATAAATTTGGCCATTGTGAATTTGAACGCTGACTCAGCGCTCGTGACACACGACTTAAGTAGCGCTATTGTCCCAAGATTCATCGACCTTGAGAAAATTCAACACGATGCGGTTGAGCGTTGGTTGGCATTTGCGCTATTGATTGAACAGGCTGTTAGTCGAGGCGAGACCACACTTGATTCCACCGAGGTCCAGCTGTTCGAGGGATTCCGGCGGGCAAATACTGAGTTCGACAATCTACTCAAAATTGCGAGAGCCGACGCTCGAACAAATGCACGGACAGCGTCAGGCAGGGGAATAGCCGTAATAGTCGTCGCAGCTCTCGTGACTTTGTTGGTGATGCTGCTCTTCGGGCTACGACTCACCCGAGCAATAATCAAGCCAATTATTGATTTGAGTGGCACTATGAAGCATCAAGGCGAAGGTGACTTGAGTGCCCGCGCCGAGGAGCATCAAGGACTTCTGGAAACCATGTCCATGGCCCACGAATTCAACGTCCTTATAGAACGTCAGATTGGTTTTCAGCAGATGCAAGAACGTGCGATGAAAATGCACGTGCTCGCCGCCAAAATCGAGTCTGAGGTTCGTCGCGCGTCAAATACTCAGCAATCATTAGAGATCATATGTAACGCGCTGGGAGAAGGTCTTGGCGCTGATCGAGTTATGGCAAACACTTTAGATGCTGATCGGGATTTGGTTTTGGCTGCGCAGTGGCATCTACCGGATTTGCCGCCATTGGGAGTTCCTCCGGACGAAGTTATTCGGACTCAAAACGCCCTTGCCAACGATCTGTGGCGGTCAGGAGAGAGCCTTGTTTCCCACGAGCGCCTAGCGCCGGAAGCACAACTCGAACGATCCAAGATTTTTTATCGTTACACGGATGCACAAGCGGCCATCGCTGTTCCGATCGGAATCGGTGACCAAATCATCGGGATGGTCTACGTCTTCATGGTCCACGAGCCGCGTCACTGGGAGGAATTTGAGATCGTTGCTGTCCGACGAATTGCAATGTTCGTCGCGCAAACTATCGTTGATGACACCCACCGAACCCAACAAAGCGAGCACATCGAACTTCTTACGAGACTCGACCGCCAGAAGGCCAACTTTGTAGCGACCGTTAGCCACGAGTTACGCACACCATTGACATCAATCATCGGTTATCTGGAAGTGCTCAAGGATGGATATGCCGGCGAACTCGTCGGGGAGCAGTCACGATTGATCGAAGTAAT
Organism: Actinomycetota bacterium; assembly: GCA_031401235.1. GTDB lineage: Bacteria > Actinomycetota > Acidimicrobiia > Acidimicrobiales > Ilumatobacteraceae > UBA3006. Next base: position 63,283 of record JANNRJ010000002.1, read on the forward strand.
TGATCGCAACGCGAGTCGACTGCTCGGTCTGATCAATAACCTTTTGACACTCACTCGTAGCGAAGATGTTGGGCATACGAGCGGTGCTACAGAAGTTTCGATAAGCGATCTCATTACTGAGTCCTGTAGCGAGCTACCTCCGACTGTCCAAAGCGATTCCGTCAAACTCGAAATTGACGCTGGTACAAAGACTGCGATGGTTCTGGGCGATAGGGGACAATTGAAGAGCGTAATCGTCAACATCGTTTCCAATGCGATAAAATTTAGTCTCCCTGGTGGTGTAGTAAATATCTGTTGCAAATTAGATGAGGGAACCAATCGGATTCGAATCATCGTCGAGGACCGTGGTATAGGAATTCCGGCCGCCGACCAAAAAGAATTGTTTAGCCGGTTCTTTCGGGCAAGTAATGCCACAGCGAAATTTATTCCGGGCACAGGCCTTGGATTAAGCATCGTCAAGCAGATCGTCAATGACCATGGCGGCGAGGTGCAACTGAGTTCAATTGAAGGCGAGGGCACGACAGTAACAGTTGACCTTCCGTTGGCGCTGGGGGTAGATTGAACTTGGGTGAATGACAATATAGTAAAGACCCGTATCCTCGTTGCCGACGACGATCGAGATATTCTCGACATGCTGTCGTTTATATTGACTCATGCTGGCTACACGGTTGTAGGTGTCTCGGATGGATCGGAAGCGATTGCTTCGATCGAAGCCGATCCTCCAGAGTTAGCCATCCTCGATGTGATGATGCCTGGGTTATCGGGTATTGAAGTATTGCGACAGGTGCGAGAAAACGAATCCGTCAAAGATTTGACGGTCATACTACTTACGGTGCTGTCAGGTGACTCGGATAAGGCGGCTGGATTCGCCGCTGGTGCGAATGACTACGTAACTAAGCCAGCAATCTTGAGTGAGTTGTTGCAAACCGTGCAGTCGTTTCTTGCCAAGAAAAACAGTCAAGTGTCCACAGACTCTGAAAGTACGCTTCCACCTCAGTAGATCATCACAACATGATCTGACCTTCGCTCTCAAGAGGGGTGTATAGATTACGAATGTGAACTCCGTAGGAGACGACTCAACTAGATGGCTCTCGTCCGCGCCGCGCGGAGGTATGGCCGATGTTGACTTGCTGCAAATGTTGGCGAACTTCTGTGCCTTTGATGCGGCAGTCCTGATAGTTTCCGACAAGAAAAATTCGAGTGTACGGGCATCTTGGCCGACGAATCGCGCGGGACTGAGATGCAATGATTCCACCGAGTTGGGGCGGAGTCAATTGCTGAATGACGCAGGCGGAATCGGAAAAAATGTATTGACCGCGACGGCAGAAATCGATGGCGGAGTTGCGGTCAGGCTCCATTGCAGTTTCAATTCCCCACTTGGATTTCCCCAGGAATTGGTCGAACGCGCGTCGGAAACGCTTGTCCGAATGTTCGCCTTGCAGTTCGACGCCGACATCGCTCGTCGGCGCGTCGAGGAAGTGAATATCCGGATGACGGGCTTGGTGGATTTGAGCCTAGCCCTTGGTCAAGAACTCAGCCTCAAAGATCTGTTGCTACGGATCGTGGAGTCGGCCCGTCAGATGCTTGGCGCCCGTTATGCGGCACTTGGCGTGTTGGATGTGATCGGTGTCGGTTTGGGTCAGATTGTGACTGCCGGCCTAAGTCCCGAGGAGCAAGTTGCAATTGGCGAATTGCCTCAGGGCCACGGCATCCTCGGGGCACTGATGCGCGACGCGCAAGTTGTTCGACTCGACCACCTCGCCGACGATCCAAGATCAGTTGGGTTTCCACTGCATCATCCGCCGATGGACTCGTTCCTTGGAGTACCGATCGTTATTCATAACGTGGTACTCGGAAGCCTCTACCTTTCTGACAAGGCCAACGGGCCGTTCACCCTCGAGGACGAACAGCTGGCCGTCGCTTTCGCCTTGCAGGCGGCGGTGGCGGTGGAAAACGTACGACTCTTTGAGGCCGAACACAAACGGGCGGACATGCTGGAAAGTGTGCATGAGATCGAAAATGCAATCCATGCGACGTCGGGGACTCAACAAGCATTAGATGTCCTGTGTTCCATGGTCGGCGAGAAACTGGGTGTCGACCGGGTGAAAACCAACACAGTTGGTGGTGATCACGAAGTGAAATTTGGCGCCCAATGGTACCTTCCTGGCCAGCAGCCGGCTCGAAATGCTCTGGACGATTTGAGTCCCCATGCAGGCCAGGTAGTCGACGATCTCTGGCAGATATCAGGACTTCGAGTCATCGACGATTTTAGTGTTTCGCAAGACCTTTCCGAGGGTTCCAAGATTTTCCACGAGTTCACTGGGGCTCACGCTGCCATCATCATGCCGATCGAGTTGGGCGGTCGGATTATCGGGGTTATTTACGTCATGATGAATTACAAGTCTCGACACTGGACCGAGTTTGAGATCGAACTGGTCAAGCGAGTTACGAGGTTCGTGGCACAGGTCATCGAAGATGCTGAATACCGAATCCATCAAAGCGAGTACATCGAACAACTTGAGCGACTCAAACGCCAACAATCAACTTTCGTGGCGACAGTAAGTCACGAGTTGCGCACGCCATTGACCTCGATCATGGGCTACTTGGAGTTACTACGTAGCGGAGACAACAGCGCACTTTCGACTGACCAGTTACGGATGCTCGAAGTGATGGACCGAAACAGCGCTCGATTGCACAAACTAATCGGGGACCTATTAGTTCTCAATCAGAAGGAAAGTGAACTGGATCTAGTTGAAGTCGAGAAGGTGAACATGAGTGACTTGATCAATGAAACTTGCCAGGAATTGTCCTTGGCTGCGCAACTCGGTTCAATAACGCTGGACATTGAAGTCGTGTCGGTGGACGCGATTGTTAAAGGCGGCAAGGAACAGATGAGAAGTGCGGTTTTAAACGTTGTCGCCAACGCAATCAAGTTCAGTCGTCCTGGTGGCGCAGTGACCATCAGGTGCACGCTGGACAAGCAAACCCGTCGAATCCAGTTCACTTGCCAAGACCGTGGCATCGGTATTCCAGCCAGCGACCAGAAGCAACTTTTTAATCGGTTCTATCGCGCAAGTAATGCCACCCACCAATTGATTCCCGGCACCGGCCTTGGACTGAGCATCGTAAAAAAGATCGTCCACGACCACGGCGGGGAAGTGCGACTGACTTCGGTCGAAGGCGAAGGTACAACCGTGGTCTTTGATCTGCCGTTGGCAACTTGATCCTTTAGTGATCGTCAAACATCTGCATGCGTTTACGACCGAAGTCGGATTAGCCCACGACGAGTGGCCGCCCGATTGCAGGACGGTCCGGCAATTCACAATACCTGTCACTACCCATTTGTTCGACATGGAGTCGAAATATTTGCTGAGCGATGCGGTTTTTGGAGTTTGAGATTCGTTGACCGTCGATATGTCGGGTGGCAAGTGCTCATATGACTTTGCGCCCGACTCGGCAAAGTAGCCCAATCAGCGGTCGCTTCACATATATAACAAATCATTCTCGGTCTCCGATACATTTGTGTGGCAGGGATTGTGGAGAGGGCGTGTGGTGGATAATTTCACACAGGTATTGCCAACATGAATGAGGCAGCCAAACCCCGCATTTTGATCGCCGATGACGATCAGGACATCCTTGACCTCCTGGTTTTCAAACTAACCCAAGCCGGGTATGAAGTCGTCGGGGTAAATGACGGTGCGGCAGCACTTGCGTCGATCGAAACAAATCCCCCCAGACTTGCAATCCTTGACTACATGATGTCCGGATTATCCGGCCTCGATGTACTACGAATGGTGCGAGCAAACGAAGCAACCAAAGATCTCGATGTAATCTTGCTTACGGGGCGTACCGGCGACTCCGATGTCGATGCCGCCTTTGCTAGTGGTGCCAACGACTACATCACCAAACCAGTTAGCCCGCGAGAACTGGTTCACCGTGTCAATGCACTTCTGGCGCGTAGCAGCAAGTGAGCGTCGGTCGACTCTTACCAATAACTCTCGCCGTAGTCGGTGTTTTTTGTATTTTGGCAGCCACCGTGATTGTCATCGCCAAGATCCATCGCCGCCGGGCCGGTGACAAATCTAGGTATTTCCTTTCGGCTTACCGACAAGAGCTCCTTGCAATTGCATCCGACGAAGACGATAGCGGACAGGCCAAGGCAGTGTTGAATGTCGTGCCAATGCCAATTTGGGAACGACTCCGCCCAAGTGTGATCGCTTTTCTGCCCAAGGTACGCGGTACGGCGGCTGAGGATTTGAGCGCGCTCTTGCGTTCGCGCGGCGAGATTGATCGGGCCAAAAAAATGCTGACCTCGCGGTCCGGAGTTCGAAGGGCTCGCGGGGCTTACTTGCTTGGCCTGGTTCGGGATCGAAATCTTGCCGCGCATCTGATTCCATTGCTCACCGACCGAGACGCGGATGTCCGCTTGGTTGCTGCTCGATCGCTCGGCGTCATTGGAGCGACGTCGGCGGCCGATGGCATTCTTCAGGCTCTGCGCACCACTCGCGGACGGATTGGCTTGCCGGCTTGGGTCGCTATCGATGCCCTGTTGGGAATGGGGGTGGGGATCGCACCTGCAATCGAAACTGGACTGATATCCGACGACGCGGCGGTTCGAAACGTGTGTGCTCAAGTCGCTGGACACGGAACAATTTTTTCCGCCGCTCCGCAGCTTTCCAACCTGCTTGCTAACGCAACCGAGGTTGAAGTCCGGGTAAGTGCGGCGATGGCTCTTGGTCGAGTGGGTGGTGCCAACGAAGCCGTTGCCTTGGCGCGAAACACGAATTCATCTGAGGTGGCCGAACTAAGACGGACCTGCGCTATCGCCCTTGGCGATCTGGGGCGAAAGGAAAGTTTGGACATTCTGGTGCACCTCCTAGGCGATGATGACCGCCGACTCGCGCAGTTGGCGGCCGACTCGCTCGTTCAGTTTGGTGAAATTGGCACTGCCAAACTCGCGGCGGCCGCGGTCGGCGATTCGCCCAGCGCTCGAGCTGCCCGCGGTGCGATTGACCTCGCCAGATTGCGTGGTCAAATTTCGCCTGACGCTGGCGATTCGTAATGTTTTGGATCGACACTCTCGATTTTGTGCGACAGAGTTTTTCCACTGGGCTGGAGTTTGTTGCTATCCCGGTGCTCATCTATTTCGTAGTTACGAATACCTCGTTGATGTTGCTGATCGGGGTCGCCGCATGGGGTTTCGGGGGTCAACAACGCCGCAAGGATTTTGCCGGACGCGAAGAAACCATGACCAGTCAACTCTTACAAGGAGTCTCGATTGTCGTTCCGTCGTATAACGAAGAGGCTGTGATTGTCACGTCCGTGCAAGCAATGTTGTCGCTTGAGTATCCACGGCACGAAGTCATCGTGGTCGACGACGGTAGCACCGATGGAATGTTCGAAAAGTTACGAGTGGCATATGATCTTGTGCGAGTCGAACGTGAACTTCCGTCCGACTTGCCAACTCGAGGCAAGATCATCGATGTACACATTCCCCGTAACGGCCGGACTCGGTTAATTGTGGTGCGAAAGGTAAATTCCGGGAAAACTGATTCGGTCAGCGTTGGCATAAACGCGGCAGTCGAACCGCTAGTTGTGTGCGTGGACGCCGACTCGATTCTTGATCCAAGCGCGTTAATTGTTGTCACTAAACCATTTGCCGACGATCCGATTCGGATTGTTGCGACTGGTGGTGTAATTCGGGCTGCCAATGGGTGCAAAGTTGTCGATGGGCGAATCGTCGAAGTGAATCTTGCCAAACAGTGGATAGTGCGTATCCAGGTCGTCGAGTACCTGAGAGCATTTTTGTTTGGACGTGCCGGCTGGTCAGGGTTTGGTGCGCTAATCCTCATCAGCGGCGCATTCGCCGTGTTTCGCCGAGATATTTTGGTCGAAGTTGGTGGACTCGATCCAGACAGCATCGGTGAGGACTTCGAAATCGTGATGCGTATCCATCGGTACATGATCGACAATCATCGCGATTATCGCGTGCAGTTCGTGGCTGAACCAGTGTCGTGGACCGAGGTGCCGGTAAGCGCGAAGGTGTTGCGTGCGCAACGCAAGAGGTGGCACCGTGGATTGTGGGAGACCTTGTGGAAGTACCGCGGCATGTTGTTCAATCCTCGCTACGGCAGAATTGGGTTGTTAGCCCTACCGTATTTCTGGCTGTTCGAGTTGATCGCACCGCTTTTGGAACTGATTGGACTCGTAGTTATTGTCCTTGGCATCTCTCTTCAAGTAACGAGCGCAAATTATGTGCTGATGTTCATGGCCGTGGCCTACGGCTATGCGATCTTGGTAACCTTGTTTGCCTTGGCGATGGAAGAATTGACCTTCCACAAGTACTCTCGCTGGACTGAATTGAGTTCGCTGCTTATTGCATCGGTGCTTGAAAATGTTGGCTATCGCCAGGCCACGGCGTGTTGGCGCTTAGAGGGTTGGTGGGCGAGTTTGCGAGGGAAGAAGCAGGTTTGGGGAACTATGACCCGGCAGGGGTTCAACGAGTAGAACTGCGACGCAATGACAATCCAGCCGCAACACCGATTAGTTCGGTAATGGCAAGTGCATATGCGGTCACTGTGAAAATACTTCCCCACCCGTCATTTGAAATATGAGCCAATTGATCCGTACTATCGATCACGAAGTGATTAACGATTCCGAAGACGAACGATGCAAGCATTGACAGAATCAGCACGGTCGCACCTCGACGCGGATGGCCGCGCCAAATAATGGCTGCGGCCACGGCTGGCGCAATAACAATGACAACGAGTGCGTAAGTACTCTGAAAATTGGAAAGTGTCACGTCGATTTGTCGATGTGCTTGATTATGGACGAAAGCAACACCTGTATGTATCGCCACAATCCACAGGCAGGCTCGTCGTGAATTTCCCATTGGCATAAATTATCATAATTTTTGATAGGGGTCCTCTGGATCGCAATTCAATATTTCTAATATTGGAACTGTTCATACTTGGAAATTGCGCTTTTATACAAACTAGGAAAGTTCGGATCTATCGAGCGATTTCGATTCGGTTTCAGTCAGTTTCTCGAATTATTCAATTGGGAGAGTTGCATCGGAACTACATCTCGGCAATTCCTAGCTTCAATCACTAGAAATTGAAAGCGTCGTCAAATTATACTGCACAGAATCAATCTCGAATTTCATTTTTCAATTGAAATGCCTGACTTTGCTCTTTCGATCGTTCTCCCAACTGCTAGATTCGCGTCATTCACGAGCAGTTGAATATCTTGATGCTGATTGGCAAACACTCTAAAAATTTCATCAGCGAATGCTTGGCCAATAGATTCGATATCAGTGAAATCAAATATCACGGTTTTAAATAGTTCTATCCTTGCTAAGAGCCGCTTTGCTTGCGATCTAGAAATTAGTTTCTCATTTCCATATTGAGCAAGTTTTACTGGAACCACAGTTTTATTGAATCCAAAGTCATCTGCAGAAGAAAATTGATCGAATACTTTGGCTACCGTTCTGGACGTGTGATTGTCGATTTTCATCCAGACCGACGTTCCATGCTTAAAGCGATCACGCTCCGCTATCCAGTCATGAGAATCACCAAAGATGTGACCGAAATAAACACCACCAGAGAGAATGTCGAATTCATCAAACATTCGAGATGTGAAGAAAATTCCTTCGCCAGTATGGTGTTTGGGGTCGGTTGTGAGTTTTCCCTTATGCAACTCGAATATGGCGTGTCGCTCATCCAATAGTTTTAATTCGGTTTGTATCTTTTTAAAAATTCCAATGCCATTGTCAGAAATTGACATCTTTGTATACCCAGCGGTTTTTTGAAGCTTAACGTAGATTTCAGAACCGCCGGAATGATTGATCGCGTTGTTGAACATTTCGGTAAATCCGTAATGCCAGATGTCACTTATGTTGCCTGGCATTGGAGTGAGCACTGGCACAATATCGTTTCGCCATACGACGTCTTCCTCAAGACCGGTAGCAGTGTCATACACGCGATCCCATTCGATCTGCGGCACAATTCGGTAGATGCGATTTCGCGTTTGTCCCGATTCGTTAAGTGCGCGTTCTGAAATTAGTCGATGTAAATGCTTGTTAACCGCCTGCCTCGTGATGTCAAAATGTTCCGCCGTTAGCTTGCTTATGTCAGATGGATGTTCTTCGACATGCGCGAGGATGAAATGTCGGATATCTTCGCCTCTTGCCCGTATTCTTGTCACCGAAAGTTCTCTCCTTAATTTTGTCAACCTTAGTGTTTAGTATTGTAAACCTTAGACCACTTTATTGACAACCTTAAGGGCATGATTGTCAACTGACTAGCCATCTAAGATAGACGCGACCTGGGCGCCACGGAAATATAGATCGGCAGTGTATCACAGGTGATACACTGCCGTCATGACTGAGGTAACGGTGCGTGACCTGCGTAATAAGGGGGGCGAAATCTTGAAACAAGTCGAAGCTGGCCGAAGCTTTGTAGTGACCAGAGACGGAGATCCGGTGGCTGAACTAAAACCGTTGGGTCGAAACTTATTGAGTCGTGAAGCGATCATTGAGCGTTTCAAACATGTGCCAACCGTTGATGCCTCGCGACTGCGACACGATATTGATTCGTTTATTGATCAGACAATATGAACAAAACACAGGGACTCCTAGATACTTCAGTTGTAATTGCTTTGTCGAATGCGACAATTACAAGTCAACTCCCCGAACTATCAATGATTTGCGTAATTACGCTTGCCGAGTTGAGCGTTGGACCGCTTATCGCAACGGATGCAACCGAACGCGCTAAGAGGCAAATTTTACTCCAGGAAGTCGAGGCGGCATTTGATCCTCTACCGGTCAATGCAACAGTCGCACGAGTGTATGGACGAGTGGGTGCCGAGCTTCGTGCTCGTGGCAGCAAATCTAAGGCTCGGTCCTATGACGCCTTCATTGCCGCAGTCGCAATTGCAAATGGGTTGTCGCTGTACACAGCCAATGCAGACGATTTCGCCGGTATTTCTGGACTTGATGTGGTGAGCGTCGCCTAACAATCTGTCACCAATATTTTGAAACTCATTAGCCAAAAGAAATGGATTTGCGGCGTGTTCGATCCTGAGTTTAACATGCCAAGAATTTGGGCAATGTAAATAGACGGACGATCGTTGGTTGGACGGAAAGATGAGGAGAAACAGAATATGGACATAAATAGGAAGCTCATATCGAGCCGGAAAGTGGCGACTGTGGCGATCGCGGTTCTGATCGTCGGGTTGACATTGGCCGGGTGCGCGGACGGCGGATCGTCGAACCGTGATTCCGGAACGATGCTTCGCGACAATGGCGCGAACATGCGCGACGGCGGTCAGATGATGATCGACAACGGTCAGCAGATGAGCGATAGCGGCCAACGAATGAGCGACGCTGGTCAAGCGATGATGGATCGAGGTGTAGCGCTTGGTGATGGCGGCATGACTGAAATGGGAAATCAAATGATGACTGACAGTCAAAGGATGATGGAGTCCGGTCTGGCAATGATGGGACAGGGCGAAACTATGATGCGCAACGGGCAGAACATGATGGACGAAGGCGACGGCATGATGGGAGGCTCTTAGCAAAGATGCGAAACGCACTTCCTGCATATTCGAGTGTGCTCGCGGTCTGCGCTCACCCCGACGATGAATCTTTTGGTCTCGGGGCGATCATCAGCACTCTCGTCGATGCGGGTAGCCAGGTCAGTGTGATCTGCTTCACCCACGGTGAAGCATCCACCCTCAACGGAAATTCCAGTGCGCTCGGCGAACTCCGCGGCACTGAGCTGACGGCAGCCGGACAGGTTCTGGGAGTCACTCAAGTCGATCTTCTCCAATATCCTGACGGCGCGCTCAACATCCAGCCGCTCAATGAGCTTCGCGATCGAATTTCGGCCTATTCCCAGAAAATCGACCCAGCAGTCCTTTTGGTATTTGACGACGGCGGAATTACCGGACATCCCGACCACCAACACGCAACGCAAGCTGCCCTTGGCGTTGCCCCGGTGTTAGAACTTCGAGTTCTCGCTTGGGCCATTCCCGAAAAAGTTGCTCACGTCCTCAATGACGAGTTTTCTACCACCTTCGTCGGACGAGGCGAGACTGAGCTCGACTTTGCCATATCCGTCGACCGAACCCGCCAACTCGAGGCGATCCGCTGCCACCACAGTCAATCAACCGACAATCGCGTGCTTTGGCGTCGACTTGAGCTCCTTGGCGGTACCGAGTATTTGCGCTTTCTCATCTGAGGAGGGGATCCCTATCTTGGTTCGCCTTACGCTGGCATGCTTCGGAAAAATCGAAGGCAAACACCGGTTAGGGACACGTTCATAAGTATCGCCTCAGGAGGTCGAGCAAATGCCAAAACTACGCGTTCACAATTTGACGATTTCACTCGACGGGTACGCCGCCGGACCAAATCAAGGACTCGACAACCCGATGGGAATCGGCGGAATGAAGATACATGAATGGGCGATTGCCACTCGATCCTGGCGTGCGCTTCACGGAATGAAAGGTGGTGAGAAAGGTCTCGACAATCAGTTTATCGAATTAGGTGAACTCAACATCGGGGCAACCATTATGGGACGAAACATGTTCGGCCCGATCCGAGGACCTTGGACCGACGAGGACTGGAAAGGTTGGTGGGGCGATGATCCACCGTTTCGCCACCCTGTTTTTGTGCTTACCAATTTCGATCGTGAGTCAATCAAAATGAAAGGTGGAACAACTTTTCACTTCGTAACCGACGGATTCGCCTCAGCCCTCGAGCAAGCATTCGATGCCGCCAATGGTGAAGACATCCGAGTTGGTGGTGGCCCGATCACCATTCAGCAATATTTGAACGCTGGGCTCATTGACGAAATGCATGTTGCGATTGCACCAATCTTGCTTGGCGGAGGCACGCGATTATTCGACAATCTAAGTGACGGACCAATCGGCCTTGAATGCGTTGAGTTCGTCAGTTCGCCCACCGTTGTGCATGCCCGGTTCGCTCGAAGTGGAGCGAGCTCGACCGACGCAAAATAGTCGCGCGATATCAAATGCTGGATTACCATCACGGAGATGGACAAGATCGAGCTTTTGACTGGAGTATTGGCGAAAACGGGCGACCTTATGGAGGGCACCAAGAAGGATATGCAGAAGTTGCCAACGCCGTGCTCTGAATACAAGGTAGATGATCTTGTCAACCACATAGTCGGCTGGTTGCAAGTGTTCGATGCCGATTGCAATGGTCGGACCTACGAGGGGGATGCCTCCAACTACCATTGCCAAATTCACCCGGCCACTGAATTCAACGCAGCCGCCACGAGTCTCCTTAATGGATGGAAAAAATATGGTTTTGATCGCAAGATCAAGATGATGGGCAATGAGATGCCGGCGGAGATGGTGTTCAATATGACGGTCATGGAGTACCTCACACATGGCTGGGATCTTGCAAACGCAACCGGTCAACTAGTCCCGTACACCGAAGATGAGGCCCAGGCCACATATGACCGAGCTGTTTCAACATTGCCGACTCAGTACCGTGGCGAGAACCAGCCATTCGCAAACATTGTCGAGGTTGCCCTAAGTGCGCCGGCAATCGATCGACTCGTCGGATTCATGGGTCGCCAGCCACAATAACTTTGACAACACTGCGTTCTCCTGAACGGAATACTAAGTGACACAATGAGTACGTGATTCGAATTTTAGTAAGTGGGATTGCAGGAATGTCCGCCGGGTTCATTGCGCTCTCAATCGGTACTTCGCTGGCTGGATTTGAGCGATCACCTTCGACTGGCCGAACGAGTCAGAATCGCTTGAGTATTGAAGTTGTGGTTTCCGTAGCGATCTTCACCACTTGTTTTGTTGTGATTTCAGCTCTCCTTGATAATTGGGCAGTTGTTATCGCCACCTGGGTTTTGTCGTTGGGATTGCTAACGGCAAGTTGGGTTGATGCTCGCACTCATCGACTTCCGCGAAGACTTTCCTACGCAATTTTTGGTGCGGGATTACCACTCTTGGTAGCCGCGGCAATTGTCGAGAACGATCTACCAAGAATTGCGAGTTCAGCGATTGGGGTCGTGGTGGCTACTGCATTAATTGGATTTTTGTATTGGATTGGACGCGGTGCAATGGGCGGGGGAGACGTTCGGTTGGCGCCGGTAATTGGCTTATATGCCGGTTGGATCAGTGTTCAGACTGTCGTGCTCGCCATCGTGACGTCTTTTTTACTGGCGGCGATATTTGCACTTGGCCTACTCATTGTGGGGCGAGCCAATCGAAAGGACGACATGCCGCTTGGACCATTTCTTGCATGTGGGACTCTGGCAGTTTTCGTTTATTCAGCCGTCAAAGGTGGGCTATAAGTCGAAAAAAGATCTTGGTTTCGTCAAACTTGCAGGTTGCGCATCAATTGAATGACCGCTGGTCCGAGCACAATAATCATCAAAGCCGGCAAAATACAGAGAAGTGTTGGTGCCAGGATTTTTACCGGCAGTTTCATCGCTTTTTCTTCGGATCGGAGTCTTCGGCGAATTCGCATTTGCTCGGATTGACTAGTCAATGTTGACGTGACCGATACTCCGAGCGAGTCGGCTTGGACTAGGGCTCGAACAAAATAATTCAGTTCCGAGATGTCCATTCGTTTGGCTAGCGCGTGTAAGGCATCCGATCGCGACACTCCAAACTGAATATCTTGAACAACTCGACTCAGTTCTTCGGCAAGGGGTCCCCGCAGGGTTTCGCTAACTCGCACCAACGCCGAATCCACGCTCAATCCGGCCCGAACGGTTACCGCGAGCTGATCAATCGCATCCGCCAACGCCGTACGAACGGCATCCTGTCGCACCTTCGCTCGCGATGAAACAAGCATTTCAGGAACAACAAATCCGCCGATGGTTCCAATCGTGACGAAAACGATTCCGAGAAGTCCCGGGTTCTTAATGAAATACAGAATGGCGATGAATCCGCCGGTAAGCGAGCCAGCAAACTTCAAAACCAGTATTCGCTCGAGCGAGTACGTATCTAATTCGCTGGCCATTTGTACAACTTTTCTCAATCGCGCTATGCGTTGAGGCGGACTTACCCGGAAAAGCGCTTTTGCGAAAGATCCCATAAATGTGTCGTTCGAAGCGCCATGCGAATTAGTGCCGGCCCGAGGATCTATTAGTTGGAGAGCCGTCGTACCACTCGATGAAGTGATCGACCAAACGGCAAAGACAACACCGCAGGCGATGAGGGCGGAACCAATCAGACTGAACATTTACGACACCTTGGCAATGATCGATCGCATCCAAGTAAAACCGATCAACATCAAAAATCCGGTGAATGCAAGGAGAAGAAATCCGATGCCTTCGAAAAGTACGCGAGCAAAGTCTGGATTCACCACGAAGGACATCACTCCAACGATTGGCGGAAGTGCAAGCATCACGTATGCCGACAATCGTCCTTCGGCGGTGAGGGCACTGATTTGACCTCGAAGATTTTCGCGCTCGCGGACCGTATCCGAAACTGTGTCGAGGGTTGTCGCAAGATCGCTACCAACTTCGTGGCTAATTTCGATGCCAGCAACGACCCAGTCAACGTCAAGGCTGTCAATCTGTGCGGCAAGGGCGCGCAAGGACTCAATCAGATCGCGACCAGTTCGAACTTCCAGCATTACTTGTCCAAGCAGGCTGTGTGTTGGTTCGTCAGCTTCATTGGCGACTGTGTCTAGCGCTTGTACAAGTCCGTATCCGGAACGTAACATCGAACTCATCATTTGCAGTGTGTCTGGCAATTGGGCGATGAATTCTGCGCGTCGGCGCCGAATTTTACGCTTTAGTAATTTAAGTGATCCAAATGGAATCACGAACATGGCAATCAGTGCACCAGGAAGATTCATTAAGGCGTAACTGGCGATCACTGAGGCAGCCGTGACCATCAACGTATTTAGAACTAACACCGGAGCCTTTCGCTCTATTGCGGAGGTTTCAATTTTGGCCACTAATCGTTTGTATGCGTCTAAGTTTTGTAGGCGACGATCAATCGCTGTGGCAACTTTTTGAGTGGCGGAATGATTGACGACGGAAGGGTTGATGGGAAACAACCGTTGCCTCAATGAACGGTCAGGTGTTACGAAAAGTGAAATCAAAAGTAGAAGCAATCCGGCAAAGATAATCAAAATGGAAATGGGCAAACCCCATGCGAAAAAATTTTTTGAACTTTGGGTATTTCTAGATGCCGAAGGTACCGAGTCGGGGTTTGCATCTTTGAGGGTCGGTGATACCGAAAGCGCAGGTGCACTAAACGACTTTTTGGCCTGGCGCGTTTGATTGATGTCGACCAGACGAACAGTAAGTTCAACGTGCTCTCCGTCGCGGGCATTCGACATATATGTAATTTCGACTCGACCCACCAAACTTTCCGAAATACTTGCGTAAAGTTCGTCAAGTTCCGTTGGATTGGGTGTGGCCCGAACCAATTGTGGGGCAGCAAGTCGGACAAGCGAATCGTGATTAGATTCGGAAGTAATAAGTTCAATGATTTCCATGCGAATGCCGCTCGTCGCATCAATAGCTTTGTCCAGCGGTGCTGAACTAGTGCTATCACCGCCATCAGACAGCACGATCATCACGCGACGTTCGCTAGTTGGTGCGAAAAGGGTTGAAGCGAAGACGACAGCATCATTGAGTGCAGTTCGACCGTCAGCCCTAATCGTCGATACGGCATCCATGAGGCGGGATCGATCTCTTGTTAGTTCGACATCCAACGTCACATCAGAACCGAAACTGACCAAGCCGATGGATACTTCAGGCGGCAATGAAGTTATGAAGCCGACTGCGGCCTTCTTGGTTGCATTTATCGGTTTTCCCGCCATTGATCCCGAGCGGTCAATGACCAAAATGACGTTGAGACCCTCGCTACTCAAGAATCTGGTGCTGGTAGCTGGCCGTGCCTGGCCATCTTCAGCGATATTGAAAGATCCGCCATTGGCCAGTATTGATTCGAGTCCTCCAAGGACCCTGAGGCTGATTTGGACCGTCGGGAACTCGGTCAAGTTTATGTCTTCGATATCGATGCCTATTTCCGAGATTGCGGAACTTATTCCCTTGGCTTCGGCGCTGGTCGACGAGCCCGCAGTCGAGATCATCCAAAACGACGTCGCACTTGTCAGACACGCCGCCGAAAGGTATCTCAACAACCGGATCATTTCGCTCGATTTTGAGCGATGGAATACTCTATTCCTCGGTCGGCGAGACGGCCCAAAAACGAAGGTGGAATTCCGCTGGACTTCAAATAGCCAATTTTTCGACCATTTGAATCCACGCCACTTTGATAATCGAATGTGTAGAGGTCGGTAAGCGTGATGATGTCGCCTTCCATCCCACTTATTTCTGTGATCTGCGTGACTTTGCGCGAGCCATCGCGGAAACGCGTCATTTGCACGATGATGTCAAAACCAGAAGAAATTTGATCTCGAATGGCGCGCAATGGAAGTTCAAATCCAGCCATGATCACCATTGTTTCAAGCCGCGAAAGAGCGTCACGAGGAGAATTTGCGTGGATCGTTGCAAGCGAACCGTCGTGACCGGTATTGATGGCTTGAAGCATGTCGAGGGCTTCTGCTCCACGAACTTCACCAACAATAATTCGATCTGGTCGCATTCGAAGCGAGTTTCGAACAAGATCACGAATTCGCACTTCACCTTGACCCTCTAAGTTTGAAGGCCGACTTTCAAGTCGAACTACATGGCGCTGACGTAATTTGAGTTCAACAGCATCTTCAATCGTGACAATTCGCTCCGTATCCGAAATGTACGACGACAAAATATTGAGCATCGTTGTCTTACCAGTACCAGTTCCCCCAGAAACGAGAACCGCAATAGCGCCCTTAACCACCGCACCCAGGAGTTCCGCCGCCTGAGGGGTGATCGCACCCATAGTGATGAGTTGATTGATATCGAGTTTGTCATTTGAAAACTTGCGAATGGTAAGCACAGGTCCGTCAACGGCCAGCGGAGGAATAATTGCGTTTACTCGTGATCCGTCGGCAAGGCGGGCATCCACCATTGGCGAGGATTCATCAATTCGTCGTCCAACACCTGAAACAATGCGATCAATCACTCGCCGCAGATGCTCCTGTGAAGCAAATCGCACTGATGTTCGTTCGATTCTTCCCGCGCGTTCTATATAAATTGGATCAGTCGAATTGACCATTACTTCGCTAACACTGGAGTCGTGGAGAAATTGCTCAATTGGGCCAAGCCCCATTACATCGTCAAGAATTTGACTTATGAATACTGCACGTTCAGCATCCCTCAGTGGGGTTCCCTCGTCAATCAGCAAATCATCAATATGGCCGCTTACGATTTCTTCCAGTCGTTCCTGTCCGAGTTGAGCATCAAAGAGTCTGGTCCCAAGTCGTTCATACAACGCGCTGGCGAGTTTTTTGCGAACAAGCCACATTGGATCGGCGGCAGTTGGTCGCTGAAACTCAAGAGTCGGGTCCTCTTCGCGTTCACGCTCGAGAAGATAGTCGGAAAGTCTCATGTAATCATCGCCTCCAGCGTCGTCGCTTAGATGAAACCGCTGTGGATAGGTCGTCGGGACTCAAAAACTTGTGGGCAAGGTTGATGAAACTCTTCGCTTCAGTAGATTTTGGATCCGAGATCACCACTGTTTTGCCAGAATTCGATTGCCTAGGTATGAGTGATGATGTGGCAATCTGATTGCTGATCGGAATCCCCACCGCGTCAATGATCGCGTCGATCTTCAAGCCGGAATCTGCAGTAACTCGATTAAGTACAAAATGTCGAGTCTGACTCGGTTTGCCAAGACGATCGAGAATTTTGAGTTCCTTGATCAGGTTGCGAACGCTAGAGACATCCATGTTTGCAATGAGAATGAGATCTGTGGCGAATCCGATTGCTGCCAAACTGCGCTCATCTATTCCAGCGGCAGTATCAACGACTATGTAATCGAATTCGTACAGCATGATGTCAAGCAGTTCCTCGGCGACGGCTTTGTCAATGTGGTCGGCCTCTTCTGGGCTGCTGGACGAAGGTAAAACCAAAAGTGAACCCGATTGATCTCGTGTCATGAACATCTTGACCGACGTTGCGTCAAGATGAGGAAGATTCCCTAGATCCGTCAGTGTCCGCTCCGGAGTCATCCCCAGCGAAGTCGCAACATCACCAAATTGACAGTCATAGTCGATCAACAGAGTCCGGTTCGGTGCGACTTGGGAAATGGCCGTCGCCACATTGACGGCCACGGTAGTTTTTCCTGAGCCACCCTTAGGCGAAAGAACTGCGATTAGTCGCCCGCGCTTCCTTTCAACGTGAGTGCTGGCGCCGAAATGAGCGAGCATTCGTGCCCCGCGTTCGACTGCGACGCCGATTGCCGAAATGAAGTCTTGTTCGCCGGAATTTGGATCGACGAGGTTGTGAATACCGATGAGTGCTGCCAATGCCCAGTTTTCGGTGGATGTTGTGTTCACCAACACGATCTCGGTTGGTGCCGATAACAAAAGCAGCCGTCGGGCCAAGACGAAGGCAAAGACAGTCGGTACATCCGACCCGATAAAGATTGCAGTTGGTTCGCACGTGAGTAGGTCTGTGGCAACGCCCTCAATATCGCTTGTCATTGCCGATTCGAACACGAGGCCGATGAATTCAACTTTGTTGTCAAAGAAACTTGATGAACAGATCGAATCGATTGTGGCGTTGGCACCAAGTTCTCCAAGAATTGCAACTCTATGAATAGTTGGAGTTGTCATCGCGGCGCTTGCAATCGCTCGAAAGTTATGATTCCCTCGCCCCCAACATTGGCGGTCGGTCCTTCAAGACTCAGCCAAATACTTCCAAACTCGGCGGCAAAAACCAATCGCGCCGCATCTAGAGAGGAAACTGCAAATGTGATCAGAAGTTGATTAGTCGGTGCTGTTCGCGCACTCGTCTCGCTACCGCTGACGGAGCCATCGGCTGCGCTTAGATCTGCTGCGGAATATTGAATTGCAGTGACGAGTGCGCCATGGAGGATGAATGAAGTGTTCTGACCACCTGTGCCAGTTTCAAACGAGGCGATAACTCCAAGCGTGTCGCCTGGTATGAATGCGCCACCGATTGCGCGTTCTGGAACAACCGGAATAGTGACTTCCTGCAATGAACCTGGAACTTTAATTCGGGCCAGACTCTGCGGACTAGTAAACCGGGCGACAAAAAGCTGCTCTCCAGGAAGAAGCTCCGTAGATGCAACGAAGCCGGCCGTGATTTCGTCGAGGGATGCGACCGCGCCCGGAGCGATTAAATTTGCTGGTATCTGAACAACTGCAATGCTGCCGCCAATCAATTCAATTGGTGTTTGCCGCGGAATGGCAGATTTCACGATCACCACTGGGCCGAGGTTTACCACTGGGCTGGTGGTAGTTGAAGACTGATTATTGACAACTGTGACGAGTATGACTGTTCCAATTATTGCCAAAACAAATCCTGCGGCGATCCTGATTGATCGCCTCATCCGATCATCCTTAAGATGCGGGTTCCGTAATCGGTGCCTATTCCCAATGCGCCACTATTGAATGTCTGTGTCTTGAATGTTCCGCAAATGCGGAAATCTGACGGCGATCCCGTGCAGATTGTCGAACAGGAATTTGCGATGAAGCCGCCACCGAGGGCATAACCGCACAAATTGAACGAGGCGAAACCATCGGCGGTATAGGTCGAACGCGAGCCAGGGCGTGTCCGCGAAATCGCAATCGGTAGCACGAAAACTTGGTTAGCGTCGTAGAGCGCTCGGATGACGGGTCGACATCTCGGCAGAATTCCTTCGCTGCCGGCATCCAATATGGCCCCGCCGGCCGCAATTTGGATTGGGATGGATCCACAATTGTTAGTTGAATCTCTCAGAAAGTCGAATCCAAATGGCCAGTCGTCGTCACAATCGTCGTCATCGTCATCATCGGAGTCGAAATCGAATTTGATTTCAATTTGAGTGTTCGGTACCGATAGTGATCCGTCGGCGGCAATCCACGCCGGATTAAACGCGCACTTTGAAATAACCATCGGCAATACTGTCTGCGTATTTAGTGCACCCCATATCACGGTTGAACTGGCCCGAACTGTCTGACCTACTTGAAGGGCGTCGAGAATTGGGGCAAAGACATATTTGACCTGGTTGGACGACCCACCGCTGCCGGGATTCCATGTGCTAGTGAGTGCTTGGACGTATCCAATTGCTGTTGAGACCCCGTTTGGCACTGGTGTGCACGGTGTGAGTCCAGCGCCCCGGCCACAGAGTGTCACAGCTGTTTCGTTGTCGGCTGCATTGAGGCGCGCGTAAGAGAGTGCCAGTGACTGTGATTGAGTGCAGGCTGTCTTTGCACAGTCGACCGCTACGGCATGTGCCGCCGCATCGGCTCCGTTTTGAAGTTGGCGTCGCTCGCTCCATAAGGCGCCCATATCGATGGCAAGAGCCCCTGAGCCCAAAAGCACAACGGCAAAAGCCGCAAACCAAACGAGGATAATTCCGCGATCACGGTCATTTCGAGTTGATTGGCCCATGTTTTCTCTTTACAACCCACATCTCATCGAAGCTTTTGCCTCGAGCGTCATCGAACCCAATGGAACGAATGGAATTCCGAACGTGAACATCTGATTTGCCTTTACAGTCGCGGTGCCGCCGGCGACGGGGCAGGGGGTCTGTAGGATCCCATCGATAGTCACAGCAGTAGATGCCCGAACGACATTGGCTACGGTCGTCGAGTTCTCACCCAGCGCTAACGAGCGTGCCCCCTCTCGTACAGCCCCCTGAAGTGAAATGACAACGTTGTAGGCACGTCCGAATTCAATGACTCCGACGAGCATGATCAACATCAAGGGAGCCACTAATGCAAACTCCAGCACGGCGATACCGCGATCGCTTTTTGTCGGTGAATGTTTCGAACTGCGCGTAATTCGCACAGTCGTTAGATCACGGAACTGTTGTAGTGGTTGGAAGCTGGTCGCCAAGGCCACCGAAGAAATCGGATAGTTGCTGACCAAATAGGGTAATTGCCCCAATTACAACAAGGCCAATGAGCGCCACGAGCAGGGCGTATTCAACGACCGTTGCTCCGCGATCGTCCTGCGGCTTTGGTGCCGTGAAGAAACTCTGAATTGCCACGACTAATTTCATATAAGTGATCCTCTCTCTAAGTGTTTGATTGACCACGCTGAGTGTATGGTGGTGGTGGGGATAACGCAAGAGGTAATTCAGATTGAGGGATATCCCCTAAGGGGGAGAAATGCAATGAACGAAATTAATCTCAGCGACCAGGAAATTACTGTAATGCGGCTAGTGGCCGAAGGTAAGGCGAACGCTGTAATTGCGCGGGAAATATTTACCTCGGAAAAGACAATAGAGCGAGTGCTGAGTCGCATTTATTTCAAATATGGAATCGCTGGTTCGTCAAAGACCGAAAATCCGCGAGTGAAAGCAACTCTAATTTTTTGCGGATTGATTCACGTGTGATTTTGAGGTTCAACTGTCAAAATAAGCGCAACTCGTCTATTCGAGTGCCGCGTAATTTGTCGTAGTCCACCTCGCACCAACCCATACCGCGGCTTTCGGCGAGCACCCGAGCCTGAGGTTTAATAATTTGGGCCACGAGGATGCCACGGATGTCGCCCAATGACGAATCGGCGCGCAAACAGTCGATATAACGGGTGAGTTGCTCGACGCCGTCAATTTCACCGCGTCGCTTAATCTCAATTGCGACAGTATGTCCTTGAGCGTCGCGACAGAGCAGGTCCACTGGTCCAATCGCGGTGGGGTATTCGCGTCTGATCAGGGTGAGTCCGGATTCGATCGTCGCCGGAATGGCGGCAAGCAATTCTTGCAAGTGCGCTTCCACTCCGTCCTTTAAAAGCCCTGGGTCGTCGCCGAGATCATGACTTGAATCGCTGAAAACTTCATCCAAATGAATCGTCAGAATTTCACCTTTAGGGTTGGTGATCACCCAGCGATCAGTGTGTTCAACAATGGTATTTGGTGAATTCATCCAGTTAAGTGGCTTGTAAGCACCTCCGTCCGAATGTATTGCCACACAACCGTCGGCCTTGACCATCAACAATCGGGTTGCCTTGCCCAATGAGGCCTCAAGACGACCTTGGTAGGTGACACTGCAGTGAGCAACGATCAGTCTCATATATATAGGTAAAAAACTAGATCAGCGCCCGGCGTGCTCGCGCATGCGTTTGTGAATAATTCCGCGACGCTTTTGTAGGTCGCTGTAGGTCATTTTATTGGTGTTCGCATCCACGCCGAGTCCGGCTTTAACGCTGTCTAAGTTGATTTCGACCTGCGTGTGATCGATTCCAAGTTCGCGACCAAGTTGTTCGCCGTGACGTTGGGCAAAGAGCATTGAAATCGACGTGATTTCGCCAATGATGTCCAGATCTGGTGCAAGCCGAGCAATTGCTCCGTCTAAGAACACCAGGTTCTTCACGTACAGCATCAGCTCCTTGGGCATATGTGCGCCGTAACCGAGCATCGCTTTAACGAGTCGCTGGACTTCTTTGACGAGTTCTTCGCCAGAGAGTGTGGTCGGATCGATCACCGGTTGACCGAGATTGAGATCACGAATCACAGCGTCAATGTCGGTGTCATCGGGGAGAGCCCCCAGATCACGCAATGCTTCGACTTGACCTTTGACGTGATTTGTGGTGGCACTGAGCATCAGGCGCAGAAATGCCATTCGACGTTTCCCGGTGAGCCGACCAACGATTCCGAAATCCAGAAGAGCGGTGCGACCGTCGGGGAGAACGAACAAGTTGCCGCCGTGTAAGTCACCGTGGAAGATTCCGTGGATCAATGCACCTTCCATAAAGGCGATCATGCCAGTGCGAATCACCGCTTCAGTATCGATGCCGGCATTTTTCATGCCAACAACATCATCGAATTTGAACCCATCCAATCGTTCCATGACCAATGTGCGCCGTGTCACAAGTTTCGGATGTGGTCGTGGCACGATATAGCCGTCTTGCTTCAGTTCACGGAGCATTTTGGCAATTGCCAGCATGTTGTCGGCCTCAATTCGAAAATCAAGTTCCTCGACAATTGTCTCAGCAAACAATTCAACAAGTGCTGGCGGGTTGGCGAGTGCCGCAATCTTGATTCGGCCCATGAGGTGAGGTGCCAGCCAAGCCATAACTTTCAAATCTTTGCGCACCAGTTTCGACACTTGCGGTCGTTGCACCTTGACAACTACTTCTTCACCTGTGAAAAGTTTCGCGGCGTGGACTTGGGCGATGGATGCGGCCGCCAGTGGTGTGGTGTCAATTCGGGCAAAGACGTCATCAAGGCGCGCGCCTAAATCTTGCTCCAGCACCAAGCGCACTCGTTCAAAGGACTCCGCAGGAACCTGGTCGCGGCAGAGTTTGAACTCGCTAACCAACTCAACTGGAAATAGTCCTTCACCGCTAGAAATGATTTGACCGAGTTTGATGTAAGTGGGACCAAGTCGTTCGACGGCTTGGCGAAGGCGAAGCGAAACATAAGCTCGCGAAGCTTCGGGAGTGGAGAATTTATTGAATTTCTTGCGCATCCACCAAGGTAAAAGTGCTCGCGCCAAAACAATGACAACTGAGGCCAGTCTCGTCACCGGTGGAATCCGGGATGCTCTCGTAAGTTGTGGAATCTCGCCCTGCGCGGATTGTCTCAGTGAAACCGCTTGATGTTGCCAGGCAATATCTTCTTCGATTAGTACCCATGGCCCAATTTCGGTAAAGGCACCCCAGATTCGATCCGGCGATTCAGCGATTTGGGGAGAATTCACTCATCAAGTCTGCCTTCGCGAAGCGCTGTCAACACCTTTTGGGCAAGGTGCGGTTGGCACACGACAAGATCGGGAAGCCACGTATCACGTTCGTTATAGACAAGTGGCGAACCGTCGATGCGACTGGTGTGCAAACCCGTGGCACGGGCTACCGCAATTGGGGCAGCAGAATCCCATTGATGCTGCCCACCTGCGTGAACATAAATATCGGATTCGCCGAGCACGACGGCCATCGCTTTGGCGCCGGCAGAACCAAGTCGGGCCACATCGCATCCAAGGGCTTGAGCCACCATTACGACTTCGCGCGAGGGGCGATTTCGTGACACCACAAGGCGCGGATTTCCCTCCACGCGCGGTGGCATTGAAGGCGGAATTGCGGTGCTTAACGTGATGCCGTAGGCCGGAAGTGCAACCGCTCCAGCAGTGAGATCACCGGAGGAAATATCGGTGCGTTCCCATAAAGCAACATGCACCGCCCAGTCGGCGCGTCCAATTTCGCCGTATTCATTGCTGCCATCTAATGGATCGATAATCCACACTCGATCTGCCGAGAGGCGTAGTTGGCTATCGGCGCCTTCTTCCGATAGCACCGCATCGGCGGGCCGAAATTCGTTCAACGAATCAACGAGATATTTGTGGGCAATTGCGTCGCCTGCGTCCATCACATACCACGGCGAAGCACCATCATCAAAGAGTTGTTGGCGCAACGAAATTAGTAGTTTGCCGGTTTCACTTGCAAGATTTTCGGCCAGTTCGTGATCGGTGATGTTCACAAAGCACTTCGCCCGAGGCGAGTGGCATCGCGCACTATTTTGCGTAGAGATGTTTCGTCTGCTCCATTTGTTACGAGAGCGGTGATCTGTTGCTCAAGTTGTTCAGCGGCGGCATCGTCAAATATTTCGATACGGTTGCGGTTGGCAATCGTGGAAGAGGCTAGTAACACGAGTGCACCGATTGCACTGAAAACACCGAAAGTGGTGACGCGTCCAACATTATTTCCATCAACGGATGAAATGATCATTCCGGAAATACCGGCGATGAACGTGGTCACGCAGGTCAGACGAATGTTACGAAGGGACGAGTTCATCTAGTCAACGGTTTGTATTTAAGTCGATGTGGCTGGTCGGCGGCGATTCCGAGTTTCTTCTTACGCCATACTTCGTAGTCGCTGAAATTGCCTTCAAACCAATGCACTTGACTTTCCCCTTCAAATGCCAAAACGTGGGTTGCAATTCGATCGAGGAACCAGCGATCGTGGCTGATTACGACAACGCATCCAGGGAAAGACTCAAGAGCGGTTTCTAGTGCGCGAAGGGTATCAACGTCGAGATCATTAGTTGGTTCGTCCAACAACAGCACATTCCCGCCACTTTTCAGCAGTTTTGACAAGTGAACACGGTTACGTTCACCACCTGACAGATCACCAACACGCTTTTGTTGATCGCTTCCCTTAAAATTGAAACTTGCCACGTAGGCGCGGCCATTAATTTCACGGTTACCAATTTTTAGCAACTCGACCCCACCAGTGATTTCTTCGTACACAGTGGCATCGGCATTTAGAGAGTCACGACTTTGGTCGACGTAACTCATTTGCACAGTGTCGCCGATGGTGATTGTGCCACTGTCGGGAGCTTCTTGCCCGACGATCATGCGGAACAACGTTGTCTTACCCGCCCCATTGGGACCAATAATCCCAACGATTCCAGCCGGCGGAAGAGAGAATGTGAGATCTTCGATGAGCAGACGATCGCCGAATGCTTTATGAACATTCTTCAATTCGATCACTGTGTCTCCAAGACGCGGACCGGGCGGAATTGCGATCTCAAGTTTGTCGGCGCCTTTATCAGCCGATTGTGCCTCGGCGTGAAGTTTTTCATATGCAGCCAATCGCGCCTTGCCCTTTGATTGCCTAGCTTTGGAAGACATGCGGACCCATTCAAGTTCGCGCTGCAACGTGCGGGCTCGTGCTTCGTTTGACTTTTCCTCACGTCCGAGTCGCTCTTGCTTTTGCTCCAGCCAACTTGTGTAATTGCCAGAAAATGGGATACCGCGACCACGATCGAGTTCCAGAATCCACTTGGCAACGTTGTCCAGAAAGTAGCGGTCGTGGGTAATTGCCACCACGGTTCCAGAGTATTCCTGCAAAAAACGCTCTAGCCAGTCGACGCTCTCGGCATCCAAGTGGTTCGTGGGCTCATCTAACAGCAACAGGTCTGGGCGACTGAGCAGCAATTTACACAAGGCGACGCGACGACGTTCGCCGCCCGACAATTTCGTCACATCAGCGTCGTTCGGTGGGCAGCGAAGCGCATCCATTGCAATTTCAACATTGCGTTCCAAACTCCACGCATCGGTGACGGCGATCTTGGCTTCTAGATCGGCTTGAAGTGCGCCGACCTTGTCGAAATCGGCGTCTGGCTCTCCCCACATCGCCATAACTTCGTCGTAACGGGTAAGTAGGTCCCGAATCGGAGCCACGCCATCCATCACATTTCCGAGTACATCTTTATTCGAATCCAGTTGTGGCTCCTGAGAAAGCATCCCGACTGAGAAACCCGGCGTTAAGCGTGCCTCGCCGGTGTAGCCGTCATCGACTCCAGCCATAATTCGCAACAGACTTGATTTGCCACTTCCGTTCGAGCCAATTACCCCGATTTTGGCTCCGGGATAGAACGACAGCGAAATGTCCTCTAAGACAGTGCGATCGGGTGGGTAGAAGCGCGCCAATTTGTAACACGTGTAAATAAATTCAGCAGCCATGACCTATATAACTTAGTAGCGGAGTCGGATTATGAGGCGTGCTAGTTTAAAGTCAATGCAAATCGGTACAAAAGGGGATTAATACAATGGAACTTCTTAGTCGGGCATACCTCGGATCGTTTGCGTTCCGTTGGTTGCACATACTTGCCGGAATTACTTGGATTGGATTGCTCTATTACTTCAACTTGGTGCAGGTACCGGCTCTTGCCGCTTATGGCGATGAAGGTAGAGCCCGCAACATAACCCTCGATAAAGTTGCGCGCCGTGCATTGTGGTGGTTCCGTTGGGCGGCAATCGCCACACTAGGAACTGGAATTCTCATTACCGGTCTCATCGAAGACTATTACAAGGACTTCTTTGGTGTTGGACATACGGCTCACGACGCAGCAATTACTGTCGGAATGCTTTTGGGTATCACGATGGCGGCCAACGTATGGATGATTATCTGGAAGAATCAAAAAGTGGTTCTCGCCAACGCCGCGAATGTGCTGGGTGGCGCTGAAGCTAATCCGAATGCGGCAATTGCGGGTCGCAAAGCGCTTCTTGCTTCGCGGCTGAATGTGATTTTCTCGGTGTCAATGCTCTTTTTCATGGTCGGCACGCCGCACTTTTATTCCGGTGCGTTCCCGGAGGCAACGTATGGCAATGCGTGGATATTTGTCAGCAGCGCAATTATCATCGCCGTGCTTTTGGAACTCACCGCTATTGGGGCCTTCGGCGGAATCAAGGCTGGAAACAAGTTGCTGTGGCCATTTGAGAGTCACAAGAATGCGCTCATCACATCTGGTGTGTTGTGGTTCGTTTTGTGGATAGTTTCCGAGGTTTTTCTCGGAAAGTAATTGCAGAAGTCTTACTTAACCGTAAAACTCGCTTTCATATTTTGATGCCCAGGAACGGTGCACAAAAATTCGTATGTACCTGGCTCCAATGTCACGGTTCCTTGGTCAACATCGCCCTTTTTGCTCACATCCAACTCAAAGCCAGAAACTTTGGTGCCATCTTTTACAACCACGAGCGTGTGGCGAATGGTGTCATCATTGACGTAGCCAATCGAAATTGCGCCTGATGAAGCGGAATATGAAGTTTGGTCAAGGCGAAGACCGCTTTGGGCGGTAACTACAACGTCTGCGACCAATGCCGTCGTTGGGGTCGAACTTGATGAACCACCGCATGCTGCGAGGACACCAGCGAGCATCGTTGTAACGATGAATGTGTGCTTACTGATTCGTGTCATGGAATCATGTTAGTTACATCGCTTACCAAATAGCCTGCGGATACGATAAGTGCCGATGTCTGAGCCGCAACGACCTAAAGATTATGGCGCCAATTCGTGGCTAGTTGAGGAAATGTACGAGCGGTACCGTGACGAGCCCGAATCGGTAGGGACAACTTGGCAAGAGTTCTTCAGCGACTATCGCTCGATGAGCGCACCAAAACTGGATGTCACCGCCGAAATCGTTCGTCCCGTGACTTCGAAACAGGTCACGGAAATTCAGTCTGGACTCGGGGTTGAACTACCCAGGCCTCGGGTAGCCACCCCAGTCGTAGTCATCGAAGATGGACCGCCGGAGCCAATTCGAGGAGTTGCGTCCGTTATAGCCGAGAATATGGAACGAAGTCTCGGCGTGCCAACGGCGACAAGCTTTCGTAACGTTCCGGCGAAATTATTGGAAGTCAATCGGAAAGTAATTAATAATTATCGGGCGCGAACTGGCCAAGGCAAAGTGAGTTTTACGCACATTATCGGGTATGCCGTTGTTAGAGCGATCGCGGATGCGATGCCTAATCTGAAAAACGCTTATCTCAAAGATGCCGATGGCAAACCGCTCATTCAGAAACATGCTCATGTAAATCTTGGTCTCGCAGTTGACGTGGACAAGGGTCAAGGTCAACGTGCGCTCGTCGTTCCTGTGTTGCGTCACGGCGACACTATGGACTTTGCCGGTTTCGTGCTCGCATATGAAGAAATCATTCGCAAGGTGCGAGCCAACAAACTGACCGTCGATGATTTTCAAGGTGCCAATGTGAGCCTGACAAACCCGGGAACAATTGGCACGGTTCAATCCGTGCCACGACTAATGCCTACTCAGGGAGTCATTGTCGGGGTCGGAAGTATTGATTACCCAGCCGAGTTTCAGGGAAGCGATGAACGATCTCTAGTCCTACTCGGAGTATCAAAGGTAGTGACGATTTCGAGCACGTATGACCATCGCATTATTCAGGGTGCCGAAAGTGGACTATTCCTCAAACATGTGCACGAACTGTTGGTTGGTGAGCATGACTTTTATCAAAATATGTTTCGCAGCCTGGGCGTTCCGTACGCATCTGTGAAGTGGCATCAAGACTCGAACCAAATTGACTCTGACGATGGCATGCTCGATAAACAAATGCAAGTGGCCACACTTATTCGCGTTCATCGCGTGCGCGGCCACCTTATTGCCGATCTAGACCCATTGCGTTGGCAAGAACCGGCGATGCCGATTGAACTTGATCCTGCTACTTACGGATTGTCGATCTGGGATCTAGATCGCGAGTTCCTCACCGGAGGAGTCGGTGGAGTACGAAAATCTACGCTTGGGGACTTACTTGGCACATTGCGCGATGCTTACTGCCGAAGCGTTGGTATCGAGTACATGCATATCCAAAGCACTGACGAACAACGATGGATCCAAGATCATGTTGAGGGAATGCGTCGAAATGAGCAAGTTATAGATAAACGTTGGTTGCTCCAGCGATTGAATGCGGCGGAAGCATTTGAGCGCTTTCTTGCCACAAAGTACGTCGGCACGAAGCGATATGGGTTGGAAGGTGCCGAATCGGCAATTCCGATTTTGGATGTGATTCTCGAACAGGTCGCGGATTCAAAGATGCACGGTGCGGTTCTGGGCATGGCTCATCGCGGTCGTTTAAATGTCTTGGCCAATGTAATGGGCAAGAGTTACGATCAGATTTTTCAAGAATTTGAGGGCCACATCGACCCATCATCGGTACAAGGTTCTGGTGATGTCAAGTATCACCTCGGCGCGGTTGGCACGTACGTTTCGCGAAACGGCTCAAAGCTGCCAATCGAATTGTCGGCCAACCCGAGTCATCTTGAGGCGGTTAATCCAATCGTACTCGGGACAGTCCGCGCGGCTCAAGATCATATCGATCCGCCATTGTCGTATTCTGTGTTGCCAATTCTTGTGCACGGTGACGCATCGTTTGCCGGACAAGGCATTGTTGCCGAATGCTTGGCGATGAGCGACACCAGCGGTTATCGCGTTGGCGGCACGATTCATCTCATTATCAATAATCAAATTGGTTATACGACGGCACCCCAGTATGCGCGCTCATCGCACTATTGCAGTGATGTTGCCAAGACTGTGCAGGCTCCGATCTTCCATGTCAACGGTGATGATCCAGAGGCTTGTATCCGCGTCGCCCAACTTGCTTTCGAATATCGTCAACGATTCCACAAAGATGTTGTTATCGACATGCTGTGTTACCGCCGCTACGGCCACAACGAGGGCGATGATCCCAGTTACACACAACCGTTGATGTACAAGGCGATTGCCGAACGTCGCAGTGTGCGCAAGTTATATGTCGAAACGCTGGTAAAAAGGGGTGACATCACCCTCGAAGAGGCGGAAAATGCACTTGCCGACTATCAGACCCGTCTACAGAATGCGCTCGATGAGACTCGAGCATCGGCTCCGAATCTAATTTCTGTTCCAAAACCTCCCGCGCCAGTCGGGGTATTGCCACATGTGGCTACTGGGGTAAAACGAGAAGTACTCGATGAAGTCTTCCATCACCTCACCGAATATCCGGAAGGTTTCGCTCCACATCCAAAATTGGTGAAGCAGTTTGAAGCGCGGGCACGCCAATTCGATTCCGAGCATAATGTCGATTGGGCAACGGCAGAAGCACTCGCGTTTGGTTCACTCGTAATCGAAGGTACGCCTGTTCGATTGGTTGGCGAAGATACGCGCCGTGGCACATTTAGCCAACGTCATTCAACGTTGGTCGATTACAACACCGAATATAGGTGGGTCCCGCTGGCGACACTGCCGAATGCAAGGTCCAAGTTCTGGGTATACGACTCGTTGCTGTCCGAGTATGCCGCACTCGGTTTTGAGTATGGATACGCGAACGCCAAATCACAATCACTCGTGATGTGGGAGGCGCAATTCGGAGACTTCGCCAATGGGGCCCAGGTGATTATCGATCAATACATTGTCGCTGCAGAAGACAAGTGGGGCCAGAACAATGGTCTCGTGTTGTTATTGCCGCATGGATATGAAGGTCAAGGTCCTGAGCATTCTTCAGCGCGAATGGAGCGCTTCTTACAACTCTGCGCCGATGACAATATTCAAGTTTGCTATCCAACGACTGCAGCGCAGTATTTTCATTTGCTCCGCAGACAGGTTCGCCGTGAAGTCCGAAAGCCATTGGTGGTGATGGCACCCAAACAGCCATTACGAATGAAGCTGAGTCACTCGCACATTGATCAACTTGTGCAAGGCAGTTTTCAAGAAGTTCTTGATGATCCATCGGCACCAAATGCACAAGGCGTGACGCGCATCGTGTTTTGCAGTGGCAAGGTTGCCTGGGATGCTATGGCTGAGCGTGACAAACGCAAGGCAAATGTGGCGATCGTGCGAGTCGAACAGTTGTACCCATTCCCGCGAGAACAACTCAGCGAGATATTGAATCGCTACCCAAATGCGAAACAACTTTTATGGTTGCAGGAAGAACCGGTGAATATGGGGGCGTGGCGTTTCATCGATCATCTAGTTTGGCAACTCAAGAATCGTGGTTACGACTGGCGTCATGTGGCACGCGTGGAGTCGGGAAGTCCCGCCACTGGTTCGAAGGCAATCCATGACCAAGAACTTGCAGATTTGATGGAGCAAACTTTCAGTATTTGGTAATCGATATTGTGAAGTGGTTAAGCGTTTAAAATTCGATTGCTAATATTTGAGCCAGTTCGTCCAGCGCCTGTTTGCTAGTTGTCACTTTTATGGTCGTCATTCCCATGGCGGCCGCAGGCTTGAGATTGATGCCTAGATCGTCCAAGAACACGCACTCGGATGGATTGACATTGATCGTTTGGCAGGCGATCTCGTAGAAGCGACGTTCTGGCTTCCGCACGCCGATCATGCTGCTTTCGATTACGGCATCAAATCGTGCTAGCACTTCCTGAAGCTCTAGTTGGCGCATAGTTGGGTCTGCGGATTGGGTACTCACCACATTGTTCGTTAGGCAGGCAATAATGTAATCAGACGCTTTGAGTACATCGAGTGCATGCACCATGTCGAGTCGTAATTCTCCCGCCAGAAGACTAAGCACATCGGCTCCAGAAACGCGATGACCCTGTTTTTCACTCTCGACGGCAAATAATTCGTCGAATTCTGGATACGTGATTTCACTTCGCTCAAGTTTGGCCCAAGCATTTTCGTGTGGACTCAAGGAGTTGATCGAGCGGATAAAATTGATCGGCAGTCCGTGTTCCCGCTCGTAGTGGTTAAACGACTCAAATGGGCTGGAAACAATGACCCCGCCAAAATCGAACAAAACTGCCCTATGCACGCATTGAGCGTAGGCGACGGCATGGCGCGAGAAATCGGCTCGTCTAATGATTGACTACATAGCATGGCAAAACATGTTGTAGTTGACGGTTCCAACCTCGCCACTGAGGGTCGCACCGTGCCGAGCCTGAAGCAACTGAATGAAGCGGTGCTTGCATTCATGACCGAGTACCCAAATACCAAAATCACAGTTGTTGTAGATGCATCATTCGGTCATCGCATCGACAAAAAGGAAGTAGCCGAATTTAACAGTGCGATAGACAACAATGAACTTGTTTCTCCGCCGGCGGGAGCTGTTGGTCGCGGAGATGGTTTCGTACTCACCATTGCCGAGAAAGTTGGCGCAAGCGTGTTGTCAAATGATAGTTACCAAGAATTTCACCTCCAATACAAATGGCTATTCGATCCAGGTCGACTCCTCGGGGGAAAACCTGTCCCAAATGTTGGGTGGGTGTTCATTGAGCGACTTCCAGTTCGTGTCTCGGCCAATCGTGATGGAACCGGAACTGGTCGAAAGATTTCCGCGGTCAGGACCAAGAGGACGAGTCGTGAAGCCTTGCGACCAATGCCGATTCCAAAAGAGCCTCCGCCGAGTATGCGAGCAACGGCTAAAAGCAAATTGCCCACACCGGCGGCAAAGCTGGCCGCAACGGCAAAACCTGCAGTTG
The DNA here is from genome assembly GCA_031401235.1 of Actinomycetota bacterium. Classification (GTDB taxonomy): domain Bacteria; phylum Actinomycetota; class Acidimicrobiia; order Acidimicrobiales; family Ilumatobacteraceae; genus UBA3006. The sequence continues at coordinate 95,055 of JANNRJ010000002.1, forward strand.
CTAAACAAGTTGTACCGAAATCAGCAACATCACGACAAGCGGTACCGAAAAAGCCGACATCAAAACAAGTTGTAAAGACGTCTGCCATTAATGAACTTGCACCGTTCCTCAACTTTGTCGAGCGCCATCCAGTTGGCAGCAAGGTCAAGGGTGTCGTTGATACTTATTCGGCTCATGGAGTGTATGTTCGCATCGGTGAGATTCGCGGATATCTGCCACTGCAATTGATGGCCAATCCAATACCTCGTAGCGCCCGTGATTATGTGAAGTTGGGCCAGCCAGTGGCACTCGTGGTCGCAAGTTTCACCCCGTCGCGACGAAGCGTTGAAGTTAAAATCGACACACCATTGGGCGTATCCAACTCGGCGATAAAAAAATCGAAGAAACGAATTTCAGCTTCGCCGAGTCGCAAGGCGAACACTCGAAAGAAGTAGGTTGTCGAAATGTTGATTGCCACCTGGAACGTAAATTCGCTCAAGGCCAGATTGGCGCGAGTGCAAGCTTGGATTCAAGATGTTCAGCCCGACGTGTTGTGCATGCAAGAAACTAAACTGAGTGATTCCGCGTTTCCAACTCTCACATTCACAGAAATGGGTTACGACTCGGCGCATTTCGGTCAAGGTCAGTGGAATGGTGTTGCCATCGCGTCCAAAGTTGGCATCAGCGAAGTCGTTGCCAACTTTGCAGTTGGTGCGCCAGATGCCGAAGCGCGCATTATCACGGCACGATGTGGAGGGTGTCTAATTTCTTCCGTATATGTACCCAACGGTCGAGCCCTTGACAACGACCACTATCAGTACAAACTGCGGTGGATGAAGCAATTGAAGGATCATCTTTACTCGGTCGCCAAAACCACTGATGACGTCGTGGTTGCCGGAGATTTCAATATCGCGCCTAGCGACCTTGACGTCTGGGATCCGGTGGCTCTTGTCGGATCAACGCATGTGAGCGAGCCGGAACGGAAAGTGCTGGGCGATTTGTGTTCTTGGGGTCTTAGCGATGTATTTCGTGATCAGCACCCAGAAGCGCAACTGTATTCATGGTGGGATTACCGCAACGGAAGCTTTCACAAGGGTCACGGAATGCGCATCGACTTAGTGCTAGCAAGTGCCACTGTGGCCAAGCGCACAATTTGGAGTGCCATTGATCGCAATGCTCGTAAGGGCGAAACACCCAGCGACCATGCGCCAGTACTTATTCGCATTAATGACAGGTAGAACGATGAACGACAACCAAAGAGACTCGAATAGCTTCACCGATTTCCACATTCGAACCGGTGAAATGTCGGAATATGATCAGGCGCGATCAAATTTTGCCGATGAAGTACGTGCGGTAATTAGTGAACTTCTCTCCACATCTGCGCCGATCGCCGAAATACGAGCGGCGCATCAACATGTAACAAATGCAGTGGCCCTCATGAGGCAACGTGAACATGAGGAGAGCTTTGCTGGACCTGGCGAAGCGGCACTCGCTCAAGTCGGCTCATTTCTCGATCGCAGCCCGCTGATTGGTGCGATCAATCCACTCGCCGTACCAATGCGGGTATCTGGTGAACTTGACGACTCAGGTGAGATGATCGCGATCGGTCGAGTAAATTTTGGTGCCGCGTATGAGGGTCCACCTGGGTGTGTGCATGGTGGATTCATAGCCGCCGCCTTTGACGAAGTGCTGGGTGTTGCTCAATCGTTGAGCGGGAATCCAGGTATGACAGTGAATCTATCGATCGACTATCGATCACCAACTCCGTTAAAACAACCATTGATATTTTGTGGACGAATCAAGAATATTGATGGTCGCAAAATTTCAACGACCGGCACCTTGCATCACGGCGAAATCTTGTGCGCCGAGGCAAGCGGATTGTTTATCTCGATGCGCCCCGAAGTTTTTGAGCGCCTATTAAAAATTAGGCAGAGTGGAAAACTTTAACTCGACTTACTCATAACACTTCTGAAATTGTCGATGATCGGCAAAAGTTCTCCGGCGAGTTCCTTGGCCGTGAGAGATCCGAATATTTCGGAAAGTTCTTCCACGCTCGTTGGAAGTGCAGATTCAATACAAACGAGTTCGCGATCGCTGCATACAACAATCGGTAATTGTTTAAATTGACGAGCACGAGCCGCCCTCCATTTGACAAGTTCGTCATGCAAGGCTGGCCGATTGGTACGGCGGGCGATAGATGAGTATTCATATGCGGAAGTGGATGTTTCGTCGGTAGTGGGTAGATCCGCAAACATCGGGCTAATGCCGGTTTGGCGCCCATTGCGCGTGTTGGCAAAGCTAATAAATAATCGATGCTCGGCGCGAGTGAGTGCCACATAGGCAAGTCGAATTTCTTCGTTTTGCTGCTCGGTTGTATTGGCTGAAGAGTGGGGCAATAGCAAGAGTTCGGCTCCTGCAACAACCACACAATGCCATTCGCGACCTTTCGCTGAATGGAATGTGAGAATTTCGACACCGTTTGTATTCTCAAAGTTCAACGAAGTGGCCGCAATCCATGCACTAAATGCTCGACCATCTACGGCGCCAGGATGATCGAGATGCAGAAACTGTCGAACTTGATCGGCGACAAGTCGCTCGGCATCATTTGTGGATTCATTCAGCGTGTCACTTGCCCAAGTTGAAAGTCCGTGTCGTCCCTTCGATTGTGCGGCAACGGCGCGAGCCGCGGTGATTTCGGGAGATGTTCGCGACGTGCGCACAGGAATGTTGGCCTTGGCCAGTGAGGCAATGATTGGTGCAATCTGGCTGTTGGTTCGCACCAAGACCGCACATGATCGCCAAGGTTGCGCGCCTCCAGTTGGGGCATAATCCCACAACGCATCCGCAATGGCCGAAGCTTCCGCCGCCGCATCAACACATTCGATGAGACGAACCGATGGACCGTCATCTTTTGTCGCCCGAATATGAACGTACTCACTGGTGCGTTGGACAACTCGACGAGCAACTTCAAGAATTTGTGGCGAGCATCGATAGTTGTTGGGAAGTTTCAACACTGTTGCTTGGGTAAAGATTTCGGGTAAGGAATCAAAGATCTTGCGGTCCGCTCCATTCCATCCGTAAATTGCCTGCAATGGGTCACCTACGACAAACACATCGCTCCGACCGCCGCGAATAGATTCAAACAACGCGAATTGAAGTGGGTTCATATCTTGGGCTTCATCCACAAAGAGATGCCTAAATCGCCATCGAACGGACTCGGCAAAATTGGGGTCAGTGCCCATGTCTCGCACAACAAGGGCAATGAGGTCATCTAAATCGATTACTTGGCGGCGTTTCTTGAGTGTCTCGTATTCCTTATAGATATTGGCAATATCTCCGACTGACCCAGGTAAATAACGATGTGACTTTTTCACAACGTTTAGATAATCGGCCGGTGAAACCATTCGGGCATGCGCCCAGTCGATTTCGACCAGCAATTCACGAGGACGTTCGGCAAGCGGGTGAAGACCTGCAGCCGCCACGGCGAGGGCTTGTCGATTGTGAACGATGTTGGGGACTGGTTGACGGAGATCAACAAGCCGTTGGCGCAGGAGGGCTAGAGCCACGGCGTGAAATGTGCCAACTGTCGGCGAATTTCCAACTCCGAGCGACTTCAGTCGCCGTCGCATCTCACTTGCGGCTTCGCGGGTAAATGTAATTGCCAAAACGTTTCCGGGTTCGGCACTGCCGTTGGCGACGCGATATGCAATGCGATTGGTAAGAACTCGCGTCTTGCCTGATCCGGCGCCGGCGTGAATTATTGTTGCCGATGCAGGACACGTGACGGCATCGCGTTGATCGGCATCAAGCCCGATTAAGAATTGTCGCGGATCCACAGACCTACGATAGGCGTTCGGTGTAGTGGTGCGAATATCGACGCACAGTACGATACGAGTATGGAGTTTTCACGAAAGTCATTGAATCCTGACGAAGAATTGATTCTCGACCTACACCCACACTGGTGGCACTTCGTTGCCCCGATCAGTGGGATGGTGGCAGCAGTAGTGATTGCAATATTTTTGACCCAGTTGTCCGGAAATGCCGACTGGAACTGGCTCAAGCAATTTTTAGGTTGGACTAGGTGGGTCGTTGTCGTTGTTGCAATTGGATTTCTTGTAGTGCGGACGTTGCAGTGGAATACGACTCACTTTGTGGTGACGTCGCACCGCGTGATATATCGGCATGGCGTGATTGGAAAAATTGGAATCGATATTCCATTGGAGCGAGTGAATAATGTGAGCATCCATCAGTCGGTTTTCGAACGAGTGATCGATGCTGGTGATCTACTCATTGAGTCCGGCGGTGAGGATGGACAACAGCGGTTCTCCGACATTCGTGGCCCAGATGAAGTTCAAAACCTCATTCATAATGCGATTCGAGTGCACGGTGGAAGTCGCTCGAATGGGGCGAACAGTTCGGTGTCTCAACTTGAAAGACTTGAAGCAATGTTTCAGCGCGGGAGCATCACCCAGGAAGAATTCGACGAGCAAAAACGGCGATTGCTCGATTAACCAAGGTTCATTGCAGAACTGAAGCGCTCAAGAGATTCGATATCAAATGGCGCTCGAACGGAAAGATTTATCTGGTCGGCACCGGCGTTAATATATTCACCGATTCGATCGACAATTTGTCGATCACTTCCGGTTAATACCCCTGGTCTGACATATTCAGTGAGGGCGCCGAATTGTTGGATCAGACTTTCCTCGGTCAGGGCGACACCAACATTGATGGCACATGAAATCTCGCTCGGGTCGCGGCCGATCTTGTGGCAGTGTTCATGCAGCACGGATCGTTTGTGACCAAACGCTTCGGGGCTGATTAACGGAACGTTCCATCCGTCAGCGTATTTTGCGGCGATGTTTAGCGTGCGTTTTTCACCTCCACCTCCGATCCAGATTGGCAATTTTTTTTGCACAGGTTTTGGTTCGCATTTGGCATTGGTGAGAGAGAAGTATGTGCCGGAGAAATTGGTGACTTCGTTGCGCAGTAGTCCATACACGCACTGAGCCGCCTCTTCAAGTTGATCCATTCGAACTTTGATTGATGGAAAAGGTATTCCATAAGCGTTGTATTCGATCTGGCTCCAACCCGCTCCGAGTCCGATGTCGGCCCGCCCATTCGAGAGTTGATCAATCGTGCAAATCATTTTGGCCAGTACCGCTGGGTGTCGGTAACCGATGCTGTAAACGAGCGATCCGCAACGCACTTTGGTTGTTTCGCAAGCGAGGGCCGCATGCATCGCCACAGCTTCGAGGCACTCGGGGTCGTCTTGGCCCGTTGCGGCATAGAAATGATCCCAAATAGAAATCCAACCAAAACCAAGATTTTCAATTTTGCGCCAAAGTACGCGAAGTTCCTCGGTCGAAGTATGTTGAAGCCCGGCGTGAACACCAAACAAAGTTGCCGATTTCACCATGGCATAAGGTTAGATGAGTGGCAGAGATTGACCCACGCCTATCCCAAAGGTGAAACTATAACGATGACCCGCGCCAAAGTTAATGACGTGATTGAACTTGAGTATGACACGTTCGGTAAGGAAAGTGACCCAGCCTTGCTTCTGATCATTGGGTTTTCTGCCCAAATGGTGATGTGGGACTCAGAGTTTTGCAAAATGCTTGCCGCCGGGGGATTGCGCGTAATTCGCTTCGATAATCGCGACTGTGGCCTGTCAACTCATCTGGAGGGCCAAGTGGTGAGTACCGATGAGGTGCTTCGCGCGGCGATGCTCGGAGAGCCAATTCCACAAGTTCCCTACACGCTTTCAGATATGGCGGCAGATGCGGCGGGACTTCTCGATCATTTAGGAATTGAACAGGCCCATGTGCTCGGAGCGTCGATGGGCGGAATGATTGCTCAGACTTTTGCCATTGAATATCCAAATCGAACACTTAGCCTGACGTCGGTGATGTCCCAAACTGGTGAACTTGAATACGGCCAATCCACTCCCGAAGCATTGGAGGCGCTATTGAGCCCGACCCCCACAGATCGCGAAGGTTACATAAAATTTTCGATTCGCTGGCAGGCTTGGCACTCCAAAAAATACCGTAGTGATGAACTCTCCTACGCCGCCGCGGCTCGTGACTACGATCGGATGTTTTATCCCCAAGGCGGACCGCGTCAACTTGCCGCGGTTTACGCCAGTGGCAGTCGAGCTGAAGAATTGCAACTTTTGAATGTGCCGACACTTGTGGTTCATGGTCTGGATGACACGCTAATTTCTCCATCTGGTGGTGAGCGCACGGCGGAACTTGTTCCCAATGCGCGTTTATTGATGTTGGAAGATATGGGACATGACATGCCACGACCACTATGGCCAATTTTCGTTGCCGCCGTACATGAACTCACTCAGTCCGTGACGGTGTAATGCCGAAAACTGTTGGACCGCTAGCGGGATATCGCATCGTCGAAATCGCAGGCATTGGTCCTGGGCCCTTTGCGGCGATGATGCTTGCCGATATGGGAGCCGAAGTAATTCGCGTCGATCGTCCTCAAGCCGTGCGAGGTCCAGCACCAAGTGAACCGCACTATGACGTGCTACTCCGCGGTCGTCGCAATATTGCGATAGATATTAAGAATCCAGATGGATTAGAAACATTGCTTTCATTGATCCAACACGCTGATGCACTCATTGAAGGTTTTCGGCCCGGTGTTATGGAGCGACTCGGTGTTGGTCCCGAGGTGTGTTTGAAACGAAATCCAAAATTAGTGTTCGGGCGCATGACGGGTTGGGGACAATTTGGACCGCTATCTGGCGCATCTGGCCACGACATTAATTACATCGCCTTGGCAGGAGCGCTGGCACATTTCGCCCGTGCCGGTGAGAAGCCGACACCACCACTCAACATGGTTGGCGACTTTGGCGGCGGCGGCATGCTTCTCGCCTTTGGCGTGGTGTGCGCTCTGCTCGAAGCGCAGAAAAGTGGCAAGGGCCAAATAATTGATGCGGCAATGGTCGATGGGGCGGCAATACTCATGAGCATGTTCTGGGCGTTTCGTCAGATCGGACATTTCAACGAAAGTGAGCCAGGGACCAATCTGCTTGATACCGGGGCCCACTTCTACGACGTGTACAAATGTCTAGATGGTAAGCATGTGTCGATTGGCTCAATTGAGCCGCAGTTCTATTCCGTTTTGCTTGAAAAGACTGGGTTAGCTGAAGATCCTGCATTTGCCAATCAAATGGATTCCACACGGTGGCCGGATCTAAAGGTGCGGCTGGCCCAAGTCATGCTCACCAAGACCTCAGATGAGTGGTGTGCACTTATGGAAGGGACCGATGTTTGCTTCGCACCTGTTCTTACAATGAGCCAAGCGATGCAACATCCGCACAATGTTGAGCGCAAAACGTTCGTCGAAATTTCTGGAGTGACGCAACCAGCGCCAGCACCTCGATTTTCGCGCACGCCAAGTGCTCTGCCCAATCCACCAGCTCACCCTGGTCAACATTCGCGAGAGATTCTCCGTGATTGGGGATTTGCAGATTCCAAAATTGAATCGCTGCTCGTCAGCGGTGCGGTGAAAGACGCTTAAGTACCTCATCAATGGGCACAATGGTGTGTTTTCATGCTCATCCCGACGATGAGTGCTTGGCTACCGGAGGCGCGATTGCGCGAGCCAGCGCTGAGGGACATCGAGTTGTTCTAGTAGTAGCAACAAACGGTGATCATGGTCAGATACCAAATGATCTTGCGCCTGGTGAAACTCTTGTTCAACGTCGTCGCAAGGAGTTGCACGCCTCGGCCGATGTTCTAAAAATTCAGCGCGTTGAATGGCTTGGCTATTCCGATAGCGGGATGACCAATTGGGAGCAAAATCACTTTGCGGAGGCATTCATTAATGCTGACACCGAAGTTGCGGCTACGAAACTGGCCCAGATTTTGATTGAAGAGAATGCCGACATTCTCACCGTTTATGATTGGCACGGAAATTATGGTCATCCCGATCACATAAAGGTGCACCATGTTGGTCATCGAGCGGCACAACTGGCCGGAACTCAAAAAGTATTTGAAGTGACAATGAATCGCGATTTCATGCGCTCGATGCTCGAATCGTTTCAGTCGGATTCGCCACCAGGTACAAACGGCGAGGGCATTGGCGATTTCGACCCTGACGCTCCCGCCGATGATGGCAATCCAATTGGTGAACCGGAGTCTGCCATTAGCCACAAAGTTGATGTCGTTGCCTATTGTGACCAAAAACTACGCGCGATCGCATGCCATGCGAGTCAGGTCACCGATACAACTTTCTTTACAAGCATGCCGACAGATGTTTTTCGAAATGCTTTTGGTACGGAATGGTTCATCAAAGTTGGCGAGTCCGGACCTCCGCGCGATCGGTGGCTATTCGAGTGAGCAATACGCGTATATATCTTGTGCGTCATGGTCGGGCAGACGCTGGATGGGATGCGGCAGTTGATCCGCAACTCGACACGCTCGGACAGCAACAGTCTCTGGAGATGGCCCAACAATTAGCACCACTTGGACCGATGAATGTGGTCACAAGTCCGCTTAGACGTTGTCAACAAACGGCACAGCCATTGTGTGAAGTGTGGAAAGTGAAACCTATAATTTGCCCCGAAGTTGCCGAGATTCCCTCACCAGTCGGGGTATCAATTCCTGATCGAGTTGAATGGCTGCGACTAGCTATGAGCGGAACTTGGGAATCGCTTGGTCCGCGTTATTTGAAGTTCCGCGACGAACTTGTGAACTTTGTGTATCAAATTAGTGACGACACCGTTGTCGTCAGTCACTTTGTGGCAATAAATGCAGTCATCGGCAAAATCCAAAACGTTGAACAACTCGTGACCTATCGACTCGACAATTGCTCAGTCACGGTAGTTGAGCGTGACGGACATGGTGAACTAAATATCATTCAAAGTGGTCGAGAGGCTGACACGCTAATTCGTTGACTTATTGCGTCGACGGTGATTCGACTAGATTGAATATCGCCGTGAGTTCAACAACACTTCTCAATTTGCACACACAGTGGGCCTGGATTGTGATCATCGCCAATGCGCTGGCAGGCATCTGGGCGCTCGTCGCCCACAAGGTTATTTCGCTTCGCAGTCGGGCCTTGTGGTGGTTCACCGCGGTCGCCGAATTCACCGTGTTTATTCAAGTAGCGATGGGTGTGATGATGGTCAATCGTGATAAGCGTGATTTTCCTCAGTTTCACGCTTTTTACGGTTTTGTGGCAATCATGGCCATCGCGGTTATCTATTCGTATCGAGCACAACTGAAGAGCCGACTGTATTTGCTCTACGGATTTGGCGGGCTTTTCATTATGGGTCTTGCAATTCGAGCGGTCCTCGTCGGATAGGTCAACCAAGAAACCGTATAACCTTCCATCATGTTCCCGATTTTTGTTGTCAAACAAGGTTATGTCGCCGTAATAACAACTTTTGGTAAGTACCGCCGAATTGTCCGTCCCGGTCTGGGATTTCGAATTCCGTTAATACAGAAAATACATTCACGAATATCATTGCAACACCAATCGATGGAACTCTCGTTTCAGGCCATCACCCAAGACCAAGCCAATGTGTACTTCAAGGTGATGCTGCTGTACTCGGCAATCAACGACGCTGAAGACAGCATCAAAAAAGTGGCATTCAAGTTCATAAATCGGGAGTCGCTTACAATTGCTTTAGTTCGAACCGTGGAAGCAATCACTCGTGGATATGTTGCCACGCAACGGCAGGCTGAAATTTTGGGATTGCGCGCGGAAATCGTGTCTGAAGCGAAAAAGCATCTCGACGACACTCTTGCCGATTGGGGATACCACCTCATCGATCTTCAACTCAACGACATCACCTTCGACGAAGTAATTACTCGAAGCATGGCCACCGTCGTTGCTAGCGCCAATTTACGAACCGCTGCCGTCAACGAGGGAGAGGCGTTGCTGATTCGAGAGACAAAAGCAGCCGAGGCAAAGGGCGCTGCAATTCGCATTACTTCGGAGGCCGAAGCCATCGCCTCACAGAAGCGAGGTCAGGGTGTGCGTATGTTTCGCACCGAGGTGGCTGCTGGTTTGGCCGAGGCTTCTCGCACGGTGGAACAGTCTGGTGCAAGCGAAGCGTTGGTTCTGTTTGCTATGTGGACCGAAACAATTCGTGACGCAGCTGAACACGGACAAGGCAACGTAATATTTCTCGACGGCTCCATCGAAGGCATGGAGCATTCGCTGACACGTCTATTGGCGATGAATCAGGCTGCCAAGCTTCCGCTAATTGAGCCTTAGTTCAGCGAGCGTTCGAGAGCATCCAAGGATGCGGTCAGTTGTTGGGGTAAACGGTCACTGAATTTACTGTAATGCTCACGAATTTCTGGGATTGCAGCGCGCCAACCAATGCGATCAACGCTGAGCAGCGCGTCGAGATCGCTCTCGGAAACATCGAGCCCAGTTACATCCAATGCGTTGTTCGTTGGGAGGAAACCAATTGGCGTCGTGTCTGCCTCACCGCCACCATTGACCCGTTCAAAGACCCACTTCAAAACTCGACTGTTCTCGCCGTAACCCGGCCAAATAAATCGACCTTCTTGGTCGCGACGAAACCAATTGACGAAAAATATTCGTGGCAATTTATCGGGCGATGTCTTGGTGCCGATGTCCAACCAGTGAGCAAAATAGTCAGCCATGTTGTAACCACAAAATGGCAGCATCGCCATCGGGTCAAATCGCAATTTGCCAACGGCCCCGTCGGCAGCCGCGGTCGTTTCTGATGCCATGATTGAGCCAAGAAATACGCCGTGATTCCAATCGAATGCCTGAGTCACAAGTGGAACGGTCGTGCGCCGACGACCACCAAACAGAATTGCCGAAATCGGAACACCGCGAGGATCTTCCCATTCGGGTGCAATTGAAGGGCATTGCGATGCTGGCGCTGTGAACCTTGCATTGGGATGGGCGGCCGGTGAATCCGATTCGGGAGTCCATGGATTATTTTGCCAATCTGTGGCTCTGGCAGGTTTGGCGGGAGTCATTCCTTCCCACCACACGTCACCATCCGCAGTGAATGCAGTATTCGTGAATATCGTATTTCCCCACATTGTTTGCATTGCATTTGGGTTGGTGTCATAGCCAGTACCAGGCGCAACACCAAAAAATCCGGCTTCGGGATTGATCGCGTATAACTGTCCATCGTCACCGAATTTCATCCAGCAAATGTCATCGCCTATCGTTTCGGCCTTCCAACCCGGAATCGTCGGCTCCAACATCGCTAAATTTGTCTTGCCACAAGCGGAGGGAAACGCCGCCGCAATGTATTTGGACAATCCTTGTGGATTTGTCAGTTTCAAGATGAGCATGTGCTCGGCCAGCCAACCGTTGTCACGGGCCATAACACTGGCAATCCGCAAGGCGAAACACTTCTTGCCCAGCAATGCGTTGCCACCGTAGCCAGAGCCGTAACTCCAAATTTCGCGGGTCTCGGGGAAGTGCACGACGTACTTGTTGTCGGGATTGCACGGCCAAGAAGAATCAATTTGGCCAGGTTGGAGCGGCGCGCCGACCGAGTGTACGCAGGGAACCCATTTGTTGTTGCCGAGCACATCAAGTGCGCTACGGCCCATGCGCGTCATGATGTGCATGTTCACCGCGACATATGCGCTATCGGTGAGTTGTACTCCAATGTGGGCAATCGGTGACCCGAGTGGCCCCATTGAAAATGGCACCACATACATTCGGCGACCGGTCATCGCTCCGGTGAAGTGCGCGGTAAGTTCTGTGCGCATTTCGTTTGGTTCGCGCCAATTATTTGTCGGACCGGCATCGATTTGATTCGCCGAACAGATAAACGTGCGATTTTCAACTCTTGCCACATCGCCTGGATCGGAGTGTGCCCAGAAACTATTGGGGCGTTCAGTCTCATCAAGTTTTATGAAGGTTCCAGATTGGACGAGTTCAGCGCATAGGCGCATGTACTCCTCTTTGCTTCCATCGCACCAATAGACATCTTTGGGCTGAAGAACTTTTGCCCAGTCACCGACCCATGTCAGTAGCGGTTGGTTTTGTGTCATCTGGTTCACAACGAAGTGTCCTAGGCGCCAGGTGTGAGCATGTCGCGCTCTGACCCGAGACGTAAGTGAGTTGCCCGACCGGCAGTATCAAGGTCGAACACAACGCGCTGACCTTGTCGCAGCATCCGAAAAATCGATCCTTCAAGCGCTGACGGTGAAAGTTCGAATTCTCCGAGGTTTGTGTCGCACAAAACAACGCCATCACCACTTGATGGGTCATAGGCCTTAATGACTCCTTGCATATGTGAAAACCTCCGCGGTCTGGAATGCGCTGGTGAAATCTTGTCAGATCGAGGCGTTTTGGACCATGTTGGGTAATCTTTGCAGGTGCCTGTTCTTGAGCATTTTGGGGCTGATGCCTTGCGTCACACGCTGATTACCTTCCGTGACACGATGCGTGCCCATGCCGAGGGAATCAACCGACTCAACGTGTATCCAGTCCCAGACGGCGACACCGGTACCAATATGGCCCGCACACTGGACGCTGTTGTGGCCGAATTGGAAGTGGCTGATCTTGCTCTAGAACCTACTTGTGAGGCGATTAGTCATGGTTCACTGATGGGTGCACGCGGTAATAGCGGCGTGATTCTGAGTCAAATTCTGCGCGGGTTGTCTTCCATATTGCGCACCGCCGGAAATGCCGGGGCGTCAAAAGTCGCCGATGCGTTAAAGGCCGCTTCGGACGCAGCCTATGAGGCAGTTCTCCGACCGATTGAAGGAACAATTCTGACGGTGATCCGCGAAACTGCCGATGCCGCTCAGCGGGCAGCATCAGATGGAGCAACTTTGGCGGCAATGTTGCGAGTGGCCCGAGTGGCAGGTCGAACGGCACTTGCCAACACTCCCGAACAACTTGCGGTACTAAAAGATGCCGGAGTGGTGGATGCCGGAGGCGCTGGCTTCATGCTGTTCATGGACTCGGCGATTCACGTAGTGGATGGTGAACCATTGCCCGAACCTGAACTTATAACCGGCCCAACTGCCGAACAGCTTGATGCAGTAATGCATCGAGGAGCAGATTCTGGTGAGGTTGATGTAAGTGAGTTGCGTTACGAGGTGATGTTCTTATTGGACCTCGTCGATGTAAATGCCAAGGCCTTTAAGTCGGCGTGGGGAGACATCGGTGACTCCATAGTGGTTGTCGGTGGTGACGGCCTGTATAACTGCCATATTCACACCAATGACATCGGTGCAGCAATTGAGGCACCGCTTCAACTCGGCGGTCGACCGCATCGAATTCGAGTCACCGACTTGTTTGAAGAAGTCGCAGAGGAACATGTTGCTCGAGAGGCCACTCTTGGAATCGCGGTGAGAGACGAAGGTGCTCGCAAACACCTCGCCAGCTCGGCCCTCCCGCCCGTGACGTGTGCGGTTGTCGCGGTGTGTAGTGGCGATGGTTTGGCCGAACTATTTGGTCAAATGGGTGTGCATGGCGTCGTAACCGGCGGTCAAACGATGAACCCTTCCACTTCCGAGTTGCTCGACGCCGTCGAGCACATGAATGCCGAGCAAGTGGTCATTTTGCCGAACAACAAGAACATCATCGCAGTGGCAAATCAAGTGAACTCACTGACGTCCAAAGATGTACAGGTAGTTCCCACGTGTTCGATGCCGGAGGCGCTCGCCGCACTGGTGTTCTACGACCCGGAGGCAAGTGCGCACGACAATGCCATAATCATGACAAATGCCGCTCAATCAATGTCCACCGGCGAAGTCACCCAAGCCGTGCGCGATTCCAAGACCGATGTTGGTGCCGTCCACAGCGGGGACTGGATTGGACTTGTGCGCGGAGATGGGATTGTTTCCATTGGCAGCACAGAAGTAGGGGCCGCCACCGCATTGCTTGATCGCCTCATCACCGAAGGTCGCCGAGAATTATTGACGATCATTACCGGTGCCGATGCAACCGCGGCAATGACGACCGAACTTTGCGATTATGTCGCCGAGCATCATTCTCATGTCGAGGTTGAGGTGCATGCTGGAGGACAGCCGTTGTATCCGTTTCTATTCGGCGTGGAGTGATTTCACCAATTTCCCTTCGCGAACTGGCGGCCATCGATGTCGAAGTTCTAAAGGGTGTTGGCGAAAAGCGTAAAAAGTCACTTCGTGACTTCGGAATTGAAAATGTCCTCGATTTGCTCACCACATATCCCCGTCGATGGGTCGATCGCACTGCCGAAGCACAAGTAAAAGATCTGGTTCCGGGCCAAGAGGCACTTGTGCTGGTGGAGATTCGCAAGGTTTCCAAGCGTCCGATGAAAGGAGGTCGCAGCATGGTTTCCGTGCAAGTCGGCGATGACTCTGGCGGACTTTCTGCGGTGTTCTTTAACCAGCCGTGGCGGGCCAAGCAACTTGTTGAGGGATTGCAAGTGGCGATGTTTGGCAAGGCTGACCTATTTCGTGGCGCATTGCAAATGACAAATCCAATTGTGGATCTCATCGGTGATCGAACCGGACGCATCGTGGCGATCTATCCGCAAAGCGAAAAGGCCAATTTGAGTACTTGGGAAATCGCTGGCTGGGTGGAAAATGCTCTGGAGCGATGCAAGGCCCGCGGTATTTGTGATCCCGTGCCGGTTGATGTTCTTGATCAGCACGAACTGGCGACCCGTGCACAGGCGCTGTGGGGTATTCACTTGCCAGAAAGCATTCATGCCAAAGATCTTGCCCGTCGACGACTGGCATTTGATGAATTGCTACGAGTGCAGTTGGTGCTTGTTGGACGCAAACGTTCATTCGAACGCGACTCGACTGGCATTCGTCACAAAGTAGAGGGCGAGCATCTGTTGCGATTCGAACAAGCGTTGCCATTTCCGCTTACTCAAGCCCAACACCGAGTGATCCATGAAATTACGGCCGACCTCGCCGGTCCACATCCAATGCATCGCTTGTTGCAAGGAGATGTTGGAAGTGGAAAGACAATAGTTGCGGTTGCGGCGATGCTTGTCGCCGTGCAAGGAGCTCATCAAGGGGCGCTCATGGCTCCGACCGAAGTTCTGGCCGAACAACACTTTTCGAGCATCAGTGAAATGTTGGTGGGACTACAAGTTCCCGACCCAGGCAACCTCTTCGGTGACCGACAATTACGAGTCGAGTTGCTCACCAGTCGAATTACTGGCGAGCGGCGGCGTGAATTGCTTTCCGATCTTGCCGCAGGAACTATCGACATAGTGATTGGCACCCATGCCCTGATTCAAGATCAGGTTCAGTTCCACAGTCTTGGCGTTGTCGTGGTCGACGAACAACACCGCTTCGGAGTCGAACAGCGAGCCGCTCTGCGTAGCAAAGGCGGTAGTTCGAGTACAAACACCACGCCTGATGTGTTGGTGATGACGGCGACACCGATCCCGCGGACTGCGGCGATGACGGTATATGGCGATCTAGACGTGAGCGTGCTGGATGAACTACCACCTGGCCGGACACCGATCACCACCAAATGGGCGGCGGGTCCGTTGCTCGAAGCCTTGATGTGGACCGACGTGCGTGAAGCCATCAGGGCAGGGCAACAGGCGTACGTGGTTTGTCCAATGATTGAAGAAAGCGACAAAATGGAGGTTGCCGCGGCCGAAGAGATTTATCAGCACTTACAACACGATGAGCTAAGCGGACTGCGAATTGGGTTGTTGCATGGGCGAATGTCTTCGCCAGAAAAAGACTTAGTGATGACGGCATTTCGCAATCGGAAACTAGATGTGCTTGTCGCCACCACCGTGATTGAAGTTGGCGTAGACGTTCCAAATGCGACCGTAATGGTGGTGTTGGATGCGGATCGATTCGGCATCGCCCAATTGCATCAATTGCGCGGCCGAGTTGGACGTGGTTCGATTGCATCCACTTGCTGGTTGCAAACCAAAGATCCGGACGTCGGTTCACCACGAGTGGATGCGCTAGTGAACTCGACCGATGGTTTTGTGCTCGCCGAAATTGATCTTGAACTTCGCGGTGAAGGCACACTGATGAACTCCATTCAAAAGGGTCGCAGTGATCTAAAATTGGCGTCGCTTAGACGTGATCGCGATCTCATCGACATTGCCCGAGAGGCGGCATTTCAAATCATCGATGCTGACCCGACGTTGTCCACACATCTCGAATTGCGTGACGAGTTGGATCTATTGCTTTCCCGAGAAGATGAAGAGTTCCTATTTAAGAGTTAGTCGCCGAGTGGTGGTAACTCAATATCCCAACGATCTAGGCAGTCGCTGCATCGGTAGGCAACTATGTCGCCGGCCAACCATTGGTCGTCTTCACGAGTTGGGGTCAGTAGGTGGGCTTGACCGCCGCAGTCAACGCAGATTATGGACTCTGTTGGTGCTTCCGCCGGACCGTCAAAACATTCATTGTCCGCGGAGTCCATGGCAGTCATTAAACCAGCGATTCGGGTTCGAATTGCCAATGAAGGTATAGGGAAGGCGTTGCCTCTGTGCCACAGTGAATCATCTCGCCGTGCGATTGAACGGCCCCAATTTTTGCCGACAATTTGAGCATCAAAAGGTTATTTGAGTGGACCAGCCAGTTTGCCGCTTCCTTGGGTGCCGTGGGGGTGAGGCGTGCAAGAGTCAAGGTAAGCATTTGGCTCCCTATGGCTGTCGATCGGTAGTTGTGTTCGACGAGAAGCCCTGGTAAATACCAAGTCAACGGTGCAACTCGCATGTATCCGGCTACTGCGACAAGTCGGCCATCTAGTTCACCGATCAGGAGTTCGGCATTGTCGTTTTTTGGGTCGCGATACCAGTACCAAGCGTTTCTGATCGCCCACGTCTCAACATCTAAGACCCAGCATGGCGCATCTTTGGTTCGCTCAATTCGGCTGAGCCTGGAAACATCGGTGGCGACCGCTTTACGTACTCGCAGTTGAGAACTCAGAGATGGTTCGCCCTGAATTTCAGAACTGCAGCTATGCGGGCGGGATCAAGGACTCCGGTTGCAACACGTGGTCGGCTGGCGTCAACAAAGGCATCGACTTCGTCAAAGTCATTTGTTGCGAGCGCATGAATAGATACTTCGTGGAGATCAGCGACAAATTGCCGACGGCGGTTGAATGGCCAGTCAGCTATAAAGGCAATATCACCAAGATCGCCGGCTGAGACATCGTCTGACATCAAAGACTTGATTGCCGCACCTAGGAGTATCGCTAGGCGGTGGGTTCCGTCGAAAGCTGCAAGCCGATCGGCCCTGGCGAATACCAGTAATGCGCCACTCGTCGCGCGAACAAAGGTACCCCGAGCCTCGGCTTGGGCAAGTACATCGGTGCGGAAGCGCGCAAGATCTGATGCAGCCCACACATGGTCGGTGGTGGAACCCTTCACAGCAACTAGTGTATCAAGATTTTGGTACATTGCAAGTATCGTCGTCTACGCCTGTTGAGCCGAATGGGATCCATATGAAAACTAAATCCCCAACAGGTAAGTCCTTATAAATCTATAAATTCGTAGGAGCAATAGCGTGAGACTATGCGCATAGTGGCGGGCGAGTTGCGTGGTCGAAGAATCATCGCACCCGCGGGCACAGTCACCCGACCAACGACCGATAAGGCGCGTCAAGCCACCTTCAATGCATTGGGAAGTTTGAATGTGATCGTCGGCGCCCGTGTGATCGACTTGTTCGCTGGTAGCGGCGCACTTGGCATCGAGGCTCTCTCTCGTGGCGCAGCGCATTGCACCTTCATCGAACGTGATCGTTTCGCACTTGATGCGCTACGGGCAAACATTGAAACTCTTGAATTGGGTGAGCGAACCAGCGTCATTCGCGGTGATGTATTGGGGTTTGTCAACACGGCTGGCGACGCCACTTTGGTACTTGCCGATCCGCCGTATAACTTTGTCCAGTGGTCCGAGTTGTTGAATAGTTTGACCGCGTCACTGGTAGTTGCCGAAAGTGATCGAGAACTCACGTCCGAAATTGCCGATTGCATTGACTGGCAAGTGATTCGTACCAAACGCTACGGACGAGCGTATGTCACCTTTATTCAGCGGATACCGTACAGATCATGATTGCGTTGTATCCCGGTAGTTTTGACCCAATTCATTTGGGTCATGTCGATACCGTCGAACAGGCTGCATCACTTTTTGGTGAAGTTGTTGTTGCGGTCATCCATAATCCGGATAAATCAACCGGACTGTTTGATATCGATGAGCGAGTTGCGCTGGCCATGACCGCCTTGGCCCATGTTCGCGGTGTGCGGGTGGAAGCATTCGCCGGACTTGCCATTGATGCCGCGGAAATGGTGCAGGCAAATTGCATTGTTAAGAGCGCGCGGAATGCGAGTGACTTCGAAATTGAACAACAAATGGCGAACACCAATTATTCAGTAAGTGGGATTCGCACGGTCGTAATGCTCGCCTTGCCGGGCCACAGTTTCATTAGTAGTCGGTATATTCGAGAAATTGCCGCCTTTAGCGGCGACGTGTCCACATTGGTTCCGGTCAATGTTGATAACGCGATTCGGGCAAAATACAAGTAGAGGGTAGAAATATGAATCATGACGATGACAATTACGACGATTTTGATGCTCACATTATTGACGAAACTATGCCAATTGAATTGGGCGATACCGAAACAATTCTGAATCAAGTCATCGACAAAATTGCCACCGCTCCAAACGTGCCGTTGTCAAGTACGCCACGAATCGATCGTGAAACTGTCGTTGGATTATTGCAGGACGCCGCGGCATGCCTGCCTGATGAAATTCGTCAGGCTCGCTGGATGCTTAAGGAGCGCACCGAATTCATGGCCAAGACACAGCGTGATGCCGATGAAATCGTGGAAGCGGCACGGGTTCAAGCAGAGCGTTTGGTGCAGCGCACCGAAGTTGTGCGAGCGGCCGAAACTCGAGCGCGACAAGTGCTTGAGGCCGCCGATACTGATTCACGTCGACTCAAAAACGAGACCGAGGACTTTCTTGATCGTCGACTCGGCAGTTTTGAAATCCTTCTAGATCGACTCACCCGTACCGTGGCTCAAGGTCGCCAGCGTTTGTCAATTACTAATCAATCTGATCCCAATGGCGAGGAACAAGCCGACGTATCCGATGAAAATTTGCGGTCCCGTGACGGCTTTTTCGATCAGGACAAGACCGACGACGAATACTAAGTAACGGACAAGGCGTTCGCGCTATGGCTTCACCATTTATCGTCAATACCGTTGAACTGCTTCGGCGGTTAGGCACACAGAGAGACATATCGCTTGTGGTGCCGGCAATTCAGTTTGGATTCGACGACTCACGGATCGCCGATGACTCCTTGATCGATGTAGATCTGCATCTGGAGAGTCTCTCCAATGGAATCGTTGTGCACGGAGTGCTCGGCGGACACTGGCAATTGCAATGTCGGCGGTGTTTGCGACCGATTACCCAAGACTCAAGGGCCATTGTTGATGAGTTGTATCAACGAATTCCGGACAATCCAGACGCGTATCCACTTGATGGTGAGCAGTTAGATCTTCAGCCGATGGTGCGCGAACTGGTCCTTCTCAGCGCACCCGAATCATCGCTCTGTAGCCTCGATTGTCCTGGGATATGTCCGCACTGTGGAGCCGATTTACAGGAAGATCCATGTGCTTGCGCCGGACGATTAATCGACGAACGCTGGGCCGTGCTTGACGAGCTGCGTCAGCAATTGGGGGATTAAGAACTACCGGCGATAACCTAACAAGCCGTTGATTTTATGCTCACTATTGTGTGGGCAATACTCCGAAAGCCGAGCGAGCGATGCCAGTACCAAAGAAGAAAAAATCTAAAATGAAGGGCCACAGTCACCAAGCCGCAGCTTGGAAGCTCGGAGCACCATCCCGCAGCGTCTGCCCTCGTTGTTCCAGTACAAAATTGCCACACAATGTGTGCGGCAATTGTGGTTGGTACAAGGGTCGCGTCGCCGTCGACGTCGGCTAAATTTTTTTCGGCACGGTCGGGTTACCTACCCACATGTTGCCCGTTGCAGTTGATGCGCTTGGCGGTGATAAAGCCCCAGGTGAAATCATTGCTGGCGCACAGCAAGCATTCGACACAGGAATCCCCGTACTTCTTGTTGGACCCGCCGACCTTGTCGGACGCGGAAATCTAGCGTTGCATGTTGCGTCCGAGTTCATTGATATGCATGACGAACCCGCTTCGGCCGTGCGAACCAAGAAAGATTCCACACTCGTTCGTTCGGCTGAACTGGTGCGCGATGATGTAGCCAGCGCGATGATCTCTGCTGGCAACACCGGGGCCACAATGGCATCGGCACTTTTGCGAATGGGCCGAATTAAGGGCGTCAAGCGGCCAGCGATCGCGACTCCAATTCCGGTGCCCGGTTCCACGCCAACGGTGTTGCTGGATGCTGGCGCGAATGCAGAAGTCGAGGCCCAGTGGCTTACTCAGTTCGCGCTGATGGGTTCGGTGTACGCCAATGCGCGGTACAAGATTGACAGCCCACGAGTTGGCCTACTTTCAATTGGTGAAGAACCGGGCAAAGGTGATTCGCTTCGCAAAGAGGCATACGAGTTGTTGAGCGATACGTCGGGCATCAACTTCATTGGCAATGTCGAAGGTCGCGACATTATGACGACAAATGTCGATGTTGTTGTGACGGATGGCTTCACTGGCAATGTCGCGCTGAAGACTTTGGAAGGCGCAATGCGTGGAATAGTGAAAGCATTATTCGACGCAATTGGTGCACCCGAATATAAAGAGCATGCCGATGCCCTAATGCCAGCGTTGCTCGGCTTGTATTCGCAGTTCGACCCGGACAGCACAGGCGGGGCAATTTTGCTGGGAGTAAACGGCGTGTGCATTATTTCCCATGGTTCGTCCAGTGCGCGAGCCATATTCAATGGCATCAAGGTTGCCAAAGACATGGTCGATTGCGACATGGTTGGCCGCCTCGCCGTGGCAATTTCTGCCCAGTGAACGACCATTTGGTATCACTGGCCTCGCGCATCGGCCACACATTTGCCGACGACTCGCTGCTTGAGTCGGCAATGGTGCACCGAAGTTGGATCGCCGAAAACGATGGTTTCAAATCCAACGAGCGACTTGAATTTCTTGGCGATGCAGTGCTTGGATGGGTGGTCGCTGACATTGTCTATCGCGGACATTCCGAATTGGCAGAGGGCAAACTCACCGATCTTCGTAAAAGCGTAGTTAATGCAATTTCGTTGGCCGAAGTTGCGAGCAATATTGGCATTGGTGAATGTCTTCGACTTGGTCGTGGCGAAGATTTAGCTGGTGGGCGTGAAAAAACATCGATACTTTCGGATGCGCTTGAATCATTGATTGGCGCCGTTTACTTGGATGCCGGCGCCGTCGTTGCTTATGACGTAGTGAGAGCATTGATGAGCGAGAGTATTAACGACGCAATTGAGAATCTTGACCGGATTGATGCCAAAACTCGCTTGCAAGAAACGACCGCACGGTTGTTTGATGTCGCCCCTCACTATCGACTCACCGAAAACGGACCGGATCACGAAAAAACGTTTTATGCAACCGTTGTTGTCAACGGTCGAGAACTTGGCCATGGCGAGGGACGGTCAAAAAAGGCGGCGGAACAAGTTGCCGCAGAAATAGCCTGCGATACTCTGCAACGCGAACACGGCTAAGTGCTGTGCCTGAATTGCCCGAAGTCGAAACTGTTCGACGCGGGATTGCAGACCACGTAGTTGGCCGACTTATAGAACGAGTCGAAGTAGGTCGCGAACGCACGGTACGCCGGACTAGTCGCGAAGCGCTTATCCATGGGTTGTCCGGAGTGCGCATCACCACCGCGGCTCGACGAGGTAAATATTTGCTCTGTTCCCTCGATTCAGGGGAATCGTTAATGATTCACTTGCGCATGAGCGGCCGAGTGCTCGTGGTGCCGGGTGGGGCCAAGCGACCACCACATACCCATGTTGTGTTGCACCTGTCGCCGGATGCGACCCATGAGGCGCAAGAACTTTGGTTCGTCGATCCGCGCACATTTGGCGAAGTCGTTGTATTCGACCCCGATCAGGCGGCAAAACTAGTTCCAGAATTGGCCCAACTGGGGATTGATCCATTAATCGATGAGTTCACCTCGGAGATTTTGTATCGACTACTGCGGGAAAAGCGGGGAGGTCTTAAGGCAGTGCTGCTAGATCAACATGTAGTTGCTGGTATAGGCAACATTTACGCCGATGAGATTTTGCATCAGGCTCGATTACGACCTGACCGAGTACCGGCTCGGTTGTCAAAATCGACCATTGATCGGCTGTATCAGGCGATTATGGGAGTTCTCGAATTGGCAGTCAAACTTGGTGGCAGCACCCTTACCGATACTCAATATGTGGATCTGGATGGTGCCTCCGGAAGCTATCAACATCAGCATCGCGTATATGGCCGAGCCGGTGAGACCTGCCTTACCTGTGGAGTTGCTCGCATCGCCCAAACGGTGGTGGCGGGAAGAACCACATGTTATTGCCCGAAGTGCCAACACTGAGGACTTTGAATAGTTCGTAGAGAGACCGTTTTACGGCGAAATTTCAACTATTCTCGCCGTTTGACGTGTTCCTCAAAACGCTAACTCTCAAGGGCTTCAAGTCCTTTGCTGATACCACGGTGATGGAACTCGAGCCAGGGGTCACTGTTGTAGTCGGTCCTAATGGTTCGGGAAAATCCAACGTGGTGGATGCGATTGCCTGGGTACTTGGCGCCCAGGCGCCGTCAGCAGTTCGTAGCCAGAAGATGGACGATGTCATTTTTGCGGGCACGTCTAAACGACCTGCCCTTGGCCGTGCCGAGGTGACTTTAACGATTGATAATAGTGCCGGCTTGTTGCCAATCGAATTTACCGAAGTCACCGTACGACGAACATTGTTTCGTAGTGGTGAGAGTACCTATGCAATCAATGACATTGACTGTCGCTTATTGGATGTGCAGGAGTTGTTATCAGATGCTGGTGTTGGTCGCCAGCAACACGTGATCGTTAGTCAGGGTCAAATTGACGCGGTGCTCAATGCACGTCCCGAAGATCGACGCGGAATTATCGAAGAAGCATCGGGCGTTCTCAAGCACCGAAAGCGACGCGAAAAAGCCCAACGTCGGCTTGACAACACTGAAGCCGATTTAATGCGAGCACAAGATCTACTGCGCGAAGTTCGACGCAATTTGCGTCCACTTGAGAGGCAGGCCGATGCCGCACGACGACACGGTGCCCTTGCCACTGAATTGCACGACCTTCAGGTGTATTTGACTGGTCGAGAGATACTCGGTTTTCAAAAACGACTTACTAATTTGGCCACTGACAAACTTGATGGCGAACAATCTGAACGAGGACTTCGAGCACGGTTGTCTGCGCTCGACACCGCGGTAATGGCCGATGAAGCACAATTGTCTGCACGCGGCGACTCGGAAGTAAACGATGAACTAGTTCGAGTCGAACAGTTGCGTGGGCGGGCCCACGGGTTATTAGCAGTACTAGCCGAACGCCGCCGCTCGGTGGAACGCGACCGCGGACAACTTATGGACTCGGGTGTAATCGCCACTCTCGAAGCCGATGCCGACGGGTTGCGTAACGAATTGCAAATAGTTATCGAACAACTCTCAGCCGTGGAAGCCATAGATACAACTGGATCCGGCGATGGAACCAGCAGTCTTGAAGATGCACGAAACACAACAGCAAAAGTGAACGTACTGACCGGTCGTGTTCGCGGATTAAACGAAGAAATTGATCGCCTTCGAGCGGTTGTAGCCAACGAAGCGAGAATCGAAATCGATTTTCTACAACGGCTCGCCACTGCTGATATTGGTCGTAAAAATGCAGAAATCGTCCGTGACGTTGTCCTCGCCACGCACACAACGGCGGTCTCTGATTCGGTGTTGGCCACTTCGCGGATGCAGGACTTGCAGTCCGCCATCGACACTTCGTCGGCCGGCAACGAAGTGTTGGGCGACCTTGACGGCGCCCTGGGCGCTCTTGCTGATCTGCTGGATATTGATGGCGAACGCCGAACGTCGGTGCAAATTGCGCTTGGTGAATCACTGGCGGCGATGGTCACCACTAACGCAGATGCGGCTCGCCGTGCGGTGCAGATGTTGCGCCAAGGTGCACAATCGGGATCGGTTCTTGCTCTAAACGCGATTGCAACGGTGCCAATCACTCCAAAAATCGACAAAGGTGTATCTCTGCGAGGCAATGTTCGAGCCCGATCCGGAGAACACGAGGTTCAAATCAATCGACTGCTCGATGTGTTGTTGTCCCGTGTCGTATTCGTGCAGTCATGGACAGATGCCGTGGATGTTGCACTTGCCCATCCCGATGTCGTTGTAATTACCGGCGATGATGACCGCTTCTCGTCGTCGGGTTTGAAGGTGGGGGCGAACATCGTGACCGCCGCCGCCCTCGCCGAGTCCACACATCGTGCCCATCGAGCGAGCGAGGCACTGAAGTTGGCCGAAGAGGAATTGTCCAATGCACAAGTGAAAGTTGTGCAAACACGAGATTCGCACACGGCGGCGTTAAATCTTCTCCAGCGTCATCGTTCCCAGACGGCATTAAGCAATGGGGAATTAGCCAACGCATATGACACTTTGCGATCGGTGCAAGCCGAATTGCAAGTCTTGCTTTCCTTATTGCGCAATGATTTGGAAGTAAAAACAGCTGGTCTACAGGAACGCCGTCAGTTCCTCGACTCGCGTTTGGCGGATATTGAAGTTCGGCTCAGTGCCGATACTGAGGCCCGCAATGCCGCAACAGAACGTCGCCGCCACGTTGAGGCCACGCTGAATGCGATTGTTCGCTTGACCAATTTTGTTGATGGACTCAAAGCGGCACTTGATTCGCGCCAGGAAGAATTGCAAGAAATTCGCCGACGACAAAGTGACGAAGTGCGCTTGATTTCGCAGCGATTAGATGAATCGCGTCGTGAAAGATCGGATCTCGAACAACAGCTTGATGAAAAACGGGAACGAAACCGCCGAGTCGAAATTGAAGAAGCTGAAGTTCGGATGCGCCTAGAAGCTTCGGTTGACTCACTACGTCGCGACCAGCAAGTAGAACCGCAATTCGCCGTCGACACTCCGCAACCGAAATTGCCTGAAGGAGTCTCTCCCAATGCTCGATTGCGTGAACTGGAGCGCGAACTGAGAATGATGGGACCAATTAACCCGTTGGCATTAAATGAGTTTGACGAATTGCAAACGCGCCACACCTTTCTCGAAGAGCAATTGGAAGACGTGAAAAACTCACGCCGCGAACTGATCAAGGTAATCAAACAGGTGGATCGCGAGATTCAATCTGTCTTCGCGGCCGCGTTCGCTGATGTCCGTGACAACTACGAAAAACTATTTGCCATGCTTTTCCCGGGTGGCGTCGGCAAGCTAACGCTTACGATGCCAGATGACTTGCTCAACACAGGAATTGAAATTGAAGCCAAGCCAAGCGGAAAAAATATAAAGAAGCTGTCCCTGTTGTCGGGCGGCGAGCGTTCATTGGCTGCATTGGCATTTTTGTTTGCGGTATTCCGAAGCCGACCGTCACCGTTTTACGTGATGGATGAAGTTGAAGCAGCCTTGGATGATGTGAACTTGCATCGATTCTTGAACCTGGTGGATGAATTCCGCCAGGAAGCTCAATTGCTCATAGTCAGCCATCAGAAACGCACGATGGAGGCAGGTGATTGCCTTCTTGGTGTGACCATGCAATCTGGGGGGTCATCGCGAGTGATTGTTGAGCGTGCCGCCGCGAAATCGGCATGATCGCTCAGACTTCATCCGTCGTTTTTCCACTGCTGGCAATAGCAGTGGTGTTGTTTGGAATAGGCGTTTTGATATTCAGCCGACGCCATGGGTCATCTAAATACGTCGACATCGTCGACGCCCAGCCCATTACACAGGATTTGGCAGTTGAACCAGCGGTTGCCACAGCGACAAGAATGCGCGATCGGCTCGCCAAAACTCGTAATGCATTGTCTGGCGCAATGTCGGGCATGTTGGTGCGCAGCGAAATTGATGACACTTCGTGGAGAAATTTAGAAGAAGCCCTGTTAATTGCCGACATAGGCGTTCAAGTGACCCACAAATTGCTCGATGGATTGCGTCAACGAGTAAAAAGCAAAGAAATCATCACTCCTCGTCAGCTGGTGGCGGCACTTCGATTGGTTATGTCATCACAACTATTGACGGCAGGCCGCGAGTTGGTCTTCGATGAAACGATTACCGGTCCAAATATTTGGCTTGTTGTTGGTGTCAATGGCGCCGGTAAAACAACCAGCATCGGCAAGATCAGTGCTCAGCAAGTCAAAGTCGGGCGAAGTGTATTACTGGCTGCCGGAGATACCTTTCGAGCCGCGGCTGTTGAGCAACTTGCCACGTGGGCGCAACGCTCAGGGGCGGTATTGATTCGGGGGGCCGAGGGAAGTGATCCGAGTTCGGTGATTTTTGATGCCGTGCAAAGTGCGAACTCTCGTGGTATTGATCTCGTTATCGCCGACACGGCCGGACGTTTGCAAAGCAATACCAACTTGATGGAAGAATTGAAAAAGGTACGACGTGTCGCCGAAAAAGATGCTGGCACGGTCACTGAAGTGCTACTGGTAATTGACGCCACGACCGGACAGAACGGTTTGGTTCAGGCTTGCCAGTTTGCCCAAGCCACTCAAGTGACCGGTGTGGTGTTGTCCAAACTTGATGGATCAGCCAAAGGCGGAATTGTCTTCGCAATTGAAACAGAACTCGGTATTCCAGTGAAATTAATTGGACTCGGTGAAACCATAGATGACCTTGCACCGTTTAATCCCGACGAATTTGTTGCTGCGCTTTTTGATGAATCATGAAGCGGTTTCGATCGCTTTGCCGAGTCGGCACCCTGAGTGGACTCTTTTTGTTGTCGGCTTGCTCATCATCAAATAATTCGACAAGCAGTACTTTTGGTAGTTCAGTGGTGACGGCTCCTCAAGGAAACATTGTTATTTCTGCTGAGCAAGCTGCAACTCTTATCGGCAAAACAGAATCAATTGCCGAAGCCCAAGCTCATGCCAATGGTTGGGTTTGGCGTGTCGGACGTCGCGATGGTGAACAATTTGCACTCACTATGGACTACTGCGAGTGTCGTGTCACCGTGTCAATAGACGATGACAAAGTGACCGAAGCCGTCGTCGGCTAGGACAGTTTTCACCGCTAACCTTCGGCAGCAACATGTTTGATTCATTAGCCGATCGCCTTGGTGGGATTCTCAAGCGAGTCCGCAACAAAGGTCGTCTCACCCAAGACGATGTCGATGAGATGCTCGGCGAGATTCGCACGGCTCTCCTTGAAGCCGATGTCAATGTCGGAGTAGTTGGCAATGTGATCGAACACATTCGTCAGCAATCCGTCGGTGCCACAGTGTCAACTGCGCTCAACCCCGGCCAACAAGTCATCAAGATTGTCAATGCCGAACTTGTGGCAATGCTCGGAGGTGAAACGCTCAAAATCACCTACGCCTCGCATCCACCCACGGTGGTGCTCATGGCTGGATTGCAGGGGTCTGGCAAAACTACAAGTGCGGCGAAATTGGCTGGATGGTTCAAATCACAAGGTCGCCAACCGTTATTGGTGGGGGCCGACTTGCAGCGACCGGCTGCGGTTGAACAACTGAAGGTGCTCGGCGCTCAACTTGATGTGCCCGTGTTCTCCATACCGGGCGATCCGGTTGCCACGGCTAGGGCCGGTTTGGACATGGCGCGCAGTCTGGGGCGCGATGTGCTCATCGTCGATACAGCGGGTCGACTGGCGATTGATCAAGAGATGATGGAGCAAGTTCGAAAAATCTCAGATGCTGTGTCGCCCCAATACACGTTCTTGGTGGTGGACGCGATGACCGGTCAAGATGCGGTCACCGTTGCCAAGGCGTTCGACGACGCGTTATCGATCTCAGGTGTCATTCTGACGAAACTCGATGGAGATGCCCGTGGAGGAGCGGCTCTGTCGGTGAAGCAGGTAATCGGCAAGCCAATCGCCTTTGCCACCACCGGAGAAAAACTTGACTCCTTCGAACAATTTCACCCCGATCGGATGGCCAGTCGCATCCTGGGTATGGGCGACATGCTCACACTCATTGAGCAAGCCGAACGCGTTTATGAAAAGGATCAAGCCGAATCGGCGGCGGCAAAGATGCTTGAAGGTGCATTCACCTTGGATGACTTTCTGGATCAATTGCAACAGATCAAGAAAATGGGGCCACTGCAAAACATGATGGGCATGATTCCCGGGATGCCAAAGGAAATGAAGAACGCCGAAATTGGTGATGATCAGGTAAGGCTCACGGAAGCAATTATTCGTTCGATGACTGCCGACGAGCGCAGACGACCCGAGATAATCAATGGCAGTCGTCGGATTCGAATCGCCAAAGGCAGCGGTTCACAGATTGCCGATGTCAATCGCCTCGTCAAACAATTCAGTGAAATGCAGAAAATGATGAAGCGAATGGGTGCTGCTGGTGGCAAAGGTGGCAAAGGTTCAAAAGGCTTTGATTTGGCCGAGGCGTTGGGCTCTCGGGTCTCACCCCGCTAACCTGTCACCCATGTCAGTCAAGCTTCGCCTCACCAGAGTGGGCAAAACCAAGCAGCCGCACTATCGCATCGTTGCTGCCGATACCCGTAATGCCCGCGACGGAAAATTCCTTGAAATCGTCGGTAACTATCACCCCAAGAACGACCCTTCGGTGCTCAGCGTGGACAATGTAAAAGCCATCAAATGGCTTAAGCAAGGCGCATTGCCAAGCGAGCGAGTGAAGAAACTTCTTGAAATTTCAGGTGCATGGGCGGAGTTTTCCGCTTCAAAGTCCGCCAAGTAATTCCGGCTGGTTCTTGTGTCTGAAACAGCCAACATCATTCCGGCCCCCGTGGCTTCGGCAGTACTTGATCACGTCGTTCGCTCCATTGTCGACAATCCTGAAGCGGTTCGCGTGGAGGGTTTTCCTGATGGCGACAAAGTTCTCTTGGAAGTGCGCGTTGGCGATGGCGACCTTGGTCGAGTTATCGGTCGGCGCGGTCGCACTGCGCAAAGCATTCGCACCGTGGTTCGCGCGGTTGCAACTCGCGATGGCGTAGATGTTGATGTCGACTTCGTCGACGACTGAGCGACTTCCGCCCACGGGCCTGTTGCACGTCGGACGTCTCGCCCGACCACATGGAGTTCACGGAGCAATGTACGTACATTTGTACTCCGATCATCCCGCTCGCAGCGCAATTGGCGCCCGCTTATGGGCATCGGGGAAATGGTATGAAATCGCTTCATCGAAAAAGCAGTCGGATCGCTGGCTCATCGAATTTGTGGGGCTGGACGATCGCAATGTCGCACAAAGTCTTGTTAATCAAGATTTATACGGCGAGCCAATTCAGGATTCGTCAATTTTGTGGGTTCACGAAATGATTGGCAGTGAAGTGGTGGGAATCGATGGCAAGAAATATGGAGTCTGTGTCAGTGTTATTGACAATCCCGCCCATCCAATTATCGAACTTGAAACAGGCGGGTTAGTGCCAGTCCCATTTGTGGTGTCGCATGCGGATGGACACATCACCATTGACCCTCCGCAAGGCTTGTTCGATCAATGAGCGCCAATACTGCCCTGCGCATTGACGTGTTCTCGATCTTTCCGCATCTAGTAGATGATTTCTGTTCTGCGAGTTTGCTTGGTCGCGCTCGCAACGATCAACTCATCGACTTGCGATGTCATGATTTACGTGAGCATTCGACTGATGTACACCACAGCGTGGATGATGCACCATTTGGTGGTGGCGCCGGCATGGTATTGCGACCTGAACCAGTATTTGCCGCCGTGGAAGCAACACAGCCACCACGACCGTTGTTGCTGTTGTCGCCTGGCGGGCGACGATTCGATCAGCACTTTGCCGAGCAACTTCTGGCCGCCGGAGGTTTCAGTTTGCTATGCGGTCGCTATGAGGGTGTTGATCACCGGATACTTGAACATCTCATCGACGGGGAAGTGTCGGTGGGCGATGTCGTGTTGGCCGGTGGAGAAGTTGGCGCATGCCTGATAATTGAGGCGGTAACTCGATTGGTGCCTGGTGTCATGGGAAACAGCAATTCTCCAGTATCTGAAAGTTTTGGCTCAAATGGCACTCTCGAGGAGCCTCAGTACACCCGACCCGCTGAATTTCGCGGTTGGCACGTGCCAGATGTACTACGCAGTGGCGATCATGGGCGCATTGAGCGTTGGAGGCAGGCTCAGGCGTTACATCGCACCGCCGCTACGCGCCCCGATCTGATAACCAAACGCGGTGGTCTCAACGCTTCCGAAGAACGCTTGTTGGAAGAGTTCCCGCCTGTGCCGTATCCTTCTAAGTTCCCCATTTAACGGGTTTCCCCTACTAAAGGATCGTGTGCCATGAAGTCCACCGACATCGTCGACAACCAATTTCTGCGAACTGATATACCCAGGGTCGGTCCCGGAGACGAAGTCAAGGTGCATGTGCGCGTTATCGAGAGCGGTAAAGAGCGCGTCCAGATATTTCAAGGAAACATTGTGGCCATTGCTGGCTCGGGTGTGGCGGAAACCTATACCGTGCGCAAGGTCAGCTATGGGGTCGGCGTCGAACGAACGTTTCCTATGCACAGTCCGTCGGTGTCCAAACTTGAGGTTGTAAAGCGTGGAGACGTCCGCCGAGCAAAACTGAACTTCCTTCGCGAGCGCAAGGGCAAGTCGGCCAAGATTCGCGAAAAGCGTGAAGTGTAAGTGGCAATTTTTGCTCCCGTATTTACACATTGAGCGTTGACATCGTTGAATACTGACGATCTCGAAAACTTTGAGGCCGAGCGCGAGCTCCACCTTGCTCAGGAGTATCAAGATGTAGTCGGCATGTTCCGTTTTGCCGTGGAAACTGATCGCCGATTTTATCTTGCCAACAATGTCGATGTAAAAGTTTTATCCGAGGGATCACGCCCAATAGTTGAAGTGGTATTGGTTGACGCATGGGTGTGGGACATGTACCGCAAAAGCCGATTCGTCCAGCGAGTGCGCGTGCTCAGTTTCAAGGATCTCAACATCGAAGAGCTTCCGCGGGTCGACCTGTAAATGCATCCGCGCGCATCGCGCGCGGAAAGTGGGCCGAAGAACTGGCGACTCGCTGGTACGAGCATCACGGTTATCGGATCATCGCCCGCAATTGGCGTTGCCCACGCGGCGAATTGGATGTTGTGGCGATGATCGGTGACGAACTAGTCGTGTGCGAAGTGAAGGCGCGTGCAAGTGATGCTTTTGGCACGCCGGCCGAAGCGATCACCTCGAATAAACAATTGCGCCTACGTCGAGCCACTGCCGCACTGCTTGTCGAATTGCGCGCCAATAAATCTCGGAACATTCGTCACGTTCGATTCGACGTCGCTTGTGTGCTCGGCTCTCAGCTGGAGATAGTGATGGATGCGTTCTAGCCGAGTAGGGGTCAGTACAATAAGCAGTACTAACACTAAAGAGGAATCGCATGGCGACCAATGATCCGTCTCAACCACTGTGGGGATTGCAGACCGAATTAGCGCTGGCCAACTTTGATGTGTCAGGAACGCGGCTACCAATAGAGGTGGTGCATGCCCTGGCGGCGATCAAGGCTGATGCGGCAATCATCAATGGAGCCGACCAAGTCGACGAAGATATTGTTCGATTCGCGGCGATTGCTACAGCCGCCTCATCAGTCGAATCAGGGGAGTACAACCAACATTTCATGATTGATGTCTTTCAAACCGGTTCTGGGACGTCAACGAACATGAATGTCAACGAAGTGATCGCTCGATTAGCCGCCGACGCATCTGGGTTGACCGTGCACCCGAACGATCACGTCAATGCCGGACAATCATCCAACGACGCATTTCCGACCGCCGTCACTATTGCTGCGGTCGTTCAGATCCAATGGTCACTACTGCCGGCTATAACGCAACTAACAACTTCGTTAGACATTGCCGCTAATCGTTTCGCCAATGTTGTCAAGGCTGGGCGCACCCACCTGATGGATGCGGTCCCAATTTTTCTCGGCGACGAGTTTGACGGATACGCGGCCCAACTACGCGAGGCAAGCGAACGTCTGCAGACTTCGTTGCCACGTCTTGGCCGAGTTCCTCTCGGTGGAACCGCGGTTGGCAACGGACTTAATGCTCCACCAGAGTTTGGCGCGGCAATTGTCGCCCGAATCGCCGAGCGCTATGGCATCGACCTTTCCATTGCACCAAGTCGGTTCGCCGCCCAAGCTTCGCGCGACGGTCTCGTTGAGGCATCAAGTCATCTTCGAGGACTTGCTGTTGCCCTGTTCAAGATCGCCAATGACATTCGGATGATGGCATCCGGGCCCGCAACTGGTTTTGCCGAGATTTATTTACCTGAATTGCAAGCCGGATCTTCGATCATGCCCGGAAAAGTCAACCCGGTGATGTGCGAGATGGTCACTCAGGTCGCCGTCCAAGTTTTTGGCAATGATGCCGCAATTGCATTTGCTGGTTCGCAAGGCGCATTTGAATTGAACACGTACCAGCCATTGATTGCTGCCAATCTGCTTGGATCGATTCGTCTACTGACGAGAGCCTGCACACTTTTTGCCACTCGGTGCGTGGACGGCATCGAGGCCGATGTCGAGCATTGCGCTTATTACGCGAATGCCACACCGGCGCTGGCAACACGACTCAATAATGTGCTCGGTTACGACCGCGTGGCTGCCCTTGTCAAGAGATCGATATCCGAGCATCGAGCATTGATTGACGTTGTCATTGAATCTGGGGCGCTCAACGCCGAGAAAGCTGCTGAATTGCTTGATCCAAGCGAAGTGGCCAGAGGCAATCGGCCTAGTAGGTAACTACAAGCGATTTTCCCAGCATGCATAATGCCAATGCCGGCGTAAGTCAGGTGCATCCGCGGGAACGCACACATAATGTCCCATACCCGCCAATATGTCGCGATTGCATCCCGGACAAACGTAAACCTTGATTGCTTCGTACGGTTGTACTCGCCGCACGTCAACAGTTCCGAAAGCGCCATCCCACATACTCATCCGTTGGAATGTACTATCCGCGCAGGGCCCAAATCAGAAGAACTGTGATTACTGCCAGGGCGCTTCCCACGATCAGAAAGTCGCTCGTTCGCTTGACGTGCTTGCGGTGCGGATTGAATCCCATCTAACCAGTATCGTCACTTTGATGGAAACTCTTGAGATTTTACGTGAAAATGGTGTGGTCACCGTGACGATGAACCGACCCTCGAAGAAGAATGCCGCCAATGCGACCCTGTGGCAAGAGCTCCTGGATACATTTCGTCAAATTGCAGACACCGACACTGATCGGGTAGTGGTACTCACCGGAGCTGGCGGCGAGTTCTGCTCGGGGGCAGACCTCAGTGCCGATGGCGCCCAGCGACCCAATCGCCACCAGCTTGCGTCGATGCGTCATATATCTGATGTCTGTTTAGCGCTGGCCCGAATTCCACAACCGACAATTGCCAAAGTTCGGGGTGTGGCCGTTGGTGCCGGCTGCAATATGGCGCTGATTTGTGATCTAGTCGTGGCATCTAATACCGCACGATTTTCAGAAATTTTTTCCAAACGTGGACTGTCAATTGATTTTGGTGGATCATGGGTTTTGCCTCGACGTATTGGCTTACACAAAGCCAAGGAACTTGTGTTTTTTGCGGACATCATCGATGCCGCCGACGCCGAACGCATCGGACTTGTCAACCGAGTGTTACCAGAAGCCGAAATTGATGCGTTTGTAGACAAATGGGCAAAGCGACTTGCGTCGGGACCGCCGATTGCGCTTGCCCAATCGAAACGACTACTAAACAACTCAGCCAATGTCACTCTTGATCAAGCGCTTGACGATGAAGGCGCGGCCCAGACTGTGAACTTTGGAACCAAAGACACGCTTGAAGCGATGTCGGCCTTTACCGAGAAGCGCGAACCTCGTTTCACTGGTCGGTAGCGTCATAGGCGTGCGTCGCCTCGATTCTCTGGCTTGCGCAAGTATGGTTTCGCTCGCCATAGTTCTCCTCGGCATGCCAGATTTGGCATTGGCGACCAGTACGACCGAGCCGCCTCCCGAGTCGGTTGATGAGCAAGGCGGAATCACTGGGTTGCCGCCGGTGACGGCTCCACTCAATCCGTCGGCGGTGACCACGATTCCGGCCGGTTGTGCCTCACCCAATGATCCCCAAGTCGTCTTCGTTGGTCGAATCATCAAACTCGACGACATCACGGCCACATTTTCTCAATTGCAAGTCCGGGCCGGATCGCTCGGCGGGTATTCCACAAGTATTAACCCGGACGGTGATGAGGTGAACGTGCGTTACGGCCGCGACACCAAGTTTCTCGATAAGGGAAACATGTATCTCGTAGGTGCTGCCAGTGCAATTAATTCACCGATTTTAATATCCAAAGTACGCGCGTCGGCTGAACTGTTCGGGGGAGATCAGGTGATTGGACTCAGTGATCAAGGTGCTGCCTGTCCGCGATACGACGATCCCATTCGCACCTTTAACGAGGATGGAACTTCCATCGACACTGGCGTTCTCTCACCGTTATTGAACAACCAATGGCAAATTTTACTGGCAATACTTGTTGCTGTGGGATTGGTAATCGCTGGATTGGCCGGTGTTGTAATCGTTAAACAGCTATTTCGTTGAAAACGCCTTCGTCGCTGCCGCGCGAAGTTCGGCGACCGCATGTCTGAGACCAAGACTGTCTTTGAACAGCGCACTACCGGCGACCAAAACATTTGCCCCTGCCGCAGCGGCGCCGCCAATTGTTTGAGGACCAATTCCGCCGTCAACCTCGACGTCAACAATGTCGTCTAATCCAGCGTTTCGAACCATCTTCCGGACCTCGGCAATTTTTGGTTCCATTGAGGAAATGTAGCTTTGACCTCCAAATCCAGGGTTAACCGTCATTACGAGCACGAGATCCACCAGATCAAGAACATGAGCCACGACACTTGCCGGTGTCGACGGGTTGAGCGCCACGCCAGCAGTGGCGCCCATGTCGACGATGTTGCCAAGCGTTCGATGCAAATGGGTGCAGGCTTCGGCATGCACAATGAGGCGTTGGCACCCGGCATCGATATAGCGCTTGGCCAGCGCATCGGGGTTGAGCACCATTAGGTGAGCCTCGAAAGGCAACTTTGTGAGTGATCGAGTTGATCCAATGATGTCGGGACCAAATGTGAGGTTCGGTACAAACTGGCCGTCCATGACATCCCACTGGATCAGATCCACACCAGATGCATCGAGCGACACAATGGCTTCGCCAAGTTTTGAAAAATCCACCGGCAACACCGAGGGAGCGATCTGAATTGGGCGCGACACGCATCTCATCCTAGTTCTGATGCCGTAGAGTCACGCGCAGTGGATTCACATCAGGTGCGTATCGAGCGACTTGTCGCGGGAGGCGACGCGCTCGGTCGACTCGGTGATGGCCGGGTGGTGTTTGTCCCAGGAGCTTTGCCTGAAGAAGTCGTTGATATCGAGATAACGCACACTAAAGCAGATTTTGCCAGAGCAAATTTGCTCCAGATAGTGACCGAGTCACCGAGTCGCGTCGCGCCACCGTGTGAACATGTGGCTCGAGGATGTGGTGGGTGTTCGTGGCAACATCTGGCCAGTGCTGCACAAGTGACAGCCAAGGTCGAAATCGTGCGCGAGGCTTTGCGTCGCAATGGCAAGATCACCGACATCGAAGTAGTCGCCGGTGGGCGGGTGGCAGATCGCGGCGCTCGTACCACTCTACGAATGGCGATTGATTCCACAGGTCGGCTTGGCTTTCGTCGTGGCTCGTCGCATGAAGTCATCGATACGCCGGTTTG
The DNA here is from genome assembly GCA_031401235.1 of Actinomycetota bacterium. Classification (GTDB taxonomy): domain Bacteria; phylum Actinomycetota; class Acidimicrobiia; order Acidimicrobiales; family Ilumatobacteraceae; genus UBA3006. The sequence goes on from JANNRJ010000002.1 coordinate 130,806, forward strand.
TATGGTGGCGCACCCATTGTTGAACGAACTCATTCACGACATTCGAGCACGTCATGCCGACGAAGTGACGCTGCGTTGTGGGGCAATGACCCGGGAGCGAGGCGCATGGGTGCATGACAAAGATGGTCGCGGCACATTGAGTGGGCTGGGCGATGATGTAAAAACCGGTCACGAAGCGATCGTGCATGAAGTCGTAAGCGGTGTAAAGTTACAAATTTCGATGTCAAGTTTTTTCCAAAGTTCGCTTGAGGGCGCCGAAATGCTCGTCAATGCGGTCCGAGACGCTGCTGGCGAGCGTGCCTTATCCGGAGTCGATGGACCTGTCGTCGACGCTTATGGTGGTGTTGGGCTATTTTCGACAACTCTTGTAGGTCGAAGTACACCAATCGTGCTCATTGAATCAAACAACTCGGCTTGCGCCGATGCTCGGGTCAATCTTGCCGGTTACAACGCCAAAGTCGTTCGTGGCTCGGTCGAGCAATGGCGAGCGGAACCCGCCGGAATAGTGATTGCCGATCCGGCCCGAAGTGGGCTAGGAGCCGCAGGTGTAGCCCGGCTCACCCAGACACAGGCGCCCCGAATCGTTCTGGTGAGTTGCGACGCAGTGGCTGGTGCACGCGATACAAGGTTGCTACGCGACGCCGGTTATATGTGCACCCAGGCCACCGTGCTGGATTTATTTCCGCACACACCTCACGTCGAAGTGGTGAGCACGTTTACACGAACCTAGAGTTCGTTCAGGCGACGAAATTACTCATTGGTCGCGCCGATGGCTTAATCGGGCTTAGTCGTCATCTCTAATTATCGTGAAGTCAATTGACTCCGCATTCTTTAACTTAGTTATCATAATTGCGTATGAGTAAAACTCTGTCTGCGACCACGCGGCGACGCCTAAACGTTCAGGGTTTCTGCGATGTAGACGATAAGACCCTGACCAACCTTGCGCCGTGGCTGCGGATGGCATTTGGTATATGCGCTCTTATCGCCGGGGCAGGAACTGTATTGGCATCGCCGACGATCTTGTGGATCCTGACACCTATCGCGGCACTGGGAGCATTAACGCGTGTCCATCCGTTTGATCTGATTTATAACTATGGCATTCGTTTTCTGCGCAATACCGAGCAACTGCCCAAACGCCGGGCGCAGAATCGCTTCGCCTGTGGCATCGGTGCGGTGTGGCTGGCTGCGACGGCATGGGCATTTCAGTCTGGGGCGCTAACCGCGGGATACGTCTTGGGTGGAGTGCTTACCGGGATAGGAGTGCTGGTGAGCACAACTGACATCTGCATTCCGTCAATGATCTACAACACTCTCTTTTCGCGTTCACGAATAAAACTCAACAGTAACTAGACGACGCCGCCTCGCAATCGAGTTTGCCAGTACTCACTATTTTCGCGTTTAACTTTTCGGGACCAAATGAATGAACCGGCAAATGCGAGCATCACAAGTGCAATGATCGGCCCGACCCACAGCGACATCGAACTCGTTCCACTTGAGTAGGCAACTAAACCGAATTTCAACTCGATCGGTGATCCATTCGTATCGAATCCCGAAAGCACGAGCGTGTGCGAGCCTGGTTCTAGGTCGGCTGGAATATTGATCGATGCAAAAAACCCGCCCATCGAATCCACCGGGAGGACTCCGAGTTGACGTGGCTCGGAATAAATCACAACTCGAACTTCAGAATTAGGCCGCAATCCCTGGAGCGAAAGCTGAGCCGATATTCCAGGGGCAAGAACAATTCCAGAATTCTCAGGATTTATAGGAGTAGCTGTCGCGCCAGACAACCGAGCAATGACATTGCCTCCCACAACGGTGACTTCGTTGCCAACTTGGACTTGCTGCGACTCAACGGTCACACCGTTTACTTCAATTTTCGATGTGCCCTCATCGAGTTCCACAAATGTTGAAATTGTCGTCGTCGGTGGCGTAAGAAGTGGCAACGAAGTATTGGTCGAATCCGCTTCCGGAGTCTTTGTTTCAGCTACTGCGTTCGCTTCGATTTCTTTGTTGCTATTGAATGGCGTCGGAACTGATGTAGTTGTTGTGGTTGTTGTAGTGGTCGTTGTTGTCGACGTAGACGTCGAGCTAGTTATTCCCGTCGGCGAAACAAGTGCTGCCAAAGTTGCATCTGGACAGTTCAGTCCCTTTGCCAAGCCGACCGGGAGAATACTTGGGCACTTATCCTTGCTTTCATTGCTTTGTGAACCCAACGCAGCATCGTCATCTCCTCCGCTTGGTCGGAAAGCGATGGTTGTAGTTGTAGTGGATGAAGTACTCGACGTAACCGTCGCCGGAAAGTTTGCAATCAAAGTTGCGTCTGTGCAATCCAGTCCCTTGCCGGCCGTGGCAACATTAGAGTTTGGGCATTTATCTTGATCAGATGGCGAATTCACATCAATATTTTTATCGCCATCTTTTGGTCGGGGGATGGTTGTCGTAGTTGAGGTTGTCGTACTTGAGGTAGTCGTAGTTGAGGTACTGGATGTGGTTGTTGAAGTTGAACCAGGCGTCTCGGTGGCGCCTGGACAATTCCTCCCATTGGCGTTGCTGGCTGCATGAGAATTTGAGCAATCACGCTCGGCAGCTCGCCCATTCAAATATTCACTTGCACCAGTTGGCGCGGGGGATCCGAGCGTCCAAAAAGAGAAAATCAAGGCAAGGAACCATGCGGCTGTTGACTTCCTCACGGCTACAGGGTATCCAGTGTTGTCTTCAAGCCGACAAGCCTCGACCACGCTTCACGATCAGCGTCCAACCAGTGCCCCCCCTCGGATTCGAACCGAGGACCTGCGGATTAAGAGTCCGTTGCTCTAACCAACTGAGCTAGAGGGGCCAATGTTTGACTGTGAGAGCCTAGAGCAAGCGAGACATATATCCACAACGGTGTTTGATTATCCCGAGGCTGGGGTACAGATCATTACGGCTCTTAAATTTTAGTCACGCTAAAGCAGAGTGAAACCCAGCAAATTGATATTGCCGCGGGGGTTTTACTACCGAATTACCTACAAAAGGATTGATGATGTCTCGATACCACAGCGATTTTCACTCATATTTCGGCAGAGTCGGCGCCAAGGCTAAGGCGGCTTTACTTGCAACCTCTTTGCTAATACCAGTAATGCTTGTATCGCTCTCCGATAGCGCATCTGCAGCCACCGCTATATCACTTGGAACCGCCGACAGTTATGCGGTTTTGGCCGGATCTGGAATTACCAATACCGGGCCAACAACTCTCACTGGTGATTTGGGCACTTACCCAACGACGACTATTACGGGTAGCTCGTCAATTACGATTAATGGAACAAATCACGCTGGTGACGGAGTAACACAAAGCGCCAAGACTGATCTCGTAACCGCGTATAACTCGGCCGCCGGTCAAACATCGACTAATGCCATTTCTGGAGATCTCGGTGGACAAACTCTTGTCGCTGGTGTGTATACCTCGTCGTCATCGATTGGCCTTACCGGCGCACTTACTCTTAACGGTGCAGGTAATGCAGACTCCGTATTCATTTTTCAAGCCGGATCAACTCTCACTACTGCGTCTGGGAGCAGTGTCGTTTTGACAAACGGTGCTCAAGCTTGCAATGTGTTTTGGCAGATTGGTAGCTCGGCGACAATCGGTACTGGGTCTTCCTTCGTCGGAACGATTATCGCACTTACGAGCATCACGCTCACAACAGGCGCAACCGTTAGCGGACGAGTCCTGGCGCGAAATGGTGCTGTCACAATGGATACAAATACCGTTTCCAGGCCGTCATGCGCCGCGGTAGTCGCTACTACGACAACTACAACCGTTGCGGCGACAACCACGACAACAACGACTGTCGTCGGGGCGACGACAACGACGACTGTGCCGCAGGTAATTCCACCCGTTGGACCGGTTACATCTGGTCAGGGATATGCGGTTGGATCTTTGGCCCGAGTTTCAGAGCGCGAGATGGTGTCGCAGTTTGCAACTGTCGGAAAGCCAATGAAACGATCTGCTCCACTTCGCCTCCAAATTCCCGCTATTGGTGTGGATACCAAACTCTTTGGTCTCGGTTTAACCAAGACAGGATCCCTTGATTTGGTTCAAAGCGGGTTTCCAGCAAGTTGGTATACCGGCGCTCCAACGCCTGGCGAAATTGGACCGGCAATCATTGCGGGCCACAGCAGTTGGTCTAAGAATCCCGCGGTTTTCTATCGGATCGGCAGTCTCAAACCAAACGACTTGATCACTGTTTCACGACAAGATGGAACTGTGGCGACATTTCGAGTAACGAAAGTTCAATTATTTTGGAAGAGCGTGTTCCCGACCAAGGTCGTGTACGGCAATATCGACTTCGCGGGCTTACGTTTGATTTCCTGCGGCGGATACTCCGAGGCAACGGGCAAAAATGAAAAGAACATCGTCGTCTTTGCCGAACTCTTTAATTCCACCACGCGGAATCATAATTACTTCTAAGTCGCTACTGACCGTTAACTTGTTCTAATTCAGTTCCAGCTATGGCTGGAGCCATCATAGAATTTGCAGTGTCAGATGATTCGTTGTCGGGCGTCAACTGACTTCGTGGCACGTCGGACATAGTGATCGCGACGGAGGCGAAGATGGCCAGCCAAAATATGTACGCATGGCGGGGAAAGTAGGCGTGATAGGGAAAAGTCGGTACGAGGTATGCCAGTGGAAAGAACTGGTATAGCCAGGGCCGGACCGAGTGTGGGCGTTCCCGAACGAGTCGGGCAAGTCCAAACATCCATAGTGGAAACAGCACGTAGAGCCCGATTTCAAGTGTCAGTGAAGCTCCGTCATTGGGCAGTCCCATGATCCCGGTCTCATTCGGATTTCGGTATCGATATTGATAGATGAACCCGAGGAGGAAATTGCCCAGCGAATCCCACTCGAACAGCGATCCCGGTCGGCTGGTGGAAAAAAGTACGAACTGCTTACCGTAATAATAGTTGTGCAGGAGAGGTAAGGCCGAAACACAGACAAAGGCACCGATCGAAAGCAACCACCGTCGAAACCTGACTAAGTAGTTTTCATCCTGAGGTTGTGCCAAAAGCAAAATTATTAACACTGCAGTGAACCCGCCAATGAGCTGATTTGGTCGAGTGACGACGGCAGCACCGATCAAAATTGCGGGTATGAATGACCTGAAAAAAGTAGTTTTTGCTCGGAGCACCAAAGAAAATGCAACGAGAGTGAAACACCATGTCGGAATCTCGGTGGTTTGAACGAGAAAGAAATAACTCGTGACCCATGATGACAAGATGAATAACAGGCTCAGGGTAAGTAATGCACATAAAATTCGTTCGATTTTCGATAGGGATCGTCGGAGAACGGTGTCAATCAACAGAAATCCAGCAATTGACAGTCCAAATAAAAACATGACTGTGATTATGATGTCGCCATCACCGAATCCCCAATGCAGGATCGGTGCGATATAGCGGTAACCAGGCTGAAGATAGAAAACTGGTTCAAAACCGCGAAGGAAATTACCGAATAATGCCCCACGGGTTAGCCAGGCATGGATTAGCCAATCGGTGTAGCCAGACCTGAAAAACGTGTAGCCGAGATTAGAGATTTGTTCAGTACTAGGAGTGAAGTGATCCCAACGGGTTCCTGGATTGAGGTTTAATGTTCGCTCAATTGAAAGATAGAGCGAACTTACAAGTGCGACGGGCAGGAATGCTTTGGGTCGGACAAAACAAATTGAGATCAGAGTGATTGCGCAGAGCAAAAGAGACGTTGGGATGATCGACGAACCTTCGACGCCGTCAAAACCGAATCCAACAGGAATCCAAGTCCATTGTCTCGCGGCATAAAACACCACGGCGAGTAGTCCTGCATATGGGAGGATCCGACGATAAGAGAGAGCCAGCAAGAATCCAAGGGCACCGATAGTGATTGCGATGATGATTTCGATGAGGGTTGCCATAGTTTGGGCAAAATTTGATCCGAGAGCAGGTTTCAAAACTTCAAAATTGTGAAGTGGCGGAATTGCTTCATCTATCGAGAACCAGAAAGCGTCATCTTCGACATTCGTTTCCATTTTTAATTCGCCGCGATCAACTGCGGCGAGCTTTCGTGATGTCCCATCACGAAAGCGAACCGAGACTATTACGCCGTCTTCGATGGGGACTTTGGGTATAACGAATCCAAGGGGATCGGATCGATTTGGCTGATTAAAGTAGTTCCACACGTCGGCTCGCAAGAGGGACGGTTTAATGCGCGTCAGCATTGTCCCGCGATTGAAAACTTCGACGAATTCAATGGGTGTATGTGTCGTTGGATCCAGCGCCCAACCGACTATTGAGAGGTTGGCGAAGCGAGGATCCGAGCGGATAGCCCCAACACGAACCGTTGCGTAGAAGCCTCGCACATCAGACTTTGGCTCAGTAATTCCCGTTTGGTTGACGGGATTATTGAACTCATAAGTGATACGAAACGAGTGTCGACCCCGTTGGACATTGATCCATGCCACGGTTGGGATGCCGTAGTTAAGTGGAAGATATGTGATGTCTCCATCGATGTCGATCACTCCTTTTCCGGTGTACACAACTGGAAACACTCCCGATTCGAACGAACTCTCAATGCGTCCAGACCAATCTGCGGTGAAGGTATGACGAATGTGTTCAAAGGGTGGATACCGTCCCGCGAAATGTGGATTGTTGACAAATGACAAGTTCCAGTTAGAGCCGATCAAGTAGTTGTCCTGGCTGGGATACGACCAACCGTGGAAATCAATCACTGGATCAATCCGTGAACGGCCTCCTTCCCCCAATCTGGAGAAAAACGGTTCGCATACCGGCTTTGGGTAGTCGTCGCTTGGGAAGAGACTCTGGTAGCACGCATCGAAACCGCCAGTCGTTGGCAGTGAAGAACGCATGACCGGCTTGGCTATCGCCACAAATAACAGGAGTCCAATTGCGACCAGGCGTATTGCCGGAGAAACTCGGTGAAGCACTTGCCGCAATTGCATTGAGGCGTCGGGCGAGAACGCAAATGTAAAAAGTATGAATAGCGCAACCAACTCTGGAAGAGTGTCAAGTGGAAAACCCGCAAATCTTCCATATCCGGATCCCGGCACCACGATTGCTATTACGGCAAGAACTAAAAGTAGTTGGGCTATGCGCCGGACAATGTCAACTTTGCGTACTTTCGAGAATATTCCCATGCTCCAACGTTCTAGGAGGTTTGGTCGTAATCCTGATCGCGGATTACTGAAGTTTTAGGGGCGATTAATTTTGACTCTGGGATTCCACCCGATGGTTTCGTATCTATAACGGTTTAACACGATCACGGACATAGAGAGAATTGGGGTGGACGAGGGGGCTCGAACCCCCGACCTCCAGGACCACAACCTGGCGCTCTAACCAACTGAGCTACGCCCACCACGGGACTTTTAGTGTAGGCTATTGACGACGTAATCACTGGAGTTGATAACCATGTCAGCGATGGATTCCACGCTGCGCTACTCATTGGCGGACCGAGCCAAAGAGATAACTACACGAGAACTGGCAACCTACGCCGAGCGTACGAGGGCCTCGCAACGGGCGAATGCTCGGGCGCGAAGGGTGCTGCCACTAGGAGTCCCGTCCAGTTTTCAGGCATATGACCCGTATCCAATCGTCGTGCGTGCGGCGCAAGGTTCATGGATGGAGGATGTCGACGGCAATCGGTACACCGATTTTGACATGGGGTTCGGAGCGCTTTTCGCTGGGCATGTAAATCCACTTGTGCGGGCCGCAATAGAAAAACAATTGGGAAGTGGCACACTCTTCGTCACTCCGTGTGAAGCAAACGCCGATGTCGCCGAACTTTTGGCGGCACGATACAAATTGCCGATGTGGCGCTTTACAAACTCGGGCACGGAAGCAACGATGGACGCAATTCGGGTGGCACGCGCGGTCACCAAGCGCGACAAGATCGTCAAGGTTGAAGGTGGATATCACGGTCATCACGATGAGGTGATGGTGTCAATGAAGCCACCATTGCATCTAGCTGGACCGGCGGATTCACCATTTTCGGTTCCGTCATCGGCGGGTATTTCATCAAATGTCGTGCGCGACACAATCGTGATTCCATATAACGATGCCAGCGCCCTTGAACGAGTATTGAAAAGCGGTGACATCGCGTGCTTCATCGTTGAACCGGTGATGGAGAACATTGGGATTTGCCTACCCGATGATGGCTACTTGAAATCTGTGCGCGAAATTACTTCGCGTTACGGAACACTTTTGATTTTTGATGAAGTGAAAACCGGGATCACCGCTGGTTGGTCAGGTGCAAGTGGCGCCATCGGCGTGACGCCCGATCTTGTCGCCGTGGCCAAGTCAATCGGCGGAGGATTGCCCCTTGGAGCATTCGGTGGCAAGCAGGAGTACATGGATCTGATCACCAGTGGACAAGTTGTGCATCTCGGTACTTACAACGGCAATCCCTTATGCATGGCGGCCGCAAAAGCCGTGCTCGCTGACATCTGCACACCTGAAGTGACAGCCACCACGGTCAATCGGAATTCGATGCTCATCGATGCGGTCAACACAATCATCCAAGATGCCTCGCTGCCAGCACATACCGTGCAATTTGGCGCCAAGGGTTGTGTCACCTGGGCCGAGGATCAAATTCGTAACTATCGTGACTATAAGAACACCGATTTTGATCTTGCATTTGCTCAATGGATCCACGGCATTAACCGTGGGATTCTGTTGCCGCCCGGTCTTGATGAGCAGTGGCTGATCTCGGTGATGCACAGTGACACCGATGCGCTGCACTATGCCGACGTGTTCTCCGAGTTCGTCGACGAGCTCATCGACTAGTGCTCATCAACTAGAGATCGAACCCAATATGTCGGTCCGAGTGCGACCGTCACCATTTCTCCTCATCGGACGCGGCTTGCTACGACGATGTGGGCATTGTGGGGGCAAGGGCGCATTCTTTGTGAGTTGGTTTCGCCATGTTCCGCGTTGCAAAACATGCGGTCTGAATTGGCAACGAAACGTGGATGGATTCATGCTCGGTGCGGCGGCGATCAATGCAATGTTTACGCTTGGATCTCTGATGATCGTGATGATTGTAGGGGTAGTGGCGACATATCCGGAAGTGTCCGTGTGGCCAATTATCTTCATCACCGGGGTCGTGGCCCTGGTGGTAGGCATTGGCGGGTATCCGATTAGCTACACCACATGGCTCGCCGTTGACCTAGCAATGCATCCGCTTGAGCCAGATGAGATCGCCGACGCTCAAAGTCACGCCCGAGATTCTGCCCAAGCCCAGTAAGGGTTTGAGAATGCTTGACCGAACACCTGTTCGGGGGTATGGTTCATTCACACATCCACCAATAACCCTGTGACACCCAGTTTCTAAGTTGCCAACTTCCCACTTCACATCAATCAAGCAGTACCTATAGCGAAAGGCGCGCCATGGCCAAGAATATCGACAGAGAAAATAGCAAGAGCAATGTCACCAACAATTCCGACAATATTGTCGAGCGCAACAAGGCACTCGAGGTTGCGCTGGCGCAAATCGACAAACAGTTTGGCAAAGGGTCAATCATGCGCATGGGTGAAAAAAAGTCGATGACTATTGCATCGATCCCGACAGGCGCATTGCCTCTTGACATTGCACTCGGTGTGGGTGGATTGCCCCGCGGTCGAGTCGTAGAGATCTTCGGCCCCGAGTCATCGGGCAAGTCAACACTGGCCATGCACGTGGTGGCCGAAGCCCAACGCAACGGTGGTATTTGCGCCTATGTCGATGCCGAACACGCTATGGATCCCGCGTATGCGTCTGCCATTGGCGTTGATATCGATAATTTGCTCATCTCCCAGCCCGATACCGGCGAACAAGCACTTGAAATTGTGGACATGCTCGTGCGATCTGGTTCGCTCGATGTCATCGTTGTCGACTCAGTGGCGGCACTCACTCCACGCGCTGAAATCGAAGGCGAAATGGGTGACAGTCATATGGGTTTGCAGGCTCGTCTGATGAGCCAAGCATTGCGCAAGCTCACTGCCGGGCTCAGCAGGTCCGACACAGTGCTCATCTTCATCAATCAATTACGCGAAAAGATCGGCGTCATGTTCGGTTCTCCGGAAACCACCACCGGTGGCCGTGCACTCAAATTTTATTCATCGGTTCGGCTTGATATTCGTCGCATCGAATCGATCAAAGATGGTATGGAAGTAGTGGGTTCGCGCACTCGCGTAAAAGTCGTAAAAAATAAAGTCGCTCCGCCGTTTCGTCAAGCCGAATTCGACATCATGTACGGCAAGGGGATCAGCCGTGAAGGTGCGGTGCTGGACATGGCTGTGGAAATGGGTATCGGCAAAAAATCTGGTGCGTGGTTCACCTACGAAGGCGAACAACTCGGTCAAGGTCGCGAAAATGCCAAAACCTTTCTCCTCGAAAATCCAGAGATCATGGTGCAAATGGCCGATCGTGTCCGTCAAGTTGCCGGTATCGGCGCAGCGGTAGTTCCTGAATTCAGTGCGCAAGACGATGAACCAATCGAACTTGACTGATCAGCACCGCTCGGTTATCTAATTCTCCTGTCGGTGGGTGTGCCCTACGCACCCACCGACAGGGCTGCCATCTCAACGGCGGTAAACTCGTCAGCCTGTGATTGGTAAATACATCGTGCGCACCTTCGGGTGTCAGATGAACAACCATGACTCCGAGCGCATCGCTGGGCTACTCGAAGTAGACGGGCTAGAGGCAACCACCGTCGAGAACGATGCGGATGTTGTCGTGATTAATACGTGTTGCATACGCGAGCATGCCGATGAAAAGCTATATGGCACTCTTGGCACCCTAAAGAAATGGAAGGACGCTCAACCCGGTCGTCAGATTGTCGTGGCCGGTTGTTTGGCGCAAAAAGATAAAGACATTGTCCGTCAACGAGCGCCATATGTCGATGTGGTCTTGGGTACCCATAATGTTCATCGCGCTAGTGAATTGTTGCGGCACGCAAAAACTATTGGACCGATCACTGAAATTTTTGACGAAGCCGTTATTGACGACTACGCGCTTTTTCCAAGTGCTCTGCCAGTAAAACGGCTGACCTCGTATAACGCTTGGGTCACGATTCAAATCGGTTGCGATAACACTTGTGCATACTGCATCGTCCCGGCTGTCCGAGGGAAGGAGATCAGTCGACCGTTTGATGACATTGTCAACGAGGTACGACAACTCGCCAGCAATGGAGTCACAGAAGTAACGCTGCTAGGACAGAACGTGAACAGTTACGGTCGTGATTTATCGCTGGCCCAACGACAGCAGGGTGATTCGAGTGTAAAGATTAGACCCCAATTCGCCCAATTGTTGCGAGATGTTGGAGCGATTTCCGGCATTCGCCGAGTTCGATTTATCAGTCCACATCCCAAGGACATGCGCGATGACGTGTTGCACGCGATGGGCGAGACAAAGTCCGTTTGTGAGCATCTGCACTATCCGCTGCAATCTGGTTCTGACGATGTTCTTGCGCTGATGCATCGGGGATACACGGTCGATCGATATTTGGAACGACTTGTGCAGGCCCGAGAAATTATCTCGGATCTAGCGGTTACCAGCGACATTATCGTTGGGTTTCCGGGCGAATCTGAACAAGATTTTCAACAAACCCTGGAAGTGGCGGCTGAGGCCAAGTTTGATGCGGTTTTCACTTTTGTATTCTCTCCGCGCCCGGGCACTCAGGCCGCAGAAATGACGGATCGTTTCATTGATCATGAAGTGATGATTTCCCGCTTCGAGAGATTGCGCGTTGTGACCGAACGAACTGCACTCGCCGCTTCTCGCGCGCGTATCGGTCGAATCGAGGAAGTAATCGTTGAGGGGATGAGTCGTAAGAATCCTGATCGCACGACCGGTCGGACGAGACAAAACAAACTTGTACATTTCGTCAGCCCCACACCTTTACGTAATGGGACGTACGCCACCGTCGAAGTGACTGGCGCTGGAAAGCATCACCTAGTTGGTGAGTTGTGTGAAATTGGAGATGTTCCAACCCACAAGTTGCGACTTGCGGTTCAGGCCGTGCATTAACTCGATGTCATTGTGTCGACTTCGGTTACAACTCCTGCCACCTCGGGCATATTTGCACCGATCGTAATTGTTGGTCCAACCGCAAGCGGAAAATCGCAAACTGCCATGGCGGCGGCGATCAGCCATGGCAATACGCACATCGTGGCTTGTGACGCAATGCAGGTGTATCGACGAATGGACATCGGAACCGCCAAGCCGACGATTGATGATCAGCGGCAAGTTGCTCATCATGGGCTCGATTTGGTTAATCCAAGGGAGCGTTTCACTGTTTCTGAATACCAAACCTATGCTCGGGCAGCAATTGCTCAGATTCACGCCAGTGGTGCGCGAGCATTGGTGGTTGCCGGCACTGGTTTGTACCTCACAGCACTTATTGATGACTTGAACTTTCCCGGCGAATGGCCCGATGTCCGAGCCGAGTTGGGACGTGAGCCCGGAATTGATGTGTTGTACCGACGCCTACAGGAACTTGATCCGATCGCTGCCTCCAAAATTGAGCCGAGTAATCGCCGACGAATTGAGCGCGCCCTTGAAGTCTGTATCGGAAGTGGTCGACCGTTTAGTGCAACTGGACCTGGTACGGGTGCATATCCCGATAATGGAGTGGTGCAAATTGGCATCCTGTGGAACCGCGAAACACTCGCGACCAGAGTCGAACAGCGTGTGCATCAAATGATGGACGACGGATTCTTGCAAGAGGTACGCGAACTTCGTGAATCAGGTTCGCTTTCGCATACCGCTCGTCAAGCCCTCGGCTACAAAGAGCTAATTGAACATTTGGATGGCGAGTATTCACTTGCCGCCGCGGTGACGGCAATGATCACTCATACTCGGCAATTTGCTGTCCGACAGGAACGATGGTTCAGGCGAGATCCGCGCATACGCTGGGTTCATATTGAGCGTGATCCGGCCACTGAAATCGGTCCGTTGTTGGCCGAGTATCTGCGCTAAAACAGGACTGTAGCCAAACTAGAAATGGTCGTTCAATGAAGGTCACGCTTACCAAACATCAGGGTCTCGGCAACAATTTTCTTGTGCTCGACGTGGATCAACTCGATTCGCATGTCGTGTCCGAAACACAATGGCCACGGCTGGCTCGGATTTGGTGTGATCGCTCGACTGGAGTTGGTGCCGACGGGCTGTTACTTCTCGGTCGAGGTGGCGAAAACTATTTGACGATGAAACTATTTAATCAAGACGGATCAACTGCTGAAATGAGCGGCAATGGCATTCGCTGTTTGGTGCAAGCAGCTCATATGCGCAACTCGAGCGGCGATTCGACTGTCTACATAGTTCACACTGATGTCGGTGATCGGCGCGTTGAAGTGACACCAGATGATCAACTGACCAATACGGTCTATGCGAGTGTCGACATGGGGGTGATCGAAACGCTCGCCGAACCGAAAAATTGGCAATCTCTCGGGTGTGATCCCAATCGCCCGGTAGCCCACATATCTGTCGGTAATCCGCACTCAGTAGTGGCGGTTGATGATGTCAAAGCCGTCAACCTTCTAGAACTTGGTCTCAAAGTTCCTGAAATCAATTTGGAAATCATTGAGCCAGGTCCGGAAAGTAACGCGATCACAATGCGTGTGCACGAACGTGGTGCGGGAATCACCCAAGCATGTGGCACCGGGGCTTGCGCCAGTGCATGGGCCGCGCTCAAGTGGGGGCTTGTTCCGCCACAAACTGTTGAGATACTCGTACACATGGATGGCGGGGATGCTCGTGTCCAAGTGAACACTCCGTCACCAGGTCGAGTCACACTGATCGGTCCTTGTGAATATTTGTATGATGCGACTGTGGAGATGACAATATGAGTTCTCCATATCAGGAAGCCCTCGGCGAGACACTCATTGAGCGCGGACGCAGGGAACGAATTATCCTGGTTGGCGTCATCTTTGACGGTCACGATGATTTGGAAGTTGACGAGAGCTTGGATGAACTGGCACGCCTTGTCGACACTGCTGGCGCCGATGAGGCCGGTCGCATGACCCAAAGACGGGATGCTCCGGATTCCACCTATTTCATTGGCAAGGGCAAGGTTCACGAACTTAAAGAGTTGTGCCTTGCAGTTGATGCTGACACCGTCGTATTTGATAACGAACTTGCACCGGCCCAGCAGTACAACCTAGAAAAATTGCTGGGGAGAACTGCGCTGGATCGCACCGCCGTCATTCTCGACATCTTTGCTCAGAATGCACACACGCTGGAAGGCAAAGTTCAGGTTGAACTTGCACTTTTGCGATATCGATTACCGCGACTGCGTCGTGGTGTTGCTGGAGCGATGTCACAGCAGGGTGGTGGCATTGGAACTCGTGGTCCAGGTGAAACGAAACTCGAAGTTGATCGTCGTCGAATTCAAGATCGCATTAGTAAGTTGGCACGCGACCTCAAAGATCTGGGTAACACTCGACATGAACAGCGCAAAAATCGCGGCCGAAGTGGTCTCGGATCGGTGTCCATCGTCGGTTATACAAATGCGGGGAAGTCTTCATTGCTGAACGCTCTGACTAATGCCGGCGTGCTTGTCGAAAATCGCTTGTTCGCCACTCTCGATCCAACCACTAGGCGATTGTCTCTGCCAGGCGGTGAGCCGGTACTGGTGTCGGACACGGTTGGCTTTGTCCGTCGATTGCCCCACGCTCTCATTGAGTCGTTTAAGAGCACACTCGAAGGAGCAGTGACGAGCGATTTACTCGTCCATGTTGTGGACGCCACCGCAGTAGATCCCAAACTGCAGATTCAAGCCGTACGAGAAGTTCTCACCGAGATCGGTGCCGGAGGTGTGCCAGAGTTGTTGGTATTCAATAAGGCCGATGTCGAGCCACTCATCGCTCGCCAACTTGCCGAAGAGTCACCAGGTTCGATTGCGATTTCGGCCGCGACTGGATTAGGGGTTGACGAATTACTACGCCGAATTGGCGATCGAATGCGTTCGATTACAACAATTGTGGAATTGCTCGTACCTTATGATCGCGGAGACATCGTGGCTTCAATTCATCGCGAAGGTGAAGTGGTTTCTACCGCAAATGAAGAGACAGGCATGCGCGTACGAGCTCGATTGGCCGATGCCTCAGCGGGTCGACTAGCCAAATTTGTGGTTCGAAAGTGACAGCGACTGGTTTCGTTCCACCGCCTTATCCATATGACCGACTGGATGCACTCAAAGAATTGGCCGCGACGCACGACGGCGGTGTAGTCGATCTCTCGATTGGTGATCCCTGTGATCCGCCATCGGCAGCTGTAATAGCCGCACTTTCGACGTCAAATTCAGAACGAAGTTATCCAGCCAGTATCGGAATCGAGTCGTTTCGGGTTGCGGCGCGCTCGTGGATCAAGCGCAAATTTGATCTTGATGTGCCTCTTGCTCAAATTGCGGCATGCGTGGGGAGCAAAGAATTCGTTGTCACCACACCGCAATGGTTGAAACTGCGCACGCCGAGTCGCGACACCGTGCTGTATCCAGCCGTGTCCTATCCGTCGTATGCGATGGGAGCCACCTTGAGCGGCTGTCGTGGAGTGCCAGTGGCGATGACAAGTGCCGGCGGGTTGGACGTTTCGTCGATCAGCCAAGATGACGCGCGTCGAGCCTTGATGATCTGGATGAACACCCCGAGCAACCCAACGGGTGCACTTGATGACATTGGTTTAGTCGTGGCTTGGGGTCGGCAACATGAAGTGCCAGTGTTCAGCGATGAGTGCTATGTGGAATTTACTTGGCGTGGTAAACCGTCAACTGTTCTGGAGTATGGAACCCAAGGCGTTGTCGCGGTGCATTCGCTGTCCAAGCGTTCCAACTTGGCCGGTCTGCGAGTGGGGTTCTATGCCGGAGATACTGAAATCGTTCAGTATCTCAAGGAAGTTCGAAAACATGTTGGAATGATGGTGCCCGGACCGGCCCAGGCCGCCGGCGTAGTTGCACTCAATGATGACGCGTCGGTAATTGAACAGGCGCAGCGATATCGGCGGCGGCTACAGCGATGTGCGGAGGTGTTGACGACTTGGTCGGGATGTCGAATTGAGCAACCAGCCGGAGGTTTCTATTTGTGGTTCGACGCCGGAGATGGTTGGGCATTTGCCGAACGATTAGCCCGTGAAGGGGGAGCACTGATAAGTCCGGGTGACTTTTATGGTGACGGCGGTGCGAACAATGTGCGAGTCGCAATGGTCCAACCGGATGACCGCATCGAACTAGTCGCCAAGCGACTTGGAGTTAAGTGAAAGTTACTAGAGGCGGCGTAAAACGGTAACGAGTTTTCCAAACACGGTGACCTCGGCGGCGTCAAAAACCATTGGTTGCATCGCTGGGTTCGACGGTGTGAGGGTGATCGCGCTTCCTTTGCGACTGAACGTCTTGATCGTTGCCTCATCGCCCGGAATACCAGCGATGACAACATCGCCGTTGTCGGCCGTGGTTTGTTGACGACACACCACATAGTCGCCATCCAAAATGCCAGCACCAATCATTGATTCTCCCCGTACCCGCAACATAAATAAATCGCCGTCGCCAGTGAAATCCATTGGCAGGGGTATGAGTTCTTCAACATTTTCGTGAGCCAATACGTTCACTCCTGCGGCGACATCGCCAACCAGAGGCACATGTTTTGTTGGTCGTCGTTCCATCGCCACGCCACTTGTGGCTTCGTAACGAACTTCAATCGCTCGTGGCTTGGTCGGATCGCGATGCAGATAACCAAGTTTTTGCAAAATACCGAGGTGATTATGCACTGTTGCCGAAGAGCTCAACCCAACGGCTTCACCGATTTCGCGCACCGACGGGGGATAGCCGCGGTCTTGCATATTTTGGACAATGAAGTCAAGAATCCCGCGCTGGCGGGCGGTGAGCTGAGTTTGGTTGGCTGAGATGGGCTGGTTCATGCCTCCATCGTACGGGTGTTCGCCTTCCGAGTCAAACACCTGTTCGGCAAACATTTGTTCGTCACAATCCACCAACTCCGAACACCTGTTCGCTACTATCAATACATGGCCCTAGCACTACACCCGTCCAACCCAGGTTTTATCTATAGTGGCGCCCCGTATCGCCGCAGTTCCCATTTACGCCTTGTGGTCAATGAGCCCGTGAATCATCGCTCAACCCCAAATTCGATGGCGTTGATTTATCGTCGTCGGCGATTGACAGCGGCCCTAGTCGCTCTGCTATTCCTCACCGTATCTATTTTTGGTTTGGTCGCCTTATTTGGCGGCTCTGCTAAAGCCAATGAAATTACCGCCGCTCAGCTCTCCACACCTCATGTCGTGATCGCCCAACCGGGCGACACGTTGTGGGCAATTGCCCGTCGAATTGTGCCAGTGGGAAGCATCACCGATTTAGTCGATCAATTGGTGGTGATGAACGGCGATGAAATCGTGGCCGGTCAAGAAGTTCGATTGCCGTAACTCCGGCAGTTATCAACGCGCCGAAATATATTTCTTAGTAGCGGGGTGTACTCTGACAACGGTGCGTTGCCCGAGTTGTCTCTTTGATGACACCAAAGTCATCGACTCCCGCGTTTCGGAAGAAGGCGCGGCGATTCGTCGTCGCCGAAGTTGTACTCAATGCGCCCATCGATTCACTACTTATGAACGACTCGAAGAAGTGATTTTGAATGTGATTAAACGAAATGGGAGTAAAGAACCATTCGATCGCAGCAAGGTCATCGCCGGATTGCAAGCGGCAGTTAAGGGACGTCCGGTAACTGAAGAGTCTCTGTTGGCCGTGGCCGAGCATGTCGAAGACAATCTTCGCCTTGTCGGCGGTGATGTGACGAGCACGCAGATCGGACATGAAGTTCTAGATCAGCTTCGTGCACTCGATGAGGTCGCTTACTTACGCTTTGCCAGCGTGTACAAAAACTTTGACGATGCCGCCGATTTTCGCCGAGAACTTGCTCTGCTAGAAAAGCACGCCACAACGAAGCAGCCGACGAGCAATTAACTGAGATGTTGCGTTCGCCGTATGTAACGGACGAACACAAATCCGTCATCGTGAATGACATGAGCGATGTCGTGTCGCATGAACAATTCCGGTGCACCTTCAGTGAGTCGTGGTCCGCCGCCACCAACTATTAACGGACTGATTGTGACATTGATTTCATCGACCAAATCGGCGGCAAACATTGCCGCATTGAGCATTGGTCCGCCTTCGAGTTGGACGAAAGTGCCTTCCAATTGCTTCATCGCCGCTGATAGATCAACACTTCCCTGGCCGGCACGAACGCAGCGCACCGCAGGGTTCGAAACTGGTGTTTCTTCGGGCAGGATGAGAAAACCGGCTCCGCTAACGAACAGATCAGTCTCTAGGTCAAGATTTACCGAGCGAGTCACCACACCGACGGTTTGCCCTGGCTTGGACGGCGTTGCGTATTGCTCTTGGCGAATGGTGGATGCACCAACAACGATGACATCGGCGAGCGAACGCAAGCCAATCAAGACATCGCGATCGGCTGGTCCAGAAAGTGCCTGTGAATTGCCGTTAACCACCGTCGAACCATCAATACTCATCACCATGCACAAACCGATCCACGGCCGACCGCTGGGGTGGCGTTCTCGAGTCACGCCGTATGCATCGGCCACCGTGACGGTCGTATCGGGTGGCGGAAAGATACGACGCACAGATCGAATTCTAAACCGTGATGGAGATTGTGACATGGTAGTGAGATGACAGATGGCAATCGAGTCGCCTATCGCACCTGTCCATTGTGCGAAGCCACCTGCGGACTCGAAATCTCAATTACCGACAACTTGGTGACACGCATTCGGGGCGATCGCGAGGATGTATTCAGCCGCGGATTCATTTGCCCCAAGGGAAGCACGCTAAAGCAATTACATGATGACCCCGATCGATTGAAGCATCCACTGATTAAGCGAAACGGGGTGCATGTGGAAGTGACGTGGTCGGAGGCATGGACCCACGTAGCCGACGGACTGTCGGCGATTATCGCTAGACACGGTCGAGAATCAATTGCCACATATTTGGGAAATCCAAACGCGCATAATTTGGCTTCACTTATTTATAACCGCACGCTTCTAAGCGGGATTGGCTCGCGACAACGATTTAGCGCATCTTCGGTTGATCAATTACCCAAGCAAGTGGCGTCCGGCTACATGTTTGGTACTCCGCTATCGGTGGCGATTCCTGATTTAGATCGCACTCAATACATCCTGATGCTTGGAGCAAACCCCTATGCCTCAAACGGCAGTTTGTGCACCGCACCTGATTTCCCCGGCCGATTGGAAGCGATGCGAGCGCGCGGTGGCAAATTGGTGGTGGTAGATCCCCGTCGCAGTCGAACCGCCGACGAAGCCGACGAGTGGCTTGCCATTCGACCTGGAGCCGATGCGCTCCTGCTGGCGGCAATCGCCAACACTCTCTTTGTTGATGGTGTCGCTGACCCCGGTGATCATGTTCGCGAATATCTCAACGGGATGACCCAATTACAATTGGCGCTTGCACCGTTCACCGCACAGGCAGTCGAGCACGCAACCGGAATCGATGCCGCCACTATTCGACGCATCGCCCGTGAAATTAATGATGCACCGAATGCGCTTGTGTATGGACGTATTGGTACGACGGCCGTATCGTTCGGTACCACCGCATCGTGGCTGATTGATGTCGTGAACACGATCACCGGAAATCTGGACAAACCTGGCGGCGTGATGTTCCCCCTCCCGGCAACTGGTAACTCCACCACTCGCGGAAAAGAAGGGAGTGGCTCCGGGTTTCGGATTGGTCGGGGGCATTCGCGGGTACGCAAATTTCCCGAAGCCCTAGGTGAGTATCCAGTGGCAATGTTGGCTGAGGAAATCATCACAGCCGGTGACGGGCAAATACGTGCCCTCGTCACTGTGGCCGGTAATCCGGTGCTGTCGACACCCAACAGCCTTCAAATGGATGCCGCATTAGACGATCTGGAGTTCATGGTCAGTGTGGATATGTATCTCAATGAAACGACTCGACACGCCGACGTGATTCTTCCGCCACCATCACATTTAGAGCGCAGCCACTACGACGTAGTTTTCACCGGATTTTCCATTCGCAACGTGGCCAATTTCAGCGAACCGGTTTTGCCAAAGCCCGAAGATCAACCAGATGAATGGGAAATATTGGTCAAACTTGCTGGAATCGCCAAAGGTCTTGGCGCCGATGTCGATCCGAGCGTGATCGACAATGTGAATTTGGATACGTTTCTAAGCGGTCTGATCACCGACCCGTTTTCAGTTATTCATGGTCGGGATTCTGACGAGATCCGGCGACTACTGGACCAAAATGGTGATCGTGGAGCGGAGCGAATGTTGGATCTGATGATCCGAACCGGACCATACGGCGACGAATTTGGGGTCAAGCCCGACGGTCTAACGCTGAATAAATTGCGCGCAAATCCACACGGAATTGATCTGGGTGCACTTGAACAAAGAATGCCAGGAATGTTGAGAACAGAATCCGGAAAAATTGAGCTCGCACCGGAACCACTCCTTGCAGATTTGCCGCGACTAGCTGAGTCAATGAGAACCATTGATGACGAGCAGATGTTGCTAATTGGGCGCCGGCATCTACGCTCGAATAATTCTTGGATGCACAACATCGACGTTTTAGTTAAGGGCAAACCTCGTTGCACGATGCATGTGCATCCGCAAGATGCGGCACGCCTTGGAATAGTTGATGGGGGTAGTGCTTTGGTTACGAGTCGTGTCGGTTCGCTCAACGTGAATGTTGAAGTGACCGATTCCGTGCGGCCTCGAGTTGTCAGTTTGCCCCACGGCTGGGGTCATGGAATTCGGGGGACTCGAATGAGGGTCGCCGCCGAGCACGCCGGGGTCAACTCCAACGTTCTCACCGACGATCAGGCCCTTGATCCGCTTTCGGGGAACGCAGTTCTTAACGCAATACCGGTTGAAGTGGTCGCGCTGTAGCTCTATCCACAGGTTTTCCACCGGTAAAACCCTTTTTCCACAAGGACATCCCCAGAAAGAACCGCTAATTCACAGGGTTATCCACTTCCTCTTCACAGGTGGTCGCCGTAGCCTGCGTTTTACGTTCTTTTATGACATTTAGGTGATTTTTTAGCAATTCTTGCAAACCGTTATGAAATAAGGCCCAGCGGGGAATGGAAAATCGAGATGATGTTTGACATTGGCTAACTACAATGCTGTAATGAATCACTACCGGTTGTGGGCGGATCTGCGATGGGGGATGGTCTAACACAACATGTTGTGGTCTCGTGAGAGACCTTGGCAACGGTGTCGGTCTGACCCCCTTGGAGATCCCTCCAACGGCCGAAAATAGCTGAAATTTGTGAAATACCCGAAGATTACGGTCAGAACCGAACATCAGGAATATCAGGAAGGCCAACAACATGTCCATCGCCCCAGAGCGTCTCGCTATCGGCATCCGTCGCCATTTCACCGCGCCGGGGGTGCATCCATACGACCAAATGGTCTGGGAAAAGCGTGATGCCCGAATCAGCAATTGGAAAGACGGAACATTTGCTTTTGAGCAACTCGGTGTCGAGTTCCCCGTTGGGTGGTCACTTAATGCCACCAACATCGTGTCGCAAAAATACTTTCGCGGAACCCCTGGTACCTCTGAGCGTGAGCATTCATTGCGTCAAGTCATCGATCGCGTTGCCGACACGATTGCCAACTGGGGAATTGAAGGCGGTTATTTCGCTGATGCGGCGGAAGCAGAATCTTTTCGTGACGAATTAAAATTCATTCTCGTCACCCAGCGTGCCGCATTCAACTCACCGGTGTGGTTCAACATTGGAGTGAACGGAGTTCCCCAACAAGCGAGTGCGTGTTTTATTTTGGCGGTTGACGACACGATGGATGCCATTCTCAATTGGTACAAAGAAGAAGGCATCATCTTCAAAGGTGGTTCTGGCGCAGGAATCAATCTTTCCAACATTCGTAGCAGTGCCGAATATCTCAAAGGTGGTGGAACCGCATCAGGCCCGGTGAGTTTCATGCGTGGTGCCGACGCATCAGCCGGCACGATCAAGTCGGGTGGCAAAACTCGTCGCGCCGCCAAAATGGTCATTCTGAACATTGATCACCCGGATATCCAAGAGTTCATCTGGTGCAAATCACATGAAGAGAAGAAAGCTCGTGCCCTTCGTGATGCAGGATTTGACATGGATCTCGACGGTGCCGATTCTTTCTCGGTGCAGTATCAGAATGCCAACAATTCGGTGCGGGTTACCGACGAATTCATGAATGCAGTCAAGGAAGATCGCGACTGGACGCTTCGTGCAGTGAAAGACCAATCACCAGTGAGAACCATTCGGGCTCGCGATTTGTGGCGTCAAATTGCCACAGCGTCGTGGGAGTGTGCCGATCCAGGTTTGCAGTTCGACACAACCATCAACAAGTGGCACACGGCCCACGCAACTGGTCGAATTAACGGCTCAAACCCGTGCAGTGAATACATGCACATCGATAACTCGGCCTGCAACTTGGCCTCGATCAATTTGCTGAAGTACCTAGGCGACAACGACGTCTTTGATGTCGAGGCTTACCGCCACACGATTGAAGTCATGTTTAGTGCTCAAGAAATTTTGGTTGGCAACGCCGACTATCCAACCGAAAAGATCGGCGAGAACAGCCGGAAATTTCGTCAACTCGGGCTTGGCTACGCCAACTTAGGTGCTTTGCTGATGGCGCTAGGAATGCCATATGACAGTGACGGCGGGAGAGCGTGGGCGGCCACACTGACCTCGCTGATGACGGGCCATGCGTATGCCACAAGTGCACGCACTGCAAGTCGGATGGGTTCATTCTCCGGGTTCGCAGCCAACGAGAAATATATGTTGAATGTGTTGCGGATGCATCGCGATGCCAATCTTGAAATCAAAAACATCGAAGTTGTCCAGGACGATCTGGTTGCCGCGGCAAGTGAAGCATGGGATGCGGCGGTTCGCGACGGCGAAGAATTCGGCGTGCGCAACAGTCAAGCCACCGTACTAGCACCAACCGGCACCATCGGACTGATGATGGATTGTGACACCACTGGTATCGAACCGGATCTTGGATTGGTGAAGTTCAAAAAGTTGGTTGGTGGTGGAAATATGTCGATCGTTAATCAAACGGTGCCGCGTGCACTTGCCCAACTTGGATACACCCCAATGCAGATCGACAATATCGTCGCATATATCGACACCAACAAAACCATTCTCGGTGCGCCGGATCTCAAAGTCGAACACCTGCCAGTGTTTGCCTGCTCAATGGGTGACAACACGATTCACTACGAAGGTCACGTGCGCATGATGGGTGCAACACAACCGTTTTTGTCGGGCGCAATTTCCAAAACGGTAAATATGCCCGAAGAGGCATCGGTTGAAGACATCGAAAACCTGCACATGTTGTCATGGGAGCTCGGGATCAAAGCGGTAGCGGTATACCGTGACAACTGCAAAGTTGGTCAACCGCTGTCCACGGCCAAAAAAGACAGCGAGCAAGGCACGGCCGATTCGGCTGCGGCGAGTTCTGGCGAGCGAATCGTGGAGCGAATCGTGGAGCGAATTGTGCATCAACCGGTGCGTCAAAAACTTCCTCGTTCCCGTCGCGGCCGAACCTTTGAATTCCGTGTTGCGGACTGCAAAGGCTTTGCCACCATCGGCGAATACGAAGATGGCCGACCTGGCGAAGTGTTTCTTACCGTTTCCAAGCAGGGTTCAACACTTGCCGGAATCATGGATGCTTTTGCCAAGAGCATTTCCTATGGTCTGCAGTACGGCGTGCCTCTGCGGGCATTTGTTGAAGCATTCATTAACACCCGTTTCGAACCGGCGGGCATCACCGATGACGCCGACATCCGGATGGCCTCATCGATCGTTGACTATCTGTTCCGTCGACTTGCCGTTGAATACCTAAGTGACAACGAACGTGCCGAATTGGGTATCTATACCCGCGAAGAGCGGATGCAACCCACGCTTCCTGGTGTCGAGGAGTCGATGAGCGAAACCAATCAAGGCATCGATTTGATCGCCGATCCAAAGACGATTCCGTCGGTTTCGGATTTGGTGGCTCAATTGGATTTCGCGGCTCAAAACAATTCACCTCACGGTGCTAAATCAAAGCCGGCTCGAACCGGTCAAATTTGCACATCATGTGGCTCGGCCAACATGCAACGCGCCGGGGCGTGCTACGTGTGCGGAGATTGCGGAACGAGTAGCGGCTGTTCCTGAGTTAGTCCAAATAAGCCATCTCTGGCTATTCTGAGCAGGGCAAAGGAGTCCACCATGACCGAAGCAGTGATCGTTGCAACCGCACGTAGTCCCATTGGTCGCGCCAATAAAGGATCTCTAGTAGATCTGCGACCAGATGACATGTCGGCCCAGATCATTCGTGCACTAATGGCCAAAGTCCCCCAGGTAAAAGCGACTGATATTGAAGACCTGATGATGGGTATCGGTCAGCCAGCGGGCGAGGGTGGCTTCAACATTGCTCGTGTCGTGGCGATACTTGCGGGGCTTGATGATGTACCAGGCGTGAGCGTGAATCGCTATTGCTCATCCAGCTTGCAAACCATTCGCATGGCCGCTCATGCAATCAGGGCTGGTGAGGGTGATTGCTTCATCGCCGCCGGTGTCGAAACCGTGAGTCGTTATGCATCTGGCGCTAGCGACACCGCACCAAATTCAATTTTCAAACCATCGGGCGAGCGCACGAAGTTGCGCGCCCAAGGTGGTCAGCCATCGTGGACGCCGCCGACTGGTATGCCGGATTACTACATCTCAATGGGCCAGACTGCCGAGAACGTTCGTGAAATTGAAAA
>JANNRJ010000003.1:0-170047 GCA_031401235.1 Actinomycetota bacterium
GTGCCGGTTGTGCCGGTTGTGCCGGTTGTGCCGGTTGTGCCGGTTGTGCCGGTTGTGCCGGTTGTGCCGGTTGTGCCGGTTGTGCCGGTTGTGCCGAAAATCGTCACCCCTGACGTCGCTGTAAAGCCATTGCCAGCGGACGAATCATCGGCGAATCCGACTTCATCAACTTTGACGCCGATACAGGAGTTCATGCATACGGCCCGTGGCACTTTGAGTCGGCTAGTTCGGCCACCAAAAGTACAAAAAATACCCAAAGCGAAGGTAAGTACACCAAAGCCGAATGCGATTACGCCAAAACCAAATCGCGAATTCGTTCTCCTAGTTCACGACGACACGGTGACGAAACCAACGGTGCCAATTGACTCCCCGATTGTCCCGAGTCCTAGAAAATCGACGAAGCAAGAATCACTCAAGCGGTCTCCGTTTAAATACTTCGTAGATAAAACCCGAGATACCATCAATCGACAAGTTCAAAATTCGCAGGAAACAATAGGCGCCGATCAGGCTGTTTTGAGTGAGCCAAAGATTCCTGGCGACGAGAAATCAGCGACTCCACTCGTAGACGTGACTCCACCTGTAGACGTGGTTGAAACATCGATCGCACCGATACCGAAACATGGAGTATCGGCAATGAATAATGATGACGTCAAATCGTCGCCGAAGCAGAATTTTTTTAAAATAGCGACTGTTTTCGAGATCTTCGATAAAACTCGAGACTCGATCAATCGACGAATCCGCAAACCCACCTCTATTAACGACGCCGAAATCCCAACGACGAGTCGCGATCTATTAGCAATTGACGAGATTGCCACTATCGGTCCCACTGAACCCAATTTTTTTGCCTTGGCCGCCATTCACGAAAGCGGCGACAAAGCCCGTGACACTATTGGTCGGCGGGTTAGAAAGTCGGTAGCGGCAGTCATTGGACTTCTGATAATCGTGGCTTCGATCGATGGATATGCAGTTTCCGTTGTGACTCGCCAATCGAATCGTCTCGAATCCGAGTATCGAGAAATGACTGCCGCCAATCAGAGCGTGCTCGTGAGCGCCGTGGCCAGTGATCTCGCGATCCGGTCGTTCCTATTGTCGGGAGATCGGACCTATCTCGACAAATTCGAAGTGGCTCGACCCCAGTTAGTGGCGGCCATTGCTGATCTGGAAAGTGTGGCAGTCAAAGTCGGAGATGAAGGCTTGGTGCAATTGGCGCACAATAGCTCTGCCATCGTGGAATTATGGCTGCGGACATTCGTGGATCGCACCATGGTAATTGCCTCGGCCGATACACCGCGCGGCGATCAACTTGCTGGTGCCGAGCTGATCAATAATTTGCGTGGCGCAAGCACAAGCATCGCCAACTACATATCTGATGTCAACGACGAAGCGGTGGTTGTGGCAAATCGGGTACGACGCCAAACAATTACCGTTGCTGCATTGGTACTTGTCATCGCATTCTTGGTAATTGCAGTATTGCTCATCTTGGGGGGATCCGATATTTCATTTCCGCTGATCAATTTGAGCAGAGTGGTTAACCGGATTTATCGCGGTGAAAATAAGGCCCGGGCCGATGACACCGCTGGTCCGGCCGAAATCCGAGCGGTATCGCGAGCAGTTAATGAACTCGCATATCAACAAGAGACTGCACACGAATGGGTCACACAGTTCAATTTGTCGAAAACGAATTTCCTTAACACCGTCAATCACGAACTTCGCACACCGCTTACTTCAATTACCGGATATTCCGAACTCCTGGGGGAAGATAGTCAGTTGACGAATACCGAGCGAAATCGCATGGCCACCGTGATCAACCGCAACGCTTTCCGACTGAATGATCTGATCGACAATATGCTCACCGTGCTTCGAATCGATTCGATGGAAGTGCGATTCAAGATGTCCACATTTGACATTCGCAGCGTCGTTAACGAATCGATTAAGAGCTTTCGGGGCACTGCTGAATCTTGCGAATTGATCATCGTGCCTGACCTAGGCGATGTGCCATTTATGGTATGGGCAGATGAGAACGAAATTCTACGAGTTATCAGCAATCTCATTTCGAATGCCATAAAGTTCAGCAAACCCGGAGGCCAAATAAATGTAGCCGCTCGATTGGTATTGGCCGATTCTGGCAAACGCGAAGTCGCAGTGTCAGTATCCGATACTGGCATAGGGATCATCGACACCGAATTGCAACATGTGGGCAGCCGCTTCTATCGCTCTAGTAATGCGATTGCTGCGGCGATCCCTGGAACAGGTATTGGCCTGATGATTGTCGGGTTCATCGTGCACGAGCACGGTGGATCGTGGTCGTTGATCTCCTCGGAAAATTCTGGAACGCGGGCAGAGATTCGACTTCCACTTGCACTTGAATCGGCATCGGCCACCCAATTAGTTGGACCGCCACCAGTCACTGACTAGGGTGGACAATCGGAATTGTGATGTCTGAAGTGGAGCGTCTTAACATTAACGACAAGGATTTCGTCCTGCGCCGTAGCCAGCGGATTGCCGCTGGCCTTTTGGTTATCGCCGTTATTTCGCTCTTAGTCGTACTGTTTTTTGAAATACAGCATGAAGATCGACACGAGAGCCTTCTAATTTCGCTCGGCCTCATCTTCTTACTTAATTATTTTCTTGCGTATTCGCGTCTGCAAGATTTTCGCAGAATTCGAGAGCGACTAGTTAGTGAGCACACGAGACTTGAAGAGGCGAATGTTTCGGTCAAGAAAATTGGCAGCGAATTGCAACTTCGACAGGATCAGGAAAGCAAAGCGCGCCTCGACGGCGAGTGGCTCAATTTGGCGGCCCGCTCAATTTCCGATCAGTTCAAGGGATTCCTTGAGTCGTCAAGGATTGCCGAGTTTCTGACCGTAGGGCTGGGACGTGAGTTAAAGGCAGACAGTGTTGTTTGTTACTCGTTCGATGAAGAATTGTGGCCCGGATTTGTGAAACAGTGGCATCGCAACCCAGAAACGAAATATGACGACGCCTTGATTTCAAAGTTCGAGTCGGAACTTCAAGTAATGATTCGGGAATTATGGCACCGAAGAGAAGTGCTTGTAGTCAACGATTCGCAGCTAATTGATTCGCAGAGTCGTCCAATCCCAGGTGTGGCAGAAATTTCAAAGCAGATTGCGCGTAGCTGGGTCATTGTTCCAGTTGCTGATGGGTCGAGTGTTCTTGGATTCGTTTCAATAATGATGACGGAGGAATCTCGTGAATGGTCGCCAATAGAAATTCAACTCGTTAAGAGAGTCTCGTCCGAGGCGGCAAGTGTTTGCGTGCATAATCGAATCTTTACTCAGTCGTTGCAGATTGCGAATAATGATGCTGAGGTGGAGCGGTTGGTGGAGTTGGGGAAGGTGAAGAATAGTTTTATTGAGAATATGAATCATGAGTTGCGGACTCCGTTGACGTCGATTATTGGTTATTTGGAAGTGATTTTGGATGATGTGGATGGGGATGTTGAGCCGGATCTTGTGTCGTCGTTGACGGCGGTGCAGCGTAATGCGTTGCGTTTGCAGGTTTTGATTGAGAATATGATGCAGATTTCTAAGACTGATTTTGAGCATGTGCCGTTGATCGTGTCGACTGTGGATGTTGGTCATTTGTTGGGTGATGTGGTTAATTCGTTGCAGTTAGGTGCTGAGGATGGTGGGGTGGGGGTGGTTCTTCGGTTGGATTCGCCGGCTGGTGATTTGATTATTGATGGTGATATCAATCAATTGGAGCAGGTGTTTGTCAATTTGTTGTCGAATGCGATCAAGTTCACTCCGCGTGATGGTTTGGTGACTGTTTCCGTGCGTCGTTTTCATGTTGATGGTGATTGTGTGGAAGTTAAGGTTGCTGATACCGGTATTGGGATTCCTGCCAAAGAGTTTCCTAATGTGTTTCAGCGGTTCTTTCGGGCCACGACAGCCACGCAGGCATCCATTCCTGGATTTGGGATCGGGCTATCTCTGGTTCATTCAATTGTCAGTGAGCATGACGGCACTGTCACGTTTGACTCAACGGTCGGTAAGGGAACCGTGTTCACGGTGAAACTTCCCACCCGACACCAATCCAGCCCACGATCAAAGGTGACTACATGAACGACAAAGAAAAACCGGTAATTGTTGTTGCCGACGATGACCGTGACATCTGTGAGTTGATCAAGATGCAACTCACCCGTCATGGTTTCCAAGTGTTCGTCGCCGACAACGGTCAAAGCGCAATTGAACTCGTCGTTGAACACAAACCAACTATCGCCTTGCTTGACATTATGATGCCAAAATTGTCAGGATTAGAAGTAGCCCGTCAAATCCGAGACAACCCAACACTTTCAACAGTGAGCATCATGCTGATCTCGGCGCGAAGCAGCGGCCGCATCGAAGCCGACCTCGACGACCTCAACATCAGCGACTACATCACCAAACCATTCAGCCCACAAGAACTCGTCCAACGAATCAACGACATCATCAACAAACCACCAACAACAGACTGACACACTCATGATGCTAAATTCGAACCAAATGTCATTGCCAAAAATCGTGGTTGCCGACGACGATTTGGATCTATGTGAACTTCTGGAGATGAAACTTCGCCAGTCAAATTATGAAGTGTTCACCGCTATGGATGGTGTACAGGCATTGGAAATAGTTCGGAGTATCCGACCACATCTGGTAATTCTCGACATCATGATGCCGCTGATGACGGGAATGGAAGTGCTTCGTGAATTGAAATCTGAATTTGCGACCGCCGATATTCCGGTAATTCTTATGACCGCCAAGCGACAGGAATCGGACGTCACTAGTGGATTTGCCCTCGGTGTAGTCGACTACATTGTCAAGCCATTCAATCTGAAGGATCTCGTCGCCCAAGTGAAGGGCGTCATTTCAGAAGGCTAGGGACATTGTTGTTTCATCACTATCGACTTTAGAGTTGATTAAAGACTCCGGATTTGATAACGAATCAACGACATCAGCAACAAACCACCAAACGTGGGCAACTAGATGCTCAGAGTGAATTGGTGATCGAGGAGTATCTAAGGCTTGAATACTTAGCCCAGTTACCATGTGAAAGTGCTTGACAACACGTTAGTCGTGACCGACAAGGCTACCGCGGGCATAATTGGCGACAAGTTTTCTGGGCGACGAAGTCAATGGTTTGGAATTGGCGTGCTCGCCGTCTTGATGGTCGCACTTGCGGTCATTTTGTTTCGCAATGCAGATAATTCGGTCAATGATCTGAAAGCTCTCTCTAAAGATGCGAACGTGACGAGCAATCTCATTTTGACTCAACATGAATCGCTCCAATTCGCGTCCTCATTCGAACGATGGTTGAGCGGAGCCACCACGCGAAGCAACCTGGAAATTCGGCGGGACGAATTAGCCCAAAAGTTAGCAATACTTGAAAATTCCGGAGTGCTGATCGAACAAAATGTAACTCCCGAATATTTGAACTCACTCCGGGTGCTGGACCGTTACATGGTAGGAACTCCAACGGGATTGTTGTCAGCCGATGAACAGGTCGCCCTTCAAGCAAGTAGCGATACTGATTTGAACATGTTCATCATGCTTGCCAGCCGAATAACCGGGCCTGAAACTGACGGAACTGTAGATCCACTGGCAAACTTATTTCAGAATGAAATCGTACGTCAAAATTCTCGAAACGCAGCATTGCTTGTGGCCCTCGCGCTTATTTTTCTTGCAGCAGGATTCATCGCTTTCACTCATTTGCGGGAACTTAGAAAAGTTCGCAATCAAATGGAGCTTGAGCGCCAGAAACTAGATGAATCAAATATCGCACTGAAGCAAATTGACGACGAACTTCAATTGCGGCTGGACCAAGAGAGAATTGATCGCGCGGAAAGCGAGTGGCTCAGTACTTCAGTAAAATCGATTTCTCTTGGTGTCAGGAGCACTATCGTCCCCGACACGATTGCGGAGTCGCTTGTTGGCGGTTTGGGTCAAGCACTTGGTGTCGATGTCGTGCTTTTCTATTCGTTTGAAAAACACCCAATGCCAAGATTGTGGAAACAGTGGCATCTCAAGCCAGAACCTGAAATAAGCGAGTCAGTCGTAATGGAACATGAGTCGGATTTGATGAGACTTATGGAACACCTGTGGAACAGAAATCGCAAGATCATTGTGAATGACTCGAGTCTCATTGACATCGCCCATGACCCGATCCCCAAACTTGCGACTATTACTCAGATGGGCGCTCGAAGTTGGATGATGGTTCCGTTAGGTGCCGGAACTCAAATTCTCGGATGTATTGCCGTAGGAATGGTGGAGAATCCGCGTGTTTGGTCGGGCTCGGAAATCGAGTTAATTGAGAAAGTGGCCACAGAAGTGGCCGATGTATTCACTCAGGCACGGTTATTTAGGCAGTCAATGCAAATTGCCGAAAACGATGCCGAAGTGGGTCGACTTGTCGAACTGGACAAGGTGAAGAACGATTTGATTGAGAACATGAATCATGAACTACGAACGCCATTGACTTCGATAATTGGCTATTTGGAAGTAATTATGGACGATGTTGATGAGAGCGATGAGCCAGAATTGGCTTCATCATTGGCAGCCGTGCAGCGTAATGCGGTTCGCCTTCAGAGCTTGATGGACAATATGATGCGACCGTCTAAGGCCAACTTTCACGATGTTCAATTAAATATTGCCAAAGTGAATATCGGACACTTACTCAGTGACTTGGCTAATTCGTTGCAGCTTGGAATCGACGAGTCCGGAGTCACAATGAAAATGAAGATGGATTCTCCACTGCGCGACTTGATAATCGATGGTGACGTCCTGCAATTGGAGCAAGTGTTTGTCAACCTTTTGTCGAATGCAATCAAGTACACCCCTCGCGGCGGAACGGTGACGGTTTCCGCACGAAAAATTGACGCAGGTTCGAATTTCGTGGAAGTGAAGATAAAAGACACGGGTATTGGAATTCCAGCCGAGGAATTTCCTAATGTCTTCCAGCGATTTTTTCGAGCATCTACCGCAACAAAAGCTTCTATACCTGGATTTGGAATTGGTCTTTCATTAGTGCACTCGATCGTTCAAGAACACAATGGAATTATTACCTTCGACTCAACTGTCGGAAAAGGCACGGTGTTTTCTGTGAAGTTACCGACACGATACGAAGCAAGTGAATCGACGAATCAAACCTCATGACCGATAGGAGTCTGCCGATTATCGTCGTCGCTGACGACGACCGTGATATTTGCGACTTAATTAGGAAGCAACTCTCTCGCCACGGTTTTCAAGTATTCATCGCCGACAACGGTGAAACCGCGTTGGAACTTATCGCTGAACATCAACCAGTTGTGGCGCTACTAGATATCATGATGCCAAAATTGTCTGGATTAGAAGTGGCGCGCAAGATTCGTGAAGATCCGACTAACGCGACCGTGAGCATCATGTTGATTTCGGCTCGAAGCAGTGGGCGAATCGTCGGGGATCTCGACGATTTGGACATCGAAGATTACATTACAAAGCCGTTCAGTCCGATGGACCTTGTCGTACGCATTAACCAAGTCATCAGTCGTGGGACACATCACGACTGAAATAGAAACTCTTGAGGTTGATCCCAACGCGCCGCGATCGCAATCGAGCCCGGCGCCACTGTGGGTTGGCTCATTTTGTGGATTGCTCTCTGGTGGTGTCGCTATTTGTCTCGGGTTGCTGTTGGCGGCCATCGTCGACGTCAATTCGCCACTTGATTCGGTCGGCAGTGAATTCATTGACCGCACGCCAAAATGGCTGAAGATTCGCGCCGTTGATTGGTTCGGTACGAACGACAAATTGGCCTTACGAATCGGAATGATCGGAACCATTTCCCTATTCGCGCTCGCTGTTGGATTTTTCGCTCGAAGGTGGCCAAAGTTGGGCCCAATTTCGTTTGTTGTATTTGGTGTATTTGGAGCGCTTGTGGCCACTGGACGGCCTGACCAGGGTCTTAAGGCTGCGATTCCGCCATTAGTTGGAGCATTGGCCGGCTCGATGTTGATCTGGTATCTGATTGGGCTCATTCGCCGCGCAGATCCGGCTCAGAAGATTTCTGGAATCATGTTCACCCCAAGTAGTTGGGATCGTCGGCATTTCGTAATGACTGCTTTCACTTCGGCAATTGGCGCCGCAGTCGCCGCTGGGATTGCTCGTCGAATTGATGATCGACGCCTGACGGACTTGCGTGGTGTGGTATCCGAAGATTTGCCACCCATTGCTACAAACCAATTGGTGAGCGGTGAAGTAGTGTCGGCGGCACCGGAGATACCTCCCGATGCAACTCTTAGCCCGACAACTCCGTTTACAACTCCGAACAATGCCTTCTACCGCATCGACACGGCGCTATCTGTACCGCGAATAGATATTGCGTCATGGTCGGTGGAAATTAACGGTCGAGTCGAAAATCCGTTACGTCTGACTTATGATGACTTGCTAGCCAGACCTCAAGTTGAACGAGTAGTGACTATCGCCTGCGTGTCCAACGAAGTTGGAGGCGATCTAATTGGAAATGCCGTGTGGCAAGGCGTGCTACTGGCTGACTTGCTCGACGAAGTCGGCGTGCACAACGATGCCACTCAAGTATTTGGCAAATCGATTGATGGTTGGACCTGCGGATTTCCAGTCGAAATCGCCCGTGATGGACGTGACGCGATGATTGCTCTCGGTATGAACGGTGAGCGCCTTCCACTAAAACATGGCTTTCCGGCACGAATGATTGTTCCCGGGCTATATGGATACGTGAGTGCGACTAAGTGGCTCAGCCGTATTGAACTCACGACATGGGACGAGGCCGTGGGCTACTGGGTTCCGCGTGGATGGGCGCGGGAAGCGCCAATCAAAACACAATCTCGCATCGATGTGCCTCGCCGAGGCGAAAATATCTCGGCCGGAAAAACAGTCATTGCTGGAATCGCATGGGCTCAACACCGCGGCGTGGCCAAAGTTGAGGTCCGCATTGACGAGGGACTATGGCACGAAACTCGGTTGGCTACCGACGTAACTGTCGATGCATGGCGCCAATGGATTTATGAATGGAACTCCACGCCGGGCAAACACATCATTCAAGTTCGCGCCACAGACAACGATGGCGACACTCAGATCGAGGAAATTAGTCGTCCCGACCCTGATGGTGCTACTGGTTGGCACACTCGAAATGTAACCGTCACTGTCTGACGCAGTCACAACAAAATCAGATCGCGGTGAGGTGATCTCCACTCTTCCAATCCCGCTCAATTGCATCTAGGCGATGAGATGCGTCACGACGCAAGATCGTAGCTACCGAACCGACGAGCACAGCACAAAGTGCGAGAGTTCCGACATGGCTGTCAAATGGCGTGTCGCTTCGTGCGCTAACAGTAAAGTGACATGTTGCTGATTTCGCAAACGGAGCGAGAACGGAATCTGCGATGGATATAACAACGAGACCGTTGTCAATTGCCTGTTTGACGAAGTTCACCAGCCATCGGTCGTAGCGATGAAAGTCGATGACGACAAGTACGTCGCCTTTAGTTGCCACGGCAATTTGCGCACTTATGCCAACTGGGTTGCCGGAGAGCAACGTAATACCTTGTCTCAGTAAATTCAATTCCTCACTGAAATGTAGCGCAACACCCGAAGATGAATTACCGCTAACTATGAAGATATTGTGTTTCACATTGGCTAGTGACTTAACCGCCAACGACAAATCGGTTCGATTGACATTGATCAAGGTTTGGGAAACATTGTCAGTTTCTGTTTGAAGGGCCAGATCAATCACATCGCCCAATGCCTTTGTTCTAATTTTTTCGGCGGCCGGTCGAAGTCGTTGCGAGATTTCTCGTTGAACTTGAGCCTGTAGGTCACTAAAACCGCTGAAACCAAGCTGCAGGGCAAGTCGATGAACCGATCCCACACCAGCACCCACTAACTCGGCAAACGAAGCAGCCGTCCCAAAGGCAACCGCACCAGGGTCATCCAAAAGGAATCTCGCAATTCGGCGATCGGTAACCGTAAGTTGCTCAATTCGTGCGCTAACTACTGATGCCAGTACTGGATTCGAAGCCGCGTTCATCGCCATCCTTATCTTGGAATATTTGTTCCATCATACGCTAGATTGGAATCCATGAAACTGAAGAGTATTGAGGCGACCAGACTTCCTGCCGGACCGATTGACAGTGATTCGTTTCTGCGAGCGGCTGGCTACGCCCGTCGCCGATTGCCCGCCGACATTCATGATGCCCTCATTGACTTTGCCGACCACTCGCCTCGTGAGGGGTATCTTCTCTTGCAAAATATTGACATTGGTGATATTCCGGCGACCCCGAGCTCGCCGACCGAAGCGACTGATAAGGATTTGCAATCAGAGTACGTGTTGCTTTCCATTGCTCGGTGCCTTGGTCAACCCGTTGGATATTCCCCGGAACATAACGGCTCAATTGTCCAAAATATCGTGCCGATGCGTGGCACCGAAGCGAGTCAGATTTCGACTTCCTCGAAAGTTGAATTGCAGTTTCATACCGAAACAGCATTCCATCCATTTAGACCTCGCTATTTGCTTCTCATGTGCCTCCGTGGTGATCCGCAGGCAGGAACTCTTGTTGCATCGGTCTACGACATTGTCGGGCGACTTTCATCAAGTGATCTTGAAGTGTTGAGGCAGAATCGATTTAGGACTGCCGTTGATGCAAGTTTTCTTCATGGAGCTCCGTCAGGATTGGGTTCCGCTCAACCAATTCTGTTTGGAAGCGAATCGGATCTGACATTTATCTATGACGCCGACCTTATGGTCGGTATTGACACTGAGGCTCAGGATGTTTTAGAGCGATTGGCAAGTGCCGTTAGAGAGTCTTCCAAGAGTGTTGTACTTAGTGCGGGTGATTTGCTAGTCGTCGACAATCATGTAGCTGTGCATGGCAGAACACCATTTGTGGCGCGGTTTGATGGGACTGATCGCTGGCTGCAGCGAACATTTGTCGTGAGCGATTTGTCACCAAGTGCTAGCGATCGAGTTGGTCGCATCATCACGACCACGTTCGACTGACACCTCACCTGCCCGCCAGTAAATAAGCCGGTTTATTTCCATATTCAAGCCACCGCGCGGGATGCCGCGAGGTGCCACTCATCGCCACCATATGCCCGCTCTTCTTCGCGACAACTGTCGACGAGTTTGATGACGTGCTCGTCATCGGAGGCGATGGCAATGTCAATAATCTGGTCCCACGGTTGCAGGGTCGTTGTTTTGTCTAGGCAGAGGTCGCTGGCCATATAGCCGGCCACATAAGCTCGCCAGTACGCATGCATTGCTGGCAGAGGATTGTCCAGAAGTGGCAGTAGTACTCGCATTGCATGGCAGCTCGTAATTAAGTGCAGCACTGTGAAGTTGCCAGAAGAGGAGTACAGCATCGCGGCCAGGCGGCTCAGGCGATTAAGCGTTGAATCGTCAACTTTGAGAAGCTTGATCAATTGATCAAAATCGGGTTCTTGGACCGCGTCGCACATACTCTCAACGATCAGATTCCTGTCAAAAGATGTGGTGGACATTTGGTGGAGTACTACTGTCGGGTCGTCAACAGTGCCGTCCCCGCCACCGTCACCAAGTGGCAAGTGTCGACAAGCCCAATAGGCCAAGCCATCGGCCAACTCTCGCTCGTGGCCGCCCTGTACTGCATAAGCGGTACGAATGATTCCGTGAAACGCGGCAGCGCCGCAACCAGCCATCAATTCAGGAAGTACTTGCGCCAGCACAACATCCGCTCCATCCCTACCGATCCATTCCCTAAACAGAGTCCGGTAAGTCGGCCAGGAGTCTCTGATGCCAAGCATGTTGCGCCAATGTTCACCAGATGGCCACGAGATTGTGTTTGGAGCTGATTCAAGCCGCCAGACGTAGCGCGTGGCGAAGGTGTCGATTCGAGCCTCGGAAGATCCCAGCCGCTGTAGTGCCAACAACGCCATTGGTAGGTGGTTTGACAGTCCTTGTTGGTACTCGGCATCGAAGCGGGCACCTTCGTCAAGCCATTCCAGCACGCTCACGACAAAGTTTTGAGATGAAACGATTTGAGTCGTGTATACGGGTCGAATCCAAGTGATGACAAAGCAATGCCCCGACCAGTCTCTTTGACCCCGGTCCAAACAAGTGCTGGATCCACGTAATCGCAACGATTCATGTACACGGTTCCAGTTTCGATTTGTTCACCGATGCGTATTGCTGCATCTTGATCGCTAGTCCACACCGACGCCGTGAGTCCATACGGCGAATCATTCATTAAAGCAATTGCCTCATCGTCAGACTTCACCGACATGATCCCAATCACAGGTCCAAATGATTCGTCGCGCATAACGCTCATTGTGTGATCGACGCCGACAAGCACCGTTGGTCCCAAATATGGGGTACCCGTGCGGGATTCGGCGAAATCCGATTCACTTACGACTGCAATTGCGCCCTGGGTTACGGCATCGCCTATTTGGCTGCGAACGAATGTTGCTGCATTTGTATTGACCATCGGTCCGATCGTGGTCTCATCCTGCAGTGGATTGCCAAGTTTGTATTGACGAGTCGTATTGACAAATCCATCGACGAAGTTGTCAAACACTGATTCGTGAACATAAATACGTTCAATGGCACAACAGGACTGGCCACTATTGAAGAAAGAGCCGTCGACATTTTCAGCAATCGCATAGTCCAAGTCGACATCACTTCGTACATAGGACGGATCCTTTCCTCCAAGTTCGGTGCCCACGCCAATAAATCGCCCAACGGCAGATTGTTCCATCGCTCGACCACCATCGACTGAACCAGTAAATACAACAAAGTTCACTCGTGAGTCTTGAATCATTCGGGCCACCGAGTCGTGACTGGCATGAATGAATTGGAAGACGCCGGCGGGTAAGCCGGCGGCTTGAAACGCCGAAGCAAAACGTTCGGCGCACAACATTGTCTGGGCGGCGTGTTTAAGAATTACCGTATTGCCAGCCAATAGTGCTGGAACTATTGAATTGACGGTGGTGAGATACGGATAATTCCAAGGGCCAACTACGAGTACCGTTCCTACTGGTTCACGGCGAATGAACTTCGTAAATCCATTGGATTTAGGTACTCCAATGTCGGCGAGACACTCCTCGGCAATTTTGGCCATGTGCCGAGCCCGCTCCTGAAAACCGCGCAAAATTTCGTTGGGGGTATAGCGCACCGGGCGTCCCATTTGCTTCGTCAGTTCGGTCGCTATGTCAGCGGCGTTCGCTTCCATATGTTGGACCATCGCTTCGACAACTCGAACTCGCTCGGCAATCGGGGTTGCCCGCCACAGACGACCGGCACTGAGCGCATTGGCGAGTACACGATCCACCTGAGAATCTGTGACTAGTTCGCGTTCGGCAAAGACTGATCCGTCAATCGGAGAAATAATCTTTTGCATTGTCATGTAGCAACAATAGGTCTGACACAGTATGGATCACCAAGGCGAAGTCTGACTAGAAGGCGTATAAATAGTGTTGTCTATACTGTGCGCATGGGGTCACATCGAACGCTTACCCGCGAAGAACTAACCGCATCAATAACCAAAGGCGACATAGATACCGTCATAGTCGCGTTTCCTGATCTTCAAGGTCGAATGGTTGGAAAACGAATTACTGGCTGGTTTTTTCTTGAAGATGTCGCTGACCATGGAACAGAAAACTGCAATTACCTAATCGCCACCGATATGGATGACAATCCGATTCCGGGATATCGCTTCGCAAGTTATGACCTTGGTTATGGAGACATGCTGGCGATGCCTGACTGGAACACGATTCGCGTGTTGCCGTGGCACACCAAAACTGCGCTTGTCTTGTGCGATGTTCAATACCCCGATTCACATCTTCCGATCAGTGTTTCACCTCGTCAAATGCTGCGCGACCAAGTAGCTGCCGCGGCAAAAGTTGGATATACGGCGATGCTGGGGAGCGAAATCGAGTTTTATCTGTTCCACGACTCGTATCGAGAGGCGCACGAAAAAGGATTTAAGGCACTCACTCCACATTCACCGTGGATGGAGGACTATCAAATTGTGCAAACAACATTTGACGAGTACATTCTCGGTGACATTCGTCGAAATCTTGAGGGCGCAGGCATTCCAATTGAATGCTCGAAGGGCGAAGCCGGTCGTGGGCAACATGAAGTCAACCTTCGTTATACCGAGGCGCTGGAAATGGCTGACCGCAACTTGGTGTACAAGTCGGCCGCCAAAGAAATAGCGGCGTCCCATGGTCGATCGGTAAGTTTCATGGCCAAATATAATTTTGGTGAGACTGGATCGTCCTGCCATGTGCACTCAAGTCTGTGGAATATTTCTGACCAATCTGCAGCCTTTGCCGGGCACCAAATGCCCGAAGTATTCGAGCAATATTTGGCTGGATTATTGGCCACGGCCCGCGACTTCAGTTTGCTATGGGCGCCAACAGTCAATAGTTATCGTCGCTTTCAACCAGGATCGTGGGCCCCAACTGCGGTCGCATGGGGAAGTGATAACCGAACCCTTGGATATCGCGTCGTTGGCCATGGAGCGGGAGCCCGCGTTGAATGTCGAATTCCCGGCGCCGATGCCAATAGTTACTTTGCCTTCGCTGGCACGATCGCCGGCGGTCTGTACGGAATCCGTCATAAATTAAAACTGGAAGAGCAGTTCGTCGGCAATGGTTACGAAGCAACTGATGTAACGCGGATTCCGTCTTCTCTATATGAAGCCATTCAGTGTTGGGAAAACAGCAAAATTGTTCGCGAATGCTTTGGCGATGAGGTGCATCACCATATTTTGACGATGGCAAAAGCCGAATGGCGGGCGTTCAATCAAACAGTCACCGACTGGGAACTCACTCGATACTTTGAACGCGCCTAGCAGAACGAGTAAGGAGCAAATATGGCACGGTTATCAGGAAAAGTCACGATCATTACTGGCGCGGCAGGTGGACTGGGTCGAGTTGCGGCGCTGAAGTTTGCTCACGAAGGTTCGCACATCGTGGTCTCTGACGTCATCGATGGTCAAGCCGCAGTGGATGAAATTAAGTCTGCCGGCGGATCGGCCGCCTATATACGAGGTGATGTGACGAGTGAAGATTCATGGAAGGAAGTCATCGCCTTTGCCAAAAAGACTTTCGGAAGCGTAGATGTGTTGTACAACAATGCTGGGGTCATGCTCGGCGACGATGACGATCCGGTGACGACACCGATGTCGGTGTACGAACGAACCATGGATATCAATGTCAAAGGCGTATTGCTCGGTTGTAAATACGCGATTCCTCAAATGCTTGAGCAGGGAAAAGGCACAATCGTTAATGTGGCTTCCTTCGTCGCCCATATGGGCGCCGCAACGCCACAAATTGCCTATACCGCGTCGAAGGGAGCCGTCTTGGCGATGACTCGCGAGATTGCCGTGATTTATGCACGCAAGGGAATTCGGGCCAATGCACTGTGCCCAGGTCCGGTGATGACTCCATTATTGGCGGCATTTCTTGACAACGACGCAAAGAGAAATCGCCGAGTCGTACACATTCCAATGGGTCGCTTTGGCGAACCCGAAGAGATTGCCAATGGAGCGTTGTTCCTGGCATCCGATGAGTCGTCGTGGATGACTGGTCAGTCACTGATCATTGATGGTGGTATTACCGCGGCATACGTCACTCCCGAGTAACCGAGTCCGATTACCGGGCACTACGTAGTTAGAATTTTTTGGTGACGTTCGTATTGGCAATTGATCAAGGCACGTCGGCGACAAAGGCTGTCGTTGTCGATGCAGAAGGTAAAATCCACGGTGTCGCGGAAATTCCAGTGAATGTGATTGCCGACACTTCTGGTGGGGTTGAAATTGATCCCAATGAACTATTGCAAAGTGTGATCGCCGCGGGAAATCAGGCGCTTGACACCTGTGGAAACCCATCGCTTAGTGCAGTCGGGCTGGCAAACCAAGGCGAGACAATCGTTGCTTGGTCGCGTCGTACTGGGATTGCACAACACAATGCGATCGTATGGCAGGATCGGCGCTCGGTTGATGTATGTCGAGATATCGGTGATCGCGCCACGGAAATTGAGCGGATAACCGGCATGAAAGTAGATCCCTACTTTGTTGCTCCAAAAATTGCATGGCTCGCCCCGCAACTGAAATACGCGGCGGCTGACACCGTCATTACGACGTCGGATGTTTGGTTATTGAATCAACTCTGTGGGTCATTTTCAACTGATGTGAGTACCGCGTCTCGGACTCTGCTTACGGACTTGGACACTCTGCAGTGGAGTAGCAGATGCGCCGATATTTTTGGAATTGACATATCGCATTTTCCCGAAATACATGACAATGATGCAGTGATCGGTCGCACTAAACACTTTGGTAGCGACGTGCCTGTGGTCGGCACATGCGTGGATCAACAGGCGGCATTGTTTGCTGAAGGTTGCCATTCCCTTGGTGAGATGAAGTGCACCTATGGCACCGGAGCATTTCTACTAGCCAATGCGGGACAAACCCCGCGCAGAAGCAATTCGGGGCTCACACCGTGTGCTGCGTGGCGCATTGCCGGCGAGACGTCTTGGTGCCTTGATGGTCAGGTCTACACGGCGGGTAGTGCGATTTCTTGGCTGATGGAAATTGGGGTCTTAAACTCGCCCCAAGAAATCGATCAGTTGTGCGCAACAGTAAACGACAGCAACGGCGTGACGTTTGTACCGGCCCTCGCCGGTCTGGCTGCCCCATGGTGGCGACCAAAGGCAACTGGGCGTCTCGTGGGCTTGACAATGTCGACGAACAAGGCCCATATTGTCCGCGCGACTTTGGTCGGAATTGCCGCCCAAATTGCTCTGCTTGCTCGAGTCGCTGGGCACGATCTTGATCGGAAGGCTCAGGTCCTTAAGGTGGATGGTGGGCTCACCCAAAGTACGACCCTTTTGCAAATCCAAGCCGACCTCGCCCAGTGTCCGGTCCAGCCGTACCCGTCGCCACATGCCACCGCATTGGGCATTGCAGAAATTTCATTGCACGCAATCGGTGCACTAAGTCGTGACGATCATGTCGCTTCGGCATTACACAATCCAAATCCAGTTGAGCCGAGAATTTCATCTGACGAAGCGGAAGCGGTGGTAGCCAGTTGGTCTGAGGTGGCGGAGCAATCGATAAACGAGGCCGACGGGTGACGAGTCGGATAAGTGATGTTGCCGTAATAGGGGCAGGTGTGGTGGGGACGGCAGTGGCTCGTGTACTTGCGCAACGTGGGTGTTCGGTGAACATTATTGACGCAAATATTGATGTTGGGGCGGGTATCAGCAAAGCCAATACCGCGATACTTCACACCGGGTTCGACGCCACGCCTGGATCAATTGAATCAAAGCTTGTTCGACGAGGACATGACTTGTTGGCTGACTACGCAACGAGATGCGGAATTGCGGTGGAACGAACCAACGCGCTGATGGTTGCGTGGAACGACGAACAACTCGCCCAGCTTGATGTCGTGGCGGAAAAAAGTATTGCAAATGGTCACCTTGAGATCGAGCGCATCGATGAGCGGGAAGTGGCACGTATGGAGCCACACCTGTCTGCTTCGGCATGTGGTGGTCTCGTAATCAAAGGCGAGTACATCATCGATCCATGGAGTGTGCCGATCGCTTTTGCCCGAGATGCGCTCAGTTACGGCGCCGAATTTACAAATCAAGCAAATGTGATTGATACTGAAATCGGCGATGAGGTAACGACGGTGCATACGAGCATCGGTGAAGTTTCGGCTCGATTTGTTGTGAATGCTGCCGGTCTCAACGGCGGGCTGATTGACGAGATGTTCACAGGTAAGCGCTTCACGATTACCCCACGTCGAGGCGAACTAATCGTGTTTGACAAATTTGCGCGCACTCTGGTGTCGCACATCATTCTTCCAGTTCCACAAAAGCACACCAAGGGCATGCTGGTAACCCCAACGGTGTTTGGAAATTTAATGGTTGGTCCCACGGCAGACGACATTGACGATCCGACCGCAACTGGATCGACACGCGATGGGGTGTCTCGAGTGCTCGCCGCGGCATACCGACTTGTTCCGGCACTACGTAATGAGGAGGTCACCGCGGTGTATTCCGGATTACGCGCTGCAACTGAGGAATCCGACTACCGATTATTCACGGACACAGCGTTGAGATATATATGTCTCGGAGGAATTCGCTCGACTGGACTCTCGGCAAGTATGGCTTTGGCCGAAGAGGCCTGTGAGCGGCTTATCGAATGCGGTCTCAGCGTCAGAGAATCACCTGAAAATAGAATTGGAGTGAGGATGCCGCCTCTCGGGCAACGGCAACGACGGCCGGCCGATGACGGTGAAGCATGCGTGTGCTTTTGCGAGCGTGTAACCGCAATCGAAGTAGTTGATGCATGCAAGTCTCCGATTGGAGCGATGAATCTGGATGGACTTCGTCGGCGCACGCGTGCGGTGAACGGCAAATGTCAAGGTTTTTATTGTCTCGCCGATGTTTGTGCACTCGCCGCACAAACGACCGCAACACCAGTTGAACAATGGCTAGAGGGTTCAAAGTGATCGCTACGAATCTCGGTTTCGACCATGATGTTGTAGTCGTCGGTGGCGGACCTGCCGGTTTGACGTTTGC
Source organism: Actinomycetota bacterium (assembly GCA_031401235.1). Taxonomy (GTDB): domain Bacteria; phylum Actinomycetota; class Acidimicrobiia; order Acidimicrobiales; family Ilumatobacteraceae; genus UBA3006. Next base: position 18,571 of record JANNRJ010000003.1, read on the forward strand.
CACAGAGGTGCGGCGACAACTTGGGGTTTCGACACTGCTGGCAGAACGCACCGGATATTTTGGTGGAACGCCGCAAAGCACACATCACTTGGGATTTGGTGTTCGTGATCTGCACCGATTGATGAGTGGTCCTCGCTACGCCAAAACGCTTGAGCATCGGGCTCGAGTCGATGGTGTCGAGTTGCGATCAAGTACCACCGTGCTCGAATGGTCGCCGAAACTCGTTATGGATATTGCCGGTGACCAGTCTCGTTACAGTGTCCAGGCTCGAGCAATTGTGCTTGCCACCGGAGTACGTGAACGGTCGCGCCACGCCCGACTGATACCTGGTGATCGGGGTAATGGTGTCTACACGACTGGCGCGCTGCAGCGACTGGTGTATCAACTCGGTATTCAGGTCGGAACGCGCGCCGTTGTTGTCGGCGCAGAGCATGTGTCATTTACTGCAATATCAACGTTGGCGCACACCGGTTGTCAGACTGTGGCGCTAATCACCGAGTACAAGCGGGACCAAACCTTTGCACCCCTTCGCTGGTTTTACGCCGCCCGTCGGCGAGTCCCTGTGTACACAAATGACGGAGTTGCGTTAATTCACGGCACTCAACGGGTCACTGGCGTGACACTAAATTCTGGTCGGCATATTGCGTGCGACACTGTAATTTTTACCGGTGACTGGATCCCAGAGAGTGATCTCGCTCGGGCTGGCAATCTCGACTTGCATGCAGGATCACGCGGTCCTGAGGTCGACTCATTTGGGCGCACACGTCACCCTGGGGTTTTCGCGATTGGAAACTCTGTGCACCCCGCCGAGGCCGCCGATCAATGTGCACTTAATGCTCGGCGCGCTGTTCGCGGACTGCGAGATTGGCTGAACAATGGTCAGTGGCCCGATGCTCCACTAGCGGTTCGGGTTCGGTCGCCGTTGCTCTGGACATGGCCTTCATTGGTCAGTCGCGATGACGCGGATGCCAAGATGTTGTTACGCATTTCTCGGATTATTGAATCAACAGTCCAAGTTTCAATTTCACAAGCCGGGAAGAGGGTCTGGTCAATTAGTCGTCGACGGAAGATTGCCCCGAATCGCTCGTTCACGCTTCCGATGCGGTGGGTAAACGAACTCGACCCAACTCTTGGCGACGTGGAAATCACTATTGATGACGGTTGAGTTGTCTGCCAAATTGGCGACAACTCAACCGTCATCGAATCTAGTTATCCCTTTAGCTCAAGGTCACGCTCAATGGCGAGGAGTTCTTCTCTCGTGCCTTGCACCTTTGGACCTGTGAACCACTTCTTGGCCGAAAGCTGCCAATAGAGCCAAACAGCGATCGCCGAAGCGATGATCAGCGGACCAGTGAAGTTCATGTTGTTCTGATGGAATACCGTCAGGTCTGCGCTAAATACTGTTTTGCCAAATGGCGGCCAAAATGGCCAGAACAGCGGGGCGAAGAACAGCACGGTGATGAACGCCACCCAAATGAGCGAAGTCCATCCGACTAGCTTGGCTCGTCCCTTCAAGTGCCATGGTCCCTCAACGAAATCTGGATTCGTCACTCGCAAATAAATCGGAATCGCGTAGGCGATATACAAACCGACAACGCAGATCCCAGTAAGGGCGAAGAACGCAGTTGAGTATCCACCTTTTTGATAGAGCGATAGCAGTCCCACGATTGCGGAGAGAACCACACCTAGCCAAACCGCATTTGTTGGTGTCCTGGTCTTTGGGTTGATTCGATGCCAAAAATTGGAACCAGGAAGTCCGCCGTCACGACTGAAAGCGTAAATCATCCGACTGTTCGCTGTTACCGATGCCATGCCACAGAAAAACTGAGCCACAATGCAGATCAATACCAAGAACTTGGCTGTCACGTCACCTACCGCCATGCTGATAAGCCGGTTCGCCGCATTTACTAGGAAGAAGTCGCCATCACTTCCATATGCAATTGTGGCGTACGCGTCGGCACCCTTTGGAATTGCCTGAGTCATCGCTAGGTTCAAGAAAAACCCGGCGATCGCCGAAACATAGATGGCTCGGACGATTGCCTTTGGTGCTTCTGTCCGCGCGCCAACTGTTTCTTCACTGACGTGAGCCGAGGCATCAAAACCAGTAATTGTGTACTGCGCCAGCAAAAGTCCAAGAGCAAACAGATAGATCATTACGAACGTTCCACCGGTCCATCCCGTGAGCCCTTCGGGTGCTCGATCGAACACCGAACTAAGCCCACGACGATCATCTGGAACGACAAAAAGTATGCCGACAATGATCACCACACCGGCCACATGCCACCACACGCTGATGTCACCAAGAATTCTGATAACCCCAACACCGAAAGTATTGATTAGGCCGTGGGCAATGAGGACCAGCAGGAATATCACATAAATGTTTTTAGTCGTGAGATTGAAACTGTCATTGAACATGCGGATGAAATAGCCGATGAAGATCGCCAGCGCGTAGTCGACACTGGCAATAACACCAATCTGGCCAATCAAATTGAACCAACCGGTAAACCACGCCCACTTGGCCCCATTGCGACGAGCAAGTTTGGCCGACCAGTAATACAGGCCGCCAGCAGTCGGATACGAAGAGCAAATTTCGCCCATTGACATACCCACCATTAATGCAAAAAATCCAACGATGACCCATCCGAGTGTGATCACAATCGGTCCACCGGTGACCATTCCCAGCCAATATGACGTCATACCACCGGCAAGGATGGAAATGATGGAGAAACTGATGGCGAAGTTACTGAACCACCCAAGACCACGATGTAACTCTTGGGCGTACCCTAAACCGTGAAGATCCTCGCGATCGGAATCGCCAACGGAAGTTTGTTGTGACATTATTTGCCCCCAAATAATTTGTAGTAGCGAGTCTCATAACTCGCTTTGGCGAGATTAGCGCACTCTGACAGGCAGACGAAACATCTGATTGACTGGCGTTAAACCGATGAGGGGGCTGCTGGTGGTCGCCAAAATACCGAGAGTTGGGCGATCGCCGATCCAATCCCAAGCACGACGGCACCAGTGAATGATGCCCAGTTCGAGTAGTTGAGATTAATCGCCGAGTCGATAGACCATTTGCCCGGACCAAGGAGAGCAATGACTGCGGCGGCCGCAAATATCGCGGCGCAATATTCCCAACCCTGGCCAGGTCGAAAGATGAAATAGCCGTTGTGGCGATGAGCCACAACAATTGCCACAACCATCAGGGCCATAAGCGCGGCGGCGGCGAGAGGCGTGGCCAGTCCGAGAACCAGGGCGATTCCTGAGCCGAGTTCGGTAACCGATGCCAATCTCGCCTGTAGTTTTGGCGCGCGCATACCGACTTTGGCGAACCATTTTGCAGTGCTGTTGATTCCACCGCCGCCAAACAACTTGTTCCAACCGTGGACAAATATCGAAACTCCAAAAGCGAGCCGCAAGAGGAGTGCTGCCGTATCGATGTGGTTCGCTTCGATATGTATGTGGTCATGCTAATGATGGTTGAGTCAATAGAAGCAAGCAATTGGGAAGGCGCCAGGTGTACATGTTGTCGCCAAAGGTCGTACAATCTTTCATGGCGAGGGAACAAACTTTTTCAACAAGCCCGAGCTGGAGTGACTAATGACGGATACCGTTAAGCGGGTAGTTGAGCCAGAGTCATTGCATCATGTGGTCATCCGATTTGCTGGTGATTCCGGGGATGGCATGCAATTGACGGGCGACCGATTCACTTCAGCCAGTGCGCTATTCGGAAATGACTTAGCGACGCTTCCAGAATTTCCAGCCGAGATTCGCGCCCCTGCCGGAACAGTTCCTGGAGTTTCGAGCTTTCAAGTACGGATTGCCGATTCCGATATCACCACACCCGGAGATGCACCGACCGTTCTCGTGGCGATGAACCCGGCAGCATTGAAAGCCGATCTTGACAGACTCGAAAAGGGTGGCTTGCTGATCGTCAATTCCGATGCGTTCACCGAACGCGACTTGGAAAAGGCCGGCTACACAGAAAATCCACTGCTTGACGATTCGTTACGGTCGTATCGACTTGTCGAGGTCCCAATGACGTCGCTCACCAAAACGGCGACCATTTCACTGGGCGTGAAGGCGCGGGATGCCGAACGATCAAAGAACTTCTTTGCTCTAGGTCTAATTTCGTGGTTGTACACGCGCCCTGTGGAAACCACAACCAAATGGATTGCCGAACGATTCAAGGATCCACTGGTACGAGCCTCCAACGAAGCTGCATTCAAGGCCGGGTATCACTTTGGTGAAACAACTGAACTGATTGATCACCCGTTTAAAGTTCCGCCAGCGAATCTCCGTGCTGGCGAGTACACGAACGTAACTGGAAATACGGCATTGGCTTGGGGTGTCATTGCCGCCGGACAGTTGGCAAAACTTCCGATATTCCTCGGAAGTTATCCAATTACGCCGGCTTCAGACATCTTGCACGAATTGTCGAAACATAAGCACTTCGGAGTGCGTACGGTGCAAGCCGAAGATGAAATCGCGGCCATCGGAATGGCACTCGGGTCGGCATTTGCCGGACACCTTGGTGTCACATCCACCAGCGGGCCAGGCATGGCGCTGAAAAGTGAAACCATCAGCCTTGCTATTTCACTCGAACTTCCGCTTCTCATTCTCGATATTCAACGCGGTGGACCATCGACCGGACTGCCAACAAAAACCGACGCTGGCGATTTGCAAATGGCTCTTTACGGACGGCATGGTGAATCTCCGCTACCGGTCATTGCCGCGTACAGTCCGTCGCATTGTTTCTTTGCCGCAATTGAGGCCGTGCGCATTGCACTTAAATATCGAACCCCAGTAATTTTGCTTTCCGATGGATATTTGGCCAACGGTGCCGAGCCGTGGTTACTACCGAACATTGATGAACTTCCAGATATTTCGGTCCCGTTCGCCACCGAACTCAATCACGTCGCCGAAGATGGGACGAATGAATTCTGGCCATACCTGCGTGACCCTGAGACTTTGGCTCGACCTTGGGCGATTCCAGGTACGCCAAAATTGATGCATCGCATTGGTGGAATTGAAAAGGAAGATGGGTCTGGAAATATTAATTACACCCCGCAGAACCACCAGCGGATGATTCATCTGCGGGCCGAAAAAATTGCCGGAATCGCCAACGACATTCCACTTGCCGGCATAAGCGGCGATGAAGATGCCTCAACTTGTGTACTCGGGTGGGGCTCCACGTGGGGTGCGATTACCGAAGCGGTGATGCGACTACGAAATGATGGGACAAAGGTTGCTTCGGTACATCTCACTCATCTCAATCCACTGCCCAAGAATCTCGGCGAAATCTTGCGTCGGTTTAAAACGGTGCTCGTGCCGGAATTAAATTCCGGACAACTATGCCGGCTGATTAGAAGCGAGTATCTGATCGACGCCCGCTCCATTAGCAAGCTCCAAGGCATACCGTTCACCGCCGGCGAACTAGTTATTGCAATTAAAGAGGGGATGTCATGAGCGACACGATTGTTCCACTTACTACCAAGAAGGACTGGTCAAGCGACCAAGAAGTGCGTTGGTGCCCGGGGTGCGGTGACTATGGAGTGTTACAGGCCGTCCAAACATTGATGCCTGAACTAGGTGTGAGTCCTGCCAATACCGTGTTCGTTTCCGGAATTGGTTGTTCGAGCCGATTTCCGTACTACATGAACACCTATGGAATCCATTCCATTCATGGTCGGGCTCCGGCAATTGCGACCGGTGTCAAAACCGCCCGCCCAGATCTTGACGTGTGGGTAATCACCGGTGATGGCGATGCGTTGTCGATTGGGGGCAATCATCTCATTCATATGTTGCGTCGCAATGTCAACATCACGTTGTTGTTATTCAATAATCGCATTTACGGTTTGACGAAAGGACAATATTCGCCGACTTCCGAGTTAGGAAAAGTCACCAAGAGCACTCCGCTTGGAAGTGTTGATCCACCGTTCAATCCGTTGGCAGTGGCCCTTGGTGCCGGGGCGTCGTTTGTTGCTCGGACCCACGACCTGGACCGGAAGCACATGATTGAGGTTTTTCGAGCGGCTCATGCTCATCGAGGCGCGTCATTTGTTGAAATCTTTCAGAACTGCAACGTATTTAATGACGGCGCGTTTAAAGACATTGTCGGTCGTGAACAGCGTGAGGAAATGCTCATTGATCTGAAGCATGGTGAACAAGTTCGATTCGGCGCCAATGGACATCTTGGTGTGATGGCAGCCCCAGATGGAAGCCTCAAGATTGTCGAAGTGGCAGATGTTGGTGAGTCGGCGATTTTGGTGCACGACAAATATCGGGAAAACCCTGGGTTGGCATTCGCGCTTGCGGGACTAAGTCACGACGATCACTCACCGACACCATTTGGTATTTTTCGCGAAGTGGAATCGCACGAGTATGCCGGGGCAGTGTCGGCCCAAGTAGCCGCCGCCTATGAGCGTCAAGGACCTGGCGATCTTGGCGCATTACTTCGTTCAAACGGAACATGGATGGTTGAATAATTCTGTTCAGTGAGCCAGAAGAAATACTGCCATTTGATGGCAGTGCGGTGATACATCGTAATTTCATCGAGGCAAATCGGGCCGATGATCTATTTCGTCGCTTAATCAAGGAAACCCCATGGGAGCATCGAGACATTGTCGTATTTGGTAAAAAACATCGCGAGCCACGACTCTCCTCGTGGCATAGTGAGCCTCATATTTCATACACATATTCGGGGGTTTTGCGTGCGCCTCAACCGTGGACACCATTGTTAGAAGATCTTCGTGAAAAGTGTGAAACCTTGAGTGGGGCAACGTTCAATGCGGTATTGGTCAATCTCTATCGCGACGGTAATGATGGCGTCGGTTGGCATGCTGACAATGAAGCGTCCAACGGTCGCGAGCCGACCATCGCGTCGTTGAGTTTTGGTGCCTCGAGACGGTTTGATTTTCGACATCGCGAAACTAAGCAGACAATTCGAGTGCAACTTGATGCGGGGAGTTTGCTTCTCATGTCTGGGCTTTCGCAACACTGTTGGACGCATCAATTACCCCGAACAAAGCGAGTCAAAGAGCCGAGGGTAAATCTCACCTTTCGCCGCGTCGTAGGTGTCGAAGTAGTGTGACAATTGATGGCCGGTTGGAGAATGAGTCTGTGACTGGTCTTACCGAATTGCAACGTGTCTTGGGTTCAAAAGTGTCACTTAACGACACGGTTCGCCAGCATCACTCCGGTGATGAAAGTTTTCACGCTCGAGTTCTTCCGGATGCAGTGGTGTTTGCTGAGTCCACGGCTGATGTGGTGGTTGCGGTGCGAATATGCAATGAATACAAGGTGCCCATCGTGCCCTGGGGTGTCGGTACATCACTGGAAGGAAACAGCACACCGATACGCGGCGGCATTTCTCTCGATCTTTCACATATGGACAAAGTGTTGCGGGTGAGTGCGGACGATCTTGATTGCACCATTCAGCCTGGCGTTCGTCGCAAACAACTCAACGAATTTCTCGCCTCCTATGGTTTGTTTTTTCCCGTTGACCCAGGTGCCGATGCGAGTTTGGGTGGCATGGCATCAACCGGGGCTTCTGGCACGACCACAGTGAAGTACGGAGCGATGAAGCAGTTGGTACTTGGACTTAAAGTTGTCACCCCGTCAGGTGAAATTGTGAATACTTCTCGTCGTGCCCGCAAGACATCGGCTGGGTATGACCTCACACATTTGTTTGTCGGTGCCGAAGGAACCCTCGGGGTGATTTGCGAACTTACCCTGCGTCTATTTGGAATTCCAGAGACCATTGCCGCCGCCACTATGGAATTTTCATCGGTTCGCGCTGCTATCGACGGTGTCATTGAAATTATTCAGATTGGAATTGGTATTGCCAGAATCGAACTACTTGATAGCGATGCGGTGATGGCAGTGAATAACTACTCGCGGACCTCATTGCCGGAACGAACACTTCTGTTACTTGAGTTTCACGGGTCGCCCGAGTCAGTGGCAATTGATATCGGTGCGACTCGAGAAGTACTGGAACGACATGGAGGAGAAAATTTTCAACAAACCTCGGACGAAGCCGAGCGCCGCAAATTGTGGCAGGCGCGCCACGATACCGCGTTGGCATGCCGAGCGATGAAAAAGAATGGTCGACTGTTTGCCACCGACGTATGTGTACCAATTTCGCGCCTCGCTGATTGCATTGAGCAGACTCAAGTTGATTTGGTTGACTCACAACTATTTGGACCAGTGATTGGTCATGTTGGCGATGGAAATTTTCACGTCGCACTTACTGCCGACCCGGATGATCACAATGAGCTTGTTGCGATGGAAGCGTTTCATGCTCGTTTGGTCGCCCGGGCCCTGGCAATGGAAGGCACATGCACAGGTGAACACGGCATTGGAATTGGCAAAATGGAATATCTTGTGGATGAGCTTGGCGAAACAACAGTTTCCATGATGGCGGCCATCAAATACGCTCTTGACCCCAATGGAATCATGAACCCGGGCAAAATCATTGCCAGTAGGTTTATTTACTCAGGTTCGACTGGTTGAACCCGCTACTACTCCAAGGGCAATGAATACAATTCCGGAAACATATCGCTGAATAAAGGGCAGTGTTCGGCCGCGGAGCAATGTATCGCGCAGTCCGCTTGCGACTAAGGCGTAAGCGCCGTCGCTGAGAAATCCGAGGAGCACGAAAATCGAACCAAAAATCAGCGATTGGCGAGCCGGAGATCCGCGAGAAGTGTCGATGAACTGGGGAAGAAACGAGAGAAAAAAGAGCGCAACCTTCGGATTGAGTGTGTTGACCACGACACCCTGTATAAAAGATTTGCGCAAACTTGTTGGTGCCACCGAGCCGGCAAGTCCGGTTGGCTTCCGAGTGAGGGTGTAAATACCGACATAGATGAGGTAGCCAGCGCCAAGCCATTTGACCAGCGAGAACGCGGTCGCCGAAGTTGCCAGAACCGCCGATAATCCAGCGGTTGCCGCTATCACATGCATGAAATTGCCAATCTCGAGCCCGCACACCGCGGCCAGACCAACTCGTCGCCCATCAACGACGCTCCGATTGAGAATATAAACGACCGCCGGACCCGGAATGACCAGTAAAGCTAGCGAAGCGATGGCAAATTCGAAAAGCGAATGAACTGGTGGCATTCGTCAACCGTAGGCGAAATCTGATTGTTAGGTATCCCGAATATTAACGATTGGTGTACTGTCTAAAAGAACAAACGTATCTATTGCACTGTTGGAGGTGTGGCTATGAGAGCAAGAATTTTAAAAAGCGCCGTTGTAACGGCTGCGATGGTGGTAGCGCTGGGAGCATGCGGTAGCGATTCGAATGATTCTGCCGATGCCACAAGCAATGACATCTCCGGAAGCATCAAGGAATGGGTCGTCGAGACAGATGCCACCACTGCCAAAGCTGGCGAGGTCGTATTTACCGTCACCAACGATGGCACGATTGGTCATGAATTCTTAGTTGTGAAAACTGACATTGCCTCGGGAGAGATTCCCCTTGATGGCGATCACTTTGCCGAACCTACCGATGGAATTGAAGTCATTGATGAAATTGGGGAATTTGCCAAGGGAACCACGGAAACCTTGACTCTGAATCTTGATGCGGGTAATTACCAATTGGTGTGCAACTTGCCCGACCATTACAGCGCCGGGATGCATATGGAATTCACGGTGGTTGACTAGTTCCGACTTCGCAGCGCCGTAGGCGCGTGATTACTGTGAAGAAATGAAAGTCGTGGTGGACGCAGGAACCTGTCATGGCCATCAAATGTGTGCAATTGCGGCGCCCGAGATCTTTGGTAGCGATGAACTGGGCAACGCTGTCGTACTCATCACCGATGAGATTCCCCAACATCTCATCGCCAAGGCTCGGCGTGCTGAAGCCAATTGCCCTGAACGGGCAATTTTGATTAAGGAGTAGTTCGTCATGACCGAGTCTCGCCAACCAGTGACCGACATACACACCGATTACGACATCTTTGATCCAGCCTTTGTGCGCAATCCAACTGAGGCATGGACAGAAATTCGAGAATCAAGTTGCCCAATTGCCAAAACCGAACGTTGGGGTGGGTCGTGGATGCCGACGCGTTATGACGATGTGGTGGCAATCGCCCAGGAACATGAGACATTCACATCGCGGGGAATTATCGTCGTGCCGCCGCCGCCTGGAACTACCGAAGGCCCGTATGGTGGAATCTCGGCACCTCCGATCACATCTGATCCACCCGATCACCACTGGCACCGACGGCTCATCTTGCCGACATTTTCTCCTCAGTCGGTTGCCAAGTACGAGCAGAGCACTCGAGATTTCTGCAATTCGCTAATCGACAAGTTTATTGACAAGGGCACGGGCGATGCTGCCGGTGATTACGCACAACAAATTCCGGTGCGAGTGATTTCTACGATGCTTGGTGTGCCTTTTGATTTGGCAGATGAGTTCACCTCGTGGGTGCGGGGAGTACTTGAGCAGGGACTCACCGACCCAGAATTACGAATTGCGAGCCGACGCAAGATCATTCAGTTTTTTATTGGCCAATTGGAAGACAGGAAGAGAAATCCTCGCGAACATGATCTGATCACTGAATTAATAAATTCTGAAGTTGACGGCAAAAAAGTCGATGACAATTATGTGCTCGGGGTGTGCAATCTCATGCTCGTTGCCGGTGTCGACACCACATGGTCGGCAATTGGATCGGCGCTGTGGCATCTGGCCCAACATCCAGAACATCGAAAACAACTGCGCGAAAACAATGATTTGTGGCCAACCGCGATCGAAGAGTTGCTACGTGTCTATGCGCCAGTGACGATGGCTCGTATCGTTGATCACGACACCGAATTTCAGGGTTGCCCGATGAAATCCGGAGATCGAGTACTGATGTCCTTTCCGGCGGCGAATCGTGATCCGCGGATGTTTGAGAATCCTGATCAGGTCATTCTCGATCGCGAACACAACCGTCATGTGGCTTTCGGATCAGGTATTCACCGATGCGCCGGGAGCAACTTGGCCCGGCTTGAACTTCGAGTTGCGTTGCAAACGTGGCTCACCCGAATACCTGAGTTTCAACTAGTGGATGCCGATGATGTCACCTGGGCAGGTGGCCAAGTGCGTGGACCGCGGCGCTGCCTAGTGTCGTTCTAAATGAACTCGTGGCAGTAGTCGATTTAACCAAGCGGGGATCCACCAATTGCGATCGCCAAGTAGTTCCATGGTTGCCGGGACCAACACCATTCGGACGATTGTGGCGTCGATAAATACGGCAGTGGCTAGACCGAGCCCAAACAATTTCAATTGACGGTCGTATCCAAGGACAAACGCGGCGAAAACACACACCATGATCAATGCGGCAGCCGTGATTACTCGTGCGGTGGCAGCAAGTCCGTCGGCCACGGCTTCGGCATTATTTCCTGTGCGGTCGTATTCTTCCTTCACTCTGGAGAGCAGGAACACTTCGTAGTCCATCGACAATCCAAACACGATTGCAAACAGCATCATCGGCGCCCAACTCTCAATTGGGCCGGCTTTTCCCACGCCAATCAGACTGATTCCCCAGCCCCACTGAAAAATGGCGACGATCACTCCGTAAGCGGCACCGATCGACAATAGATTCATAATCACGGCCTTGATCGCCACCAGCACACTTCGAAAAACGGTCATCAGAAGTAGGAACGAAAGCAGCAACACACCTGTAAATAACAGTGGCATTCGCTGACCAATGACGGTCGCAAAGTCGACACCGCCGGCGGTGAACCCTCCAACCTTGGCTTCAATACCAGTTGGCGGAATGACATCACTACGGAGGTTCTGAATCAGATTCGATGTCGCCTCATCTTGTGGTGAGGTGGTTGGATAGGCGATAACGAGAACAAGACTTCCATCTTCTGAGGCCGGAACAGATTGGGCAAATGCCACGCCTTCGGTGCCAGCAATCACCGAAACGAAGTCTTGCATAGCACTTGGACTCTTGGTCACTTCACCCTGCACTGTGATGTACAGCGGGCCACTAAACCCCGGACCAAAACTCTCGGCGATCATGTCGTACGCCCGGCGCCCCGTCGTACTTGTCGGCAAATTACCGCTATCTCCGAATCCGAGTCGGATCGATGTAAGCGGTATTGCAAGTAGGAGCAACAATGCAGTTGCTCCGAGTGCTGATGGCCAAGGATGACGCTGAATGAAACGACTCCAGCGATACCAAAATGTCAATGTTTTAGGTTTGATGACGCGCTGCGGAATTGGCGTGCGTAATGGTTTTACAATAAAGCTCAACGCAGTTATCGCAATCGCAATAGAAGTTCCGATCATGAATAGCGGAAGTGATTTGATGATGATTGCGACTACGGAAAGCAAAACGAATACGCCAAGGGCAATCAACGCTGCCCGAGTCGTGATATTGATCCGATGCTTAGCCATTGCCAGTAGCGCGGGGAGCAATGTGAGTGACGCCAGCATCATGAATAGGACACCCATTGCGGCACCAACCGCTAGTCCACGAGCAAAGGCGATTCCCATGAGGAATAGTCCGAGTAGCGAAATGATGACGGTGATTCCGGCGAAAATTACCGCTCGGCCCGAGGTGTCCACGGCGTCTACAACAGAGTCTTCAACATTCAGTCCAGCCAAAAGACCTTCGCGATAGCGGGTGACGATGAACAGGGCGTAGTCGATTCCTACTCCAATACCAATCATTGCCACCAGCGAAGTGGTGAAGTCCGGCATGGCGAAAACATTGCTGACGATTGTGACCACACTCGTACCCAATCCAAGTCCGGCCAAAGCGGTGCCAACTGGAAGTCCCATCGCCAACACCGACCCAAAGGCGAGAACCAAGATAATTATCGCCGCGAACAATCCAAATGCTTCACTTTGCGGAAGTGCGAAAACTTCGAAAATATATCCGCCGTATTCGATCGTCACACCGTCAACTTTGGATTGCTCACCCAATGCTTGAATTTGATTGGCAACGACTTGAACTGATTCTTGGGATCTGTCACTGATATCGAGTTGAGCAAAAGCCGTGGTTCCCGCCGCATTTACTTGACTTGGTTGGTCATATGGACTGGCCACACCTACGCCGTCAAGTTGTGCAATCTGACCAAAGAGGGTGGTCATTGCCGTCGCCACTTCTGAGTCGTTGATACCTTTTTCGGCGCTGTAGACAATTTGGCCGGTGAAGCCGGCGCGGGCAGGAGCATTGGCTTCCAGCAGGATTCGGACGTCGTTGGATTCGCTGGCAGGAAGCGAAAACTCTGTGGAGAAATTTGATCCAAGAGCGCTGGATAATATTCCCGCTGCAATGATTACTGGAATCCAAATTCCAAATACCACGAGCCGACGACGACGAACACAAAATCGGGCAAGGCGAGTAAGCACGTCAAGTTACCTCCACGGAACTCCTGGTGGCCATTGACCCGATCCACCATCTTGCGTAAGAAAACCAGTGAGTGTGCGTTCGGTGTTCTGTGAACGCCAGGTCAACATGTCCTGGGCCAGTGGCAACACTCGAGCCGGGTCTTCAATAGAGGTACGCCATGTCGGGTCAGCGGCCAAATCAAATGCCAGCCAAGTGCCGTCACCAAATTGCACATATGCAGCATCATTCGATCGTCGTACCGCCAGATTCTGGCGTTCCAATCGTCGATCCCACGGCCACGAGCGTCCTTCTTTGGTGATGAATATATGACGCCAGTCGTATTCGTAGGAAACCGCCGTCCGCCACCATTCGGGGATCCGACCTTCAACGAATGGAGTAAGCGGAAGACCATCGCATTGCAAAGGTACGGTTTGCCCGATCGCTTCGGCAATTGTCGGAACAATGTCGACGTTTTCAGTGAATTCATTGACTGTGGAACCATGAACTTTGGCGTGTCGAGGATCGCGAATGATCCCAAGTATGTGGTAACTCTGTTCGAAGTACCCGAGTTTCTCGCGCAGACCGTGGTCGCCAAGTTGATCGGCGTGATCGGCGGTGACGATAATCATCGTGTTGTCCCACATTTTCAATTCGACGAGTGTGTCCAGCACTCGGCCGACCTGCGAATCAACTTCGCTCACCATTCCATAATATTGCGCCCGCATCTCTCGCTTGCCGGCTTCATCCGTGGGTCCGGCCGATTGCGGGATGTGAAGGACCGCTTCGTGGAATGGATGTCGAATTGTCGAAGGTTCGATTGGCATGGGCACATCGGCAGGGTCGTATTCCTTGCTCCATTTACCGGCCGCGGCGTAAGGGGGATGTGGACGGAGGAAACTTGCATGGGCAAACCACGGCCCATCTTGCTTTCGCAGCCAAGTATTGAAATGGTCAGCAACGAATGCTCCGATACTGAACTCTTCGGGTCGGTCTGGTTCGGTGCTTAGTGCCTGATACGAATTCATCGGCACATCGAATCCGTGGTCGCGTAAGTGATTGACCCACAATTCAAATGGCTCCGGAATTAGTAATTCACAATCGAAACCAGGCAAGACACTTTCGTAGGTGGAAAGTCGAGGATCGCTCAAACTTTGTGTGTCGCGGGGATCGCCGGCTTGGTCGGTATATCCAAACAGTGTCGGTGCATATCCCGCTCGCCGTGCCAGCAAGGCAACATTGTCGAAGCGGCGATCAAGTGGCGTGCCATTTGTAACGACACGGTGATTCATCTGGTACATGCCGGTGTACAAACTCGCGCGTCCAGGCGAACACGGCGCACATTGGCTGTAGTGCTGGGTAAATCTCACGCCACCACGGGCTAGTCGATCGAGGTTTGGCGTCTGGACAAGTGGATGTCCGGCGATCGATAAACATTCCGCCCGAAACTGGTCAAGCGTGATCAGGAGCACATTCAATGTCACGGCAACTGAGCGTAGTGTCCAACGCAGAAACGTGATCCCAGGGTCCGTTTGCGTGGAGCGCGAGATCCGCGTTTTCAAATTGTAGCCACATTTGCACACATTGTGGCTACAATTCCGATATGGACCTGATAACGAAAGATCACCGAATTGAAGTCGGCATTCGTGAACTCAAGAATCAATTGAGCCGTTACATCGACCAAGCCTCAACCGGAACGGAAGTCATCGTCACCGAGCATGGGAGGCCAGTCGCTCGACTGATGGCACTCGACGTGACCGATAGCCGATTGCAAGCGCTGATCGACGCAGGTGCCGTCACACCGCCAATTGATTCGAATCGCGCGCGTCCTCGTGGTCGAATTCGGACAAAATCGCCAATCAGTTCACTTATATTTGAACAGCGCGGATGATCACCTACGTTGACACCTCAACGTTTCTTAGGCTTCTCATTTATGAAGACGGGACGCAGGTAGCCGAAGAATTGTGGGATAGCGGCACCCAGCTCTCGTCATCAAGGCTGTTGAGGATAGAAGCTCGTTCCGCTCTGGCAATCGGTAGACGTCTCGATCGCGTTATGCGACTGCGCGCTGCCGAAACTGCGCAAATGTTTGAAGATTTGTGGTCAAGATTGATCGTTGTAGAATTGACGGCGCAGCTTTCAGAGCAAGCGTGTGAACTTGCTGAAACAATGGAATTACGAGCGCTTGACGCCATTCACCTAGCCTCGGCGATTGCCGTCGGGGCTACCACAATGACGAGCGCTGACCGAAAACTTTGTGTTGCCGCCCAAACGGTGGGACTTCGGGTAATCAATCCACTCGATTAGCCGATCCGTTCGGATCCGAGTATCGGAGCACTGCCATTATTCGTTAGCCTTGAGAGTCTCAGACCGTAAGTTTTACGGCTCACGAATCGTAGAGGAGTTGCCACCATGGGTCGAGTAGTCAGAGCGGCATTGTTGCAGACCGATTGGGCGGGCGACAAAGAGTCGATGATCGACAAACACGAAGTGGCGGCACGCGATGCGGCCAAACAGGGAGCACAAGTGATGTGCTTCCAAGAATTGTTTTATGGTCCGTATTTCTGCCAGGTCCAAGAGCCCGAGTACTACTCATATACCGAGCCAATTCCCGACGGACCAACTACCAAGAGGTTCCAATCAGTGGCCAAGGAATTAGGGATGGTGATGGTAATTCCGATGTACGAAATTGTGCAGCCGGGTTTGTATTACAACACCGCTGCCGTGATTGACGCTGATGGTCGCTACTTGGGGAAATATCGAAAGCAACATATCCCCCAGGTGAAAGGTTTTTGGGAGAAGTATTACTTCACACCAGGCACCGACGGCTATCCGGTATTTGACACAGCAGTTGGCAAAGTTGGCGTGTACATCTGTTATGACCGCCACTTTCCAGAAGGTTGGCGCGCGCTGGGTTTGAATGGCGCCGAAATCGTATTCAACCCATCGGCGACAAGTCGGGGATTGTCCGAATATATCTGGCGAATCGAACAGCCAGCCGCGGCGGTGGCCAACATGTATTACGTGGGGGCAATCAATCGAGTTGGGATCGAGCCACTCGGCGATGACGACTTTTATGGTCAAAGTTACTTTGTGGATCCGGAAGGTAAGTTCGTCGGCAATGTGGGCGATCCGCACAAGCCGGAGCTAATCGTGCGCGATCTAGATATCGACAAGATCAAGGAAGTCCGTGACCGATGGGCGTTCTATCGTGATCGACGTCCAGATGCATACGATGAATTGGTACGACGTTAGCAAGTTAGAAAGAGGTATAAGTCGTGGCACGAACACTCATTGCAAACGGCACGGTGATTAGTCCGACGGGTCAACATCTTCAAGATGTGCTCATCGATGGCGAAAAGATAGTCGCCGTATTCGATCGGGGTCAGTCGCAGACACTCAATATCGTCGCTGACCGAGTCATCGACGCCACAGGAAAATATGTCGTACCGGGCGGAATCGATGTACACACCCACATGGAGCTGCCTTTTGGTGGAACCGCCGCCAGCGACACATTTGAAACTGGCACAATTGCCGCCGCCTGGGGAGGCGTGACAACCATCGTCGACATGGCGCTTCAGCGCTATGGCGAAAATGTGCATGAAGGCCTAGCCGAGTGGCATCGCAAGGCTGGCGGAAATTGTGCTGTGGATTATGCCTTCCATCAAATTCTCGGCGGGATCGACGAGCAAGCACTGAAGGACATGACCTATTTGGTTGATCACGAAGGTGTTACCAGTTTCAAATTGTTTATGGCCTACCCAGGCGTGTTTTATAGCGACGACGCCCAGATTTTGCGGGCGATGCAAACCGCAAGTGAAAACGGGGCGACGATCATGATGCATGCCGAAAACGGCATTGCCATCGATGTTCTGGTACAACAACACATTGCTCGCGGCGAAACAGATCCGAAGTATCACGGCATCAGCCGACCAAGCCTTTTGGAAGGAGAAGCAACTAATCGAGCAATCGTCTTGTCGCAAGTGGCAGGAAATGTGCCCTTATATATCGTGCACATGTCGGCGTCTGAGGCGCTCAATGCAGTCGCCGAGGCTCGTCACGAGGGTTTGAATGTGTTTGCCGAAACCTGTCCGCAATATCTGTATATGACTCTGGAAGATCACCTCGCCCGTCCCGGTTTTGAAGGAGCCAAGTTCGTTTGCAGCCCACCAGTACGAAGCAAACATGACAAGCATCATCACCATGCCGACCTGTGGAAAGGTCTGCGGATGAATGAACTGGCCGTTGTGAGTACCGACCACTGTCCATTCTGTTACAAGGATCAAAAGGAACTTGGGTTAGGAAATTTCTCCAAGATTCCCAACGGCATGGGTGGAGTCGAACATCGCATGGAACTTATTTATCAAGGGGTCGTTCAGGGCGAACTTTCTCTTGAGCGATGGGTGGAGACTTGCAGTACTACACCGGCCCGAATGTTTGGAATGTATCCCCAAAAAGGAGTCATTGCGGCCGGCTCCGATGCAGACATTCTTATTTGGGATCCGAGTAAAAAGACAAAAATTGGTATCAACGACAAACATCACATGAACATGGATCACTCATCGTGGGAGGGGTTCGTCGTGGATGGCAAGGTTGACACGGTGCTGTCGCGAGGGATGGTCGTGATCGACAATGACAAGTTCACTGGTCGAAAAGGTCATGGGCAATTTGTCAGGCGCGGTTTATGCCAATACTTGAATTAATCAACTTCTCAATGAATGGATGCAATTAGATGCAGGAGTCACTATGAAACGAATCAGCCACTGGATTAACAACAGAGTTGTTGCCGGCACCTCCGGCAATACGGTAAAAGTCTGGAATCCAGCCACGGGCGAACATCAGGCCGATGTCGATTTGGCCAACGTCTCTGACGTGGATGCTGCCGTTGCCGCAGCAAAGGCCGCATTTCCAGAATGGCGGGCGACCAACTTGTCGCGTCGCGCCGAAGTGATGTTTCATATTCGTGAATTGGTAGATGCCAATCGCAAGGAAATCGCTTCATTGCTGACCTTAGAACACGGCAAAGTGCCAAGTGATGCACTTGGCGAAGTTGCGCGAGGGCTGGAGAACATAGAGTTCGCTTGCGGGATTCCGGCCCTGATGAAGGGTGGATACTCCGAACAAGCGTCAACTGGAATCGACGTGTATTCAATTCGTCAACCGCTTGGTGTTGTTGCCGGGATCACGCCGTTCAACTTCCCGGCGATGGTACCGATGTGGATGTTTGCCAATGCACTGGTATGTGGCAATACGTTTATCCTCAAACCGAGCGAGAAAGATCCCTCGGCGTCGATGTTTATCGCCGATCTATTGCGTCAGGCCGGAGTGCCCGATGGCGTATTCAATGTTGTGCAGGGTGACAAAGTTGCCGTCGACCGCATACTCGATCATCCTGACATTGCCGCAGTGAGTTTTGTCGGTTCAACTCCGATTGCCAGGTATGTATATGAAACCGGAACCAAAAACGGTAAGCGCGTGCAAGCACTCGGTGGCGCCAAGAATCACATGTTGGTGCTTCCCGATGCCGATCTGGACATGGCCGCCGATGCCGCAGTGAGCGCCGCCTACGGTTCCGCCGGTGAGCGATGTATGGCAGTTTCTGTGTTGCTCGCAGTGGACAGTATCGCCGATTCTCTCGTCGAGCGGATAAAGACGCGCGTGCCAAACATCAAAGTTGGATCTGGTGTTGACCCAGCCAGTGAAATGGGTCCACTGATCAGTCGGGAACATCGAGACAAGGTGGCAGGCTATGTCCGCAATGCCGAACAAGAGGGCGCCAAAGTTGTCATTGATGGCACATCTATAGCGACCGAGGAAGGATTCTTTCTCAACCCAAGTCTTATTGACAATGTAAAGCCGGGAATGAAATGTTACGACGAGGAAATCTTCGGACCGGTGCTAACGGTGATGCGAGTGAAGAGTTACGAGGAAGGTCTCAAAACCATTAACGACAATCCCTATGGAAACGGCACGGCCATTTTCACCCGTGACGGTGGAGTTGCTCGTCAGTTCCAGTACGAGGTAAATGTCGGGATGGTCGGAATCAACGTACCCGTTCCGGTTCCGGTGTCGTATTACAGTTTCGGTGGCTGGAAGGCGAGCTTGTTTGGTGATCAACACATGTATGGACCCGACGGCGTAAATTTTTTTACCCGCGGCAAAGTAGTGACATCACGTTGGCCCGATCCGCGTACTTCGCGGGTAGATCTCGGCTTTCCGCAAAACCGATAATTGTTTAAGTTCTAATCAGGCGAAGGGGGGATAGGCATGGACATCGGCGTCGTACTGCAGACCACGCCACCGGCAAGCCGCGTGATTGACTTGGCAAAAAAAGCCGAGATGCATGGATTTTCGCATGTGTGGACATTTGATAGCCACATCTTGTGGGAAGAGCCGTTCGTTATTTTTAGCGCCATTCTGGCTGAAACACGAAAGGTGATCGTTGGCCCGATGGTGACGAACCCGGCGACTCGCGACTGGACGGTGACGGCGAGTTTGTTCGCCACACTCAACGAAATGTACGGAAACCGAACAATTTGCGGAATCGGTCGAGGCGACTCAGCGGTACGCGTTACCAACGGTCGTCCAACAACATTGGCCACCTTGCGCGACAGCATCCATGTCATTCGTGAACTGACGAATGGTCGTGGTGTTGAATACAACGGCTCAACCATCCGCTTTCCATGGGCGGCACAAAGTAAATGCGAAGTCTGGGTGGCGGCCTACGGTCCGAAGGCATTGCAACTGGCAGGAGAAGTTGGCGATGGGTTCATCTTGCAAATGGCCGACGTCGACATCGTGGCTTGGACGATTAAAGCAGTTCGCAAGTCTGCCAGGGATGCTGGACGCGACCCCAAGTCAGTGAAGATTTGCGTCGCCGCGCCCGCTTATGTCGGCACCGATTTCACTCACATGCGTGAGCAGTGCCGCTGGTTCGGTGGCATGGTCGGCAATCACGTTGCCGACATAGTTTCCCGCTATGGAGAAAATAGTGCCGTACCCAAATCCCTCACCGACTACATCAAAAGCAGGGAAGGATACGACTACAACCAACACGGTCAGACCGGTAATACGCACACCTCATTTGTGCCCGATGAAATTATCGACCGATTCTGCATTCTTGGTGATGTAAATGAGCACATTGGACGACTCAAGCAACTGAAAGAACTTGGGGTTGATCAGTTTGCCGTGTACCTACAACACGATGGAAAAGAGCAAACGCTCCAACAATACGGAGAGACGATCTTGCCGGCAATTGCGGATCTGGCAAAAGCCAAGCAATGAAACCAATTGTTCTTCGAAGCTTGTACCGCATCGGCATGTTCATATTGTCAATTGCTTTGGTGGCGGCGATGTGGGAGTTGTACAAATTCGTCGGACCACAAGACGGTGGCAAGTTGTTCGGTGGAAAGATTTTGCCTCGCGCCAACGACCGAGCGATGCCACATGTATGGGACATGCTGAGTCGCTATGGTCGACAAGAGGTCCGTGGATCCGATCGCAAAATATGGACGGTCGTGCTTGCCGGTGGCTGGTTTTCGTTTCGTCTGGTAGTGGCCGGTTTTGTTCTAGGTGCCGCAATCGGTGTGGGATTGGCGGTTCTGATGGCCCGTTTTAGGGTCGTCGAACGAGGTCTGTTGCCATATCTCGTTTTGTCGCAGACCGTGCCGTTAATCGCGCTTGCACCGCTGGTGGTGAGTTGGGGCGGCAGACTTCACATCGGTGGTTTTGAATGGCCGCAATGGCTTTCGGTGTCGGTACTCGGGGCCTTTTTGGCTTTCTTTCCAGTCTCGGTTGGCACGCTCAAGGGGTTGACGTCTGCCCCCACCGCAGCACTGGAGTTGATGAACAGCTATGCCTCTTCATGGCGACAAACTCTGCTCAAACTTCGGTTTCCTGCGGCCGTTCCATTCATGGTTCCAGCATTCAAGTTGGCCGCATCTGGTGCAGTGATCGGAGTAGTCGTAGCCGAGATCTCCACAGGGCTCAAAGGGGGAATTGGTCGACTAGTCATCGAATATGCACGTGAAGCCACGGCTGATCCGGCCAAAGTATTCACCGCGGTCTTTGGTGCGGCAGGTTTGGGTCTAGTAATGGCGGGATTTGTTGCCCTAGGCGACATTGCTTTAATGCGAAATCGACCTAAGGAGACGGCAACATGAGTGCGGTGAGTGTGACATCGACGAGCAAAATCTTCAACAAGGGAACGGCAAAGCAAGTTGATGCATTGCTCGATGTAGATCTCGTCGTCGAACCTGGCGAATTTGTTTCACTTATTGGTCCGTCTGGCTGTGGCAAGTCGACGTTGTTACGTCTCATCGCCA
This sequence comes from Actinomycetota bacterium, assembly GCA_031401235.1. GTDB lineage: Bacteria > Actinomycetota > Acidimicrobiia > Acidimicrobiales > Ilumatobacteraceae > UBA3006. Next base: position 40,229 of record JANNRJ010000003.1, read on the forward strand.
ACTTACTCGAACCAACGAATGGCACGATTACGGTCAACGGCAAGACCGCCTCCCAGGCGCGACTTGATCAGGACTATGGGATGGCATTTCAACAAGCCGGATTGTTTGATTGGCGAACCGTTGCTAAAAACATTGAACTTCCTCTTGAGTTGAAAGGTTGGGATAAAGCAAAGAGAAAATCACGGGCGACCGAAATGCTTGAACTGGTGAAATTGCCGGAGTTCGCCGATCTTTATCCGTGGCAACTTTCGGGCGGCATGCAGCAACGAATCGCAATTGCTCGAGCGCTGGCGGCGCACCCACAACTGTTGTTGATGGATGAACCATTTGGCGCTCTGGACGAAATGACTCGGGAGTATATGCAGGGCGAGTTATTGCGAATCTGTGCCCAAACTTCGACAACTGTTGTTTTTGTTACTCACTCGATTCCAGAGGCGGTGTATCTCTCCAATCGGGTTATTGTTATGTCGCCGCGTCCTGGCCGGATCACTCATCTCGTTGACATCAATCTTGGCAATGGTCGAAGCGAAGCGACCCGTGCAGATAATGAGTTCTTCCGTGGCATCACGGCCGTTCGTGAAGCATTGCGTGGAACGCAGGCTAATCATGTCGGCGAGACTCGCCAGGATTTCAGGTCATAGCGTGCGTCGAGCAGTAGCGCCATTGATATTCGGGGTCGGATTCGTCTTGTTATGGGAGGGTGTCGTCAAGGTCTTTGATCTCAAGCCCTACTTCTTGGCCCCGCCGTCCAAAATCCTCGAACAGTTTTTCTCCAACTTCAGTTTGATTCGTCAAGCCGCAACAGTTTCGGGCACAAATGCACTCATTGGTTTGATCGTTGGCACGATCGCTGGAGTGCTGATGAGCTTCTTGCTCAGCAAGTTTCGCATTCTCAACGAACTGATGACCCCGCTGGCGGTGGCTCTCAATGCAATTCCGATCTTCGTGTTGGTGGCCGTTTTGAATAATATGTTCTCGATTACGAGTGAAATCCCCCGTCGAATCATGGTCACACTGGTTGTCTATTTCATAGTCTTGGTAAATGTTGCCAAAGGATTGACCCAGGTTCGTTCGACCCATATTGAGCTGATGCGGTCGTTTGCGGCCTCGGATATGGCGATTCTCCGCAAAGTGCGGATTCCAAACGCCTTGCCATACCTCTTCACCTCGCTCAAAATTGCCGCCCCAGCCTCAGTTATCACTGCCTTTGTTTCCGAATATTTCGGCGGTTCTCAAAACGGCCTTGGCAGTCGGATTACGAGCAATATTGCCAATTCCAAGAACGCCTCGGCGTGGGCCTACGTTCTCGGGGCGTGTCTGCTTGGGTTACTATTCTTCGGCATCTCTATACTGCTGGAGAATGGCGCCTCTCGGGGTGTCGCAACTGAAAATAACAACACGTAGGGCGCTTCGGTGCCCGGGGGAGTACATCACATGAGGAAATCACGTTTTACACTTGGGATGGCAGGGTTTGCAGCCTTGTCATTAGTTGCTGTGGCATGCGGTGGCTCGGACAGTGCATCAGACACCACGGCAGCGGTTGACACGACCGCACCAGTGGTTGTCGAAGAAGAATGCACCACGCCGACACCGGTGAAACTGCAACTGCAATGGTTTATTCAGGCTCAATTTGCCGGATACTTCGCCGCTCAAGATCAGGGCTTCTATGCCGCTCAGTGCCTTGACGTATCGATCGTCGAAGGTGGCGTTGACATTGTTCCGCAAACACAACTTGCCACCGCTGCTGTTGATTTTGCAGTGGCATGGGTGCCAAAAGCTCTCGCAAGCCGCGAGGCCGGAGCAAACATTGTCGACATTGCTCAAATCTTCCAACGCTCAGGAACCCTGCAGGTTTCGTTCAAGGACAAGAACATTTTGTCCGCGGCCGACTTCAAAGGTAAGACGATCGGCAACTGGGGCTATGGCAATGAGTTCGAGATCTTTGCTGCATTGACAGCAGCCGGTCTTGACCCAGCCAAGGATGTCTCTCTTGTCCAGCAGCAATTTGATATGGCTGGCTTGCTTGCCGGCGATATTGATGCAGCCGAAGCAATGACATATAACGAATACGCCCAGGTTCTTGAAGCCAAGAATCCAAAAACGGATGCGTTGTATACCCCTGAGGACTTCAATGTTGTTTCATATGAAGAATCAGGCGTAGGAATGTTGCAGGATGCGATTTGGGCAGATGGTCACCGTTTGTTCGATCCTGCCTACCGGGCGATTGCAGTTAAATTCGTTGCAGCATCATTGCAAGGTTGGGCTTTCTGTCGTGACAATGCAGAAGCGTGCCGTGACATTGTGCTGTCAAAGGGTTCCAAGCTCGGTGCCAGTCACCAACTGTGGCAAATGAATGAAATCAATAAGTTGATTTGGCCAGCACCAGCCGGTGCGGGAATTATCGATCCAGCGGCCTGGGACCGCACCGTCAAGATTGCTCAAGAGGCCAAGAACCTCGAAGGCGCCACGGTGCTCTCCAAGGTTCCATCGGCGGATGCGTATCGCAACGACATCGTCACCGAGGCATTGGCAATACTTGCCGATCTCGGCGTCGATACGACGGGCGAAGCATTTGTGCCAGCGACAGTCACCCTTACCGAAGGTGGCAATTAATTTAAATTACGAAGTTGCGAAAGGGCGGGTTGCGCAAGCGACCCGCCCTTTTTGCGTGTGTCGTTTATTGGGCTACGGAAGTGTCAGCCCTCGTAATATTGGTCGGCTACCGCCAGGGCTTCATCAATAATTGAAATACCTTCGCGCACTTCATCGGGGCTCACTGTGCACGGTGGCACAACATGCATGCGATTGAAATGGACGAATGGCCACAGGCCGCGCTTTTTACAAGCAGCGGCAAGTTCAACCATTGGTTTGGCTTCGGCACCAGTGGCATTGAATGGCACCAGTGGTTGGCGGGTATCGCGGTTTCGTACCAGTTCAATAGCCCAAAAGACACCTAGCCCGCGCACATCTCCGATCGATGGGTGTTTGTCGCGTAATTTTTGCAATTCCGGACCGATCACGTCGGTACCGATCATCCGTGCGTTTTCGATGACCTTCTCTTCCTTGAAAATATTGATCGAAGCAACAGCTGACGCGCAAGCGAGAGGGTGACCGCTATAGGTGAGACCACCTGGATACGCCCGGTTGGTAAATGTGTCGGCGATTTTCTGACTAATGATGACGCCTCCCAATGGGATATAACCAGAGTTCACGCCTTTAGCGAAGCAAATGAGATCCGGTGTGACATCCCAATGATTCACGGCGAACCATTCTCCGCAACGACCGAATCCAGCCATCACTTCGTCGCACATCAAAACGATGCCATGACGATCACATAGGTCTCGAACACCCTGCAAGTAGCCCGGTGGTGGAACGAGGATGCCATTTGTGCCGACAACGGTCTCTAATCCAATCATGGCCACGGTTTGTGGACCTTCGACCATCAGCACTTCCTCGAGATGCTGCAGTGCTCGTTGGCATTCCTCTGACTCATTTAAGGAGTGGAATGCCGATCGGTAGGGGTACGGACCCCAAAACTTCACCGCACCACTGAATCCGGTTTCGTTGGGCCAACGGCGTGGATCGCCGGTAATAGCGATCGCACCGGATGTCGATCCGTGATAGGAGCGGTACATCGTGAGAATTTTTTGCCGACCAGTGTGCAGTCGCGCCATCCGAATTGCGTTTTCGGTGGCTTCGGCTCCGCCATTGGTGAAAAAAACCATGTTCAAGTCGCCAGGTGCAAGTTCGGTTATTAGACGAGCCGCTTCACTGCGCGCATCATTGGCAAATGGAGGTGCGACCGTGCACAATTTGGCCGCCTGTTCTTGGATCGCGGCGATGAGTTTGGGGTGTTGATGACCAATGTTGAGGTTTACCAATTGGCTCGAGAAATCGAGATACTTATTGCCGGAAGCATCCCAAAAATATGAACCCAGTCCACCCACTATTTCGACTGGATCCAGTGTTCCCTGTGCCGACCATGAGTGAAACACATGGGCGCGATCATCAAGGTAAGCCTTGGTGCGAGTTGCTTCAATTGTCATGCGATAAGTCTAATGTGGAACAGCCCTTGAGAAATTGCGGAGGTGAAATTGATGTCCAGCGAAGTGGTGCATAGTTTTCCGTTGCATCTGCCAACGGATGACAGCCATCCGTATCGAACCGGCGCTTGGCGTCCTCAACGGAATGAATACAACGCAACTGAGTTACAGGTGAGGGGCCAATTGCCGACCGACCTCAACGGGGTGTATTTGCGAAATACCGAAAACCCGCTATTTCCGTCACTCAATCGTTACCACCCATTTGATGGCGACGGGATGTTGCACATGATGTCATTTCATGATGGGGAAGCACAGTATCGCAATCGATTTGTTCGTACCCAAGGTCTCGATGCTGAACTTGCTCATGGCGGACCGCTTTGGGCTGGACTCGCTGAATTGCCGAGTATCTCCTTACGCGACGACGGATGGGGAGCGCGAACGCGGATGAAGGATGCATCCAGCACTGACGTGGTAATCCACAATGGTGTGGCACTCACAAGTTTTTACCAGTGCGGTGATTTATATCGCCTCGATCCGCTTACTTTGACTGATCTCGGGCGCGAATCATGGGATGGCAAATTTCCGAAAGTTGGAGTCTCTGCGCACAGCAAAGTAGACGAACATACCGGCGAATTACTGTTTTTCAATTATCAAACCACTGAACCGTACATGCATTACGGGGTCGTCAATCGAAAGAGCGAACTGATCCACTACGTCGATGTTCCACTGCCTGGTCCCCGTTTGCCCCACGACATGGCGATTACCGAGAACTATTCGATTCTCAACGACTGCCCGTTGTTTTGGGACGAAGACTTGATCAAGCGCGGGATATACGCGACACGATTTCACTCCGACATGCCGATGCGCATCGGTGTTATTCCGCGTCACGGGGAATCGTCAGATATCAAATGGTTCGAATGCAACTCAACGTTCGTGTTGCATTGGATCAACGCCTACGAATTGGGAGATGAAATCGTATTGGATGGGTATTTTCAATCCAACCCATCGCCTTCGGTTGCTAGAGATGCCGACATCAACACGAAATTATTTCGATTTCTCGACCTCTACGCCCTCGAGTCCCGACCCTATCGATGGCGATTGAATATGCGAACTGGTGTCGTCAAGGAAGGTCCATTGTCGGACACGATCACCGAATTCGGAATGATCAATAGTCGCCACCTAGGGCGACCGTATCGCTATGTGTACAGCGCGATGCCAGTGCACGATTGGTTTCTCTTCGAGGGATTGATCAAACATGATGTGGTGAGTGGTCGTGAAGAGAAGTTTCGATTTGGCGACGGAATCTACGGCAGTGAAGCCGTGATGGCACCGCGTCATGCAGCAATTTCTGAAGACGACGGGTACTTGATTACATTCACGACAGATGTTGGAACTGACAGTTCTGAATGTCTGATATTTGACGCTCAAGGCGTTTCCGACGGACCGATCGCATCCGTTGTTTTGCCGGAGCGGATCAGCAGTGGAACTCACTCCTGTTGGGCCGACTATGCAAGCGTTGCAAGGACCCGTTGATGTAATTGCGGCCAAGCCGCGGCCAGCCCGGCATGCAATGAAAAGTTCTCTACATCGTTGAGCAGAACCCAACGAATGTCTTCCGATTCAGCATTGGCCGCGAATGCGCCGGCGTCACCGTTGCTATGGGCAATTACTGTGTCGTAGTGCCAAGCACCGTGATTGTCAGAATAAATATCGCGTACCTCGATGTCGCTGGCAAGGATGCCGGCCTCTTCAGCGGCTTCTCGAGCTGCGGCGCCTATCGAATCTTCATGGGAATCAATCGCCCCACCAGGTAATGCCCAGGTTCCACCACCATGAGTCCATGGCGCACGAAGTTGTAGCAGTACGTATGGCTCGACTTTGTCGCGACGAATTAACAACAGGCCCGCCGCACCGTTTAGACCCCAATGGCGAAGACCGCATGTACAAATCACCCATCCGTCACCGTCACGATGTGCCACCGGCCAATATTGTCACATCAAGGCTCTACACTCGCCGCAACCTTGGCATTACGACGCAGTAATGCGCGGGCGGTGGCCTGAGCCGCGGTCACTTCTGCGTGATGTTGATGGCAAAGTACCTCCAGACCGCCCCGACCATTGGGATCAGGCAAAAGGTGGTGATGGCATCCAGGTGTGTAGCCCTTTCCATCTCGGGGTTCCAAATGGTTCACCTCACAATCGCGCCGAGCGGCCATACATTCACTTCGAATACAGCGGTATTTTGCCCGACGCTTGGCGCTCGAGCGAGCAAAACGCCAAACATGTTCTCGTTGCCATGCCTTGCCACATTTTTCGGAGCACCAAGTTCGGCGACGAGTTCGTTCTAGAGGCTCATTGCACCACTGACATCGTCCAGGTTCGCCCATCCATTTGGAAAGTGGACATGTCACCCGTTCCACGATTAGCGGAGAGATGTATTGGCTCATCTTCTAAAAAATATACATGCTCCTGAAACATCTCGTAGACATTGGCGAAACTTTGATGACGTAACGTCGTGCGCAGTTTGGTTGCAATGGCGCCTCCGAATAATTCAATCGGACCGACCAAGGAGCACCCATGCCTAATTTTTTCGCAGAAGTAACAGATCCGGTAGTTCTACTTGGTCAACAAGTAAGTCTGATGTGGATTGTTATCGGGGCAGCGCTAGTCGTATTTATGCAGGCTGGTTTTGCGCTCGTCGAAACTGGCTTTTGTCGGGCAAAACATGCCGCCCACGTGGTGAGTACCAACTTGGCCATATTTGGTCTCGGCTTCATTGGGTTCTTCTTCGTCGGCTTTGCGTTTGCATTTGGAGGTTTCTCCTACTCGGCGTTCGGATTAACCGCACCCGTCGGCAAAGCGTTAATTGGAAGCGGCGACTGGGTGTTCCTGTGGCAAGGTGGATGGGCCCTTTCGGGCAAATCCATTACTCCCGCCGTGCTCGGCTTTTTTCTGTACATGGCGGCATTCATGGATACGACGGCAACCATTCCAACCGGCTCTATGGCCGAGCGCTGGAAGTGGAAAAGCTTTGTCCTATGGGGATTTTTCTGCGGCGCGATCTACTACCCACTATTTGCCGCATGGACCTGGGGTGGGGGGTGGTTGGCCCGCACTTGGAGCACGATGTCCCTGGGTGCTGGCTATGTTGATTTCGCTGGCTCTGGTGTCGTTCACGCCGTTGGTGGCGTTGCCGCATTAACGGGTGCTTACGTTCTAGGTCCGCGCATTGGCAAGTTCGATCGAGATGGCAAGCCCAAGGCGATTCCGGGTCACCATATTCCAATGGCGATGCTCGGCACATTCATTTTGTTGTTCGGGTGGTTTGGTTTCAATGCCGCCAGCACTTTCGCCGCTACTGATGTCCAGTTTGCAACTGCGGCAACCAACACTGCCATCGCCGCCGCATTTGGCGGAATCACCGGCATGATGTGGATTACTCGTCGTACGGGCAAACCCGATCCAGGAATGATGGCTAATGGGATGTTGGCTGGGTTGGTTGCGATCACTGCGCCATGTGCCTTCATTGCTCCGTGGGCGGCCGCAGTAATTGGAGTAATCGCTGGGGTACTTGTCATCGAATCAGTATTTTTCGTGGAGAGGCGCCTAAAAATTGACGATCCGGTTGGGGCGATTTCGGTCCACGGAGTATGTGGAATATTTGGAGTGCTTTCAGTTGGCATTTTTGCTAATGGAAGCTATGGAGCGGGGTGGAATGGCTCAACTTCCAGCGGCATTGAAGGAATTATCAAGGGCAATTGGGGTCAACTTGGCGCTCAAGGGCTTGCCGTGATTGTCATCATTGTCGTCAACGGCGGAATGTCGTTTGCCTTCTTTAAGATTCAAAAACGTTTGACCAAAGGCGGAATTCGCTCGACGCCCGACGATGAGATTCAAGGTCTCGACATTCCTGAAATGGGTGTGCATGCATACCCAGAATTTGCCGGGGCTCACTAATGACCGGCAAAACAGTAAGTTCCTTCCAGCGAAAGGGAATCTGAAATGAAACTCATCACCGCAATTGTCAAACCATTCAAATTAGATGATGTCAAGGATGCGCTAAAGGCGGCTGGTGTCAATGGCATCACCGTGACAGAGGCCCGTGGATTTGGTCGACAAGGTGGCCATGTCGAAACGTATCGAGGTGCCGAGTACAAAGTTGATTTAGTCCCAAAAGTACGACTCGATATTCTCGTGGATACGTCGGTTGTGGATCACATCGTTGATGTCTTGGTCAAGGCTGCTGGCACGGGAAAAATCGGTGACGGAAAAGTGTGGGTTACCGATGTCTCCCGCGTTGTGCGAATCCGTACCGGCGAAGAAGGTACTTCGGCAATCTAAAGCGAAGGAATCACTTGTCGAAAAAGTCGCCAAGTATCTTGGCGGTTCGTTGGCGAGAGATCGCCAATTCGGCCTTGGTTCCTAGCGAAACATTCGGATCGTTTAGATCGTCAAGTACGGACCGAATAGTCCACCCATGAATTTTATCCACCCATGTCGGATACACCTGCGGTCGTGCAACAGTCACATTCCCCTCCGCAGAGATTGTCAGGTTGACCGTGACAATGGCGCCGTCTTGAGAATTTGCCGGCCAACGCTCATCGGTGGGCAAGTTTGACAAAATATTGCCAAGCCCGAATAGCACCCAAATTCCATTCATCTGAGTAATTGGTTGCACCACGTGGGCATGATGGCCGACGATGAGATCGATGAGACCAGATTTCGTAAGCTCTTCTGCCGTTGCCATCTGCATCGAGTTTGGAGTTGAGCTCATTTCGTTTCCCCAATGCATACTGACAATCACCACTTCAGCCCCCTTCTCTCGGGCCGCGGTTGCGTCGCGCAGAATTCGTTCCGTATCGATCACCGCAGAGCGCCATTGCTGATCGGTTGGCAGGCTTAACCCGTTGAAGCTGAAGGTGTACGAAAGGTGGGTAAGTCTTACGCCATTGACGGTGAAGACTTGTGATTCAATTTCGGCTGGCGTGCGGGCCATGCCGGCTTGACTGATCCCGTTTAGCTCGAGCGCACTAATCGTCGCATCAATTCCGTCGGTTCCACGATCGTACGAGTGATTACTGGCAGTTGAACAGCGATCAAATCCGGCGTTGGCAATAGCTTCGGTGATCTCCGGCGGCACTCCAAAAATCGGAAATGTTGACAGCTCCTCACCATCCGGAGCAATTGGCGTTTCAAGATGGCAGATCGCCAGGTCGACACTGCTGATGAGCGGAGCAACACGGTCAAACATCGGTCGAAAGTCGTAGCTGTTTTTGGAGTGATTGGCAATTGCCGAACGTCGGGCTTGCACGATGAGTGGAGTATGAGCCAACACATCACCGGAAAAGGCAAAACTCAAATGTCGATCGTGTTGTGGCGATGTCGTGGTCGTGGCCTCGATAGTTGTCGAGGTCGGTGCTGTCGTTATTGGTGTGCCATCAGGGATACTGGTGCTGGCGCAGGATCCAAGCCCAACAAGCATGAAAATCGCCAGATTTCGCCGCCAAGGCGTCGTTGACCGGTGAACTAGGGAAGTTTGGTTGCGCTGATGAATGTGTTGATGATATTGGCTAATTCATTTGGCTTATCTTCCTGGATGAAGTGTCCGCCATCAACGACGGTCATGTGGGGTTGTCCCGCGGCCCCTGGAACACTTCGAATGAAAATTGCATCGCCGCCTTTGGTGACAGGATCACTATCGCCAAAGGCGCAAAGGAATGGTCGCTCAAATTTTCGGAGAACATCCCAGGCGATGGTGTTGTCGTGGTGGGCCTGATCCTCGCGAGTTGTGGGCACTAGCGATGGGAAAATTCGAGCACCTTCTTTGTATGTGTCATCGGGAAAAGGGGCGTCATAAGCGGCAATCGTCTCGGGTGAAAGTTTTGTCACAACCGCACCATTGACGAGGTTGCCAATTGGAAAGGACTTGGAAGTCTGCGAATAGTTTTGCCAAGCCAAAAATGCATCAGAAAGTTTTCCGTTGCCGGTGGGCAAGCCCGTGTTGCTGATTACCACCCGATCAAATCGTTCCGGCGAATTGGCCACAAGTCGCAAACCGATGAGACCACCCCAGTCTTGACCAAAGAAAGTGATGTGCCGCAATTTGAGTTGGTCGAAAAGTAGTTCACTCATCCATGCCACATGCCGGGCGTAGGTATAGTCGCTTCGCTGAGAGGGCTTGTCGGAGCGGCCGAATCCCACGAGATCCGGTGCAATTATCCGATGTCCGGCCTTGACAAGCAACGGAATCATCCTTCGATACAGATAGCACCACGATGGTTCACCGTGCATCAACAACACAGGATTGGCATCGGCGGGCCCCTCATCCAGGTAGTGAACACGCAATACACCGCTGTCACCGTCGGCGATATCGGCGTAATGCGGGGCGAAGTCAAAGTCGGATAGGTTTTCAAATCGCTCGTCGGGAGTGCGGAGGGTTTTCATACGAGCACAATACGTCGATCCCAGCATTGTCGCCTAATGAACATAGAGTTTGGTCATGGGATGCCAATGAGTATTTTCGAACACGACTTTGCCGGGACGATCGGCCGAACACATACCGAGTCGATTCCGGCGTGGCCGACACTGCCTCGTGGTCTTAACGGTCCAAATGTCATCACGATTGTGCTCGATGATATGGGCTTTGCTCATCCGAATTGCTTTGGCAGTCTGTTAAATACGCCAAACATTGATCGATTAGCGACGAATGGTCTTCGATACACGAGTTTTCACACCACCGCATTGTGTTCACCTTCGCGGGCATGTTTGCTCACCGGCCGCAATCATCACGCTGTTGGTATGCGCGGCGTTTCCAACTGGAACACCGGATTTCCAAACATGCGCGGCGGCATCACCCCACATGCGGCGACGATGGCCGAAGTTCTCCGAATTCAGGGTTACGCGACCTTTGCCGCGGGAAAGTGGCATTTGGCTCCGATGGAAGAGTGTTCGGCGGCCGGACCGCATCACAATTGGCCATTGCAAAAGGGTTTTGATCACTTCTACGGATTTATGCAAGGCGAAACCGATCAGTTCTATCCGGAACTCACCCGCGACAATCAACATGTTCTTCCACCACGAACGCCGGAACAGGGTTATCACCTCAGTGAAGACCTCGTTGACCAATCAACGATGTGGATTCGTGATCTTGTTTCAATTCGTCCCGATCGGCCGTTTTTCTTATATCTCGCCTTCGGGGCTCAACACGCCCCGCATCATGCGCCAGATGACTATTTATCCAAGTGGCGGGGAAAATTCGATGAGGGTTGGGATATCCATCGGCAAAGGTGGTTCGAGCGACAAATTGAATCTGGAATCATTCCGGCAAATACCACTTTGGCGCCACGTAATCCAGGAGTAAAACCATGGGTTGAACTCTCGATCAATGAGCAACTCTTTGCCTGCCGATTGCAGGAGGCCTTTGCCGCGATGCTTGATCATACCGATGCCCAGATTGGTCGACTCGTTTCGTTCCTTGAAGAGCGCGAGATGTTGGATAACACGCTGATTATTTTGCTTTCCGATAATGGATCTAGTCGCGAAGGTGGTCCGCAAGGAGTGATGGACGAATTCAGTTTCTTCAACGGGGAGTTTGAAAATGTCGATGAGGTAGTGGCCACTCGACTGGACGACATCGGCACCAAGAATGCACACTCGAATTATCCATGGGGTTGGGCCCAGGTCGGCAACACTCCTTCGCGATGGTACAAGTCGCAGACCTACGGCGGTGGCGTTCGGGACTCGCTGATCATGCAGTGGCCGATGCGCATCACTTCGGTCGGTGAAATTCGTTCTCAATTTTGTCACATTACCGATATTGCTCCGACTGTGTATGAGGCGCTGGGAATTGTGCCCAACACTTATTTGAATGGTCATCAGCAGTTGCCAATAAATGGAACCAGCCTGGTGTACACATTCGAAGCAATCGATGGGATCACCAAACGTGGGCCCCAATATTTCGAGATGATGGGGCATCGGGCGATTTGGTCTGAGGAATGGAAAGCGGTGACATATCACGACGCCGGTACACCGTATGACGACGACACGTGGGGCTTGTTTAAGTTGGACGAAGATTTCTCAGAGATGCACGATTTATCGTCCAAGTATCCAGACAAACTTCGTGAACTCATCGACCTATGGTGGAAAGAGGCTGATGTAAACGGCGTATTGCCGTTGGATGATCGTGGATTTGAAATTTTTGGGTTGAAATCGCGACCTGGGTCGCCGCATGCTCAAGCCAATTACACGTATTATCCGCCGATTTCGCACATACCGTCAGATGCAAGTCCGATGTTGAGTGGTCGATCCTGGACAATCACCGCCGAGATTGCTATTGGCACCCATCCCGTGCAGGGGGTTATCTATTCACGAGGCAGTCACAACATCGGGCACACTTTATTCATCAAGGACGGGTTCTTGAATTTCGACTACAACGCGCTGAGCAAACATACGCGCGTTACAGCGCCCATCTCGCTGGCGGCGGGTGAGCATGCAATAAAGGTTCGATTTGATCGACAGGACGAAGGCGGAATTCTCACTCTTATTGTCGACGACATAGAATTAGAATCCGGTGTGGTCCCCAAAGTAATGAGGATGCTTGGTTCAATAGGGATGGACATTGGTAGCAATCAACTCTCGCCGGTTGTGAACGATTATTCTCCACCGTTTACGTTTACCGGGCAAATCAAAAAAGTCCATTTTGAGTTGCGAAGCAAATCAACAAAAGCTGATCGTGACGCGGTGATTCGCACCGAGTCGGCCAAGGAGTGATCGAGGTTGCCATGAACGAACTAATTCTTGACTCATTACGTCGCCGAATGAAGGCACTGCATTCTCTGTATGACGACGCCACATCGACGATGACAATCGAACAGGTGAATCACTTCGAGCGCGAAGGTGTAGTACCTATTGCCTTTTGTCTATTCCATATTGTGAACATGATGGATGCGTCATTCATGTTGATGACCGGTGTTACACCAATCTGGACCGACGATTGGCAGACGAAGGTGAATATGCAAATCGCCGATCATGGCAAGCATCGAACGGTGTCGGAAATGGTGCATCAGCGAATCGGCAACTATGAGGCCTTCAAGGAATACATGAGTCTGGTATTCAATCGGACGGAGACTTGGTTGGATTCACTTGATGCCACCGAACTCACCCGAGTCGTTATCGCCCGACCTTTCCCACCACAAATTGCAGACACATTTAGTGCTCGGGTTGCTGGTGATGTCGGTATCACCTTGCTTGATGCGACCGAGTGTTGGATCTATCAACATGGCTTGCGCCACATGGGTGAAATTGAACTAGCTCGTGGACTGGTCGGTCTTGGTGGAATGACGAGCTAGCAGTAATTAGTTTTGCGGACCGCGGATGAGGGCTCCGGGTAGTTCTCCGGTAAACGAATCATTGGCCACGGTTTGCACGCCACTGACGAAGGTCGCTTCGTACCCATTGGCGGTTTGCACTAATCGACGTCCATTTGCCGGAAGGTCGTAGGCCATCTTCGGCATATTGAAACTCAGGGCATCGAAGTCAATCAAATTGAGATCGGCCCGATAACCCGGTCGGACAAGACCACGATCAAACAAACCATGCAACTCTGCCGTATGGCGAGTCTGGCGCCGGACCATGTGCTCAAGTGATAGTCGAGGGCCGCGCGTGCGGTCACGAGCCCAGTGAGTAAGCATGAAAGTTGGCATCCCACCATCGCAAATTGCGCCGCAATGTGCGCCAGCATCGCTCAAACCGTTTCGAGTCTGGGGGTTTTGCAATAGTTCGTACGACATCGAAAGGTCGCCAGTCGTGTAATTGAAAAACGGCGAATAAATCATGCCACGTCCACCGTTGGAGAGCAGTTGATCGAGAATTATCTGCATTGCCGGCACGCCAGTTGCGGTACTGATTGCGGAGATGGATTGAGAAGGTTCGGGCTCGTAGTCAATGTTTGCTGAAGTAACGCAATACATTCGGTGCAACGAGTTGGTGACGAGTGCCGGATAGAAGTTGTCCGTCGGCACTTCACTGACAAAACGATAATTTCGAACGGGTTCGTTCAATGCGACAATACGTTCGGCAAATTCCAGGTGGGCGACTTCGTGGTAGGCAGGGTGGGCGAGAAGTGGATGAATACTTCCCTCCAGACACATCAGAATGCCAATGCTCCGTCCAGCAACTTGAGCCACGATTTTTTGACCTGTGCGATTGGCTTCATTCAGAAGTTCGACTGTCTTACGCCAAATTTCCGTGCCATCATCAAGTTGATTCAGATTCACACTTACCGTGGCGCCAGTGCGGCTTGCAAGTTCTTGCATCCACGGCCATTCGTCAACGGGTATCCGTGAATGTTCGGGAGAGAACTGAAAGATTCCGTGACCGACACGTTTCATCGCATCGGCGATGCCCCACAATTCGTCGGGCGAAGCATTAGTCCCAGGTACGAGGACTCCCTGTTTGCTTCGATGAAGTGGAGTTCGCGACGTAGAAAATCCAAGTGCGCCGGCATGAAGTGCTTCTTGAGTAAGTGAACTCATTTTGGCGATGTCGTCTGGCGTCGCCGGCTCGTTCGCCGCGCCGCGGTCACCCATCACAAATGCGCGTAGGGCGCCGTGTCCGATTTGGGTTCCGATGTTGAGCACGTGCGGCCAGCGCTCAAGGGCGTCGAGGTATTCAGGAAATGACGACCACTCCCATGTGATTCCTTCGACCATCGCCGAACCGGGAATATCCTCCACTCCTTCCATCAAATCGATGAGCCACTCATGGCGGTCGGGGGCGGCCGGAGCAAAACCAACCCCACAATTGCCCATCACCACGGTTGTCACGCCGTGCCAGCTGCTCGGTGTCAACCACGGATCCCATGTGGCCTGAGCGTCGTAGTGAGTGTGGACATCCACCCAACCGGGAGTGAGCAAACGGCCATCGGCGTTGACCACACGATGGGCATGTGCAGTCGAGATCGATCCTGGTTCACTAACCTCGGTAATTCGTCCATTGGCAAATGCGACATCGGCGATTCGCGCTGGCTCGCCTGTTCCATCCACCAGATTGGCTCCGGTAATAACGGTTGTATGGTCTGAACTCGTTGTCACGGCTCGATCTTAGGTGCAATCTTCTCGGGTGCTATTAGACACAGCGATTTCGGAGAGTTCCCACAAGTTCGAGCGAAGTAACAATCTCATCGCCAGGACGAAGGTAGATCGGAGGTTTGTGACCATGCCCGACACCTGAAGGTGTACCGGTAAATATGATGTCGCCCGGAAATAATTCGCAAATCGTGGAGAGATAAGCGACAAGTTGCGGTATGTCAAAAATCATGTCGTATGTTGATGCATGTTGGCGGACCTCACCATTGATCGTGCATCCGATCGCAAGTTCATTTCGCTTCGGATTATCTCGAACATCGCTCACCCATGGTCCCAGAGGAGCGAAACCCTGTCGGCTCTTTCCGAGGCTAAATTGTGGTGGTCTTCCGGAATTTTGTAACTGGCGATCGGAGATGTCTTGACCGACACACAAGCCGGCGATGTGATCCCACGCAACTGATTCGCCGATATTGCGCCCACCAGTTGAGATGACAGCAACTGCCTCTGATTCGTAGTCACAGGTGTCTCCAACAAGTGGAATGACACCAGCAGGTGTATTTAGCGCGCTTTGAAATTTGGCGAAGGTAAGCGGTGTGGGCGGGAGAAGCGAACCCATTTCCTCGGCATGCTTGCGGTAATTGATTCCAACGGCGAACATTTGACGCGGTCGGGGCACTGGGCAATCAAGTTCTTCCAGAATCGCCCGTGGTGCGTCATTTTCCACGACTACAGAATTGTTCAATGCCCGGATGTCGTCCCAGCGTGCGAAGCATTCCATCGGATCACTTGACAGCGATCCATTGCTTGCTCGCTCGATGTCCACGAGGCGGTCTTCGTCGCCGATAACCAGGTGTGCTCGACCACGATACGAAGCGAGTCGCGTGTTCATTGAGTATTGGCGCTATGTGCGGAAACGTGCAGCACGGCGCTGGGCTTGGGCTTGGGCACGGGAAATGCGTTCCTTTTCTTTGCGGACCGCCCGCTGCCGACGCTTTTCTTCTTGAGCGGCAGTATCGGTTTCGATCGGTCGCAGGGGGGAGTTTGACATCGTCGTTGTTGGCAATGCGAATCTTTCGTCGGTGGCGATCAGTTTTTTGAATCCGGCAAGCGAGAGAGAATATTGCACCGACATCAATCGAACCGCATCCAGTCCAAAGGATTCAATGAGTTCGTCAACATTTGCCTGCAGGTCGGCGAGATTTGGATCGTCGGATGTGCTCCCAAGGATTTCGATGCACCGTTCCGTACATGGTTCGCTCAATAACATGCCGGTATCCAAATGCGCACTTCGCGTCAACATTGCCTGACGAATATTCGCCGCAATAGAAGTTGGTACCTCAAATGCGCCGGCTGGAAGCCCAAGCACTTTAGCCAACGGATCGCGAAGCTTTTCGGGCAATACCGTGGCCAGGCCAGTAAGGGAGTCATCACTTATCGTGGCAAAAACTGAGGCGTATCGCCGTTCAATGAGAATTTGCTCGCGCGAGGTACTGACGGCCATGGGGGGTGCCTTCTTATCTGGTTGTAGATCAAATTGATGATCGGGTAACCACAGTGTGTCAGCTGTGCGCGCAGACCACTACCACAGAACAGAAAGGACTATTCGATGACTAGGGCTTGCAACTCATGGACCACAATCTGATGGGATGCATTGATGGTGATGTCTCTCAAGGTTCCACTTGCCCCAGTGTTGGATCGCCATGTGACATGCCACTCGATACCCAATTGGGCGGGAAACGCACCGCTGCTATGAATCACCGACGAGTGCTGATAGGTGTACATGCAGTTTGAATCAAGCGAGTCGCCAAGGATGGGGAACCACCAGCGACCGGGTCCATCGCATTCAACCTCGCCCGATCCCAAATCACCATCACCGGGCTTAAACTTCAATTTCTTCGGTGTCGCCGTGGTGGTAACGGAAATCGGTCCGCTTGGAGTTGGCACCCACGCAGTCACTGACACGGGAACCCAAATGAGTGGGTGAACCCAAAACCACATCCCGAGTTTCACGACTCCGCGATGAGCTGGTGGAGCGAACTCACCCCACGGAGCGGGAATGTTGTCGTAGAGCACCGATGAAGCCTCCGTTGCCAGAGTTTCATTAGAAACTTGGGGAATCCAGTAGTACGAAGTTGCGGGGGTGCGATCGCTGCAGGTGAAGTCGTATAACTGGTAGCTAATCGATCCGATCTGCTTAAACACTGCACCACTCGATCCAATGAATGAATCGCGGGGGATTGCCGGCGACCATTCACAATTGCCGGTTTCGTTATTGCCACTAGGCGGTATTCCAATTCGAACACCCGCCATAATCTGTGCCCCATTTGCTGCGGCGCTGATATCAACCGCAATTCCATTGCTTGAATCGTCGGCGTGCACGATGTGCGGCGCCGGAACGTCAAGGGTAGCGCCGAGAATAAGACTAGTCACGAGAAGAATTCGCATACGTCCCTTCCATAGGTTGAATCGGCGCCGACGGCATCTGACCACTTCCAATCTCCACCGTCGAGAATGATTTGCCAAGCGGTGTGACCGGAGATGACGTCGTCATCGAAAATTACGTCATCTCTGGTGGAATCTGACTGACCCAAGTCAAACACCACCAGAGAATCAAAGATGCATGTGTGCACAACCGCCGAAAACGAACTTGTCATATTTATTTTGTCGATCCGAAAGCGAAATATTCCTGCTCCGGCGCGAGTGGCTAGTTTGGAATCGGCACGAAACTTCATCAGGGCCATGAGATATCTGCGATACGTGCTTTCCGGCGCAGTTAATTGAGCAATTGGGCAAGACTCGGGTTTTCGCCCACACTGCAACCGTATTTGGATGAGCTGGGCGAATTCGGTGGCGATCAGTTCCGTGGTTGTCGTTTCGTTTGAAGCGGGGCCGTTCGGTGTTGGAGTCGAAACGGGAGTTGGAAATTGTTGATCACTGGATTCAGTGATCACTGGTTCTAAATCCGCCCGAAGGCTCAGTTCATTGGTTGGGCGACTACATCCGCTCAGAGCGACTACTAGTGCCAGCCTTATGGCCCGTCGAAAATAGCTTAACTCCGATGACATAACTGCCCCTCCGCCGAGAGCGCCTGGTATCCGAAATCAATGTCTGTCAAATCTCAATACGTGCCACGCGAGATCGTCGCAGAATTTATGTGTGCGTGCATAATTCTGCGGGGCGATAGAATCAACGAACCCCAAAATGACCCAACTGCACCCTGATCTCGATGCCGAACAGGCCTATATCGACCATGCATATGCCTGTCTCGAACGAAGTAAAACCGATGCATGGCGAATTCGAGACCTCAATGAGGCCAGCACTGGTGGGACTTTTCAGGCCCGGTTTGAGCGAAATGCCTTCGACGAACAACTGCTCAACCGACTCACTCAACTGGATCTTGGGGATGCCGCACTTGTATTTGGTCGAATCGACAAACTGGCCGAGACTCCTGATGGGATCGAGAGTTTTCACATTGGACGACTTGCGGTTGCCGACACCAATCGAGAGCCAGTGGTGGTGGATTGGCGAGCGCCAATAGCGGAACCGTTCTACCGGGCGACGGGACGAGAGCAAATGGGTTTGGCGCGGCGTCGACACTTTTCAGTCCACGGACAAATTCTGAGTGGAATTGAAGATGAGCTTTTTGGTGCCGGACACCTTGGTGTCGGACACGATGAAGGTCTTGGTGGAACTGATTTGACAGCGGTGCAACAGACTGCAACGGGTTTACGCGGCTACAGCACCCTGTTGTCCGTACTATCGCGTGGGCATACTGGACAACTTGGCGACATCGTTGCGACCATCCAGTCCGAACAGGATCAGATCATCAGATCTCCACAGCATGGAGTCATGGTTGTTCAAGGTGGTCCAGGAACTGGAAAAACCGTCGTTGCGCTACATCGTGCCGCGTATTTGTTGTACACCTATCGTTTTCCGCTGGAAGAGCAAGGTGTGCTCGTCATCGGACCGAACCGAGTGTTTCTGCGATATATCGAACGAGTGTTGCCCTCACTTGGCGAGGCTGGAGTGTCTCAAGTGGTGCTCGCAGATTTGGTGCCTGGACATTGGTTTGGTCGAACCGAAGATGCGGCGGTGGCACGAATAAAGGGCGATATTCGGATGGTTGATGTGATCACTAAATCTATTCGTGATCGTGAGCGGCCGCTGCGTGAGGATCTCGTGATTCCGTTTGGTGCTGGATATCTGCGCCTGTCAGCAAAGGAGTCGGGAAGAATCGTGCGTGAAGCACGTCGGCGCTATCGCCGACATAATGCTGCCCAACGCTGGGTGGAGTCGGAAATGGTGGCGGCATTGGCGGAATCGAGGCGAGACCCAGAAATCGATCTCGGGCAACTTCGAGATTCATTGCACGACATCGAAGAATTCCGAATTGCCTTGACGAGAATGTGGCCAGTACTTACTCCGGCCGAATTATTGCATGATCTGTTTGGATCGAATGCCCTGATCCGAATCGCGGCATCTGGTGTTTTGAAAACAAGTGAATACGAATCGCTGTATCGGCATCGTAGTGAGAACGTAACCGAAGTCCATTGGAGTGACGGTGACATCGCAATGCTGGACGAAGCACTTGGCCTACTTGGTCCGCGACCACGCAGGAATGGAAAAATAAGTGAGACCGACGAGATTCGGCTGTATGGTCACATCATCATCGATGAGGTCCAAGATCTCACGCCAATGCAATTACGAATGGCAACTCGGCGATCACTTAATGGGGCGATGACGGTCGTTGGCGACTTGGCTCAAGGAACAGGTGCGTTCGCCCCACATTCGTGGTCGGAGATACTGAAGTACCTACCAGATAAACGAGAACCACAAGTGTTCAATTTGTCGGTGGGTTATCGAATTCCAGAAGAAATCATGGCGCTTGCTAACCGGGTGATGCGTGCTGCGGCACCGGCGTTACATCCACCACGGTCGGTTCGCCAAGGTGACTTCCCACCGCTCATTTTCCGAGCTGAGTCAAGTGACGAATTATTTGTTGAAGTCGTAAAGCACACGATCCAGATCCTGGATGCAATAGGCGATGGGAATGCGGCAGTCGTGTGTCCAGATTCGATGGCCGAGGCCATATCTAGTGCTCTTTCATTTGCCGATATAGATCATGGTCGAGCAAATAACACCGCGCTGGATTCTCGTCTCACTGTTGTACCCGTAAGTTTGGTAAAGGGACTGGAATTAGACGGAATCGTGGTCGTCGAACCTAGTGCGATAGTTGACGCTCAAGAGAATGGATTGCGGGCGTTGTATGTGGCACTCACCCGAGCCACACAGCGCTTAACTGTGGTGCATCACCGTGCGCTTCCACAGTCAATGATTTATTGATTCGCGTCACAAACTCGCTGATAGCGAATGCTTCAGGAAGTTACGAGAATTCGGGCACTTGCGAAAGCATCAATGTCGACGATATTTCCTTCGATGTTTACCGTGCGCGATCCGTCTGCATGAGAATCTGTAACGACACCGCTGTGTCCGGGTGCAATGTGGGAAAGTTCTAGGAAGTCGAGGACGCCGGGGACAAATTCAAGTTCTTCTGGAATTCGGGTGACCGTGAATCCGGAACCAACTTTAATACTGAAGAGTGAAGTGAGATTTGGCTCAACGTATTTTGAACCAGGTATCGGGTTTCCATGTGGACATGTGGTGGGTGTCCCAAGAAGATTATTCATCGCTGATTCGACCTCAGCAGTTATCACATGCTCCCATTTGCAGGCTTCGTGATGGGCAATCGACCAAGATAGCCCGAGCACATCGGTGAGGAAGCGCTCGGCTATCCGATGACGGCGCACAACTCTGCTGCCAAGAGTTTCGCCGAGCTCAGTGAGTTGAATTTTGCTATCGGTCGAAGTGATGAGTCCCTCGGCCTCCATCCGGTGGATCATCTCTGACACCGAAGGTCGCGAGACATTAAGGCGGTCCGCGACGCGGGCCTGAATAACTTCAAGGTTGTCCTCGCGAAGCTCAAAAATGCATTCGCAGTATTCCTCAAAAGCAGGGTGGTGTTCGCCAGGGGTGACCATTATTCAGAGGTTACCAACGCCACGCAATCCAGCCCACACCAGATCTGCAACCTGTTTGCCAATCACATTTGGATCAAACCCGACACCTGAGTTGGTTAAGTATCGGGCAACACCTTCAGATGCTCCAACAACACCTTGCGCGAGGATATGTAGATGCGCTGGATCAAGGTCGATTGTAATTAGTGGCGCGATGGACTCGGCGGCACTGTCGACAACACGGCGCGCAGCATCGGCAAACTCACGGTCGTTTCGAGTGCCGCTATCAAAAAGAAAACGAAACGCATCTGTGTCATCCGATACCCAACGGAAAAACGCAACTGTTCCTCTTTCCGCTTGCGATCGCCCGTCTGATACTTCGCTTGTCGCCTGAGCGATTGAATTGATCATCCGATTTCCGACTTCTTCAACTAGGGCTAAATAAAGTGCTCGCTTCGAAGCGAAATGTTGGTAGACAACGGGTTTAGTGATACCGGCCAAGATGGCAATATCGTTCATCTTTGCTTCGTGGTAGCCCTTTGATGCAAAGACCGTCAGCGCTACATCAAGAATTTGCTCTTTACGCTCGGAAGCGGGGAGGCGAAGCGACATGAACTGGTAACAGTACTCATTTTCATTCGATGTTGGCTAGGTTCCATTGAGTTTGTCTTCCCGATCGGCTGCCTTGACTGCATATCCCAAAACAATCGCGGGTGCCAATAAAACCGAACCACCAACAAGCGCCGCAGTGGCAATTGATCCAATAAACGGTGTGAAATCCCACAGTAAGCCGAATCCAACGGCGAATATCGAAATTCCAAAACAGAGATATCCGATCCGCATGGCGCGCTTGGTCCAAGTCGAAATTAAGTTTCGTCGACGCCTTATTGGATCGTTGTCTTGGGTGGGAGAAGTCATACAGTCGTCTACATGGTAGATGGGATTCGTCCAGGGCAACTAACAGTTGATTGGCACGGATCGGTTGCATTGGTCACAATCAATCGTCCTGAACGTCGCAACGCGGTGGACTTGCCAACTATCAAATTGATCCGTGAGGCACAAGTCGATGTCATTGACAAGAAAGGTCGGGTGATGGTGGTTACCGGTGCGACTCCAGCGTTTTGTGCCGGTGCTGATCTGTCCGGAGTTCACGAAGAAGAATTTTCGTCGGCCTTGCACGAGGTCTTACATGCCATGACCACGATGCCGATTGTGACGATGGCATGCATTGATGGACCGGCACTTGGAGCGGGCGCCCAAATCGCAGCCGCATGCGACTTGCGGGTGGCGACCGAAATCAGCACAATCGGAATTCCGGCCGCAAAGCTTGGGCTTGTGGTCAACCACTGGACAGTTGAACGACTTATTCGAGAATTTTCATGGCCAGTGGCTCGGGCAATGTTGCTAGCCGCGCGGCTCTATTCCGGATCTGAATTGGCACGAATGGGATCGGTGCATCGTCTCGGAAACTTAAGTGATGCGCTTTCGTGGGCGAAGGAAATTGCTGCACTGGCTCCACTGACAATTTCTGGTCACAAACTGGCATTTGAAATCTCGGCCGCAGATTCGCCACTGAATGAAATCGTAAGTGAAGCCCGCGAGCGCGCCTGGGGAAGTCGCGATGCAATCGAAGGTCGAAAGGCGTTTCTAGAAAAGCGTCCACCGAAATTTAACGGTTCATGACGGATTTATGAAACTATGACATCAGGAAACATAGTTGAAATGCATGATGCGGTAGTCGTGTACGGCGATTATCCAGCGTTGGCTGGTGTGACGTTGTCGGTTGGAAAAAGCGAGATCCTTCTACTCCAGGGCGCAAATGGCGCAGGTAAGTCCACTTTGTTACGTGCCTGCGCCGGTCTGGTCCCAATTGTCCGTGGTACGGCTGTGGTGCTTGGTTGCGATTTGCGAACCGACCGTAATTCTGTCCATCATCGAGTTGGACTGCTCGGACATAGCAACGGACTATTTGGTGATCTCACCATCCGCGAAAATGTGACATTCTGGTCGCGACTCGTTGGTGCTGGAGTTGAAGAAGTTGAGGCCGCACTTGAACGAATGGGAATCGATGGTCGTTTAGCCGACGTGCGAGTCGGCGAATTGTCTGCCGGCCAGAAACGACGATGCTCACTTGCCAATCTTGTTGTTCGTCGCGCCGAGCTGTGGCTCTTGGATGAGCCGCATGCTGGACTTGATCGAAGTGGTCGCGACGAATTGGACGCAATTTTGCGACAAGCGGTGGCTGCAGGTGCAACCGTTATCTTGGCTTCACACGAAATTGAGCGCTCGCAACAACTTGCCACGCGGGTCGTGCAGGTTTCTGGTGGACAAGTAGTTGGCGCTTCAATATGAAGTCCAAATCCACACTTCGAGTAGCTCGGATTGTCGCTGCAAAGGATTTGCGAATAGAGATGCACAGTCGAGTAGTGACAAACCAGGTCGTGCCGTTTGCCGCCTTGGTAATGGTGATGTTTGCCTTCGCTCTTGATGATGACTCGATGCTGGAGCGAGTCGCCGGTGGACTCGTGTGGCTGGCCACATTGTTCTCATTGTTCATCATCATTCAGCGATCGTTTGCGATTGAAACTGCCGATGGTGCATTGGACTCCCTCCGAGTTGCAGGTGTTGATCCGGCTGGATTATTTCTTGGCAAGGCCGCAGCCCTCGTGATTCAATTGCTCATTTTGGAATCGACACTTATTGGCGGTGCGATCGTGCTGTATCGGGTGCAGGTTCAGCCCACTTCGTTAGTGCTTTTGGTCACTTGCATGCTCTTGGCAACACTTGGCTTGTCCTTCGTCGGAACGATCTTTGGTGGCTTAGTAGCGGGCGTACGCGGTCGCGAGACGTTGCTGCCGTTGTTGTTGCTACCGGCAATTGCGCCAGTTTTGATTGGCGCCACCAAAGCGACCGAAGCAGCATTCGGCATAAGCGGTATGGTGTCTTCCGAGGGATGGCCCTGGGTTGGGTTGCTTGCAGTTTTCGCCGCAGTATTCGGAGTCGGTGGCCTGAGTGCTTTTGGCCCACTAATTGAGGAATGATGTACGGCGAGAACGACATGAATCATGACTCGACACCTGACGCAGTAGGCGGGGTGGCTACGTCGACTTCGCGAACAATCGGAGTGCTTGCAATTGTCACTATGACTTGGGTTGTGGTGTCCGGGTTGTTTTTCACACCCGCGGATGCAAATCAAGGAGATGCCGTCCGAATCATGTATGTGCATGTACCGACTGCCTGGATCGCATATTTGGCATTCATCGTTACCGGTGTTGCGTCACTAACTTGGTTGCTAAAGAAAACACCGTCGCTAGTGCTTGATCGAGTGGCAGGAGCGAGTGCTGAGGTGGGGGTGTTATTCATGGCGATGACACTCGTCAGCGGAAGTTTGTGGGGTCGTTTGACTTGGGGAACCTATTGGGTATGGGATCCTCGACTCACCACTACGGCGTTTCTCTTCGTCACTTACGTTGGATACCTTGCGGTTCGAGGACTGGGGGGTTCGCCTCAACAACGCGCACAGCGTTCGGCAATTATCGCCTCGCTCGCGGTTCTAGAAATTCCGCTGGTGCATTTCAGCGTGGTGATGTGGCGATCGTTGCATCAAAGTGCGAGCATTCTTCGCCCAGACGGAGATGTAAAAATGGACGGGCTGATGTTGTTCACCCTCTTTAGTGGAGTGTTCGCTTTCACATTTACTTTCATCTGGTTGGTCATGCATCGGCAAAGACTGCTGATGATGCGAGATATAGTCATCGAAAAGGGCCTGGAAGTCGCAATTCGCGAACGTCAGATAGAACGTAGTGGTTTTGACAAATGAGTGACGCAGGTTTCATCGTGCTTAGTTATGTTTTTACCATCGGATCTATTTTGCTACTTGTTGTTGTAACGATTCGCCAAGGACGATTACTTTCGCGTCAAGTTGCTGATCAGGACAAGCCGTGGATCTGAGTCCACGCACATCACCAGACGACTCGCCCGTCGCCAAACGTCGTAGAAAGACAAGTTACTTATCAATAGCGGTGATCGTCATTGTTCTTGTCGGTGGGGCCGTGATTATTAGTCAATTTTTGACCTCGGCAATCGACTACTACTGCAATGTGGACGAAGTTGGTGTTCGAGATGGCTGCGAATCTGGTCGACAATTGCGAGTCCAGGGAACGGTTGACCGGGGGTCGTTGACGTCGGTTGGCGGTGCGACATCCTTTTCATTGTCCTTCAACAACAAAACTCTCCATGTCGTGTATTCAGGTCAGCCGGGTGGAATATTCCAGGAATGCATTCCCGTGGTGGCTCAAGGCCGCCTGGTGGGTGGAATATTTGAAGCAGTGCGCATCGAAGTTAAGCATTCCAATGAATACGTTGCTGCGAACAAAGACCGAATTGTCCTTGCCGAGGCGGAAGCGTGTTCGCCGGTAACGGGGTGAGTGGTTCGCTCGGACGAGCGTTACTGCTAGTTGGGATTGTCGGCGCCGTATTTGGCGCACTTGCCGCTATCACCAGCGTGCGTTCAAATGATCGAAAAATTGCCCGACTAATTCCACGGTTCGCATTACTTTCATTTGTTGCCGCCGTGAGTGCGTTCGCGACAATGGAGTATGCGATGATAACCCGCGACTTTTCGCTCGCCTATGTGCAAAAGGTTGGCTCCACATCGACTCCGCCCCTCTATAATTTTGCCGCGGTGTGGAGCGCCCTTGAAGGATCCATCCTGCTTTGGGTGCTCGTACTTTCTGGCTACACCCTGGCGATCGTGTATTGGTTGCGTCAACGATTAGACGATGTGTTGTCACGATGGGCAATGGCAGTGATGTTCATTGTCCAGGCGTTCTTCTTCTTGTTGTCGTTTGGACCGGCCAGCCCGTTCAATGTTGGCGCTCCAGGAGTAATCGACGGAACTGGACCAAATCCGTTGCTGCAAAACCATGTTCTGGTGATGTTCCATCCGCCACTTCTATATTTGGGATACGTCGGAATGACAGTGCCATTCGCATTCGCCATTGCCGCGCTGATCACCGGACGTTTGGGCGAAGGTTGGCTCTTGGCAACTCGACGTTGGACATTGTTCGCCTGGGGATTTCTAACCGTCGGCATCGTTCTAGGCGGGTGGTGGAGTTACGAAGTACTCGGTTGGAGCGGAGTATGGGCATGGGATCCTGTGGAGAACGCTTCGCTCCTGCCATGGATCACGGCAACGGCCTATATCCACTCGGTCTTAGTCCAAGAACGTCGAGGAATGTTGCGGGTATGGAATTTGTCGTTACTGGTATCGACATTCAGCCTGACAATTCTTGGGACGTTTCTTACCCGCTCGGGAGTGCTCAATAGCGTGCATTCATTTAGCGAAAGCGACATAGGCCCATGGTTATTGACATTCTTTGCTGTGGTTGTCATCGTCTCCATTGCTTTGATTGGATGGCGAGGTGACCGTTTGCGATCGCCGGGCAGCATTGACTCACCACTTTCTCGGGAAGGTGCATTTTTAGCCAACAATGTTCTGTTTAGTCTTTTCGCTTTTGTAGTTCTGCTCGGAACGGTGTTTCCCTTGATTGTTGAGGCGCTTCAAGGTCGAAATATTGTGGTTGGCGCACCATTTTTTGATCGAATGACGATGCCAATCGGCATCGCATTACTAACGATCATGGCAATTGCGCCGGTATTGCCGTGGCGCAAGGCATCGGGCGAGTTGTTGCGTGAGCGGCTCTTTTGGCCTGCGTGGTGCGGAATTTCAGTTTTGGCGCTGTGTGTGGCAATAGGTGCATCTGGCATGGCACCACTTCTAGCTTTCGGTCTTGGAGGATTTGCAATTGGTTCCGCAATGCGTCAAGTAATTCTGGCCACTCGTCGACAAGGACTTCGCGGATTGGTAGGGCGCACGAACGGAGGAATGATTGTCCATGTTGGCGTCATTCTCATAGCTGTGAGTTTGGCAGCGTCCAACAGCTATACACACAGCCAAGAACTTGACCTAGTGGCTGGAGTACCGGCGAAATTTGGCGGGCATAGTTTTGAATTGGTGAAGTACGTGGAACACACTGATGCTCGGGGCACAAGAGTCGCCGCGTTGGTGAAGATTGATGGGGGTCAGGCATATGCGCCTGCCGTTACCAAGTACACAAACCTCGGAATCAATATCGGAACGCCTTCTGTAAAAACCGGAATTTTTGAAGACCTTTATCTCACTCTTGAGCCACCGGTGTTGAAGGATTCAGCCACGGCGAGAATCAAAGTGTTCATTAAGCCGCTCATGTTGTGGCTCTGGATCGGTGGCGGTCTAATGGCGATCGGAACCTTGTTAGCTGCGTTTCCCGGTCGTCGGCGCCGCCCAACTTCGCCAACTTCTGCATTATTGCTTGATCGCGACGATGACGCTCATGAAACGGTTGGCTCATGAGCGAGCGTCGTGGGGCACGTATCGTCTCCGTTGCGATTGGTGTGGTGATGCTGTCACTGTTATTGGTGTTATTAAATGCATCACCCGATCCATCGGAAAATGCCGACTCGCCGCTACTTGGCCAGCCAGCACCGGCAATAAATACGACCACCCTGGACAACGAACAATTCAATTTGGCGCGTCGTAAAGGCTCATGGGTGGTCCTTAATTTCTTCAATTCAACATGCGTGCCATGTCGTAACGAGCATCCGTTGCTGTTGGCTTTCGCTGCCAAGGAGGCGTCTGCACAGAATCCGGCGGAGTTGTATACCGTAATCAATGATGACAGCGACGATGCTGTCGCGACATATTTTCAGGAATTCGGCGGCGACTGGCCAAAATTGCGTGACCAAAATGGTGCCATCGCGATTGCCTTTGGTATTGCCAAGGTGCCCGAGACGTGGATTGTCGATCCAAATGGATACGTACGATTGCGCATTGCCGGCCAACTGAGCGACGGATTATTGGACGCACAAATGTCTGCTCTGAAGGCGAGCTTTGGCTGATGATCACAAACTTGAAAGTAAAGCGACGCGCCATTTGGATCGTCATGGCGATCATCGTCGGATTATTGTTGGCAATTGGGGCCAGTCAAGATGGTGGACCTCGCACCCAACAAGAGCGAGTCGACGAAATTGCGAAGCGTTTGGCATGTCCAACGTGTCAAGGCGAGAGCGTCTATGTGTCTCGTGCTTCGGCGGCCGTGTCACTGCGCGATGAAATCGCCCGGCAAATTCGAAGTGGTGAGCGCACGGACGATCAGATTATTGCGTACGTCGAAAATCGTTTTGGGGGACAGGTATTACTTGTACCTCGTTCAAGTGGTCTCGATGCTTTGGTGTGGGCGTTGCCGGTGGTCGCCTTGATTTGCGCCCTGGTCGGTCTAGCGGTGGCATTTCGTCGGTGGCGAGTTTCGAACGAAACTGAAATCAGTGAATCCGACCGTGCATTGGTGGACAAAGCACTCAATGATTTCTGAACCGGACAATATTTCGCGTGTTGACTTACACAATGAATTGCAAGATGAACGAGAATTTCTGTTGCAATCATTGCATGATCTGGATCGTGAACGAGAAGCGGGAGACATCGACGATCTCGACTACATCACCTTGCACGATGGCTATACCATTCGGGCGGCAAACGTCATCACCCAATTGAATAGTGGCGATTATTTGAGTAAAGTGAGACCGCGACGTTCGGTGCGGCTGAAAGTTGTATTGACTGCTGTTGTGGTGATCGTGGTCGCCAGTGGCGTCGGATGGTTTATGGCCACGCAACTTGGACAGCGCCTACCTGGACAGAGTCTGTCCGGCGGTATTGCCGATAGCACCGCGAGTTTGTTGTCTCAAGCCCGTGCGATCAACTTCTCGGATCCGGCGATGGCAGTCGACCTGTATTCACAGGTACTCAGTTCGGATCCGGACAACATTGAAGCTCTTACGTATCGAGCGTGGCTCATTGCCCTAATCTCGCGTGATGTAAGTGACGATCTCAAAGTTCTTGCCTTCGCCACGGCAACCGAAGGGCTTGGACGAGCAATTGCCCTTGACCCTCACTATCCGGATGCACATTGCTTTCTTGGAATCATTCGCTTCCGCATTGCCGCCGATGCCAAAGGTGCGCAGGATGAATTACAGAAATGTCAAGACCTCAATCCGCCGGTTGCGGTAAAAGGATTCGTAGATTCAATTGTCGCCGAGGTCGATGCCGCACTAGCCGGATGAAGGCGGGGGCCAGGCGGCAGCGCTGGTGAATGTCACACCATTGCGATCAATGACCCACACCGATGCCTTGCGCCAGTTTGGAATTGTCGTGATCGCCATACCGCGATTTTCCAGAGTTCGAATGAGTGCTGGAATCACGTCGCCGTGACTACATATGACGGCACGATCGGGTGCTTGTTCAAGCATATGAATGATTGCCGTGATGTCGCTGTCTTCGGCAAGTCGTTCGTCGGCAAGTACCGGTAACCCTGTCAGTTCACTGAGATCTTGGAGAGTTTGGATGCATCGTAAAAATGGGCTCGACACCAGCCAAGTTGGTGTAATCGAAGCGATTTTTAGGGAGAGCTCCTTGGCCTGTATGCGGCCTAAATCATCGAGTGGTCTGGTTATGTCGGGACCATCCCATTGGCTTCTCTTGCCGGCTTTGCCGTGGCGAACGATATAGAGAGCCATCGCCGAGAAATCTAGCGGTGCACACGGCACAATGTATTCATGGGATTTTTCGATCGTAATCGCGAAGAACTTGCCGCCAAAGGATTGGATGGATCTCGTCTTCCTCCGGGGCAATATCTCACTGAGCGATTTCCTGTCTTGCACGTTGGTGATGTTCCGGTTTATAAATCCGGAGATTGGGATTTAAAGATTTACGGGCTCGTCGAGCATCCTTTCGCTGTGAGTTTCGACGAACTCAAAGCGTTGCCATCAGTAACCATCACCACGGACATTCACTGCGTCACCAAATGGTCAAAATTTGATACCACGTGGACGGGAGTACGCGTTCGCGATCTCTTTTCCCAAGCGGGACTTGCCAATGATGCGACCCACGTGATGGGACACGCCGAATTTGGCTATAGCGCAAATCTTCCACTTGACGACATTATTGGTGATAATGCATTGGTTGCTTACGCCTTTGAGGGAAAAGACATTGAGGCAATCCACGGCGGTCCTGTACGGCTTGTCGTGCCGCACCTGTATTTTTGGAAGTCGCCAAAGTGGTTGCGAGGTTTGGAACTTCTTTCGGAGGACTCTCCAGGATTCTGGGAGCGAAACGGGTACCACATGTACGGGGACCCAAAAAAAGAGCAGAGGTTTTGGGGTGACTAGCCTTTACAGGCGAGTTACACCGTAGTTGCGCAAAAGGTATCGCCTTGAGGAAGCGATGCTGACATTTCAGGAGATGTATCGCCGTAAATAGCGGTCAGCATTCCTTTCACCATTCCGCGGTCCACTGCACAAATGACGGGGTGTTCGATGGCGACATCGCCAAACGGACAGTGGTTGTTGACGATTCGTAGTTGGTTGTTGCGTTGGTCGGTGTGGGCGGCAAAACCGTGGGCGGTGAGAGCATCAGCGACGGTTTGAAGTGCAGAGCGCAATGACCGATGTCCGATGCTTACACCGTTGTCAGCAACTCTCGGGCCGGTTAGTCCGGCGGCCATGATCCGACCATATTGCTGGCCGACCTCTTCGGCCATCGCCTCGGCATCTTGCGGCGCAAGCAAGGTAAGTGCTTTACCGAGAAGTGATAACACCAAATCATCACTGCGCACAGGAAAGTCAAGATGCGGTGATTCATTCACAGCTCGATATCGCTTGGATGGTCGTCCGGCGCCAGCACCCTTATGGTGTGCAATCTCAACCTCAAGATAACCACCGGCGGCAAGTTTATCTAGATGATGTCGGGCAACATTTGGGTGAACTTCAAATTCGTCGGAAATTTGCGCAGCGGTCAGCCCTTCCGGGTGTTCGCGTGCGTACAGGTAAACGGCTCGTCGAGTGGGATCTCCAAATGCTGATGTGATTGCTGACACTGTTGCCGTGAACGAGCCCGATGTAAGAGATGCCGATGTCGAGCCTTGACCGACAACATTTTTGGTCGGGGTCAGCGATTTACGGGCCACAGAGGTATTCTACCTATGGCGATAGTAGAAATTAGTTGAAGCCCTACCAGTCGGAGATCAATGCCTTTACCAACGCAAAATCAGGTCATTGACGCTCTTCGACCGGTACAAGATCCGGAACTGCATCGTTCAATCGTTGATCTGGGCATGGTGCGTGATGTGGTCGTAAATGACGGCGTGATCGGGCTAACGGTTGTGCTCACCATTGCCGGTTGTCCATTGCGTAATGAGATTCAGCAGCGAGTTAACAGCGCGTTGCGCGGTCTCGATGGAGTAATTGACGTTGCGCTTGAATTTGGTGTGATGACTGATCAGGAGCGCGCTGGGGTGCGAGAACTATTGCACGGTGATCCAGGTGCAACCGCTGGAAGTTCGCCAACACATGGTCATGCCGAAGGTCGCAAGATTTCATTCGCTCAGCCCGGCTCAAAAACGCGCCCGATTATGATTGCATCGGGAAAGGGTGGAGTTGGTAAGAGCAGTGTGACCACCAATCTGGCGGTTGCACTTGCGGCCATGGGTCATACAGTCGGAATTGTCGATGCCGATATTTACGGCTATTCGATTCCACGAATGCTCGGTACCGATCGAGATCCGGTGATCATCGACAACATGCTTCTTCCGCCCGAATCATGGGGTGTGCGATGTATCAGCATCGGATATTTTGTTCCAGAGGGCCAAGCCGTCGTCTGGCGCGGTCCAATGTTGCATAAAGCACTCGAGCAATTTCTCACGGATGTGTTTTGGGATGAACCCGACTTCCTGCTTATTGACATGCCACCCGGTACCGGTGATATTGCATTAAGTCTCAGTCAGTTTTTGCCACGGGCCGAGGTATTTGTAGTGACAACTCCCCAGGAAGCGGCGCAGAAAGTGGCACGGCTAGCGGCGGCAATGGCAGCCAAAGTAAACCTCCCAGTACGTGGAATCATCGAAAATATGTCATGGTTCACAGGAGACGACGGGAAACGTTACAAACTATTTGGCTCCGGTGGGGGTCGGTTGCTAGCCGATGAACTTGGTGTTCCT
The DNA here is from genome assembly GCA_031401235.1 of Actinomycetota bacterium. GTDB lineage: Bacteria > Actinomycetota > Acidimicrobiia > Acidimicrobiales > Ilumatobacteraceae > UBA3006. The sequence goes on from JANNRJ010000003.1 coordinate 72,456, forward strand.
CTTCTCGCCCAAATACCACTAATTCCTGCACTGCGTGAGGGCGGCGACAATGGAAGGCCAATTGCTGCGGTGGCACCTCAAAGTGAGGTCGGTCGAATATTTTTTGAATTGGCTAATAAGGTGGCAAATGAGATGAAATCCAAAAAAGTATTCAGTGCCGCGCTAAAAGTTACATAACTAGAAAGAGATTGACCATGGACATCCGAATTGGTATCACCCACGCTCCTCGCGAAATTTCGATCGAAATTGAGGACGATGAGGCAGGTGTGAAACAAACCAAGTCGGCGGCCGAAGCCGCATTGAGCGGCAAATCAGCCACGTTTACAGTGTCCGATCGGCGTGGTCGGCAAGTGGTTATCCCATCGGCCAAGATTGCCTATGTTGAGTTCGGGGCGCCCGATGGCGATCGCAAACTCGGATTCGGTAGCTAACACCTTGTGAGGCGCTGCAATGCCAACACTCGTTGAACTGGCGCACGACCATACCGATTTTGACAATGGCACTATTGCCCATCTCAGCGCATTGGTTTCGGAGTGGGGCATGCTTGCCGATTTCTGCTTCGCCGACATGTTGTTGTATCTACCGGTTAGCGATGGCCGATGGCTGATCAGCGCACAGGTTCGCGCCGCGACCGGGCAAACGCTGTACCACACCGACTATGTCAATACATGGGCGAGTAAGTCCGAACAATTGTTGCTCGACATCGCCTATAAGAGTGGCGAGATAGGCAAAGGCGAAATCAGCGTCGAGGCAATTGGCGGAGCTGCAAACATGCTCACGATTCCTGTGCGCTTTGAAGGCGTTGTCATCGCAGTGTTGTCTCGCGAATGGGTAACTGACGTGGCTCGTCGTCCCGGGCAACTTGAAACTACATACTCGGAAATATTCGCAGAATTCGCAGAGATGATCGCCCAGGGCCTCTTTCCCTTCGCTGGAAATGTTGCCGATACGAGCATCGCGCCACGTGTCGGCGACGGTGTCATTGTGCTGAACGCCGATGCGCGCGTTCGCTACGCCTCGCCAAATGCTGTTTCGGCCCTGCACCGAGTCGGAGTGAGTGCAAATGCGGTAGGTCAAACACTTGCCGAATTGGGAGTGGCTGAAACCGCCGCTCGTCACGCATTTGAGCGCAAGGAACCAGTGGTCGAGGAGTTCGAACAAGCCGGAGATGTCACCCTCTTGACTCGCAGTATTCCATTATTAAAGAGAACTGCGCATGGCACGGCGGTCAACGGAGGGGTCGTTCTAATGCGCGACGTTTCAGAATTGAGGCGCCGAGACCGATTGCTGCTTACCAAGGATGCCACGATTCGAGAAATTCATCATCGAGTGAAGAACAATTTACAAACCATCTCCTCGCTACTTCGTTTGCAAGCACGTCGACTTTCGTCAGCGGAGGCAAAAGAGGCAGTGGCCGAGTCTGTGCGTCGAATTCGCACTATTGCACTAGTGCACGAGACACTTTCACGCGAGCCAGGAGAAGATATTTCCTTCATTGAGATCGTTCGGCCACTCATGCGACTAGTTGAGGAAGGGCTTCAGTCTGCTGACAGACCAGTGCAATTCATTGTGCGCGGCGAAGGTGGTCGATTGCCTGCCACAGTTGCTACTCCGCTTTCGGTTGTGATTCTTGAACTGTTACAAAATGCGGTGGACCATGCATTTCCGGAAGGGAGTCTCGGTGGATCGGTAGTTGTTGCACTAAGCCGCGATGAGCAATCGCTGGGAGTTCTGGTAGTAGACAATGGAACCGGGCTACAACCCGATTTTGAACTAAGTAAGGCAACTGGACTTGGATTATCAATCGTGCGCACGCTCGTTACCACGGAACTCGCTGGCTCGATCCAGATGCGTCGTGCTATGCGTCACGACGGCCAAGAAGCAGGAATCGAAATGAGTCGCGATGGACAAGGAACCGTTGTTGAACTAAAAGTGCCAATTAATTGACAGCTAGTGCGTTTATTAAGCGCTGGCTCGCGCCGCCCGCCGTTCGGCGGTCATCTTCCGACGAATGTCGCGTCGTTCTTCCTCCGAGGTTCCGCCCCAAATTCCACAATCTTGGTTGGTATCGAGGGCGAATTCGAGACATTCACGGCGAACTCCGCACTCATCGCACACGGTTTTTGCACGTGAGATCTGCTGTAACGCCTGACCCGTGCTACCGATTGGAAAGAAAAGTTCAGGATCCGTGTCTTTGCAAAGTGCATCAATTCGCCACGTGTAGTCGGCTGATCCGAGGGCGAGGCTGGTGGCGAGAATTGACAAGTGAAACTCCTGCATCGGGGATGAACAACGGTGTCACGATAGACACCTGCACTCTCAGTTGCAAGGGGTAAGCAAGGTTTTTAGCAAATTTGTTTCGAGATACTCTGCTGAGGTGCTATCTCTGCCTACTCAGGTCATGGCCCATCGCGGCGCCAGCGCAGTTGAGCGTGAAAATACAACGATGGCATTTCGCCGGGCTGGTGAGATGGGGTCTGATGCGGTGGAACTCGATGTGCGCATCTGCAAATCAGGTGAATTAGTAGTGCATCACGACGCTGTACTTGCTGACTCAATTGCGATCGTGGACCTCGCTCGCAGTCAATTACCAACATATATTCCGACCCTCGCTCAAGCCCTCGATGCATGTGCAGGGATGTGGGTCAATATCGAAATCAAAAATGATGATAATGAACCCGACTTCGACCCCTCGGACAAGGTTGCTGTACTAGTGGTTGAATTTCTTCGCCAGCGCGATGCTTCCCGAAGGTGGTTGATTTCATCATTTCGCCGACAGACAGTGGACTTTGTTCACCGTTTGTGGCCGCAGTTACCCACCGCCTGGCTCACCAACCAGGTGAGCGATTCAGATGCCCAAGTTCTCGCAGAATCATTGAATGCTTCGGGTCATTGTGCATTGAATCCAAATGTCAGGACGCTCTCCCGCCATGTGGTGGATGTCATGCACCACAACGGACTTGCGGTTAATGCATGGACTTGTGATGACCCGGTGCGAATGGGTGAGCTTATTGATTGGGGGATTGATGGAATTTGCACCAATACACCTGATGTCGCACTGCAGGTGCTGGCCGGTCGTTCCGAAAACTTGAAGTAGTTAATTATCGGCGAATGAGGGCCGCACTAGTCGAAGCGCATCTGGACAATGCCGAATTTCGAGATTCGTTGTTTCTCCGAGGTAGTCGCCATCCAACTGGAACGGAAATGGAGCCGGAAAATTAATGGTGACGTTTTCAACGTCGGTATGAATATCGACACCCGAAGAAGTCGAAATTCCCTCCTTTCTCATTGCCCTGTAAAGGGTTCCCAGCATCAATAGCGACGACATTTTGCGAAACGTTACGACCACAAGCTTCTCTTCCAATGTGGCAGCTGGCGACAAATTTACGGGATGTTTGCCAATGAATGTGTATGGATTTGAATTAAGAATGATCGCAAAAAACCCATTTGGAATATGTCGTCCATCAATGTCCAGGGTGAAGTGGGGGAACTTTCGGTCATATGACACGAACCAGGTGCGCAACGCCGCATATGCAAACAATGGTTGGCCAACAAGTCGTTTGAACGATGCGCGGCGTTCCACTTGTTCGACTACGGCAGCGTCATATCCGACGCCAGCATGGAAGCAAAAATAACGATCATTGGCCTTGCCAAGACTCACCGATGAGATCTCGCCTTTGTCTAGGGCAGTCGTAATTTGGGCGAGAGCGACCATGGGGTCGTTGGACAGACCCAAGCTACGCACAAAGACGTTTGTCGAACCACCGGGCAACATTGCCAAGACGGTAGAACTTCCAGCCAATCCAGTTGCAACTTCATTGAGCGTGCCGTCGCCACCGAATGCCACAACGGCATCCAAACCGCGCGCGGCCGCATCTTGGGCGAAACGAGTGGCATGTCCGCGCCCATTGGTTTCGACCACCTGTACGTCGTGGCGACGCGCCAGGTGTTGATGCACAAGCACCGTGTTACGTGGTGTCACCGATGAGGCGAATGAGTTAACGATGAGCAGGATCTGCAAGGTCATCAAAGTTACCAGCGTCACAGGCATGAATTCAGATGATTCTGGGTTGGGTGATGGCTAAAGCCATCGGTAACAATGTAGGAATGAATATCGTCGTGTGTGTCAAACAAATCCCCGATCCGGCAATACCAGGTTCCCTGGACGAAGTCACCAATGCTTTGAAGCGAGACGGGAAACTCATCCTTGATGAATCTGACGGTTATGGGGTTGAGATGGCATTGCAACTCGTCACAGCAGCCGGTGAAGGGGAAGTAAGCCTGGTGTCGATGGCACCGAACGGAGAGGTATCCGGAATGCGTACCGCACTTGCGATGGGAGCGACCAAGGGAGTACTCGTCTCCGACCCAACGCTTGCCGGTTCAGATGCACTGACTACGGCGCGAGTTCTGGCGGCGGCGATCAAAAAACTTGGAGTAGTAGATCTTGTAATCGCTGGAACAGAGTCATCCGATGGCTACACCGGAACGGTGCCCGAACAGATTGCTGAACTGTTGGGTCTGGCTTCGGTCACTTTTGCCAAGAAAGTGAAAGTAGAGGACGGTGTACTCAAGGTGAACCGTCAAAGTGAAAATGGATTTGATGAAGTCGAGTGTCCGCTTCCGGCACTCATCACCGTTACGGCGGGTGTGGTTGAACCGCGTTATCCAAGTTTTAAGGGAATAATGGCTGCCAAGACAAAACCAATTGAATCGATTACCGCCAGCGAATTGGGTATTACGGCCGTGGGATGGTCGGGATCAAATCAGAAAATTGTCAAAGTTGTCAAGGCGCAGGTTCGACAGGCGGGACAAATTTTCGAAGACGACGGCGAATCACAGTCCAAAATTGTCGCATTTCTTGAGAACCTGAAAGTGATTTGAGGAACAACTATGACCATAAATAGCGTTTGGGTGTTCGCCCAGGCATCGAACGGAACTCCCACAACTGGCACTCTCGAATTGCTGACCAAGGCGCGTTCCCTAAGTTCGCATGTCGCGGCCTTCGTTGGCGCCGACGCATCGTCGATTGCCAGCGCACTCGGCGATTACGGAGCGACCAAGGTGTATTCAACCGGAGAGTTGGCGGGAAAACTTCCAGGCGTCGCGATAAGTTCGGCAATGAATTCGGTAATAGCCGGAGGAGATGTGCCGTCGGTTATTTTGTTTCCCCAAAACTATGAGGGTCGTGACACGATGGCCCGCTTGTCCGTGAAGCTCAACCGCACAGTTCTCACCAATAACATCGACATCGCAGATGGCCTAGATGGCATCGTGGTCACAACACCGATTTTTGGTGGCAATACACTCGTCGATACCGCATTCGTTGGAGACGGTCCATTTCTTGCGGCGTTTCGTCCAAAGAGTTTTGTCGCCGAGCCGATGGGTGGTACCGCACCACAAATAATTGTCGCACCGGTCGGAAATCTCGGCGTCCAAGGTTCGGCCACGGTTATCGCCGTTCACATTGAAGAAAGCACCGGACCAAAACTTGATGAGGCCAGTATCGTCGTTTCCGGCGGTCGAGGACTTGGTGAAGCCGCCAAGTATTCAATGATCGAAGACTTGGCCAAATTGTTGAAAGGTGCTCCCGGTGCGTCGCGAGCAATCGTTGATGCCGGTTGGGTTCCTTACAGCTACCAGGTCGGCCAAACCGGAAAAGTCGTGAAACCTACCGTTTATATTGCTGTCGGAATTTCTGGTGCAACACAACATATGGTTGGGATGAAGGGATCAAAAAATATCATTGCAATCAACAAGGATAAAGAGGCGCCGATTTTTGGAATTGCCGATCTCGGAATCATTGGCGACGTGCACAAGGTAATTCCAAAACTGATTGAAGCGCTCAAGGCTCGCAATTAACTAACGTCAATTGCTTGTACCGCCCATGCTTGATTAGTGGTCGCATTGTGGGCAACGAGTTGCAATTGCCAACCAATTGGTAGTTCTTGTGAGTCCCACCACCACCACGCCCACTGCTCGGCAAATTCATGTGCCTCCAAACTCGAAAGCGGCCACGTGTCGATTGAGTGGTTTAATGCCGCAAGCATCCACCAAGCACTTAAGCGACCGGTAGCCGCACCGCGTCGACGGCCGTGAGCACCACCACTTGCACCCGCCCAGGCCATCCATGCGATTGCCGATTCGCTAGTCAATGGTCGCAAACTTGCCGATCGGATACCCAATGCGCCAAGAGCATTCGAGGCGTCGCCGTGCGTAACGACAGATTCACACCTGCCATTTGATTGGACAGTCCACGCTTCGACAAGGTGAGTTGTCGCCTGTGAGATTTCTGGCTCGTCGAGTCGTTGGCCAGTCGAAGAATCGATATTTTCAGCACTTATGGAGAGAGGAAGTGGTGGTGCTGGGAACGTAGCTTCATTGTCGGAGTAATTCGCCAGCTGGTAATCGGGCTCCCATGATCCACAATGAACCGGAATCTCGAGGGCCGGAAATAAGGCATCAGGTTCGTCAATTGTTTGGCCCCGAAGCGCGCACTCGTAAGCGACGAATGTGGATTGCGGACTATACGGAAGTCGAGTCACAAGTTCTTGCCACAAATGATTCTGGGCAATGACTTCGGTTAGTGGACCAAGGGTGAAACGACTTGCTTCGGCACCAATTATCTCGGTCGCCCACTGGGCCGGGGAATGGAGGGCAAGTCGGTATTCGGCCAAAGTTGCAGCTGGCCAAAGTTGGCGACCACTGTGAACTGCGGCCCTGCATGCATTGCGAACATTGAAAAGTTGCTGCCAGTTGCGGCTAGTGCATGTTGCATCGATAAATCGAATCAGTCCATCCAAGTCTGCTTGGGCAATTAGTTCATCAATCTCGTTATTCAGATTGTCGTTTTTCACGTCGTTTGATTTCGAAAGTTAAACGAGTGGCCATGGATAGCGAGAACGACTTCGGTCCACCGGAAGAACTCCGCTATCGGCCAACCATTTGGCACGCTCCTGCAAGGCGAATATCTCATCGTCTTCAAGCAAAGTAGCAATGTCAAGTGGAACTTGGCTCGCCAAATTTGCAATCGATTCTCGGAGGTAATCCGGAAGTTCCTCACCTCCGAATTCCCAAATCACGGTCCGCAGTTTGAAATCTGCCGAAAAGCTCACCCCATGATCAATTGCCCATACTTGTTGTCGTTTATCGACAAGACAGTGTCCGGCCTTACGGTCGGTGTTATTGATAACGATATCGAAGGCGCATATTTCGCGAAAAATATCATGCAGTTCGGGATGTTGCTCGAACAATGTGAAGTAGTGCGCTTCAAGGTCGGCTTCAATAAAGAACTGAACTGAACCTTCGCCGGCCGGACCTTCCCGAAGGACAGTGGGAGGTACGAAGTGGAGACCCAATGCTTCAGAAACTCGATAAGCGGCAACTTCGCGACGATGAAGGCCGGGTGGAAAATCCCATAGTGGTCGCTCGCCACGCATGGGTTTGTAGATCACCTGTGTGCTTGACCCATCGTGCGTGACAGTGGCAAGAAATGTGGCATTGCTGCTATATGGCATGCGTTGGACAATTTCAATATCGCCCTTGAGCAGCAGCGACATTGCGTCGCCATCGAAAATCAGTTCATTCGAGGGCACATGTGACCATCAATGTTGATTGGAAGACCACAAAAAACACAAAGGGGTCGGCCGGCTGCAACAACATCGTCGGCGTATTCACAAAATGCGGCCGCTTGACCGCGAGTAATAAACGCCCGAACACGGCCAGGATCGAACTCGGGGTCGGGTTCACCGTCGTCGGTTGGGGGAGCAATTTCATCAAGTTGCAGCACCAATCGATCGCTTCCCTGGTCATATGCCAAACCAACGGTTCCAAGAACAAATTCCACTTCGATTGGTGAGGCCAACTGCATTGCATCGTCCAAAGGTCGATCTTCCACGTCTGGTGCATCAGCGAGAAGTTGTCGCAGGTATTGAGAAATCGCGGCAATTTGTTGCTTTTCACATTTCATCGTCACACGCCGACTGTCGGCACGAACTTGCAAGAGGAATATTCGTTCGCCTGGTACTCCTATGGCACCAGTGGTAAATGCACTGGTCTTATCGAAGTCGTAGAAAACGCTCATGATGGCCGAAGTTCTTGCAGAGATCCACCAATTGAGTTGACCGTTAAGACGACCGGCCCAGTTTCGGAAAAGGCAATCGCGCTGACCGAGCAAGTACTGATAACGATTCGCTGGAAGAGATCCAGATGTGTGCCAATTGCATGGGCGACAGCGGCTTTGATCGGATCAGCATGGGAGACGCACACCACAACTTTGCCTCGATTTTTGGATCGAATATCGTCAAGGGTAGTCACGATGCGAGTTTGCATTTCAGTGAAACTTTCACCATTCGGAAATCGAAATGTGCTTGGTGCGCGTTGAACGGTTTTCCACTCTGGTTTCTTCATCAGCCCAGAAAGTTGCGCCCCCGTCCAGTCGCCAAAGTCGCATTCGAGTAAACCTTTGTGGATCTGTACTTTGTGTTTCAGTGATGCCGCTATTGGTGCGGCAGTTTCCTTTGCCCGTTCAAGGGGTGATGCATATACGGCCGCGACTTTCTTAAAATCGCTCAGACGCAATGCAACTCTTTGGGCTTCCGCGCGTCCGGCGTCGGACAAGTGAAGGCCAACTGCTCGTCCTGGGAGCACCTTTCCTGTAGTGGAAGTTTGCCCGTGTCGAACAAGCAGAATCAAGGTTGAATTCGACATAGCCAACTATTAAACCTACTCGGGGTCGACCCACTACCAGATGGCGTATCGTCGCCGATGTGGGTGAATTGGAAATTCTAGAAGAACAGATTGTGTGCTGTAGGAAATGTCCGCGTTTGACGTCATGGTGTGCATCCGTAGCCGCCGAAAAGCGAGCCGCATACCGCGGCGAAACGTATTGGGGAAAACCGATTCCTGGATTCGGCGACCCGAATGCCCAAATAGTGGTGGTTGGATTGGCGCCTGGTGCCCATGGCGCAAACCGCACCGGCAGAGTATTCACCGGCGATCGGAGTGGCGAGTGGTTATATCGAGCAATGTATCGGGCCGGCTTGGCCAATCAGGCCGAGTCTCTAGGTCGTGGGGATGGATTGAAACTCAGCAATGCATGGGTCACCGCGGCTGTGAAATGTGCACCGCCGGCGAATAAACCAACACCGGGAGAGCGTGAAAATTGCGCCGCATATTTAGGAACTGAATTCAAGTTACTCACGCGCACCAAGGTTGTCGTGTGTCTTGGCGCATTTGCATACCAAGCCGTATGTGAACAACTTAAAATTAAACCACGCCCGAAATTTGGACATGGTTCACTTGTATCGACAGACAGATATACGGTGCTGTGTAGTTACCACCCAAGTCAGCAAAATACGTTCACCAGAAGGCTCACCGAGCCAATGCTTGACAAAATTTTTGTGGACGCAGTTAAATTAGTGCGCAGCCGGCACTGAGCCATCGATTTTTTTCTTTGGCGGAGGCACGCCAACAATTGGTGATTTGTCGGCAAAAGCAGGCCATCTGCGACGACTGACAGTGCTGAGTACTTTGAGTAGTCGCATCGCAGTCGCATCGGTCTCTGCCGGTCTGGCAACGACTGAACCATCCTTGATCATTCGATTCATCACTTCTTGGCCAAGTTCAGTTCGTACGATACACAAGGTCCAGTCGTTGTCTTCTCCAATCCCCCCAGTTGAAATGTCCGCGTGTTCGGCGGCGAAATCGGGACACATTTTGCATCCCTCACGAGTCCATTGATGGCATTCCTTTAGATCGATCTCGTGAAACGAGCCATCCTTCATCCAAATCTGGAACACGCCCTTGATGTTCATCTTTGCCATCTCTTCCTTTTTCAGCCCATATTTGGCCAGGAAAAGTTCTTCAAAGATCGCATCATCGAATGTCTTGGAACACAGAAGTCCAATATTAAATAGAAATGGTTTGGAAACTTTTCCAACCTTGCGTTTCCACATGATCGGAAGTGCTGATGACTGACAGCTCATTCCAACCAATGCAATTCGATTCAAGCCTTCTTCTTGGGCCTGCTTCAGAGCCAAGGTGTTCGCCGAATATGTGTAGCGACTACCCGACGATGCGAGCACCTCTTCGGGATTGTGGGCGATCCCGGGAATCGCTTTCCATGACGATCCATCACCTTCAAGAAAACTGGTGAGTGCGGCATCGATGTAATCATTTTTCATCAACCAGATCAACATTGCACCAACAAATCCACCATCTTGACCCTTTTGGTGAACCTCTTTATCTTTCGCCTGACACAGGAGCAATTGTCGATACTGGCCATACAACTCGTCGTCCTTGCGCTGACGACCGAAGAGTTGCATATCGGCGTCAGGTTCCCAAGTTCGAAATCGCGGACATGCGCGCGTACAACTTGTGCAGCCCTTTTCGCCGTGGGTGCAGTTCCCAGGTCCAAGTTCGTCTTCCAGATGAAAAGGTTTGTAATTGCCTTCTTCGTGTTTATAACCGATCACTTCGTGCGGGCACGAAATCACGCAAGCAGCGCAGCCAGTGCACAATCCGGTGTTGATGATCTCTTCGTAGAGCTCTTTCCACTGATGAGTCCATCGTTCGCTAATTGCTGACGGATTATCGGTGACGGTCACAAACGCACTCTATGTCGTTGGACTGCGAGGAGGCTGGCAGGGCATACTGGAGTCATGATCACCTATACCCCCGAGGTTGAAGAATTTCGATCCGTTGTCCGCACCTGGCTGGCAGCAAATTTGCCCGATGGTTGGTTCGACGAAGGTTTTGAAATGTCGCCTGCCGAACGCAAGTCGTTCAATGAACATTGGCCAGCACGCCTGTTCGAAGGCGGGTGGATTTGCGCAACTTGGCCAAAGGAATATGGTGGCAAAGGATTATCAGTTCTGGAAGGGGTCGTTCTTTCGGAAGAGTTTGCCCGGGCCAAGGCGCCAATGCGCGCCGACTTTTTTGGTGACACGCTTGTTGGTCCGACACTCTTGCAATGGGGCACCGAAGAGCAAAAAAAAGAATTTTTGCCCCAAATTCTGAGCGGGAAGATGCGATGGTGTCAAGGTTTTAGCGAACCTAATAGTGGTAGCGACTTGGCGAGTTTGAAGACGACCGCTCAACTGGACGGCGACGAATGGGTGATCAACGGGCAGAAAGTGTGGACCACACAAGGTCATCATGCCGACTATTGCTTTTTACTTACCCGATCAGATCCTGATGCACCCAAGCACAAGGGCATTTCGTATCTATTGGTTCCAATGCGACAACCGGGAGTTGAAGTTCGGGGGATTGTCCAGCCAGACGGTACCGCCGAGTTTTGTGAGGTGTTCTTCACCGATGCGCGATGTCCAAAGGACAATGTCGTAGGTGGAGTGAACAACGGTTGGAAAGTAGCCAACAGCACACTTGCGTTTGAACGGGGAATGAGCGCAACGACTGGATACCGCCGGTTCGAAGAGGAATATCGCCAGATGGTGGTGGCGGCTACAAAAAATGGGAAAATACGGGATGCGGTAATTCGTCAACGTTTGATGCGGTACTTCACCCAGATACAAATATTGCGATTCAATGGTCTACGTTCGCTTGGATCAACGCTTGAAAACAAAAAAGATTTAGGAGTCGTGGCCCTGGGGGCAACAAATAAGATGTATTGGAGCGAAATGCATCAACGAGCCATGGAACTCGCCCTCGACATTTTTGGGTCACAGTCCATGCTCATCGACTCTGGTCCGAGCGACGGAAGTTGGCCGGGAGTAACTCGCGACAAGCGTCGAGTCGGTTATCCTACGAGTTCGATGATGTCAACATTCTTCTTTTCGCGTTCAGAAACTATTTGGGGTGGAACAAGTCAAATCCAGCGCAACATCGTCGGCGAGCGCGTCCTCGGCTTGCCCAAGGAACCACGACCAGCCAACGAGGAATCAAAGTCATAATGTCATTTCAAGCGGCAGTCCGTTCCGGCTTTCAAAACTTTGCCAACTTCAACGGTCGCGCGTCAAGATCGGCGTATTGGTGGTGGGTCCTGTTTAGTGCCATCGTCCAATTCGCATCATCGGGCTACAGCGAATCGTTGTCGTTGATCGTCTCGCTTGTCTTGGTGATTCCGTCGCTTTCATTGAGTTGGCGACGGATGCACGACAGTGGCCATAACGGTTTCTGGTCCTTGGTTCCGATCGTCAACCTTGTCTTTGCATTCACGCCCAGCCAGCAGTCAGAAAATAGTTACGGACCGCCGCCACCGCCACGATCACTTTAGGAATTAATCCATTTAAATTGGTCAGCGGTACTCCGGCACTCGACGCTGATAGACCTGCGATATGAGCGGTGACGAAATAATAAAATCGGCGCTTGCTCGATTACACGCCACGGGGATATTCCACACGGCGGCGATACGCAGCAAGGCCTTGATGTCTGGATCATGTGGCTGGGGTTCAAGGGGATCCCAGAAGAACATCAGTATGTCGATTTCGCCTTCGGCAATTCGAGCACCTAATTGCTGATCGCCACCAAGGGGCCCACTACGAAGCCTCTCCACGGTTAAACCGGTGTGTTCCTGCACCATCCGGCCGGTAGTACCAGTGCCGACGAGAATGTGCCTGCTCAATTCGGTCTTGTGTTCGGCGGACCACTCCAACATTTCATCTTTCATGTTGTCGTGTGCAACGAGGGCGATTCGCTTGATTGCAGGGCTTTCTATATTTGTCATGATCAAAGTTGGCATTCCTCAAGTGTGGCAGGTTTGACCAATCCACTAGATTCAGCGCTATGACTACATCGCCGAATGTGCGCAACGAACTTGTCGTGACCTCTCCTGTGGGAAAGTTGCGTTTAGCCGCATCTAGTAGAGGCCTACTGAGTATTGATGTCGGCAAGTCTTCGACAACTCACTCATCCACGCCCAAAGACCCATCAGCACAGCGCGTACTTGCCACAACTAGCAAACAACTTTCGGAGTATTTTTCCGGCAAACGAACAACATTTTCGGTTCCGCTGGATTTGCGCGGCACCGAATTTCAAATCGAGTCGTGGAAAGCACTGGGACGAATTCCCTATGGTCAGACAATCTCATACGGCGAGCAGGCTCAAAGTATTGGCAATCCCAAAGCATGTCGGGCGGTCGGATCGGCCAATGGCAAAAACCCGATTCCGATAATTGTGCCGTGTCATCGCGTGGTGTCTGCCGATGGATCTTTGGGTGGATACGCGCTCGGGCTAAAGATGAAAAAACAGTTGCTTCAACTGGAAGAAAGCCGCCGAGCAAAATAGCGTCTTAGTGTGGCTGAGTAAATCCAAAACACTCGCGCAAATAATCGTCACGCAATACTTCGTCCGGTGGCCCAATCGCCACCACTCGCTGAGCAAGCAACATGACGATGTTGGCCTTCTCAGCATCTAAAATTTCGTGCGTTGCCATTACCACGGTGACTCCTCGGGAACGCTCGTCGGAAATGAGATTGGCAACCGCGCCACGACCATTGACATCCAAACCAGCGGTGGGTTCATCTAGCAACAACACTTCCGCTTGACGGGCGAGAACTTGAGCCAGGTGCGTACGTTGTTGTTGACCACCAGAAAGATCCCGCAGTGGAAGTTTGGCGAACTCGTTGACTCCCGTTCGAAGCATTGATTCATTGACGATGAGCCGATCGGCATGCGTACGTCGTTTGAGTAGTCCAAGGTGAGCGAATCGACCCATTTCGACAATATCCTCGGCGCGAAGCGGAAGCGTGTGTGACGAAACGGGATGCTGTGGCAAAAATGCAACTCGGGCCGGAAGTACACCTGGTTTCTGACCAAGTATTGAGACCTCACCAGAAAGTGGTGCAAGCATTCCAGCGAGAGTTTTGAGCAGAGTTGATTTACCCGAACCGTTGGTGCCAATGAGCACCATCAGGTCTCCAGGACTTAATTCAAAATTGATATTGCCAACGACGGGGCGACGGTCGTAGCCAACCGAGAGTGAGCGCGCAATTATCGAGATGTTGATCATGGGCGAATGTGGATGTGTTGATGCGGATGTTCATCGTCATTTCGGTTTGCCTGCCACGGCGAGGTTCGGAGTTCACGAATTGCTGCGGTAAATGCGAACAGTGCGACAGCACTCAAAACAATGCTTGCTCCGGCGGCCAAATCCGCATGGTAACTAAGTAGTAGTCCAACATATGTGGCGAAGCTGCCACAGGTGGCGGCGATGATGATCATTGTGGATAGGCGTCGCGAAACGAGGGCGCCAGTTGCTGCCGGGGCAATGAGCATTCCAAGCACCAGTAACGTTCCCACAGTCTGAAAGCTGGCCACAATGGTGATCGCCACAAGCGCCAGCATGATCACGTGATATTTGCGGACTGAAAATCCGGATGACTCTGTCAAACCTTCGTCAACGCAAAGCAAGAGAAACGGTCGGCGACAGATCCATGCAGTTGTACCAACGAAAATAAATGCGACGGCTTGCCATATGAGTTGAGACCACGTGACCCCAAGCAGTTCACCAAAGAGAATTCTGGTTAAGTCTCCTGAAAAAGACTGTGAGCGCGACGTGATCATTACACCGAGGGCCAACATTCCGACAAATAGAAGTCCGACCGAAGTATCCCCGGACAGGCGTAGCTTTCGAGTGACTAAATTTACCCCACCCATCATCACGGCGGCTCCGACGATTGCTCCGAATACACCCGATACTCCAAGGATTAGCGCAGTGGCGATTCCAGGGAGCACGCCGTGAGCAAGTGCGTCACCAACAAAAGCAAGTCCGCGGAGTACAACAAAGGTCCCCGCTACCGCGCAAATGAATGAGACCAGAATCCCAGCCAAGAGGGCATGACGCAAAAACTCATTGTCGAGAAATGGGTTAAGAAGGAAGTTCGTCATATCAAATCACTTAAGTGCATCGGCGATTTGGTGTGATAGTCGCAGAATGAATTCGTTGTAATGATCTCCATTTTTAAGCATATGAGTGGAGAGCACGACGAGTGGAATGTTCAACTCCTTTGCAATTTGATTGGCGACATGTGTCGGGGCGCCGCCGTCGGAAAATATTGCGCGCACGCCCGATGCCGAAGCCAGTTGTTTCAGTTTGGCAATTTGTCCGGCTGTGGCTTCAGCCGAAGTGGAGAGACTGGGGATGATCGCTCCGACCAAGGTGCAACCGTATTGTGCCGCAAAGTAGCCCATCTCATCGTGACCGGTGACGAGTGTGCAGTTTTCAATACTAGAAATAATTGTCGAAACGTCCGAGCTCAATTTGACTAGAACTTGCTGCACTTCATTAGCCCGAGATGTCAGATCGACATGGAGAATTGTGCCGAGCTCTCGTGCTAGATCAGGAATTGCTTGTGTGACTGTGATTGGGTCTAACCACAAATGAGGATCAATTATCGCGGTTCCGTCTGCGGGCATCATTCTCGTTGTGACGTGGTCAACCATCACAAACAAAGGGACTCCGATTTGGTGTGCCTGGTCAATAATGCGAGTCAATTGCTCTTCAAGATTGCCGCCATTGGCAACAATAAATGTTGCTTTGTTGATTGATTCCACATCTTTTGCCGACGGCTCAAACTCATGAGGATCCACGCCGTTTGGAATAATCACGTGAATGTCGGCCGCGTCACCGACAAGTTGTGAAACGACGTCACCCAAAACGCTGTACGTGACCACGATTGTCGGACGGTCGGACGAGTCCACTTTTTTGCATCCGGAAATCCCGATTGCGACGACCGAAATGAGCACCAAACTTTTCAGAGTTGATTTCGTAGTTACAAGTTAGCAATAATGAGAATGATTCCCAACTTGGATTTTGCCCACTAACGGACTAAATCTTCTCTAATTTAGGAAGTAGCCACCGTTTCAACCAAGGCTGTCAGGTCGTCCTTCGGGACGACACCGCTCATGCGCTTCACTACCTTGCCTTCGGCATCCAATAATACGAAAAACGGATATGCGGCCAAACCGAAGGATTGGCCGGCTGTTCTTTCTTGGTCGTCCGCCATTACCGGCCAAAGTGCAGGGAACTTTTCGCGCGCCAGCCAAGCTGATGGCGGGTAGTTGGGTCGCGCACTATCAGTTGCCGTGGCGACAGCGATCACGTCGACACCAAGGGGCATGTCGCCCGACTCTTCCCACTCCACAAGTAGTGGAACTTCCTCTTGGCAGAATGGGCACCAATGCGCAAGAAACACTAAGAGTGTGGGCGTACCAGGGGTTGTCGTCACGATATTTCCAGAAAAACCCTTGCCGGTGAGCACTGGTGCCACCATCCCGATGGCAGGATCAGCGACATCCGCGTTATGTGGCGGAAGCACATCGCCCGTCACCGTGACAGGTGAAAATTCAGAAGATGTTCCAGGTGCACTGCTGGTATCGGAGGACGATGTGACTGACACAATCGCCGCAACCGCGATCACTCCACCAATTATTGCGCCAATCGTCCAAACCGCTCTACCCGACGTGCCG
Organism: Actinomycetota bacterium; assembly: GCA_031401235.1. GTDB lineage: Bacteria > Actinomycetota > Acidimicrobiia > Acidimicrobiales > Ilumatobacteraceae > UBA3006. The sequence goes on from JANNRJ010000003.1 coordinate 88,884, forward strand.
CCGCGCTTTTTTCTTGATCCTGTATTCATTGGTACTCCAGTGTTGTCTTGGGATTGGGAAGTGTGGTGAAAACAATGACGGCGAAAAACCCGGTAAACGCCATGAACGGCAGTGTGACGAATCCAAAGTTTTCAAACCACACAAACTCACATGGCACCGCAACGTCACATGCCCCAGCTTCGAGATTGGGGAAGCGCTCCAACAGCCAGTGGTACGTCGAGATTGATGCCCCAATCGAGGCCAATGGCACGGCATACCAACCGATTTTGGAATCGCGACGAATTGCAGCGACGATGAGTATAACCGCCAGTGGATACATCATGATTCGCTGATACCAGCACAGGCGGCATGGCACATAGTTCACGATTTCTGAAAAATACAAACTTCCAAGCATGGCCGTGGTCGCAATTGCTGCCGCAAGCGGTCGGGCAAGTGGCGAGAATGAATCAATGACTCCGGTCGCCCACGATTGTGACTTATACAGCAGTCGAGCCAGGAGAATGATTACCGTCCCGATCAGTGTGGACACGCTCAAAATGGCAAAGAAAAGCTCGAAAGTGGTGTTGTTCATGACAAATACAAAGTGTAGGGGGGAGCGGTGGGGCAGAATGGTCGGGTGACATCACTTAAGGAACAACTCAAAGCCGATCTAACGTCATCTATGAAGGCGCGCCAAGAAGCCATTACATCTACATTGCGGATGGTGTTGGCGGCAGTTATGACGGCCGAAGTGGCAGGCGAGGCCGCCAAGGTACTTTCCGATGATCAGGTGTTGGAAGTTCTCCGTGCTGAGCACAAGAAACGCCTTGAGTCGGCTGAAATATACGAGGGTGCCGGCCGGGTTGAAGCGGCACTGCAAGAACGCGCCGAAGCCGCAATTATTGAAAAATATCTACCCGCGGCGATGGCCGATGATGAACTGGGCAAGATTGTCGCCGAACAAGTAGCAGTTGCCACGGCCAGTGGTGTAACCGGCGGCAAGGCGATGGGTGCAGTTGTCAAAGCCGTGCGTGCTCGGGTTGGTGCCGCGGCTGATGGATCAAAGATTGCTGCGTTGGTCAAGGCCGCCCTCGGTTGAGATTGTTGGCGCCCTCGGCAGGACTTGAACCTGCGACCTACGGTTCCGGAAACCGGCGCTCTATCCGCTGAGCTACGAGGGCGTGATGCAATAGCAGGATAGTGGTGCTCAGTCGGCAAAGATGAAAGAGTCATGGCTGATCCGATCGTCACTGTTTCCGAACTCCTTGCACCGGCGTTTGCCAAGGTTGCAGGAGTTGGCGCTCCCGTTGTTGATCCAGTTGTTCGTCGCAGTGATCGTGCCGATGCGCAAGTAAACGGCTCTCTCGCATTGGCCAAGCAACTAGGTAAGGCGCCGCGCGAAGTGGCTCAAGCAATTCTCGACGTGGCTGAACTGGCTGATATTTGCAGTGCCGTGGAAATTGCTGGACCGGGATTTGTGAACCTAACTTTTAGCAACGAGTTTCTCGCATCTGAACTTGCTCGAGCAGCCGCTGATCCCCGTTTGGGTGTGCGTCTAGCGCAAGTCCCAATAGTCGCGGTTGTGGATTATTCGGCGCCAAATGTGGCCAAGGAAATGCATGTTGGACACTTGCGTTCGACCGTGATTGGTGACGCGCTAGCGAGAATGCTTTCATTTGTCGGTCATCGAGTGATTCGGGAAAACCACATAGGCGATTGGGGCACCCCCTTTGGAATGTTGATCGAACATCTCGTTGACTTGGATGATGGATCTCGAGCCGACGAACTTTCCGTAAGTGATCTGGATTTGTTCTATCGGCAGGCTCGCACCAAGTTTGATTCATCGGATGAGTTCAAGGAACGAGCTCGCCGACGGGTGGTGCTTTTGCAGAGCGGTGATGTTGAAACTTTGAAACTGTGGAGTGTGCTCGTTGCCGAGAGCATGCGACATTACACGAGCGTGTACGACTCACTGGGGGTCTTACTTACCGAAAGTGATCTCAAGGGCGAGAGCACATATAACCAATTGTTGCCTGAAGTAGTGGATCGACTGACGGCGCGCGGCATGCTCACTTTGAGTGAAGGGGCAGAAGTGGTATTTGTACCCGGATTCGTCAATCGCGAAAACGAACCTCTTCCACTTATCATCCGCAAAACCGATGGTGGCTACAACTATGCAACCAGCGACTTGGCTTGTGTCATTGATCGTGTCGAACGATTGAAGGCATCACTGATGCTGTATGTGGTCGGTGCACCACAGGCCCAACATTTACAGATGGTCGAAGCCGTGGCCAGTCAAGCCGGTTGGTTATCTGCCAACACTCAAATGTTGCACATTGCATTTGGCAATGTTCTAGGTACCGATCGAAAGATTTTGAAAAGTCGTAGCGGTGAGGTAGTGAAACTTGACGCATTGTTAGCCGAAGCAATTGAGCGGGCAACATCGGCAGTGCAGGAAAAGAACCCGCAACTTGATTCTGGGCATCAGCGAGAGATTGCCCGCCAAGTGGGCATTGGTGCGGTGAAGTACGCCGATCTGTCGACCGATCGAATTAAGGATTACATGTTCGACTGGGATCGGATGTTGTCGTTCGATGGAAATACATCGCCATATTTGCAGTATGCACATGCCCGGATCTGCAGCATTTTTCGCAAAGCAAATGTCGACCGATCAAGTATTCGCGACGTGGCGCCGACAATCAATCACGAAGCAGAGCGAATGCTTACCCTGCGAATATTACAATTTGATACTGCGGTGTGGGACGCTCTGGAGAAATTTAGTCCGCATCGACTGTGCACCTACCTACATGATTTGGCGACAGAGTTCAGCGTTTTTTATGAACAATGTCCGGTATTGCGGGCCGAATCCGAGGCCCAACGGATTAGTCGTTTGTCGCTATGCGACATGACAGCCCGCATATTGCAATCCGGTTTGCTCCTACTTGGCATTGAAGCTCCGGAGCAAATGTGAAGGCAGTGTCCGCTCATCTGCTACCCGATTCGGCTTCGATTGACCAAACAGGCTCGCTGGCCATTGGCGGATGCGAGCTGAAATCTATCGCTGCCGAATTTGGAACTCCGGTTTTCGTCTACGACGAGGAACATTTGCGTCAACGTTGTCGCGAAGCAGTGCGGGCTTTCGGATCCGACAGAGTCATCTATGCCACCAAGGCATTCCTGTGCATGGAAATGGCCCGTTTGGCCACTGAAGAGGGACTCTTGCTCGATGTCGCCACCGGCGGCGAATTATTCGTGGCGCTTCAGGCTGGCGTGCCGGCGAACAGGTGTGTGATGCACGGCAACAACAAAAGTCTTGATGAATTGCGACTGGCGATTACTTCTGGAGTGCGGCACATTGTGGTCGACAATTTTGATGAATTGGATCGACTCGATGAATTGCATTCACAAGGTCTCCCCATGCCACGAATTCAATTGCGGGTGACTCCAGGTGTGTATGTGCACACCCATGAATTTATTTCTACCGGCCAAGACGATTCGAAGTTCGGATTCAATTTGAAAAATGGCGACGCCCATAGGGCCGCTAGTCGCGCTGCTTCTTCGCCCAGTGTCGATCTGGTTGGAATTCATTGTCACATTGGGTCCAACGTTTTTGCCGCTGAAAACTTCGCCCGCGCGGCAGAAATCATGGTGTCACTAGTCAACGAACTCGGCCTTGGTGAAGTAACCCTGGGCGGCGGCCTTGGTGTTGCATATGTAGCCGACGAGCATGCACCCACAATCACCCAATGGGCCGAACAGTTGCAACGTGCTACGAAAAAACTTATGCCTCAAATAATAGTTTTCGTGGAGCCAGGTCGATCAATCGTGGCCTCGGCAGCGGTAACTCTTTATTCCATCGGTTCGATTAAACCGATTCCGGGAGTCCGAACTTACGTGGTTGTTGACGGTGGTATGAGCGACAACCCTCGTCCGGTTTTATACGGCAGTGGTTATGAAGCGTTTCTTGTCACTCGTGCCGCCGATGAACGAACTGAAGCAGTTCGACTGGTGGGGAAACACTGTGAAAGTGGCGACGTGTTAATCAATGAAGCGTATTTACCGGCTCACTTTGCGGTTGGGGATATCGTCGCCACGCCTGTTACAGGTGCATACGGACATTCAATGGGTTCCAACTACAACAAGGTAACAAGACCGCCCGTTGTGTTCGTGCACAACGGCACCGCACGAGTCGTTGTGCGTGGTGAAACCTACGATGACCTCGTGCGCCTCGACGTCTAGAGCGTGGTTCGCCGATAGCGTTTAATTCATGTCTGGATTCATGTCTGGGGCTGCCAAGTCACGGCTATTTCGTATTGGCGTTCTTGGCCATGGAACAGTTGGCAGCGCATTTGTACGTCTGGTTGAACGGCAATCGGGGATAATCGCAGCGCGGAGTGGAATCCAGTTGCAAGTCACCCGAATTGCCGTGCGTGACACGGCCAAACACACGAATTCTCAAAAGGCCGATGACGGACCTGACAGTCGTTTGTTTTGCAGTGACGCCAGATCCGTTGTAAATGACCCAAACATAGATTTAGTTGTCGAACTCATGGGTGGCGTGAAAGATCCCCATGCGCTCATTCTCGATGCACTAAAAAATGGCAAGCCAGTGGTAACCGCGAATAAAGCATTGCTTGCCTCTCACGGTGCCGAATTATTTCTCGCTGCAGATGATGCTGGTATTGATCTGTTGTTTGAAGCTGCAGTCTGTGGTGGCATACCTCTCATCAGGCCCCTCCGGGAGAGCCTTCGCGGTGAACCCATTCGTCGAGTACTTGGCATCGTCAATGGCACAACCAATTACATTTTCACCAAAATGAGTGAAGATGGTGCAAGTTATTCTGACGCACTCGCCGAGGCGCAATTGCTTGGCTATGCAGAAGCAGATTCAACGGCCGATGTTGAAGGACTTGACGCCGCGGCCAAGATCGCAATTATTGCCAGCATCGCCTTTGGTTGCAATATTGTCGCCGACGATGTCTATACCGAAGGAATTACCAAGGTCACGGCCGCCGATATCGCTATTGCCCAACGTCTTGGATATGCGGTGAAGTTGCTCGCAATTGCCGAGTCAGACCAACTCTCAAGCAGAGTTTCCATACGGGTCCATCCGGCAATGGTTCCTAAGCACCATCCACTGGCCACCGTACGAGACAGCTTCAATGCTGTTGTGGTGGATGGTGAAGCCTCCGGTTCATTGATGTTTTATGGCCGTGGTGCCGGTGGTGACCCGACTGCTAGTTCAGTCCTTGGCGATGTCATTGATGCCGCAATAAACCTCGGCAAAGGAACGCATGCCACGCTCGGTCACTTGGGAATTGCTCGATTCAAGCCAATTTCTGAAACTTCATGTGAGTTTCTGCTCGGACTAGAAGTCAGCGACAGACCAGGTGTTTTACATGCCGTAACCGGCGTATTTGCGAGATATCAAGTGAGTATCAGGGCTGCCGAGCAAGATGGCATCGGCAATGGAGCTCGGCTCGTATTTCTCACTCACGTGGCCAACGAAGCCGCGATGCAATCATGCATCACTGAACTGAAACAACTTGACGTCGTCATGCACGTTGGTGCATTGCTTCGCGTCATTGGCGACTGAGTTCGGCCATCCGAGCAATGCGGTACGTTTCGACACGCGGTCGGGCACCAGAAACAGGTTTTTGCGACGTGTTACTTCGTGGTTTGGCTCCGGATGGTGGGCTTTATGTACCTAAGGAATGGCCCCAAACACAAACACCCAATTCAGGCAACTATGCCGAACGCGCCGCTGCAATTATGCAGCCATTCGTTGACGAAGAGATTTCACCAGAGATTTTCTCGGCACTTTGTCGCGATGCTTACTCGTCATTTCGCCACGTAGATGTTGCGCCGCTTGTTCAGTTGACTCCGGAGCACTATCTATTGGAATTATTTCATGGTCCAACCTTGGCATTCAAAGATATTGCCCTACAACTCGTTGGCAAATTATTCGACTATGTGCTGGAACAACGTGATGAACGCATATTGCTGATTGGTGCGACGAGCGGAGACACCGGAAGCGCAGCCATCGATTCCGTCAAGAACTGCAAGAACGTGGACATCGTGATTTTGTATCCCCGTAATCGGACGAGCGAAATTCAGCGTCGACAAATGACCACAGTTGGTGCGCAAAATGTTCACACTGTTGCAATTGACGGAAACTTCGACGATTGCCAAGATCTCGTGAAAGCCATGTTCAATGATTCGGTGTTTCGTGGTGCCCACAACCTGTCGGCTGTCAATTCCATAAACTGGGCTCGGATCATGGCGCAAACGGTGTATTACTTCACAGCCATTGAATCGCTAAATCGTCAAGTGTCAGTCGGTCCGGTCACATTCAGTGTCCCAACCGGAAATTTTGGCAATGTTCTCGCCGGTTGGATTGCTCGACAGATGGGTGCTCCGATCCGTCATCTAATTGTTGGCTCAAATAGCAACGATGTCCTCACTCGATTTTTTGAAAATCGGGTGATGACGATGAGCGAGGTGGTTAAGACTTTGAGTCCAAGCATGGATATTCAAGTGTCGTCCAATTTCGAGCGATATTTATTTGAAATGAATGATCGTGACGGAGGATTGACCTCCGAACAACTCCAGCGATTTCGCCGGACGGGTGCGATGTCCATTGAGAGTGATCAATTTGATGCGTGGGTGGCGCCGGTGTTTCGCGCTCATCGCTGTAACGACGAGATGACAATCGCCACCATGAGTCGTATTTATGATGCCACTGGAATGCTTATCGATCCGCATACTGCAGTTGCAGTTGCCTCGACAGAAGCATGCTCCGAACCGGGAGTTCCTACGATCACCTTGGCAACGGCTCATCCAGCGAAATTCCCTGAAGCTGTATTTCGGGCAACGGGTATTGAGCCGACATTGCCAGACCACTTGTTTGATATCTACGATCTACCTGAACATACGACCAATCTGCCCAATGATCTCGCCCTAGTTCAAGCATTTGTGGCTTCTTGTCATTAGATGTTGTGTCCGGGTAGTTGTGTCGGCTACTATTTAGGACAACTCAGATTCCTGAGTTGAACCCCGCAGTAAGCGACGCTTAGTTTCGCGTTCCGCACAGCGGTCGAATGGGGAAACGCACTAGTGGCGAAAACCCGTGAAAGAAGGACATGTGGCTTCTGGAGCCCTTGAACAATCCGCACTCGTAGAGAAAGATCGCGATCAGTTAGTGGCGATTGCCACTGCTCTTGGCGTGAAATCAGCGGCGCGAGCCAAGAAAGCAGATCTCGTGGACATGATTCTCGAGCAGACAAAACCGGTTAACCCAGAGCCCAAAACTTCTGGTTCGCCGCAAGTTTCGACGCCCCCGACTGCTAGCGCCGCCCCAAGCGCGGCATCCGTGACCACTCGAACTTCGGCTCCGCGTGCACTTGGAGCAAATGGTGAAGCACTTGCCGAATGGGAGATCGAATTAGCCGAACATGAGGGAACTCCGATTGCGCCTGATGCTCGTCGAATGAGTGACTCGACCTCGCGAAACTCAAACCGCAATCCCCGTCGAGACAGCCAGCGCGATCAACGCCCGGGCGGATTCCAGCGACAAAGTAATCCGAATGATGATGGAGATCGCGGCAATCGTCGACGTCGACGTCGTCGTGGCAAATCACCGCGTGATGATGGCCCTCAGGGAAGTGACCGATACGAAACCCAAGATGTGCCAAGTCAATACGAGAGCAATGAGCCGGTGAGCACCGAGCCAGTATCAGTTTCTGGTTACCTTGACTTGCGCGATGAAGGGTACGGCTTTTTGCGAGTTAACGGATATTTATCCAGTCCAGAAGATTCATATGTTTCGGTGCGGCTAACTCGGCAGTACAACCTGCGCAAGGGCGATCATGTCACTGGTACTTCGAAGCCGCCTGCGCGCAATGAAAAGAATTCGGCGATGCTTGACGTTGCAACGATCAATGGCGTAGATGTCGAGAAAATGAAGGTTCGTCCTCGGTTCGAAGATCTGACACCGTTATTTCCAGATTCAAAACTAATTCTGGAAAATCCGGCAGATCCGAACAACATGACAGCCCGGATTATCGACCTTATTTCGCCAATCGGCAAGGGTCAACGTGGAATCATCGTGTCGCCTCCAAAGGCTGGTAAGACCACCGTGATGAAAACGATTGCTACTTCAATTGAGCGCAATCACCCGGAAGTAAAACTCATCGTTTTACTGATTGATGAACGACCTGAAGAAGTCACCGACATGCGTCGGACAGTCAAAGGCGAAGTGATTGCCTCAACTTTCGATCGCCCGTCTGAAGAACACACTCAGATAGCAGAATTGTGCATTGAGAAGGCCAAACGGCTGGTTGAGATGGGCGAGGATGTCGTCATCATTCTGGACGGAATCACCCGCTTGTCGCGCGCTTATAACTTGGCCGCTCCTGCAACGGGTCGAGTCATGTCCGGTGGTATCGATGCGGGTGCGTTGTATCCGCCAAAGAAATTTTTCGGTGCAGCGCGCAACATTGAAGAAGGTGGGAGCTTGACGATTCTTGCCACGGCTCTAGTTGAAACTAATAGCCGAATGGACGACGCTATCTTCGAAGAATTTAAAGGAACCGGCAACATGGAAATTCGACTCGATCGTAAAATTGCCGAGCGACGAATCTATCCGGCCTTCGATGTGGACGCCTCTAGTACTCGCCACGAAGAATTGTTGTTTGACCGCAAACAATTGCAAATGGTCTGGAAGCTTCGTCGAGTGTTGAGTGGCTTGGCCGCCGACGGCAATGCCGCCCCTGGTCTTGAATTGCTCATTGATCGATTGAAGACTTTTAAAAACAACGATGAATTTCTCGCCGAAATTGCCAAACAGCCGACGGCCTAAATTGAGTGTCAATTGACGACGAATCGCGCCTAGCTCGACTTCGACTCAAATCCCTTGTCGCGTCACATCAACGGCGACTAGGGGATGGAGCAGATGTAGAAGAAGTCAAAGACGCTGATTTCTCTCTCGGCGCCTCAGCAATTATCGGAACGAGCGGATGGGTACTCGTTTTGCAAACACCAGAGCGCGGACTTGGTCCGTCACTGTTGTGGATGAACAAGCATCATCTAAATACCGTAAATGTGATCGTCGAGACCAACGCTGACATTATTGCCCGTCGGGCTCAATTGTTCGCACTCAATATCAAAGTTTGGTCAGTAGTCGGCAATGAATTGGTTGCGGCAATGCCTTCCCCAGTTGAGCCACGAGTGAGCGTGCCCGTGAATCATTTGAAGTTTGCGGAATTTATCGAACTGGCCGGAGCAACTGTTGTATCCGAGTATGGGGTTCTCGCCGGCGAAGTTATGGGGCTTGAAGTATGTCGAGTAGTGGAAGATCCACGATCCAAATCTGGTGCTCGACTCGAAATTGGTGTTGGAATCCACGATCGTCAACTATTTCAAATGGTCAACGGAAACTCTCCTACGGTTGAGTCGTTAACCAAAGTCGTGCATACAGTTTTGCGATATCGCCACGCAAGGGCCACTCAACATCCTCTCAATCGTTTGGGATCTGAGAGGTATTTTCGTGAGTTGCTCATTGCCAACCCCGACTTGGTGGGAGCAAATTCTTTGACTCGCGTCGAACCTCCGGTTGTCCGATCGAATCTCAAAGATGCGATTCCATGTGTGGCGTTTGGCGAAACGGCAGATTCGGCAATTGTGGTGGTGTGCAGTGCAACCGTCGATCCGGATCTTGTGCCGTTCGCCGCTGATGCTCGACTTGCACTTGAACCAAACGCCGATCTTGTGTTGGCTACTGCGCCGAACAATGTATTCCCATCGATGACGTTGCTGGCGGATTCATTGCAACAGCGGGCGAGATTCGTTGTTGTCGATGAATTTCGTCGCTAATCACGGCGTAGTCTGATCCTCGTGCTTGAGCGACTCGCGCAGATCGAAGCCGATTACCGACAACTAGAAGCGAGTCTGGCGAGTCCAGAAGTTCTTGGCGATCAGTCCAAGTTGCGAGATGCATCAAGGCGCTATAAACAGCAAACACCGCTTGTCGAATGTATTCGTGAGTACCAAATTACCGAAGGCAATGCGCAGGCGGCTCGTGAATTATTGGAAGGCGCAAAGGGACTTGAGCGTGAACAGCTCCAAGTCGAATTGGACACCGCTCAGGCCAGGATTGCCGAACTGCATGATCGGTTAAAGGTATTGCTACTGCCAACTGACCCAAATGATGGCAAAAATATCATTGTTGAAATTCGGGGGGCCGAAGGCGGGGAAGAAGCAAACCTCTTCGCTCATGATCTCTTTGACATGTATAAGGCTTACGCAATACGCCAAGGATGGTCGGTTGAGGTTCTGTCGTTAGATAATTCGCCAATGGGCGGAATCAATCAAGTTGTAATGCTTGTAAAGGGCGAGTCGGCATGGAAGCGGATGCGTTTCGAAGGTGGTCCACATCGAGTACAGCGAGTTCCAATTACTGAAAGTCAAGGTCGTATTCACACCTCGTCGGCAACGGTGATGGTATTGCCCGAGGCCGAGGAAGTGGACTTGCAGATTGACGAAAAAGACTTGCAGATTGATGTTTATCGGGCAAGTGGTCCGGGCGGGCAAGGCGTGAATACCACCGACTCGGCTGTTCGAATTACCCACCGACCGACTGGTGTGGTTGTGGCGATGCAAGATGAACGAAGTCAGTTGCAAAACCGAATGAGAGCGATGGTGGTGTTACGTTCGCGGTTGCTAAAATTGCGGGATGAGGCGATAGCCGAAAAGGCATCCGCCGAACGCAAGGCTCAAGTTGGAAAAGGTGGTCGTGGCGAAAAAATCCGCACCTACAATTTCAAGGAGAATCGAATAACTGATCACCGAATTGGCTTCACGCTATATCAATTGCAAGATGTTCTTGCGGGCAACCTAGACCCGGTGGTGGAGGCTCTCACGACACAATTTCAAATTGAGCAGTTGGCGGATGCCAGCAACAACTGAGCCATTGCCGGTGAACCTAAATGGTCCAATTTCGTGGCGCGAATTGCTTGCCGAAGTTGAGTCTCGACTTGCCGACCCGAACGAAGCACGGTGGATTTGCGAACATGCAAGCGGGTGTGACAGCGATGAGTTTCGGTTACTTCTCAATGATTATGTGACCGTAACTATGGCCGGGAACGTTCACCAAATGATGGCTCGCCGACTAAATGGTGAGCCATTGCAATACGTGATGCAGCGCTGGTCATTTCGACATCTTGATGTCTTGGTGGATCCGCGCGTTCTCATTCCCCGGTCCGAAACCGAACAAGTAGTGGAAGTAGCAATTGATTTAGCGCGCCAATTACAACAACAAAATTCCAAGCCGCTGATCATTGTCGATTTAGGTACGGGAAGTGGCGTCATTGGACTATCGATGGCGAGTGAACTCGGATTAGGTACGGCCAAGATATGGCTCACCGATCTATCGGAAGATGCCTTGAATGTGGCTAGGGCGAATCTGTCCGGAATTGGTCGGGCCGCTGAACATGTGCGTGTTGTCCAAGGCAATTGGTATCGGGCGTTGCCAATGTCGTTGCGCGGTGCGGTGGACTTAATCGTCTGCAATCCACCGTATATCGCTGACGGCGATCCAGAAATTGCATCTGATGTGCATGCGCATGAACCGCATGTCGCATTGTTCGGAGGATCTGATGGACTTGACGCACTTAGAGAGATAATCGCCACAGCCCGAGAGTGGCTCGTTGCTGGCGGTTGGCTAGTCAGCGAGATCGGTTATCGACAAGGGGAAGCGGTGAGTGAGTTTTTTGCACTTGCCGGTTTTACGGAGGTGGCGATCATCAACGATCTGGCCGGTCGCCCACGTATCGCACGTGGGCGTAATCGAATTTAAAGTGCCAAGGACCGCTTCAAAAAGGCGAGTTGATAGAGCAGCAAGTTTTCAGCCACTACATCTTGAGGAGTCATATGAGTTACACCTATGAGCGGTAGTACTTCGTGTTCGCGACCGTGTGCCAGCAGCGCGTTCGATAGTTGCAAAGAGTGTGCGGCCAACACATTGTCATCGGCAAGACCGTGAATGAGTAGGAGTGGTCGCCGCAACATGCCAGCCGACAAGATGAGTGATGATGCGTCGTAGTTGTCCGAGTTCTCGTCCGGGTGCCCGAGATATCGCTCGGTGTAGTGCGTGTCGTATAACCGCCAATCCGTGACGGGTGCTCCAGCTACTGCCGCATGAAAATGTTCAGGTTCACGCAAAACGGCCAACGCCGCGAGGTAACCGCCAAAGCTCCAACCACGAATTCCTACCTTGGTGAGATCAACATTGTCAACGAATTGGGGCAACTCGTCGAGAACTTCTAGTTGGTCGGCGAGAATCCCGGCTGCCAAATCTCCGCTCACACTTCGTTCCCACGATGAACCTCGACCAGGGGTGCCACGGCCGTCGGCGATGACAACGCAGAAACCTTGATCGGCGAACCATTGGGAGGTCAAGTATGAATTCCGAGAGGATATAACACGTTGAACGTGTGGACCGCCGTACGGATCGAGTAGCACAGGCAACGGTTCGCCAGTGCGTTTGCGAGGAAGAACTATTGCGGTGGCAATCGCGTTGACCCCAACTCGATGCAGTGAAACATTTGGTTGTACGAGTGGTGTTTCAGCATTCGATATCAGGGTTGGACCGTTTCGCACAAATGTAGTCGGGTTTTTTTCATCCAGTGATGCGCGATGGATTACGACAGTGTCACCGCCGAGTGCGCCACCGTGGATGCCCGCCAAATCGGTGAGAATCTCGATGGCAAAGGTAATTGCGTCAACTTTCGCCAGAAGTAAAACCGTTGGATCATCGCTGGGATTAAATGAGATAAGGACAACTTCGCCAAATGTATCGAGAATGCCTCGAACTTGAATAGTTGAGTCTGTGATCGCAGTTCCATTAATACAAAGTGCGCGAGTATTTTCGCGCTCAGCGCAGTGCAAAACCCGCTCATTATCGAGCAACAGTGGTACTCCAACGACAATTTCTGTCCAATTGTCATCAGATTCTTCGTGGCGAAATGTCAGTGCGCCTGTTACTTGATCCACCACATGCATTTGCATGATGCGTTGATCGCGGGATTGAGTGGCCAGAAGAAGTCCAGTCGTATTCCAGTTCACTGTATTGAGATACGGAAATTTCATATGATCCCAATTGACGCGGACCGAACTACCGGCGAGATCGATGAGGTGGAGTTCAACATCTGCATTGGCCGTGCCAGCAAATGGGTATCGATGTGCCCGTGGCGCCACATTGGGTTGCGACGGATCACCTATCCAGGCAATGGCAACGGCAGAAACATCAACTCGGCACGCCGCGATCATCGAGCTATCGGGTGACCACCAAAATCCGCGTTGTCGCCTCATTTCCTCGGCGGCGACGAATTCCGCCTCACCCCATGAGATATCGGGGTTCGGATCATGGGCGATCACAGTTTCATGTCCATTCAGGTCGCAGACGCACAATGATCCATTGCGCACATAACCAATGTGTTTCCCGTTGGGGCTGAGCCGTGGATCAAAAATTGCACCGTCACTTGTGAATGAATTGTCGTAAATCGAGGTGGGAATCTGGCGGGAAGTGGAAAGTTGAAGATCGGCAATATACAGCCGACCGAAAAGTGTGAATACCGCATGTTGTGCGCCTGAGTCGCAGGAGAAACCGACAATGCCCCTTGCACCTTCGCGCACTCGCTCGCGTCGCGAACGTTCTTCGGCGGAGTCGTCACCAATTAGATTGCCACCGAGTTGCTCGTCGAACTCGTCAGAAAGCAATAGGCGTGGGTCGGCAACACAAGTTTCTGAACCTGTTTTGGAATTCAGCACCCAAAGCGAGTTGATCGAATCGGATCCATGTGTTGATCGTAGAAAAATCACCCGCTCACCGTCGGCGGAGACGACGACATTACGCGGTTCTCCAAGTGTGAGGCGCTGAGTGCGTGCGAATTGTCGAGGAAATGTGTCGATGATCAACCCGCATTCAGTCGATTACGTGCAATGTTCCATGGCCATCCAGCATCGCCAACTTACCAACCCATTCACCATGTGTCATTGCCTCGGCCAAGTTGGTGTCACTAGAAGTTGCCCACGCTCGTCGCCCATCTGCTAACAGTGCCGATGCGCAAACGGTTTCCGGTAAGCCGTCGCGATGATGCATCACGCTATAGGACTCAATAGTTGCTGAGCCTTTGGCTTGAATCGAATTTGCGACATCACGTCGAGGCAGCAAATCAATCTGCGGTTGGGGAGAATCGTGGCGGAATCCATCTTTGGTTGGCGTAGTTGCATACACACCGAAGGAGTGTTTGGTTGCATAGCCGCCGTTAGCCCACACAAGTGCGGTTTCGTTCTGTCTGCCGCGCAATTCGATCATCGTAGTAGCGATCGCATGCATGACATAGTTGTTCCACGGTCCACCGGCAAATGACAATCCACCGGTGCACGTGAGTTGCCGGGTAATCGAAATTCCAAGAGATTGGGCTCCAAGTTGCACGGCTGATGGAAAACACGAGTAGAGATCGATGATGCCGATCTCGTTAATGCTTCTTTTGGCCAATTGCAATGCAAGTGCGCCACCGATTCTCACGGCTGGAGTATCGGCAAATGTGTCCCGATGTGAGATGTAGTTATGTTCGTGACAATCGGTGCCAGATTGCGGAAAAATCCATTTGTCCTTCGGAATCCCGAGAGCTTGAGCTCGTTCAACGGAGCAGATAATGAGTGCTGCAGCCATATCCACATCGTTGTTTGAATTCATCATCTTGGTGTACGGAAAACCAATTGTGCGATTGTCTTGGCTGGGAGTAATGATCTCGCTTGCTGAGTACTCGCGTTGTGTCCACGCAAATGGATTGGTTGCCGCAACCGCACTGAAGCGCGACCACAGTTCACCGATGTGGCGTTGATGATCATGTACCGAACGATTCCCCGCCGCTCGCAACGCCGTTTCAAACATTGGATAAATCTGGATTGGCATCATGATTTTGCGTTCAAGTTCGATTTCGTGATTCATTGCCAAATCCTCACCCACGAGTACGGGTGTTGACATGCTGGTGTCAAGAGTTGACCAAGCCAGGGTGACATCGTTTTTTCGTGCCCGATTGCGAGTTCTGAGGGCTTCGCCACCAACGATTATTACGACATCAAGTCGTCCGTCTTGAATTTCGCGCGCTGCTAGGTTCACCAATGCCTGTGGCATGTTGCCACCATGGGGCGTGATCTCGCATCGGCGAGGAGAGATTTTCAGTAGGTCGGCAACACCTTGGGCTGGATTGGAGTGTTTGGATGACAGTGATCGGATCGCCAACATTGCATCAGGTGTAGGAGTCTGGGTGAGGTCCGCATCACTGGTTGCTTGAATGACTGCTTGGGCCATTAATTGGATTGGGTCCAACGCCGCGCTTAGGTCGTCGGTGCGCTGAAGAACCTGTCCTTGACCAACAAGTATCGGTGTACGCGGGTCAAGAGTCATACCTGTGAACATTATGTGCCCAAACCGTTGACGGACCTATGCTCGGGGGCGATGTCTATTTCTTCAATTCATGCCGGAGTTGCTCTTCGCATTGCAATTGGATCCGACCATGCCGGATTTGAACTAAAACAGCACATCATCGGCGTATTGAATGACGAGGGGCATATGGTGACCGATCACGGTACTAACTCAACTGAAAGTGTTGATTATCCGCCAATTTGCGCCACGGTCGGTCGCGAAGTACGTGATGGAACAGCTGATTTTGGAATCGTTTTGGGCGGTAGCGGCCAGGGTGAGCAGATCGCGGCCAATAAAGTCCGGGGCGTTCGCGCGGCCCTGTGTAATGACTTGTATTTGGCATCGATGGCGCGTGCCCACAATGACGCCAATGTTTTATCGATCGGCGCTCGGGTGGTGTCGTTTGAGTTGAGTGAAGAAATATTGCATGTCTTTTTGACTACGCCGTTTGAAGGTGGTCGACATCGGCGTCGGGTCGAGCAGTTGACTGAAATCGAACAACAGGAACGGACTCGGTGATGCCCTGGCCGTCCCAAAAACTTCGCGATGATGCCATATTTGATCTAATCGGTCGAGAACAGACTCGTCAAACAACGAGTTTGCAATTGATCGCCAGTGAAAATTTCGCCTCTCCGGATGTCATGGCGGCAACGGGTTCTGTTCTCACAAACAAGTATTCCGAGGGATATCCATTTAAGCGCTATTACGGCGGAAACGCAGTCGTCGATGAAATCGAAACACTGGCGATTAATCGAGTTAAACAATTATTTGGCGCAGAACATGCCAATGTTCAACCACATTCTGGTGCGAGTGCAAATATGGCTGTCTATCTTGGGCTTCTATCGCCGGGGGACACCGTGCTCGGTCTAAGTCTCGCTCATGGTGGACACCTCACCCATGGATCGCCAGTCAACGCAAGTGGGATTCTGTACAACTTTGAGTCATATCGGGTGAGTGACACTGATGAGCGCATTGATTTCGACGAGGTTCGCAGTTTGGCTAAGAAGCATCGGCCGAAAATGATTGTGGCCGGCACGACGTCATATCCACGTCGCCTCGAGCCAGAGCCATTCAAAGCGATCGCCGATGAGGTTGGCGCCTTGTTGATGTTTGACATTGCTCACATTGCCGGACTCGTTGCCGCCGGTGCGCACCCCAATCCCGTGCCCTATTCCGATGTCGTTACTTTCACAACCCATAAAACTCTCCGAGGTCCCCGCGGCGGTTGCATACTCAGTACAGCGGCTCATGCAGTCGCAATTGATAAAGCAGTATTTCCCGGAAGTCAAGGTGGACCACTCGAGCATGTCATTGCGGCCAAGGCGGTTGCATTCCATGAGGCCCTTCAGCCAAGTTTCCGTGAGTACGCAATTGAAATCGTGCGCAATGCTTCGGCACTTGCCGAGGCTTTGGTCAAACAAGGTTTTCGGCTGGTATCTGGTGGAACTGATACACACATGATGGTGGTTGATTTGCGACCATTTGATCCTGATCTCACCGGTAAAGATGCTCAACTGATTCTGGACGAGGCTGGGATCACGTTGAACAAGAACAGTGTTCCAAAAGATCCGCGAAGTCCGTTTGTAACTTCAGGTGTGCGCATTGGCACTCCAGCGGTGACAACGCAAGGTATGGGCGTGAGCGAGATGCCCATAATTGCCGAACTCATTGCGCACACATTGCGCAATCGAACCGACGCATCGGTAGTTGCCGATGTCCGAGCCAGAGTTGCCACTTTGTGTGCCAAGTTTCCGGTGTATTTGGCTGGGCCTTCGAACGACTGACGGTTAAGGCGTAACATCGAATTCAGCGTGATAGATCTGAACGGTTACTTGATTGTGGGTGGGTGTGCCGCAGTTACGACGGCAGTGAGCACACCCATCGTTGCCGCAATAGCGCGACGACGAAATTGGATGGCCCAACCCGACGCACGTAGGTCGCATCCGGTCCCCACCCCTGATGTTGGCGGAATTGCGTTTTACATCGGGCTCGTATCGGCAATTGCATTAGCCGGACAGATGGGAAGATTTGCCCCTCTGTTTGACAATAACTCGGAAATATTCGGAGTTGTTATCGCTGCAACGGTGATTTTCATTCTTGGTTTTGTCGACGATATTCGTGAAGTATCCGCACCAATGAAAGTAACCGGAGTCGTTGCATCTGCTCTCGTACTCGTGTGGTTCGGTGTCACGATGTTTTACTTTCGAGTTCCATTCCTTGATGTGTTCGTGCTTTCCAACGATTGGATTCCGCTCTTCACCGTTTTATGGTTGCTTGGAATGACCCAAGCGATCAATCTGATCGACGGACTCGATGGACTAGCTGCCGGAATTGTCGCAATTGCATCGGGATCCTTTTTCGTCTATAGCAAACACCTTGGCGATCTTGGTCTCCTCGCTGAACCGAACATTGGTCCGCTGATCGCCATTATCACTCTTGGTATATGTATCGGCTTTCTTCCGTTCAATTTCAATCCCGCTCGAATATTCATGGGGGACTGTGGCGCGCTCGTACTTGGGTTGCTGATGGCTACATCCACGAGTGTCGTTGGGGGTCGCGCCGATCCAGCCTCGCAGGCGTTCAGTGGTCAGACGTATTTCTTTTTGGCGCCGCTGTTCATACCGCTATTAGTTCTCGGCGTTCCGATAGTTGATGTCGTATTTGCGATCTTGCGAAGGACAGTCAGCCGACAAGGGATAGCCACAGCCGACCGTGGACACTTACATCATCGACTCATTGACTTGGGGCATGGCCCGCGACGAGCGGTCGTCATATTGTGGGCATGGACGGGCTTGCTATCGGCTGTGGTGCTGTACCCAGCATTGAGTTCAGGATCCACCAACTTCATACCACTCATGGTTGCGGCATTGGTGCTTGCTCTGTTTACCGTCTTACACCCCAGATGGAGCCGAGATTCAGAATCGCCAACTGAGTAAGAGTTAATTTCACAAGTTCACTAATGCATCACAACTCCGGCGGTTTGGCATGCGACCGCTGCGCCGTCTAGTTTGTACTTGTATTCACAAGAAGCCGAGAAGCCTCCGCGAGAGGTGATCGGCCATCACTTCAGGTCGTACGGTGAAATTGCTCCCCAAAGTATTGGTTCCCAAGAAGCCGATTGCTGGTACCGACGACTCTCTAGGTCGCGGACCAGATATTGCGTTGAGTACCGCGGTTTTTCTGGTCATTGGTCTAGCAATCGACTCGGCCGCTGATACACGACCGTTATTTACGATTGTTCTCGTCGTGCTCTCACTGGTCGGAAATTTTGCCCGTATGTGGTACGTCTATGACGATCGCATGAAACTTCTCCAACACCAACGGCTACGACAATCAATCAGCCACCAAGTCCAAGATTCCGAGGCATCGTCGGTGAACTCATGACAAAACATGAGGGCTCGTCATTTGTCTCTGTTCTCGCTATGAACGACGCCGGTCCCGCCCCGGAAGCCGCGATCGTCCGCGATCTTGTGAAACGCGGATTGTGGGTTGCTCCCGCGCTAGTCGGGATTGGAGCACTTATTTGGGGTAGCGAAGGAGCATGGTCAAGCGCCTATGGCTTGGCTTTGGTGCTCGGAAATTTCGTATTGGCCGCGATGTTGGTGAGTTATACGGCCAAGATCTCCTATGCGGTGATGATGGGTTCGATGATGTTTGGCTATCTGTTGCGACTCGCCATTATTTCCATCGCGGTCTATGCGGTGAGACAAGCGTCATGGGTCGAACTTCTCCCGCTTGGACTCACTATCATCGTGACGCACCTAGGTTTGCTGTTCTGGGAACTTCGGTATGTTTCACTATCGCTTGCATTCCCCGGTCTCAAACCGGCATCTTCACAATCCACTGATCAATCACTCACCACGTAGGACTAACAACACCGTGTTCGCTTTCGAGTTTCCGCCGATTAATCAAATTCTCCGTTGGAAAGATGTCGTGCCCGGTATCAACAAGGTTGTACTTATATCAATCTTGGCTGCAGTAATTGGCATCTCGCTATTTTTAATTGCGGCCCGCGCCGAAGCGCGCAAGGCTCCCAAGGGCGCACGCAACCTTGCTGAGATCTTGGTCGAATTTATCGAGAAGAACATCATCATGGAGACCATGGGCCGAAATGGCCTGACCTGGACGCCATTTTTATTGACGCTGTTCGTTTTCATTTATCTCTGCAATGTTCCGGGAATTATTCCGATTATTCAAATGCCTGCAACCGCGCGAATGGCAATTCCGGCTTTTCTTGCGATCATGGTGTGGGTCATTTATAACGCGCAAGGTATTAAGCACCAAGGGTTCTTCGGATATTTCAAATCGGTTCTTTTCCCGCCGGGCGTACCAAAGGCACTCTATGCCTTGGTCACACCAATTGAATTTATATCAACTCTGATAGTCAGGCCGTTTTCGCTGATGGTGCGACTTTTCGCCAACATGCTGGCGGGTCACCTTTTGCTTGTGATTTTTGCGCTTCTCTCCGAGGCGTTGTTTCAGGCACGTACACAGCAACTCTTCTTGGTTCCGCTCGGAGTACTTCCATTTTTCATGTTGATCTTTCTCACGGCATTCGAGCTGCTTGTCGGATTTTTGCAGGCCTATATTTTCACCATTCTCACCGCGGTGTATATCTCTGGCGCCGTACATTCGGAACACTAGGCGTTAGGTCATAAATCGATGAAAAACCATTCAATAACCAACAAAACAATAGGAGACAAATAGACATGGAAGCGTTATCTCGAATTGCGGCGGTTGTCGTTGATCCGGCGGAGGCAAAAAACGTTGCCGCTGCAGCATCGGCAGGTTTCGCCTATGGTCTCGCGGCAATAGGCCCGGGAATTGGTATCGGAATCATCTTCGGTAAGGCCATTGAGGCAATGGCTCGCCAACCAGAATCAGCAGGCATGGTTCGCACCACGATGTTCCTTGGTATCGCATTTACGGAAGCACTCGCGTTGATTGGATTCGTCGTCTTTATTTTGCTCAAGTACGCCTGAGCATTATTTCTAAGTCACGAGCCGCCCGTGCATAGCAACAACCGTACCCAGCGAAAAGTTGAGGAGTTCTCACGATGATTATCCATGTCACAACGTGGCAAGGACACCCGGTGCAATCACATGTTTATTCTGGCTCGGTCAGTGCAGAGACTGCTGAAGCTGAAGCTGAAGCATCAACTACCGGTCCCAACCCCATCTCCCCAGAAGGCAAAGAACTGGTGTGGGGTGCTGGGTCGTTTCTGGTGTTCCTCGTCATCATGCGAATTTTCTTATTTCCGAAATTGAAAAAGGGTATGAATGCAAGGTACAACGGGATTCAAGAAGATCACGAATATGCGGAAGCTACTCGTATAAGCGCGCGGACCGATGTCTCACAGTATGAATCAGCCCTTGTCGAAATTCGCACCCAAGCCGCGAGTCGCATTGATAAGGCCCGCCAAACGCTTGATTCGGAGCGCGTCTTGGCAATCGCGGAAGTCAATGCGCGCATTTCTCGACAGCGCTCGACCGCAGAAGCAGAATCAACCGCAGCGCGATTGGCAATTCGGGATCAGATCGCTCTAGCTGTTGCCACCGTTGCTGAACGAACCACACAAATTGCGGTCGGAAAAAATCCCGACGCAGCGGTTGTTCAACGTGCAGTTAGCCAGGCGATGGCCTCAGGAGTCAGCACATGATCGTTCACGTCATAGCCATTTTGGCTTCCGAAGATCCGACGGTCACCCACAACTGGCTCCTTCCAGAAACTGCGGAAATTATCTACGGCGGATTGTCGTCGATCATTGTCTTTGGGTTGTTGTATAAATTTGCCGGTCCGGTAGCGAAGAAAGCATTGACAGCTCGTACCGAGCGCATTCAAAAGGAGCTTGACGGTGCGGCTCAGGCACGCACAAAATCTGAAAGCGATGCATCCGACATTCGGATGGCACTCGGCGATGTTGATGCCGAACGCTCACGATTGCTCGCCGAAGCGGACATTCAGGCTGCTGCATTGATTGTGGATGGTCGAATCCGTATAGCCAGCGAAGTTGCCGCGTTGGAAGCCAAAGCCGCCGCTGATTTAGTTGTGGCACGCGGTCGGGGGACTGAAGAATTGCGCGCCGAGATCGCATTGCTTGCTTCTCTCGCTGTTCCGGCAGTTGTGCAAGCCACGCTTACCGACCAAACCAAACAAGATTTAATTGAAGCCTTTATATCAAGTGTGGGAGCAAGCCGATGAGCAACCCAAGTATCGAGGCATATGCTCGTGCACTCTTTGAAATTGCCCAAGCCGAGGGCAACATTGACATTGTCGAGAACGAATTATTTCGCATGGCTCGTGCATTCGAGTCAAATGAACAATTGCGGAGTGCTTTGACCGACGCCACAATTCCAGCCAGTCGCCGTCAAAGCATCGTTGAGCAACTACTTGGCGGCCAAGCAAGCAACACAACAACTCAACTTGTTTCACTCGTCGTTGGAAGCGGTAGGTCACGTGATTTGCCGGCCATTATTGACACATTGGTCAAACGCGCTTCAAGTGAAAAGAAACTCGAAGTTGCCGAGGTCCGAAGTGCCATCGAACTCACCGATGATCAGCAAAAGCGTCTGGCAGCAGCACTCACTAAAGCCACCGGCAAACAAGTAAATCTCAAAGTAGTCGTCGACCCAACCGTGATGGGCGGTTTGGTTGCAACAGTCGGTGATGAAGTTATCGATGACACCGTGCGTACCCGTCTTGAACAACTGAAGTCGCGAATCTGAAGGGACTATCAACATGGCTGAAATAACACTCTCCGCAAGCGATATTGCAACTGCGATTACCAAAGGACTTGAGGGCTATAAGCCGTCCGTCGAAGCGCGAACCGTTGGTCGGGTCACCGAGGTTGGCGACGGTATTGCTCGTGTCAGTGGTTTGCCTGATTGCGCAGTTAACGAACTACTCGAGTTCGCCGACGGATCCGTTGGGTTGGCACTCAACTTGGATGAAGATTCAATCGGCGCCGTGGTGCTCGGTGATTCGGATGGGATCGAAGAAGGTCAACCCGTCAAAGCCACCGGCAAAATTTTGTCAGTACCAGTTGGCGATGCCATGTTGGGAAGGGTTGTCAATCCTCTTGGTGTTCCGATTGATGGCAAAGGCGACATAGTTGGCGCAATAACGCGACGTGTCGAAGTGCAGGCACCGGGAATTATGGGTCGCAAGCCAGTTCACGAGCCACTACAAACTGGAATCAAAGCAATTGATGCGATGACTCCGATCGGTCGTGGACAGCGCGAACTGATCATTGGTGACCGCAAAACCGGAAAGACCACTATCACCATCGACACGATCATCAACCAGCGCGGTCTGGGTGTGAAGTGCATTTATGTTGCGATTGGACAAAAGGGATCGACCATTGCCCAGACGGTGGAGGTGTTGCGCCAGCACGGGGCGTTGGAATACACGGTGGTTGTCGCCGCACCGGCGTCAGAACCGGCACCGTTTAAATACTTGGCCCCCTATACCGGTTGTGCAATGGGTCAACACTGGATGGAAAACGGCGAACATGCCCTTGTGGTGTACGACGACTTGTCCAAGCAGGCAGAGGCTTACCGCCAAATGTCGCTGTTGCTTCGTCGACCGCCGGGTCGCGAGGCATACCCAGGTGACGTGTTTTATCTACATAGTCGATTGTTGGAGCGTGCAGCAAAGCTCAGCGATGCCAATGGCGCGGGTTCATTGACGGCATTGCCGGTAATCGAAACAAAAGCCGACGACGTTTCGGCATACATTCCGACCAACGTCATCTCCATCACCGATGGGCAGGTTTATCTGAAGGACAACTTGTTCAAATCCGGGGTGCGACCCGCCGTGGATGTGGGCATCTCGGTCTCGCGAGTGGGAGGAAATGCTCAAATCAAGGCGATGAAGAGTGTGTCGGGAACCTTGAAAATTGACTTGGCTCAATTTCGTGAACTTGAAGCATTTGCCACATTTGGTTCGGAGTTGGATCCCATTTCCAAGGCTCAATTGGAGCGTGGCTACCGACTTGTCGAATTGCTCAAACAGCCGTTGAACAGCCCGATGCCAGTGGAGGAACAAGTGGTATCAATTTTTACCGGGACGAAGGGCTATCTCGATGACATTGCGGTGAACAATGTGCGTCGTTTCGAAAATGAACTTCTGGATCACATGCGCACCCGTCATGGGGCGGTTCTCGCTGGAATTCGTCAGGATTCAAAGGCCGATGTGCCAAAAGACTTGGGCGACATCGTCACGGAATTTAAAAAGTCATTCGTTGCCACGATCGCATTGACCGTGGCCGATCCAACGCATACCGACGCCGGCGAAGTTGGCGATGCGGCAAGCGCAAAGACCTTGGCGACGGAGTAAGACTCTTATGGCTGGCGGGCAAGAGCGTATTCTGCGCGGACGAATTCGGTCCGTGCAAGCAACCAAGAAAATCACTCGAGCGATGGAACTCATCGCTGCCTCGCGAATTGTCAAGGCACAGCAGCGAGTGATTGCCGCCGTGCCCTACAGTGAACGGATCACTGAAGTGGTCAAAGATTTGGCCGCCGGCGGAGCCGTAAGTTCCTCTGTATTTCTCAAACCGCGTGAAAATATTCGTACCGCGTGTTACGTCGCTATTACCGCCGACCGGGGAATGTGCGGCGGTTACAACGCCGGAGTTATGCGGGCAACCGAAGGTGAAATCAAAGCAGATGTTCTCGCCGGCAAGGATTACCTTGTGGTGCCAGTTGGCCGCAAGGCTGCATCGTTCTTTCGTTTTCGCGGATACAAACTGACCCAGGGCTTTTCTGGGTTTTCTGATGCGCCTGGGTATGCCGATGCCAAACGAATTGGTGAATTCGTAACGGAAATGTTTCTTAGCGGAAAGGTCGATCGGGTCGAACTCGTATATACGAGGTTCGTTTCATCTGGAACTCAAGAGGTCGTCCGACGACCTCTTGTGCCGCTTGAATCGCAAGTCATCGAAGGTGGCGATGGCAGACCGGCCGCGTCCGCCGGCGGCTATGAATTTGAGCCAGAGCCGGAGGTCATTCTTGATTCGTTGTTACCGCGCTACGTGGAGGCTCGTGTCTATGCGGCGTTACTTAATGCCGCCGCCAGTGAACATGCCTTTCGTCAGCGCGCTATGAAGTCGGCCACCGATAATGCCGACGAAATCATTAAGAGCCTTTCACGAATCATGAATCGCGCCCGTCAAGATTCGATTACAACCGAAATCATGGAAATCGTTAGTGGAGCCGAAGCCCTCGGATCCCGTAAATAGTTCTAGAAACAGGAGAACAGCATGAGCACAGCAGTAGTCACTCCAGCAACAGAGCGCAAAGATGGTCGAGTCGTGGCAATTGCCGGCCCTGTCATTGACGTTGAGTTTCCGCGCGGATCACTTCCTGAACTTAATCACGCACTTGAGTTCACTGTCACCGTCGATGGCAAACCTAATGTGATCTTGGCCGAAGTTGCCCAACAAATAGGTCAAAGCCGTGTGCGCGCAGTGTGCATGAAGCCAACTGATGGATTACGTCGCGGTACCCCAGTACGAGATACCGGTCGCGGGATCACTGTCCCGGTTGGCGATATAACTCTTGGACATGTGTGGAACGTGTGGGGCGACTGTTTGGATGGCGACAATGCCGACTTCAAAGATGCCGAGCGCTGGGAAATTCACCGACCGGCGCCAGCCTTTGACACCCTTGAGCCGTCGATTCGAATGTTTGAGACAGGAATCAAGGTCATTGACTTGCTCACGCCATATTTAGCGGGTGGGAAGATCGGATTGTTCGGAGGCGCAGGAGTGGGCAAGACCATTCTCATCACCGAGATGATTAATCGCGTGGCATCAAACCATGGCGGAGTGTCCGTGTTCGCCGGCGTGGGCGAACGTACTCGCGAAGGTACTGACTTACGGATTGAAATGGAAGAGTCAGGAGTGTTTGAGAAGGCCGCACTTGTGTTCGGTCAAATGGACGAACCACCAGGCGTACGTTTGCGTGTCGCGTTATCCGCACTGACTATGGCCGAATATTTTCGCGATGTGAAGAACCAAGACGTGTTGTTGTTCGTTGACAATATTTTTCGTTTCGTTCAAGCCGGTTCCGAAGTATCCACTTTGCTTGGTCGCATGCCGTCAGCCGTGGGCTATCAGCCGACGCTGGCCGATGAAATGGGTCAACTACAAGAACGCATCACATCGACTCGTGGTCGTTCGATCACATCGTTGCAGGCGGTGTATGTGCCAGCCGATGACTACACCGATCCGGCTCCGTTCACAACGTTCACCTTCTTGGATGCGACGACTGAACTCTCCCGACAGATTGCCTCCCTGGGTATTTATCCAGCAGTCGATCCTCTGGCCTCAACGTCAACCATTCTTTCCCCCGAAGTGGTTGGCGAGCGTCATTACAATGTGGCCCGTCGCGTGCAGGAAATCCTTCAGCGTTACAAGGAGCTGCAAGACATCATCGCAATTTTGGGACTTGATGAGCTCTCCGAAGAGGATCGACTTACCGTTTCTCGGGCCCGAAAGGTACAAAAATTCTTGTCTCAACCACTATTCGTCGCCGAAGTCTTCACCGGCGTCAAAGGCGAATATGTAAAGACCGCCGAGTCGGTGGACAGCTTTGAGGCAATTATCAAGGGAGACCTTGACGATATTCCCGAGCAGGCATTCTTGAACGTGGGCGGAGTCGAACAGGTATTAGCCAAGTCCAAGGCACTGCAGGAATCAGCGTCGTAATGGCTGAGTCGGGCGCATTTCGCGTTGAAGTTGTATCGCCTGAGCGTGTGCTGTATTCGGGTGAGGCGCGTCAAGTCATTACGCGCACCATTGATGGAGGAGAAATAGCGTTCTTGCCCGGGCACGCCTCGTTTTTGGGCGCGTTGGTAGAAAACCACACTCGGATTTACCTTGTCGACGGCACCGTGCAGGATCTTGCGGTGCACGGTGGATTCGTGGAAGTGGCACCGGATCATGTGACGATCTTGTCGGATTCGGCCGAATTATCGGGTGACATCGACATTGAACGCGCCCGGCGAGCACAACTTCGCGCGGAAGAAGAAATGCGCAGTGAACACGATGCAACTGTTGAATCTGCGCTCAGACGCGCCCATGCGCGACTCGCTGCAGCTGGTGGACTCACGGAAAGTCGCAGTTCGGCGCACTAAGCATGTTGCGGTGAATGAAATATATCCGTTCACATGCGCGTTAATAACGGGCGCTTCAAGTGGTATCGGCGAAGAATTCGCGAATTTGCTTGGCGAGGCTCACATTCCGATGATTGTGGTTGCTCGACGTAGCGACCGACTCGTGGCGCTGGCGGCCAAGTATCCCAATGTTGAAGTACTTACTGCCGATCTCTCCACCGATGTGGGAGTCGGATTAGTGGAACTCCGAATTTCGGACAGATCGAAAACACCTGTTGATCTCGTCGTGAACAATGCCGGGTTCGGAAGTTCGGGACTTGTCTACGAACTGGATATTGAGCGGCTGAGTAATGAGATTCGTCTCAATGTGTTGGCTCTGACACGAATCTCGCATGTCGCCATTCGCGTCATGTTGACACGGGGCCGTGGATATCTACTCAATGTTTCGAGTGTGGCAAGTTTTCAGCCAAACCCGGGCTTGGCCGTGTATGCAGCCACAAAGGCCTATGTCACAAGTTTCACCGAAGCGTTGCACGAAGAACTGCGTGGTACCGGAGTTCGCGTTACAGCTTTGTGCCCAGGACTTACCCACACCGAGTTTCAACGAGTGTCAAATACGTCCGGACTTGAATCAACGTTTCCTGAATTTGCATGGCTTAAATCCCGAGATGTGGCTGAAGCCGGTTTGGATGCCGTGGCTAGAGGTGACGCACTTGACATACCCGGTGCGATATACAAGGGACTCAGCGCAATGTCATCGGTCATGCCACGCGGAGTCTCTCGGCGACTAAGCGGTTTACTTGCTCATATGCGCAAATGAATAAGCCGACCCGACATGTTTGGATGCTGGTGTTTGTCGGTCTGGTGGCGGGGTTTCTTTCCGGAATATTTGGTGTTGGCGGCGGAATTCTCGTCGTACCCGGTCTAACAATTTTTGTTCGAATGGATCAGCGTTTGGCTCACGGTACGTCGTTAGCGGCGATCCTGCCGATCTCGCTGGCAAGTTTGATTACCTATTGGGGTCATCAACACGTGGACTGGCCAGTGGCGTTTTGGCTCTCTTGCGGGGCAATTGTTGGATCAATTGTGGGAACTCATTTACTTGCCGTGACTTCGAAGCGTGCATTAGGACTTATTTTCGCCTCGGTGCTCATCGTTTCCGCAATTCGACTCTTCATTGCCACCCAAGGCGATGGTCGCGACCAATTGCATTTGTCAATTGTTCTTTCTCTCATCGCAATTGGCTTTGCTGCCGGAGCGCTAGCCGGATTATTGGGTGTGGGCGGAGGAATTGTATTGGTGCCGGCGATGATTGTGATATTTGGAATCTCCTCAGTGATCGCTAAAGGAACTTCAATTGCCGTCATCGTGCCAACAGCAATCATGGGCACAATCAGAAACCGGTCGGCGAAAAATGTTGATTTGACAGCCGCAATGATTATCGGTTGTTCGGGAATTGTTTCGGCAATCGCGGGAGGATTTGTGTCCGCGTTACTCACCGACACCACATCAAACGTATTGTTCGCGATTCTGCTCGTTGCAGTCGCAATTCGGATCTTCTTCCAGCAGTTGCGTGCGTCTGCTTTCTAATTGAGTCGCGCTATCACCTCATCATGAAGATGCCCGTTTGAAGTAATCAAACTGTTGGCTCGCCAATTGCTGTTTCCATGTCGATCGGTAATGCAACCTCCGGCTTCCTGAACAATTGGGTACAGTGCCGCCGTGTCATACGGTTGCAAACCGATCGCGTCGACGGCGAGATCAATTGCTCCTTGGGCAACAAGCATGTGCTGCCAAAAGTCGCCAAAGCCACGGGTGCGTTGGGCATCGGCCTGCAATTGCTCTAGAGCCGACAGGCGACCGACATTTCTCCAGCCGATGTTTGGAGTGAGGCTCAGATGTGCGTCACTAATCGTTGATATGGCACTTACCTGAATCGGCGACCCATTGCAGAAAGCACCGGTCCCCGTCGTAGCCCACCAGCGAAAACCAAGGGCTGGCGCAGAGACCACTCCCAACACTGGAACTTCGTTGTGAACGAGTGCAATAAGCGATCCCCACACTGGTATACCACGAACAAAATTGGTGGTTCCGTCAATTGGGTCGATGACCCACTGAAAATCAGCGTCAACAGAACCGCTCATTCCGTGTTCCTCACCGTAGATACCGTGAGTTGGACGTTCGCTACTCAGTAAGTCGGATATCGCACGTTCTGTGGCGCGGTCAATTTCGGTGACTTCGCTGTTGTCGGCTTTGCGCTCAACTGAGAAATTCTGCGAGCGGTATCCAGGCAAACTCACGGCATCGGCCGCATCGGCCAATTGCATGGCGAGGACTAGCTCATTGACAAGTGAACTCATGTCAATTAACGAAGACGTTGGCGAAGGACAGTATCAGTGATGCCTTGTGCATCGAGGCCAAGTTGGGCGAGAATCTGGTCGGGCTTTGCATGAGGAATGAATCGAGTGGGGATACCGAGAATCTCGATGTGCGGAGATGCGGTGCCGATTGCCGAAGATTCGTTAGTGATTGCATCGGCAATCATCATTCCAATCCCGCCATCACGAATACCGTCTTCTATGGTGATCACTAACCGGTGTTCCCCGGCATCATGAATCATTTCGGCATCTAGTGGAACGCACGATCGAACGTCCCAAAGTGAAACTTTAATATTTTTATCGGCCAGCAATTCAGCAGCTTTCTCGGCGTTACCAACGAGTTTGCCAATAGCCAAAATACATATTTCATTTGTCGGATCGACTCGGAGTTTGTGCGCCTTTACACCTGAGCCGACAGCGTCGTCGGCAACGTTTCGGGCCAAACCTCTTGGATAGCGGATGGCTACCGGACCGCTGTCGGCCAACCCAATTGAATCGGCAAGCATTTGTTGTAGTTCCTGCGCACTCGATGGTGCCAGGACTCTCATTCCGGGCACTTTAGAAAGCAGCGCCATATCAAAAATGCCATGGTGGCTCGGTCCATCATCGCCAGTTATCCCGGCTCGATCGAGGCAGAACACCACCGGCAGGCGGTGAAGGGCCACATCAAATACAACTTGATCCCATGCTCGATTGAGAAATGTCGAGTACAACGCGACGACCGGTCGAAGTCCACCCATGGCCATTCCCGCCGCAGCAGTAACCGCGTGCTGTTCAGCAATTCCGACATCAAAAAAGCGATCAGGGAAGTGTTCTTGAAACGGTAGAAGTCCAGTCGGTCCAGGCATTGCCGCGGTAATTGCCACGATGCGTAAATCGAGTTCGGCAACTTTGATAATCCCTTCGGCAAACGCCTGGGTATAACCCGTAGGTATCGACTTCGGTGGTCCTTTCAGCGGATCGAATACCGGTGCATCATGCAGATTCTTTTCGTCATCGTCCTCCGCTGGCGGGTAGCCACGGCCCTTTTGAGTAATTACATGAATGACAATCGGACCCTCCGAAACACGTTCCTCGGCGGCGGAAAACGCATGTTCGAGGGCTTCCAGATCATGGCCATCAATCGGTCCGACATAACGAACTCCTAGTGCTTCGAAGAAAGCCGGAGGTTGGAGAAATTCGCGCACCCCAGCCTTGAACGCTTCCAAACCGCGCTCAGCCTGCGGTCCAACAAGCGGTAAATCGCGTAGAAATCGCTCGAGTTTGCGTTGACGCCGAACGTATACCGGATTCAGACGAATATTCGTGAGTTTGTTGGCTAGAGACTGGGTCACTCGATCAATTGGTCCGGTGACGTCGCTCGACTTTTCGGAAGTGGTGGGGGCTTGGGTCAGATTCGAAATGGTTGGGGCATAACTGCGCCCGTTGTCATTGAGCACAATGATCACGCGCTTCTTGGCGTGGCCCAGGTTATTCAACGCTTCGTAGGCCATACCACCTGTCATTGCACCATCACCAATCACCGCAACGACATGGCGTCGACCCGGTGTGAGTCCCGAGTCGCGGGCAACCGCCAAT
Source organism: Actinomycetota bacterium (assembly GCA_031401235.1). Taxonomy (GTDB): domain Bacteria; phylum Actinomycetota; class Acidimicrobiia; order Acidimicrobiales; family Ilumatobacteraceae; genus UBA3006. The sequence continues at coordinate 119,427 of JANNRJ010000003.1, forward strand.
CCGTAGGCGTAACTCAAGGATGTTGAGGCATGACTATTTTCGACGAAATCATGGATACTTTCTTCGCGGCTTGGGTACCCCGACAGACCGTTGGCTTGACGGAGTTGATTGAATCCAGGGCGACGACCAGTAACAATTTTGTGAATGTAGGCCTGGTGTCCGGTGTCCCAAATGATTGCGTCGCGCGGTGAGTCAAATACTCGATGCAACGCCAGAGTAAGTTCGACCGCGCCGAGATTTGAACCCAAGTGACCTGCATTTACGGCCACGGATTCGACGACAAAATCTCGTATTTCGCCGGCAAGTTCCTCCAATTGGGGAATGCTCAACGACCGTAAATCGCTGGGTTGACGGATATCGGCGAGTGCCATAGCCCTTTCACGATACCCCCATTGTTGGCGATGACTTGTGGGTGTTGAGTTTCTTGGCATTGAGTAGTGTGAAGTAAATACGAATCCATTAGTAATCGGAGGTCACTGTGAGCGAATCAAGTCAAGAGATACGAAATTCCCGAGGAATGAGCAAGCGATTAACAATTGTGATTGTGGCAACAGCCTTGGGAGTCGGCAGTGTTGCCGCCGCTCGGGCCGAAACTTCTGGATCTGCGATTACCGTTTGCGCGCAAAAGGCATCCGGTCAGATGCGCTATTCCAAGAGTGGAACATGCAGACAAACTGAAATCAAATTGCTTCTTGGAACGACCGGTGCCACCGGAGCGACTGGTGCGACTGGTGCGACTGGTGCGACTGGTGCCACTGGCGCAACTGGCACATCTGGATCGGTTTCGCCAGTAACTATCAATTCACAAACGGGATCGGGCTACACGCTGGTTCTCGCTGATGCCGGAAAGTTCATCACGGCATCGTCGACGACGGCAATTTCGATCACGATTCCAACGAATGCGTCGGTTGCATTTCCAATAGGAACAAAAATTGACCTTGGTCAAGTTGGTTCCAGCGGATTACATATCACGCCTAGTACTGGAGTTACCTTGAACGGGACGACGACTTTCAAAAGCTTTGATTCCGGTTCATTTCAACACGGCGTGTTATTGAAGACGGGCACAGATGCATGGGTGTTGTTATTGCCGGTGCCGATTCCGTAGCTTGATCTGGGCATTCGAAACTTAATTGAGATGAGGGCGGTCGTGAGACCGCCCTCATTTTATTTGTCGCGCTAAGTCCCGATCGGAGGGGGATCGACGAAACCGAGTCGGCGTTGGTTCCAATTATGCAGAGTTGTACCGATTAAGAATCCAACACCAAATACGATGAGTCCACCGACTCCATCTAGCCAAAAGTGATTGGCGGTCACGACAATGCAGAACAAGGTGATTGCCGGATAGATAAGAAGTGCTGCTCGCATCCACCGTTTTCGGGTAAGTGGCCACAGCGCAAATGCGCACCAAGATGCCCAGCCGACATGCAGTGAAGGCATTGCCGCATATTGATTTGACAGAGTTGCTCCGGGACCCTTATTGAATGTCCACGGACCACCGTAGGAACTTATTGTGTCGACGAAGCCGAAGCTGATCGAGTTGTTGTAATTTCGCAATGGCGACTCAATGCACGCTCCGCCACGATCTACTGGCGGGCATGGCTTATCAAGCAATCGTGGCGGCATCAGCGGAAAGACAACGAACCCGATGATTGCCAGGCCAGTCATAGCGGCGAGCGCATTTCGCCATTGCGGAAACACATCAGGGCGCTTCTTGTACAAAATAATGAACACAGTCAAAGTAACGAAAAAATGAGCGCTTCCGTAGTACGCGTTCATCAATTTGATTAGCCACAGATGTGGAAGAAACAGATCTTGAATCGACTCTTCATGGTATAGACCAAGCCAGCGTTCAATTTCGATTACGCGAATTGCATTATTGAATGCATGAAACGGAATATCAACTCCATTTACAAGTGCCGAACCAAATTGATTTCGGACCAATGTGTAGCCGGTATAGAACGTGGAAAAAATGATCGCTTCTTTCCACCACACAGTTTGATACTGCCGCCCGGCCGCGGACTGCACATTTGCGGAAGGGTGATTGTCCACAGAGAAATAGTAGGCGGTCCTGCATGTATCGCAAATACTCAGGGTCCACTATTCGGTAGGCTGGCGGAATGTCTCCAAGTGCAACCTCTGCTCCTTTAGTTGAAACGGACGTGTTGGTCAAAGTGTTGGCCAAAGGTCGTAGTACCGGCGCCGAATTTGCCGAGATTTATGTTGAGGACAAACGCTCGACTTCGGCTGGACTTGATGACGGCAAAGTTGAGCAAGTTACCAGTGGACGCGACCGAGGTGCAGGGATTCGAGTCGTATCTGGAGAAACCACTGGATTCGCTCACACCTCAGATCTTTCGGAGCGAGGATTGCTGGCAGCAGCGCAAGCGGCTGCAACGGCGGCCAAGCAAGGCGATGGTGGAGTACACACTATTTCCCTGGGACCAATTGACCGTCACCAAGTCAACAATGTTCGCATTGCTCCCGACCAAGTTGCAAAGGCTCGCAAAGTCGAAATGTTACAGCGAGTTGATGCGGCTGCGCGCGCCGTTGATGGTTCCGTGGTCCAAGTTTCGGCCGGATATGGCGACTCGATGAAACGAATCCTGATTGCAAATAGCGATGGCGTTTTTAGCGCCGATGACCAAGTTCGCACACTATTTCGGGTGAGTGTTGTTGCCAATGGCGATGCGGGTATGCAGACCGGTTACGACTCGCTTGGCCACACGATTGGATTTGAGCTATTCGAGGAACACGACGTTGAGGAACTTGCGGTACGAGCAGCCAAGCGGGCAATAACGAAATTGAAAGCACGTCCAGCACCATCAGGAAGCATGCCAGTTGTAATCAAACAAGGCAGCGGTGGTGTGTTATTCCATGAAGCGTGTGGTCATGGACTCGAAGCCGATTTGGTTGGTAAAGGTGCAAGCGTGTACCGCGGAAGAGTTGGTGAATTGGTTGCCGCACCTTTCATCACTCTCGTAGATGATGGGACGATGACCGGAGAATGGGGAGCAATCGGAATCGATGATGAAGGGCATCGCTCACAGCGCAATGTGCTCATTGAAGATGGCGTGCTCACTGATTACATGTGGGACTACCTCCGGGCCCGCAAAGAAGGGCATCGGCAAAGCGGAAATGGTCGTCGACAAAGTTATGCCGATCTGCCAATGGTTCGGATGACGAACACTTTTGTACTGAATGGAACATCTGAACCTGATGACATCGTGCGCTCCACCGAACGCGGCGTGTACGTGGCGCAACTTGGAGGTGGCAGCGTCGATACTGCGAGCGGCGACTTTGTATTTGGAATGACCGAGGCATATCTCATCGAAAACGGCGAGATTACCGAGCCATTGCGAGAGGGCAACTTGATTGGAAATGGGCCGCAAGTGCTCAAAGATATTGATCTGCTCGGAAACGACTTCGCCATGGGTAATCCAGGAATGTGTGGCAAGGATGGCCAAGGTGTCCCGGTCGGTGACGGTCAACCAACCCTGCGTGTAAAGTCGCTCACCATCGGCGGTACCGCAGCGTGAGCGTTGAGGTCCCAGATTTACAAGCGATTGCCGATCGAGTGGTGGCTCAAGCCACAAAGGGTGAGCAAATCGAGGCATATGTCGGTCGTGGCGGCGAAACGGCAATACGTGTCTATGAGGGAATAGTCGAGCATTTTGTTTCTGCACAAAGTGAGGGCGTCGGAATCCGGGTCATAAAAGATGGTCGCACCGGATTTGCCTATGCCGGTACTCTCGATGCGACCGCGGTTGCCGAGGTTCTTGCTGAAGCCCGTGACAATGTGCAATTTGGTACTTCCGATGAATTTGCCGGGCTCGCTGAGCCAGACGGAGTCGCACCAGTTCCACAAAAATTTTGGGATGACGAACTTGAGCATTATCTGACTACCGGCAAGATCTCAATTACGAAAGAACTTGAGCAACTTACCCTCGGGATGGATAAGCGAATTCGCGTCGAAGAATCAAATTACGACGATGGTTGGAGTGAAACGGCGGTTGCCACCACCACTGGCATTCGCGAATCTGGACGGGGAAACTCGTGCTATGTCTCAGTTGCAACACTTGCTGATGAAGGTGATGAAACCCAGACCGGGTACGGTTTTTCGGTCGGCGATTCGCCCAAGGAATTCGACCTGCCAAAGGCCGCCCGTGAAGCTTCGGATCGCGCCACACGATTACTTGGTGCGACCAAACCGCCAAGCAAACGGGTAACGGTTGTACTAGACCCATATGTCGCGGCCCAGTTTCTGGGAGTGATTTCCAGCACTCTCAACGGTGAGAGTGTCTCCAAGGGCCGAAGTTTTTTTGCCGATCGACTCGGAGATCAGGTCGCCGACGCGCGCATCACGCTCGTCGATGACCCGACAAATCCTCTCGCCTATACCGCCACCGACATAGATGGCGAAGGTCTGGCTGCACGTCGAAATGTGTTGATCGAAAATGGTGTGTTGAAAAAGTTTGTGCACTCTTCATACAGCGCCCGCCGATTAAACACGGTGAGCACGGGAAACGCGGTTCGCGGAGGTTTCGCCGGATCTCCCGGCGTTGGTTGTATTGCGATGCAACTCACACCCGGCACAAAGTCGCAAATTGAGCTCATTTCCGAAGTGGAAGACGGAGTGTGGGTGCAAATGGTGCAAGGTCTACACAGTGGAGTGAATCCGATCTCTGGTGACTTCTCGACGGGCGCATCCGGATTGCTCATATCGAATGGTCAAGTCGGTGCACCCGTGCGCGAGTTCACGATCGCCAGCACACTGCAACGAATGTTGCTCGATGTGGTGGCTCTTGGCAATGACGTCGACTGGCTGCCGTCACGCGCTGCCGGATTGACCATGGTCATTCGTGACGTCACCATGAGCGGCGCCTAAGCAACAACTACCTGATGTAGCACACATGCTACAGTGAAGCGATGACTGAGGTTGCCTCTCGAGAATTGCGCAACAACACCCGTGACCTCATCTTGCGCGCCCAACAAGGAGAATCGATTGTGATTACCGTCGATGGACGACCGACTGCTGAATTGCGAGCCATTGGTGGCAAGCGCCGCTGGATCCCGAAGGACGAGTTCTTTGCCGACTTTCATCCAGCTGACCCCGCAATGCTTGATGACATTCGAGGACCCGAAGATTACACGATCCAAGAACTCGACAGGCTTCACGACGCAATGTGGAACAACAAATAGATGTCTCGGGCGTTGATTGATACAAACATCTTTGTGGCAAGAGAATCAGGACGTTCGCTTGACTTGGGCAAGATTCCAGACGAACTCGCAGTATCCGTTATAACGATTGCAGAACTCCAACTAGGAGTTCTCACTGCGGGCGACACGTCGACGCGTCAAAGACGACTGATTACCTATCGTGATGCGCTCGCCTTTAACCCAATCGAAATTACGATCCAGATTGCAGATGCGTGGGCGGGTCTACGCTTATTTCTCCGTGGAACGAAGAGTTCGTTAACGGTGAATGACTTGTGGATTGCGGCCACGGCGCTGACATTGGGGGTTCCGCTCGTCACGCAAGACCAAGACCTTGTGGGTTTACCGAACATCGAAACAATCTTACTGTAAGCAGCACCCGTGTCCATTTTTCATGCGATCATCCTCGGCATTGTTCAAGGTCTGTCCGAGTTTTTGCCAATCTCTTCGAGTGGACATCTGATCATTGTGCCGTGGCTGTTCGGCTGGAACGATTTCACTAACAATGTTGCTGCCGAAAGAGCATTTGATACGGCGTTGCATCTCGGCACGCTGATTGCCGTGCTGTATTACTTGCGACACGAGTTACGTCTATATATTCGCGACGGAGTACTTGCCGTATTCGTGCCCGCTAAGCGAGCATCCGTGCATGGTCGATTGGCATGGTTTTTTGTCGTCTCTTCATTGCCATCGGCAGTTGTCGGTGGCATCGGTGATGCTTGGATCACCAAACATTTGGGAATGCCATGGCTGATTGCCTGTTCACTTATTTTTTTTGGGGTGATTTTGCTGTGGGCAGATCGCCAGAGCGGTCAGCGGGATGTTGAATCGTTTACTGTGCGGGATGCCGTTTCCCTCGGTTTGGCTCAAGTACTTTCCTTGAATCCAGGAACTTCACGCTCGGGAATAACAATTACCGCGGCACGTCGACAAGGGTTTTCGCGGGATGCCGCGGCTCGAGTGTCATTTCTAATGGGTGTGCCGGTGATTGCCGGGGCCGTCGCGTACAAACTAATCAATCTGATTTCTGATGGCATGCCAGATGGATTACTCATTCCAATGGTGGTCGGAATTATCACCTCGGGAATTTCGGGATGGATAGCGATGTGGGGGATGATCCGACTGCTTCGCACTCGCAGCTTTACCCCGTTTGTGGCCTACCGATTTATTGGTGGAGTTGCAATTCTCGGATTGTTTGCCAGCAACATACGATAAATCAATTGGTAAGAAATGATTACGGCGCGACAACGAGAGTGGCGTCACCAAGTGCGGCTGCAGTTGCCACACTTGGTGCGGAGTCAGCTGGAACCCCGATGACGACTTGGGTAATGAAAACCATGCTGCTTGGTGACGACATCTCGTCGCTCGTCGAAACAACTACCGCATTGGCCACGAGTATGACGCCATTTGCAATCACGTCCACGTGGTCACCGGCTGACATTGGCGGAAAGGCATTCGATGATGTGATGGCGATGGTTCGCCAGCCAGCAGGGATGAATGAAGTACTTGAGGATTTGTCGGCAACATTGATCGAGGTGATCAGCTCTCCGGCCCCGATACTTTGACGTGCGTAGGCGGTATTAGGAAGTTGGGTGATGACAGTGGCTGCTACGAGTGAAGCAGGCACGAGTAGTTGTTTAACTGCGGAATTTGTCACGGGATCGCCCGAAGCTATGTCGTTGGTGGCAACAAGTACGGAGATATTCGCCGCCAACTGTTGTTTTTGTGACTGCAGTTGGATGACATTGACAAGGAACACCACTGCCGCGACACCTGCGCAAGAGGCAATCGCTCGGCGCTGCAGACGATGGTCACGACAAAGTTTTGAATATCCCGCGTTGAGAATTGTGTTGAGTCGAGTGGCAATCGGAGTTACGGCGGTTGAAATACGAGCGACTGCCCCGGAGTTTTTGAGGCGCTGCATTGTTGCAGCAATGTGTGCAGATCAAAATAACTTGTGCCGAGTGTTATGAATTAGATGTGGTCACCGGCGCGCTTGTAGAAGTTTTTGCTGGAGTGCCAGATGTTTGGCTCGCCGGGGTATTGGCTGGCGCGCTGCTCGCTGGCGTGCCTATCGGAGTTGCACCAGATTCTGAAGGGCTAGATGCAGCGGTTTTGGGAGCGGACTCTCCATTACTGGTCGATTCGCTCCCGCTGGATGCTGCAGTCGTCGTCGGAGCACTTGGCGATAAAGACTTGGAGCGGCTGTCGGTTTTATAGAATCCGCCACCTTTAAATGACACTCCGACAGGGGTAAATACCTTTTTGACGGCTCGAATTTCGCCATCGGCGGGGTCTGTCATGGTCGTGAAGGGCTCATCAGTAAAGGCTTGCTGGACTTCAATGATTTTGCCGGATTCAATAAATCTGTAGACGTAAGTTGGCATGTGACTAGTAATTCTAGGATGTTGAGATGACTTTGCGCACCGCGGTAATTCCTGCGGCCGGGTTGGGCACCCGGTTCTTGCCAGCGACTAAATCGGTACCCAAAGAGTTGCTACCGATTTTCGATACCCCGGTGATTCAACTGGTGATGGATGAGGCGATTAGTGCTGGGGTCGAGCACATCATTGTGGTTTCAAATCGATCCAAACCCGCCATTGAGTCCTATCTCACTCCATCAGCAGATGTTGTGAACCGCGTTCGCGACAGCGGTCGGGGTGAACTGGCCGATCGTTTGGATTGCCTAGGGAAAAGCGTGCAGGTGAGTGTTGTCTACCAAGATGTTCCTCGCGGACTCGGTCATGCCATAGGTTGCGCACGTCAACTAGTGGGTAGCGAGTCTTTTGCAGTGTTGTTACCGGATGAATTAATGGGTGACGAATCTTTGCTCAAGGCACTGGCTCAAGTGCACGAGTCCACCGGCGACAGTGTGATCGGGCTCAAACGCGTTGATCATAGTGAGGTTTTTGCGTATGGCTGCGTTGGCATCAAATCCGAGCCCGATCTGGTTGGCTTGGTGGAAGTCACCCATGTGGTGGAAAAGCCACTGCCGGTCGATGCACCAAGTGACATCGTCATAATTGGTCGCTATGTATTTGGACCACAAGTATTCAACGACATCGAATCATTGCGACCGGCCGACAACGGTGAAATTCAACTTACGGATGCCTTGCAAATGTCTGCTCTCGCTGGCTCGCTGCGGGGAATAGTGAGCGATATTGAGCGTCACGACACCGGAACTCCAAGGGCATGGTTGGAGGCCGTCATTGAGATTGCCCTCAAGCGTCCAGATGTTGGTCCGTCGTTTGAGCAGTGGCTGCGAGCTCGCCTTCGCTGACCGCAATTGCAACGCATAGGCTCAGGTGTACGGCACGACGGAAGGGCAATCGATGAGTAAGTTACGAGTGCAGATCGAGCCCAAACAAGTGGGGTTTTCGGCTGAACGACTAAACAGAATTGACGATTACTTTCGCCAATATGTCAACGACGGTCGTTTGCCCGGGTACAGCATCGCCGTAGCTCGTAGTGGACATATGGCCCATGTCAGCACCTTTGGTCTGCGCGATGTTGAGGCTCAGTTACCAACCACACTCGACACGATGTATCGCATTTACTCGATGACTAAACCAATTACTTCAGTCGGATTGCTGATGCTGGTTGAGGAAGGGAAGTTGCAGCTCACGGACTTGGTTAGCGATTTCATTCCGTCGTTCGCCCACTCACGTGTGTGGCGTGGTGGGACCGTGCTCAAGCCGGTTACGGAACCCATTACCGAGCCGATGCGTATTTGGCATTTGCTCACCCAGACAGCGGGCTTAACGTACGGCTTTCTGTATTCAGATGTAGTGGATGACATCTATCGTCGTGCTGGATTTGATATGGGTGTTGGTCAAAACAAAACATTGGCCGAAATATGTGATCAATATGCATCTCTGCCATTGGTCTTTCAACCAGGAACATCGTGGAATTACAGCGTTGCCACCGACGTTCTTGGACGAGTTATCGAGGTTGTGTCGGGTATGCCGCTGGACGAATTTTTTACCAAGAAAATTCTCGGACCGTTGGGAATGCACGACACTGCTTTCTGGGTGAGCCCCGAAAATCACGATCGGCTGGCGGCGCTTTATGGAGTAAATGAATCGACGGGAGGGCTCAAGCGATTGGACGCCCTCGGAAATGACGCCAAGTCGATGCCTGTATATCTCTCGGGGGGTGGCGGGCTTATCTCGACAGCGTTTGACTATTTCCTGTTTTTGCAAATGTTGGCCAACCGCGGAGTTCTTGGTGATGTGCGCCTGCTCTCGCCAGCGAGTATCGCCCTGATGACGATGAACCACCTGCCGAATAATCAAGATGTGTGCACGTTTGGACGTGCCTTAGGTGAGGAGATCTACTTCGATGGAATTGGCTTTGGTCTCGGATTTTCCGTAGTCATCGATCAAGCCAAAACTCGCGGGCCTTGTCCGGTGGGAACATATGGGTGGGGTGGGGCGGCGAGCACTGTATTTTGGGTTGATCCGGTGGAAGAAGTCACGGCCATGTTTTTCACTCAATTAATGCCGTCCACCACGTATCCGATTCGGCCATATTTGCGTCAGTTGGTGTACCAGGCGATTACTGATTAACGAACAGATACCGTCAGTTCCGATGATTGCGATTGGTGATGCTCGCCAAGTAGTGCTTGAGTTGTGTCCGGTTCTCGAATCCGAACTTACGTCGTGTGAGGACATCAGCGGTCGCGTGTTGGCCCAAGATGTAGTTGCCAGTGAGAATGTGCCTCCATTCGCCAATTCGGCGGTGGATGGTTTCGCCGTGCGCGCTGTGGATGTAGCCGAAGTTCCGTGTGACTTACATGTAATCGGAACGCTGGCCGCCGGAGCGGCGACTTCATTCACCTTGGGTGTCGGCGACGCGGTCCGAATTATGACTGGTGCGCCGATTCCAGATGGTGCGGATGCTGTGGTGATGGTGGAAGATTCGGAAAAACTTGACAATGACCGAGTACGCCTAACCCGCATCGCGCGGCATTTACAAGCCGTTCGCGCTGAGGGCAGTGACGTGCGAATCGGTGACGTGGTTTTTGCCGCGGGAAGCGTGCTAAATGCGCCAGGCGCGGGGGTGTTGGCCAGTATCAATGCGCGAAAGGTGCATACCTATCGGCGAGCCCGGGTTGCTCTGCTTTCGACTGGAGACGAATTAGTTACCGACGGTTCGCCGTTGCTGCCAGGACAAATTCGAGAAAGCAATCTGACAATGTTGGCCTCGATGATTGAGGCGACAGGGTGCAGTGTTCTCAATCTGGGGGTCATTGCCGATGACGAGAAATTGCTGGAGAAAACTTTGCACGAGGCGACCATGCGATGTGACGCGATAGTTACTTCGGGCGGGGTGAGCATGGGCGATTTCGACATCGTCAAAGCAGTGTTGTCGCGAATCGCCCAAATGAAGTGGATGCAATTGGCAATTAAGCCGGCTAAACCATTTGCCTTCGGCCAACTCACCTCGGCCGACGGTCGCACGATTCCAATCTTTGGTCTACCCGGCAATCCAGTTTCATCGCTGATTAGTTATGAGCTACTGGCGCGTCCAGCACTGCGCAAGATGATGGGTCACACCCGAGATTTAATTCGGCCGACAGTGAAGGCAATCCTGGACGCACCACTTGATCGAAAAACGGATGGAAAGATTCATTACATTCGGGTATTCGGAGCATTTTGTCCAGATGGTCGATTACATGTTCGAGTTGCTGGTCCCCAGGGGAGCCATCAATTGGCCGCTACTGCTTTAGCCAACGGTCTTGCGGTCGTACCCGACGGCGAGGGCGTCAGTGTCGGCGGCGAAGTGGACGTAATGCTATGGGCGTAGGCTCACTCCGTGGAATTGATTGATCCGTTCGGTCGGACAGTTCGGGATCTGCGGATTTCGATCACAGATCGCTGCAATTTTCGTTGCACATATTGCATGCCCGCCGAAGGCATGACCTGGCTGGATCGCTCCGAGGTCCTCACTTACGAGGAATTGCACCGGGTTGCCGGGATTTGTGTTAATTATTTTGATGTAGATGGCATCCGTCTGACCGGGGGCGAACCAACAATGCGGGCCCATGTCGCCGTACTCGTCGGCAAGCTGGCCACGCTTGTCGTTCCACGATCGGCCAACTCACCGCGGGCCGGCAAGCCAATTGATTTGGCTCTGACAACCAACGGTGCCACGCTGAGGCTCGTCGCATCGGAATTACGATCGGCTGGTCTTGGGCGCATCAATATCAGTCTTGACACCTTAAATAAGCAACGTTTCTACGAAATGACTCGTCGCGATGAATTGGAACATGTTTTGGCAGGAATTGACACGGCTATCGATGTTGGGTTTTCGCCGGTAAAAATCAATGCGGTCGTTCAGCGTGGCGTCAATGACGACGAAATTGTGGATCTGGCTGCCTTTGGTCGCGACCGAGGGGTGGAAATGCGGTTCATTGAATTTATGCCGCTTGACGCACAGGGTTCGTGGGAAAACAATCAAGTGGTTGGGCAAGATGAAATAGTTGCCGCAATTCATGCCGTGTTTCCACTTGAACAGATGTCGGGACGCGGTGCGGCCCCTGCCAATACATGGAGTTATTTGGATGGTAAGGGCACGGTTGGGGTCATTCCATCGGTCACCAAACCCTTCTGTGGTGATTGCGACCGCGTCCGGCTGACCGCTGACGGTCAATTTCGGACATGTCTGTTTTCAACGACCGAATTCGATTTGCGAGCACTCGTGCGCGGTGGAGCGAGCGACGATGATGTTGCCGCTGAAATCAAGCGTGCCGTTGGCATGAAATGGGCTGGACACAACATCGGCAGTGTCACTTTTGTTCGTCCCCGCCGCTCGATGAGCCAAATCGGGGGGTAATTGGTGTGAATGACGTGAATTTTTCGCATCTTGACCCGATGGGTCGAGCCCGGATGGTCGACGTAACCCCCAAAGAACCAACCCATCGTCGAGCGGTGGCTCGTTGCAAGGTGTTTATGAAGCCACAGACAACTGCCGCGATTGCCAATCGTGAGGTCAAAAAGGGTGATGTCATCGCCGTTGCCCGCGTAGCGGGAATTCAAGCGGCCAAACGCACCGCCGACATGATTCCGCTATGTCATCCATTGCTCATTGGGGCTGTCACGATCAATTTTGAAATCGGTGAAGATCATGTCGCCATTGAGGCTCAGGTGGACACTGTGGATCGCACCGGTGTCGAAATGGAGGCCCTACATGCCTGTTCGGTGGCCGCCTTGACCATTTATGACATGTGTAAAAGTGCGGATCGAGCAATGGTCATTGGCGATCTCACATTGTGGGAAAAGTCAGGCGGACGACAAGGTACATACCGTCGGGAACTCTGAACCGACCCCAAAAAACGGTCGAACGGGTTGAAGCGACTGCCTTTTTGGTCACATCCAGGGGCGAAATCTCTCTGTTTTGGGCGTAATTGTTGCGAATCTGTAATACAATCTGAAAAACGGCAAGATGCCGGCTCTGGAGGCAAGTCGAATGAGCAAACTGATCCTGCTGATAGTTGGTGCGGCCTGGATGGCGGTGCTCCTGCCACCATTGGTGAGAGCCAAACTCAACGGTTCGCCGTCAAGTTCAGTGAGCAATTTTCGTCGGCAGCTCTACTCTCTTGAAAACAGCGGCGGTCGTCGTCCAGTCGGTCAACTTCGGGGGATGGCTCGTCCACTGGCGCCGTCACCGAGGCGTGGGCATGCTATTGGTCGACTGAGTCACGTAACTGCCCCACTTGTTCGTCCCGAAGGTGTTCGACACCATCGCTTGGCAACTAATTTGAGCCCGCACTACATGTTGCGCCAACGTCGCCAGCATCTCGTGGTCGGCCTGGCCGGTCTCGTTGCGGCGTCCCTCTTTCTTGCCTTTACGACAGGTTCGACAGTGATGGTGTATATCTTCACCATGAGCCTGCTGGCGTTGATCGGATATTGCTACGTGCTCGTGCAGTTGCGCCTGAAGCGCGAAAACGAGAGATACGTGCAGCATTTTCGTCGCGTTGCCTGAACAGTTTCAGCGCTGAAATCAACGCGTGCTCGGCGTCTCGCACCCAATAGCCGCTAGGGTTTGTCGAGAAATAGGGGCTGTAGCTCAGTTGGTAGAGCGGTACGTTCGCAATGTACAGGCCAGGGGTTCAATTCCCCTCAGCTCCACGCAGCAGAAACTAAGCCGAAGCAATTACAACGGGGGATGCAATGTCAGTGACATGGGATGAGGCAATTGCTGCGGTTACCGGACCAGGACAGATCTTTGAACTGGTGACAACCAAAGTTTTGGGTAACGAAGTTCAGGTGTACAAAAACGCACCGGTCCATCTTGGGCAGTTTTTTGCAGGTGCGCGTGCGCACGGCGAAAAGACATTTCTCGTCTATGAGGACGAGCGCTGGTCGTTCATTAAGGCAATGGACCATGTCGATGCCCTGGCTGATCTGCTTGTCAATACCTATGGAGTAAAGAAGGGTGATCGAGTTGCGATCGCCATGCGCAACTACCCCGAATGGGCGGTGTCATTTGCCGCAATCATCTCAGTTGGCGCAATTTGTGTATCGATGAACTCTTGGTGGACCGTTGATGAGATGGACTTTGCTCTGGAAGATTCAGGCTCTTGCGTTTTGATCTGTGACGAGCAGAGATTCGACGTGGCCCAGGCAAGTTGTGTAGCGAGAAGTATCAAAGTACTTGTGGTGCGATCGACCAAGTCGTTGCCTCATGGCGTAGACAAGTGGGAAGACGCCTTGTCGCTCGGTAAACCTCATCCCGGGGCAGAGATTTCATCCGATGACGACGCCACGATTCTCTACACCTCTGGCACAACCGGTCGTCCAAAAGGTGCGGTATCAACACATCGAGCAATTATCAGCGCAATCATGGCGTTTTCATCACGCAATGCGATTCTCACTGCGTACGGAAACCCTCCACCAAGCTCGGATGATTTGCCGACGTCTTTCATACTCATTGTGCCGCTATTCCATGTGACGGGTTGCGTGCCGGTCATGCTCAGTTGTTTCATCGCCGGCTTGAAACTCGTGATCATGTACAAGTGGGACGTGGACAAGGCTTTGGAGATGATTGAACGAGAGCAAATCACCAACTTTGTCGGCGTTCCGACACAAAGTTGGGATCTTGTCAATTCGCCATCCTTTGAAAAATATGACACGTCTAGTTTGCGCGCCGTTGGTGGAGGTGGCGCCCCGGCGCCAACAACCCTCGTCACCAAAGTGGCCAATAGCGTCAAACAAGGGAACCCGCAGCTGGGTTATGGCATGACCGAGACGAACGCATTTGGACCTGGCATTAGTGGCAAGGAATACCTCGCCCATCCGACGAGCACGGGTCGAGCAGTGTTGCCGATGCGGGTTGAAGTTCGAGATGAGCAACTCGTGCCGGTTCCGACTGGTGAAGCCGGAGAAATCTGGTTTTTTGGACCGATGCTCATTCGTGGTTATTGGAAAAGACCAGATGCCACGGCTGAAGTCATCGTCGATGGTTGGTTGCGCTCGGGTGATATTGGTCGTGTCGATGCTGACGGGTTTGTCTATGTCGAAGACCGTGTTAAGGACATGATTCTGCGCGCTGGCGAAAATGTCTACTGCGCCGAGGTAGAAAGTGCAATCTATGAGTACCCAGGCGTGCATGAAGTTGCAGTATTTGGCATCCCCCATGAACGCCTTGGTGAGGAAGTTGCGGTCGCGGTATTGCCTAACGGCGAGATAGCGCTTACGGCGCAAGATATATGGACATTTCTCGACGGCAAGATTGCCAAGTTCAAGATTCCTACTCATGTTGCCATCGTCACCGAGCCACTTCCGCGGAATGGTGCTGGCAAGATTGTCAAACGTGAACTTCAAGACCAAGCGGCCAATGGCACCTTGGTAATGGTCGTGCGTTAGCGAAGGATTTGCGCTGGCATTTCCTCAGGCGGTCGAATGTGACGAAATTGCCAGAGCAGAATCAAGTCATAGGTGATTTTGATAGCCGCACAAATGAGCAGAGGCCAACCAAAAGTTGATTGGTCAAGCATCCAGCCAGCAGCGATTGGCGGCAATGCCGAAGCAAGGCTGCGAGGCACGTTGGTGATGCTGGCCGCCGCCGGTCGCTCCGGCGGGGTCACAACCGCCATCACGTAACTGATCCGTACCGGCACATCCATTTGTGAAAGCAATCCTCTGAAAATAAAACATGTCATTGCTAACCAAACATTGGGCATAAACACAACTGCAATGAGCAACACACTGGCCGGAATGTGCGTGAAAACCATTGTTCGAACTAAGCCGATGCGTTTAGCAATGCGTACGGCAATCAGCGACGATAAAGCGGAGAGGACTCCGGTGGCAAAGAAGATGATTCCAAGGTCGGCAGTGGAAAGATTGAATTTGTGGAATACCCACAGGGCGAAAATCGACGGAACGGCGAAACCACCACCGAAGGAGTCAAGGCTAAATAATGCCGCAAGTTTGTAAATCGTTTTACGTGAAGGTCCAAGCGAAGTCCCAAATGAATTTGATTCAGTTTCAACTGCGGGAGAAAGACGTCGATAGAGCACCAACACTGCGACACCGGCCAGGGCATACAGCCAAAACGTGGTCCGGCTACTGACCAATGGGTCAAGACCAAGGCGATTGCCAACCCATACTGGGAGCCCCGTGGAGATGGCACCGATCGAGCCGATTAGCGCGCCGATGAGGTTGTAGGCCGCAAATAAACTTGTTCTGGATTGGTTGCTCACCGTCGCCGGAAGCAGGGCTTGTTCGGTAGGGAGAAACACGCTGACATCACCACCGGACGGGTTCATTGTGCCGATCGCCGCCACGATTATGAGCGCGACCAAGGTGGTCGCGATGCTGAAAGCGATACCAGTGGCAATCATCAACACTGAAACAATTTGCAACAAATGGCGACGCAGTATTCCATGCCCATGGACCCCTACGACGATCGTCAATACCGCTGAACCGAGGAGCGATGCGGTAACGACGGCACCGACCTGGAGGCCACTGAACCCAAGCAAGATGAGGTATCCCGGCAACATCACGTACACCAATCCATCGACGAAGGCACGAATTCCCCGAGTGATAAGAAGCACTTTGGCATCGGCGCTTGCATCGGCTGGTAGGAGTGCCCAACGTCGTTGCACGAAGGCAGGCTAGTTCGCCGACAATATCGAATTGGGGCTGGGAACTAGTGTCTTTCCACGTGCCACCAATCGACCTAACGAGCGGCCCTGGGATTCGATTTGAAGTCGTTGCTATCGGCAACGCTCTAGTCGACGTGCTTGCTTCAGTGAACGAAGAGTTCCTAGTTGATCAGCAACTTGTCAAGGGCTCGATGATGCTTGTCGATTCGGTCAGGTCCCAGCATCTGTATTCGCGAGTTACCAATGTGCTCGAATCAAGTGGTGGCTCGGCAGCAAACACCGCATACGGCTTGGCAAGTTTGGGTGGTCGGGCTGGCTTCATTGGCAAAATTGCCGACGACCAACTTGGCGCAACTTTTATTACGGATATGAACTCAATTGGAGTCAAGTTTTTCCCAGGCGAAACAAGTGTCACTGAACCAACAGGACGATGCATCATCGTCGTCACTCCCGATGGACAACGGACAATGAGTACCTTTCTGGGCGCAGCCGCATTGCTCGAATCTTCCGATATCTCTCAAGACGCCGTCGTTGCCGGAGCCGTCCTATTTCTTGAGGGATACCTATTCGATCGCGACGAAGCAAAGCGGGCCTTTCGTACAGCGGCTGGATATGCCCACGCTGCGGGTCGCAAGGTTTCGCTAACCCTTTCAGACTCGTTTTGCGTGGATCGCCATCGCGACGATTTCTTGGCACTTATCAGTGACGACATCGATGTCTTGTTCAGTAATGAACTTGAGTTGTTATCGCTATATCAAACCGATTCATTTGATGCCGCATTAAAACTTCTCCGGCAGGATTGCGAGTTCGCTGCCGTCACTCGGGAAAAGAAGGGGTCGATTATTGTCAATGGTCACGATCTCGTGCACATCAAAGCCGAGTCGGTCAATCAGGTTGTAGATGCCACTGGCGCCGGCGACATGTATGCGGCTGGATTTCTTTATGGATTCACCCGGGGCAAGTCAATTGAAGACTGCGGACGCATCGCCTCAATTGCCGCGTCAGAAGTAATATCTCACGTTGGTCCGCGACCGATTGTTCCATTATCCGAACTCATATCGCCAAATCTGGTGTAGTAGTCAGCGCTTAATGTCAATACGCTTGTAGCGCATGGCCGTTCTTGGATCTACTGTCCGTCATCCAATCGATCATGTGGAGGTATTTCCTGCGCCCGCCCATGTGACCACGGTTCGGTTCACCAGTGACGAAGTTTCATCGATATGTCCAGTAACTTCTCAACCTGATCTGGCCAAGGTTGTCATCGAGTACGGGCCAGATCAATTCTGCATCGAATCTAAATCTCTGAAGCTCTATTTATGGCGTTTTCGAGACAAGGCCATGTTTGCGGAAGCCCTTTCCGCCGAAATTGCCAACGAAGTGATGATTACGGTTAAGCCGCATTGGGTGAAAGTAGAACTCACCCAACGCCCGCGAGGCGGAATAGAAGTTCACGCAGTTGCGGAACGAAATCGCTAACTCGACTCATCCTCGGCCGGTAAGTAGCCGAGATGTAGGTCTCCAAGTTTGACCAGCGTGGAAGCCACCCAACCACCAAGTGCGCCGAAATGCTCGTCAAGCAACTTGCTCGTACCATCGGCGAGAGTCTCTTCTGCTAATTCGTAGGCACCTTCATAGGTGATCTCGAGTGCAAAATCGACGGGATACTGGCTGTCGCTGGAATAACAGATTTCAATGGTGATGTTCTCTCGTTCGAGTCGGTCGCTGCCAATCATTGGGCTGTTTGCTACAGCAATGTCATCGACTACGGACGGATCTGGCTGACCCTCAAGTCGCTGAACTCGAAAGACGACTTCAATTTCAATGGCCGGGTGTTCGGAAAAGACTTCTTCGACATACCACTTGCGATATGTGGCTTGACTCCAGCTGGGCCAATTGAAAGTCACGTGGGCCACAACCCGCGGTGGGCGTCCTTCGCCAGGGAGGCCGTAACTTGTTTCCCAAATTAGATCGCCCAGCAATACGTCGGACTGAAAGTGTTCTTCGAAAGCTTGGCGCTCCAGAAATGCACTGGTAAAGGCATCGCGCAGAGCACTAATTGCATCGGTAAATACGTGGTCAAGCATTGTTCGCCACTTTACTCTGGCTGTGACATCGGTGCTTCGGCTTGTGCGAGACTTGAACTATGAGCTTGGTGCTACTCAGTATTCATGAAGGTGTCGCAACATTGACCCTGAATAATCCAAGTGAACGCAATGTCTTGTCGTCGCAGATGGTAGGCGACATCCTCGACACGATGGATGAAATTGAAGCAAACGAAGCGGTAAGTGCGCTTGTTGTGACTGGTGCCGGATCGGCGTTTTGCGCGGGGGCAAAACTCAACGACCTAGAGAATGCCTCAGCGTCTTCGCTCGGCGAGATCTATGAAGGATTCTTGCGTATCGCCCGTAGCCCATTACCAAGTATCGCCGCGGTCAATGGAGCAGCAGTCGGGGCCGGTATGAATCTTGCCCTTGGATGTGACGTGCGAATTGCCGCTCGTCGAGCTCGATTTGATACACGTTTCTTACACATTGGGATCCATCCAGGTGGTGGTCACACTTGGATGATGCGTCGTATCGTTGGACCTCAATCGACTATGGCTTCAGTGGTGTTTGGCGAAGTGATCGACGGCACTGAAGCCGAGCGCATCGGTCTGGTGTGGCGATGCGTCGACGACGACACGCTTTTGGCCAGCGCCCATCAAATGGCGGCTCGGGCGGCAACGGTCCCACGCCAGCTTCTCACCGCCACCAAGCACACGATTGCCGATATGGCCGAAATCGATACCCATGACCAAGCCGTGGCGCGGGAACTTGCCCCACAGGTTTGGAGCCTTGACCAGCCCTGGTTTCCTGTCCGCATCGCCGAATTAAAGGCCCAAATTCGTAAAAACTAGCCACGGATTCATGGGCGGGTGTAGGTTGGCATCAAGGGGAGCTAGCACATAGAAATTCTTCACCTGTAATACAGGACGGAGGCATAGATGAGCAAGCGTCATCAACACCGCCAATTGGTGTTACCACCCAAGATTGAAGTCCGGGCCCATGCCCATAGCGAACGTCATCGAGTGAATGCGAAATTACACGAAGTGACAAATCTCGTTAGTCATGGAGTAGAACCAGATGATGTCACCGAACCGGGACCGAATTGGAAACCGATTCGTCATCACGATTCTGAGGTCGGTCGCGAGTTGAGCCATCGGCCAATGTTTCGACATTGGAAAACTAAGGCATGGAAGCGCCGCAAAGTCGCGCGAAAGCAACGGGCACAAGCGTTGATTGCCCAGCGGGACCTCGCCTAGTTACTCAATGCAGTAGTCACAGCCATGAATTGGCGAGCTGTTCAGCGCGGTTCTCCCATTCTTCGACCGTGAATCCATAACGAATATGGTCCTCCCATATGCCGTTGATTTCTAAGTATCTAAGAGCCAATCCCTCTTCCCGAAATTCAAGTTTTTCCATTACTCGGCGACTATTAATATTGCGCGGAATAACGCAAACTTCGATGCGGTGAAGTCGCAATTCATCAAAGGCGAATCGAGAAAGCAAGACAACCGCCTCGGCAATATAACCGTTACCGGCGCGAGCCTCATCGATCCAATATCCGATAGTGCCGCATTGCATCGCCCCACGGATCACATTGTTCAAGTTGATTTCGCCAGTAAAGACTCCATCGACAAATACCCCAAAAGAGAAATTGTTTCCAGACGTACGCTCACGATCCCGAGCCGCACAACGATTGGAGAAAGCATCGCGATTTTTTGATGGGTCGGCAGTATTAAGCGGAACCTGTGGTTCCCATGGTTGTAGCCATGCATTATTTCTATTGCGGACTTCGCTCCAAGTTTCAAAGTCTGGTGCACCAAGAGGGCGAAGCATGACTCGCTTGCTGTACAGGCGCAATGAGGTGCCCGCGACACCGGATGGGTGGAGAATGCGACGAGTGGCGCGGGTCATGAAGGCACATCGGAGCGAAGTTCGGAAGCGATGCCGTCAAGGATATTGCGGGTCGACACGATAATCGAATTGAGCTGAAGTTTGCGCATGATTGCGACCAGGACACAGCAGCCACCCACGATGATGTCGGCGCGCTGGGCGGGTAAACCTGGATTGTGAATCCGATCAGCCAACGACTCGGTGGCCAGAGTGCGAAATACATCTTCGACTGCGTCGCGAGTGAGGATCATGCCATGTAATTGGGTGGAATCAAACGAATGTAAACCAAGCTCAACTGAGGCAATTGTGACTATCGTGCCAGCGACGCCAATGATACGAGTCGCATTTCGGACATCTGGCCGCTCCCGAATGATGTCGTCAACAAAGTCGGTGGCGAAGCCAATGGCATTGGTCAACTCCTCTGGACGAGGTGGGTCATGGTGAAACTCCTTTTCCGTGATCACAACTGCACCAATTGGAACGCTAACCACATGTTCGAGTTTTGTCGTGCCGAACATGATCTCCGTTGAGCCACCTCCAATGTCAATGACGATTGTTTTTTCCTCGTTGGAAGCAAATCCACCAACTGCTCCGACGAAAGTTAGTCGCCCTTCGTCGTTGCCAGAAAGTAGTTCCGGGTTCACGCCGAGAGTCGTGTGCACGGCTTTTAAGAATGTCGCCACATTTGACGCCCGGCGGCATGCTTCCGTTGCCACCACACGGATTGGTCCGACATCATGTCGGTCAATAATTGATTTGTATTCGCCGAGTTGTTGCAATGTGCGTGCCATCGCCTGGTCACTCAAGTGATTAGTGGTGGCGACCCCCTCACCGAGACGGGTGATGTGAATTTCTCGAGCCAACTCATGTCCATCAATGTCGACAATTAATAAGTTGGTGGAATTGGAGCCGATATCGATTGCTGCAATTGCTTTGCCAGGGTTTTGGATTATTGACTGAACCCGGGCAGAGATGACGTAATTGGCGGTGTCGGTAGCGAGTCTTTGGGCAACCCATGCACCGACCGGGTCATCACCACCGGCCAACCACCAGCCGTAATGGGCATGAAGACATTTCACCCCAACCCGAGTTCCGCCCACACCACCGTGAGGGCGTGGACCAGAATGCGATGGAAGAATTTGAGCGTCGCGTTCGGTGGCATACCGAAGGTGGGCCTGGGCGATGAGATCGGCGTCGATTTCTGCTTCCGCTTGGTTCACGCCACCGGCGGCTTCGAGTCGACCAACTACCAGAGTTTCGACGGTGCCGACAAGCCAGTATCTGGTCGGCATCGGGGTCCCATCGTCAAGAAGCGGAGCATTCTTAACAACTATCGGGTCGCCATCCAAATTGCGTACGACAACTTCAAAATCGCCCTGCGGGGATCGACCGAGAAGTTTGGTGACTCGATCCCGATCCGCTGGTGTTGCCGAGTTAGAAAATGACACTGAGTACTATGACTAAAACAACGATCGCCACGACAGCCGGTATGGCTCGCTTCAAGATCGGTGCGCCAGCGGTTTGCAGCAAATTTATTGGCGTCACCTCGGATATGGGTGCCGATGTTCCCGACGAAATAAGTTTATTTAGATTGTCCGAAAATTGGGCCAATAGTTTGTCGCTCACATCGGCCAACGCACCACGACCAAATTGAGCAACTTTCCCAGAAATGGTGAGATCCGTTTTGACGGCGCACTTAGTGCTGGTCGGGTTCAATGAAGTGAGTTGCGCGATTATCAATGCCGAAGCATTGCCCTTACCCGTGGCGTCACGCCCTTCAGCTTTGAGCGTGGCAGTGAAGGCCGCATCGTCTCGAGATATAAAACTTGCCTGCCCCTTGAATTGGGCGAGGATGGGGCCAACTTTTACCTTCACGTGTCCACGATAAATATCGCCTTCGACACCGGTGAGTTCGGCGCCGGGAAGGCATGGCGCGATACGGGCAAGATCGGTGAGGATGATCCATGCGTCAGCGACGGGGACGTTGACGGTGAATTCGTGATTGAGTTCCATCAGTAGTTCTCTTCTAGTTCCAATTTTCTGGTTCTTTGTTCATGCGTTCAAGGTCTTCGAGCGTGTCGATGTCGCTAGAGGAGCCTTCACAGGGTACTTCTTCAACAAGATTGTTGTACATCTGAAAAACCGAACGGGCACCATCATCGCCCACAATTGGCAAAGCCGGCCAAATTTCGGCATGTAAACGAACCGGGTTTCCGCGTTTGGCCCGATACGTGGCCACTGCGATCGGCGATGGTGAATTGGCAACGGCCCGCCACGCCGATGCCGGGACAAGTGGCTGATCGCCAAGTCCGACCACGACCGCTTCGGCGCCTTGTTCCCGTGCCACGGCGATACCAGCCTGTAATGAACTGGCTAAACCGGTTTGCCAAAGCGGGTTATGCACGACACGTACAGCTAGTTCGCCAATCTGTAATTCAACGGCTCCGGTGACCACGACGACCGACCCAATGTTGGCTTCTATGGCGGCTCGTAGTACCCAGACATACAACGGTTGATTACCCAAGACGGCATTAAGTTTGTGACCGCCACCCGTAAAGCGGGAACCTGAACCAGCGGCCAAAATTATGGCGACGGTTTTGGGTGGCGAGAGTGTCATCTCATCAGCCTGCCTGAAGCGGTCTCTATAGCCATCATGGATGGCCCATGGCTAACGAAAAGTCATAGTGGACAAGGCATTCGCCGATGACATGAATATTACAGTTGTGTTGCATAAACTGACATGCAATTGACATATAGGACTCAATTGCCCCCCGATTGAGTCCGGTCACTTCTCTCTCCAACATGACCATTCCTTTGCGTACCTCCTCCCATCGAGCGTGGTTAACCCGACCATTGGCTTTCCTCGCCGTGCTAGTGCTCGTTGTCGGTGGAGTCGGTCCAGTCTCTTCTAGTCGAGTCTTAGCCAAGCGGATTCCTGGCACGACCGAAGAATTGATCTCGGCGGCCGCGGTTCAAGCACTCACTGTGCTCAATGAATTTGTGAATTCGGGTAATCGAGACTCATTTGATCTCTATCGCCTATACGCCAACCAATTGGCCATCCCAGTCGCCGTTGCTCTTGACTTGGATGTCGACGATTTGCAGCGCTCATGGGCTAGCGCTGATATTCCTCATCAGCGGGCGCTGATTGCTGGGCTAACTCAACTTGGTGTTCCATATCGCTTTAATACCTCGATCGCATTCACAAGTTTCGACTGTTCGGGACTCACGTCGTATGCGTGGGGTGTCGCTGGCATTGCCTTGGGTCGCAGTTCAAGTGCACAGTATTACCGTTCCACTCGGATCAAATCGGCTCAAGCACAACCCGGTGACCTTGTCTGGCGCCCTGGTCATGTGTCGATGTATCTAGGAGTGCCCGGCGCAGTCTTGCAAGCACCCGATCGTGGTCGCAATGTGGAAATTCAGTTGATGAATGAACGCATTTCTGGTTGGGTTCGCTACGCAGATCCAATCGAGTGAATTGGTCCAACAGAATTCCGCAGTGAGGGTGCGCTGTGACCGGTTCGTTGGGCGATAATCTCGGCGCAAATCGAAATCGCTGTTTCCTCAGGTGTTCGGGCACCGATATCAAGACCAATTGGTGACATCAGTCGAGCCAGTTGTGATTCATCTACTACTCCCACCTCGGCGAGCCGCTCGAGGCGTTTGGAATTTGTTTTGCGGCTTCCCATCACGCCGATATAACCAACTTTTGAGGCAAGTGCACCGATAATTGCGGGCACGTCGAACTTTGGGTCATGAGTGAGAATGCAAACTGCATCGCGTGCTCCAAGATTTGTCCCTCGTTCGTCAAATAACGGACTAGGCCAGGACACAAGAACTTCATCGGCCATCGGAAAGCGACGGCGAGTGGCAAATACTTCGCGCGCATCACACACCACTACCCAATATCCGAGCACCTTGGCCACTCGGGCGAGAGATGCGGTGAAATCCACTGCACCAAAAATCCACATGATTGGAGGCGGCGCAAATGAATCGATGAATACACGAACCGTCGGTGTATCTTTCAAATCTTCTGGGGTTGTTTGACCCTGAGGTCCGTAATGTCGAACGCCTGTGCGTCCGGCTTCAAGTTCGCCGAGGGCATCTCGTGATGCCACTCGATCAAGTTCAGAATTCCCAAGTGATCCTTCGATTAGACCATCTTGAGTGACCAACAACATCGAGCCAATATGTGGACCGTCGATCACCGTGAGTAGTGCCACCGGCGAATTTTCTCTAATTCGTTGAGCGAATAGTGGATAGAGCGAGGTCATTGGTGCTTCACCAAGTCAGGGGAGCGATGAAAAGTTGAATAATTCCGCCGCAGGTAAGGCCAACTGCATACGCTTCGTCATCTGAATAGCCAAACTTAACCAGTCGTGGTTGATTATCTCCGTGGAGGATGTCGAGCGCTTCGCTCACGACTGCGCCTTCGACGCATCCACCGCTTACTGATCCCACAACTTCACCGTCTTCGTTCACGGCCATTGACGCGCCAGGTTCTCGTGGTCCCGAGCCTTCGATATTGATCACACGGGCAATGACCACTCGTTTGCCGGCTTTGCTCCAACGATCTAAGTCATCCAAAAGTTCACGCATAAGTTCTCCTGCTGTTGTCAACGTGGGCAAGTTCACTTCTAGAAATGACTTCGGTGAGATGTTCCAACGAACCTAGTGAATGACCTTCCACAAAATGATCGACATACGGCAATGCGGCGGCCATTCCGCGGGCCAGGGGCGCATATCCTGGAGTCACTTTCAATGGGTTGACCCACACCAAGCGATAAGCAATTCGTTTCAATCGCTGCATCTGCTCAGCCAAAATTTCTGGATCGCCTCGATCCCAACCATCAGAGAGCACCACAACTATGGCGCCTCGAGCCATGCCCCGCACACCCCAAGTGTCATTGAAGCGCTTCAGGCTTTCGCCAAGTCGTGTTCCACCACTCCAATCGGGAACTTGAGCAGATGCAAGTATCAATGCTTTGTCTGGGTCGCGATTGGCGAGTTCCTTGGTGATCCGGGTAAGGCGAGTTCCAAAGGCGAAGGCTTCGACGCGTTGCCGTCCGACCACGGCAGCGTGCATAAAGCGCAATAGCGCCCGCGCATAGGGCTCCATTGACCCCGAAATATCCAAAAGGACCACCAAACGACGAAGTCGCTCGCCAGGTTCACGCCAAAAACGAAGAATTGGTTCACCTTCATTAGCCAGCGATGCTCGTATCGTTCGACGTAAGTCGTGTTGACTTGTACGTCTCCGACTTGAATGAAAGCGCATAGATCGCCGCGGCGGCCCGGCGAGTCGCAGCCGATGCATCAGTCGCTGTGAATCATGGAGCTCGTCTTCGCTGTAGGCGGCAAAGTCTTTATTCCGCAGCGTCTCGGCGGCCGAAAAACGTAGCGTAATCGAAGGTTCATCGGTTTTGTCGCTGCCGTCAGCTTCGTCTTTATCGTCAGTGACGGCGTCATCGACCAGCAAAGTGACCGGAAGCGGTTCCGTATTCTCAGATTTTTCAATTCCGGTTCGGTTTTCCCAAAATACGGCAAAAGCGTTATTGAACAGCGTTCGATCCTCACTCCGTCGCACAAGTGTTGTATGAGCGGCCCAATACACATCGTCTCGATTGGTCATCCCGATGACATCCAATGCCTGCACAAATGTCAGCACAGAATCAAGAGGAACATTGAGTCCGCCACCTCTCAAGACACGGGCGAAAGCTACGGCCATGTCTTCTGCCGGTGAGACAACCGATTGTGGCATCAGTTTTGGTTCATGCCTCTGTCGAATGCCTGTTTGACCAGTTGCGCAACTCCTTGTTCGCGAACCCGTTCGTGGTCTTCCCGATACTTGAGAACCACTCCTAATGTGGATTCAACTACGGCGTCGTTAAGCTCGCGTACGCCGAGCTGACCGAGTGCCGTGGCCCAATCAATTGTCTCGGCGACTCCAGGTGGTTTATACAGGTTCATTGTCCGTAGCGATTCAACAGCGGCGGCGACCTGTCGGGCGAGTGTCTCGGCAACCTGTGGTACCCGAACACGCACGATACTCACTTCACGCTCAAAGTCAGGATGGTTCACCCAGTGATATAGACACCGTCGCTTTAATGCATCGTGCACGTCGCGAGTCCGATTTGAAGTAAGAATCACGATTGGCGCCACCTTGGCTCGATACGTTCCCAACTCCGGAACGGTGATTTGAAAATCTGAGAGGACTTCCAATAAGTACGCTTCGAACTCGTCGTCGGCACGATCTATTTCATCGATGAGTAATACCGGCGGGGGTCCATCGCGATGATCAATTGCCCGCAAAAGTGCGCGGCGAATGAGAAAACGCTCGTTATACAACTCGTTTTCAAGGGATGCGGTTGCCTTCGAAGATGCCTCCCCAGAGGCCTCGGCCGCGCGGAGGTGAAGTAATTGACGTGGATAATCCCAGTCGTAAACCGCTTGAGATGCATCGATTCCCTCATAGCACTGCAAGCGAATTAGTTCTCCACCGGTCATTGACGACAAAACTTTTGCTAATTCGGTTTTGCCGACGCCGGCTTCGCCCTCCAAAAAGAGCGGTCGCTTCAAGGTGATGGCAAGAAACACGGCCGTGGCGAGTCCCTCATCGGCTAAGTATTGATGAGTGCCAAGTTGTTCTCGAACATCGCTCACCGATGCGAGCGATCCGGAACTCGCCGAACTCGCATGATTCATGTCTTCAGGCTAGAGGCAGAGTCTGCGTAAATCGAAGTCCAATTTCATGTGAGCCAACGGACTTTAGTGGCATTATTCAATCTGTTCGAGTCCTGATTGAGGAGGTTGCCTGTCTCTTAGCTATGTTTAGTGCGCGCATTCATGAATTGGTTTTGGGGTTCAAAACATGGCTGAAGTGACTCGACTACGAACAGGTGAACTGGTCCAAGGTGTGTTTCGAATACTCATCACCGAGCCGGAGGTAATTCTTGCTCGCGAGGTGCTTTCCCGCCTAGAGGTAATGGTTCCACCCACGGAATGGGAGGCCAGTTTCTATCCGACCACAAACACGCGTCGATACGAGAAGATCGTTCGCTTCTCAACAATTGCAGTGGTTAAAGCCGGGTGGTTAGTCAAAACACGTGGGAAATGGTCTGTAACGACAGAGGGAATCGACGCATTGAAGCGATTCCCCGAGCCAGATCTATTCATGCGCGAGGCGTATCGGCTATACCGCGAATGGTCTCAACAAAATCTTCCTGATGAACCTGACGTAATTGATGAGGTTGTGATCCCTGCGACTTCCTTTGAGGAAGCTGACGAAGTTGCTTGGTCCGGTATTCATCACTATTTAGCCAACATGCCGCCGTACGAGTTCCAGGAACTGGTCGCATCCCTACTTGTAGCAATGGGATATCGAGTCAATTGGGTAGCGCCACCTGGCCGTGATGGTGGCGTCGATGTGATTGCCTATTCCGATGTGCTCGGCGCAACTGGACCTCGGATAAAGGTTCAAGTCAAGCGACAGACAAGTAGCAAAATAGACGTAATTGGCTTACGTTCATTTGCAGCTGTAATTGGAGCTCAAGACATTGGCATATTTGTCTCGCTCGCAGGATTCACATCCGATGCTCACTCGTATGTACGCGATCAGGAGAGCAAGAGAATTTTACTCATCGGTGAGGAAAATCTATTTGATCTTTGGGTCGAGCATTACCCAAAGATTCCAGATAGAGACCGAAAACGACTTCCACTTAGGCCAGTGTATTTCTTGGCTCCAACCGACTGAGATGTCGACAAACGGCGAATCATCTTCGCTAGATGTATTCGCTTCTTTGTCGACCGGAAACGTGTCGTCAGATGAACACTTGCACCTGTTGCGACAAGTGGAAAATATTCCCAATTTCATTCGGGGTATTGACTACCAGGCGGTACGGTGGGATGAGAAGTCTTTCGAAGGAGAAATTCGACGCGACGAGATCGCGACGATGGCACTGGACCATAGCGGTATTTCGTTTCTGAACGCACGTGATGCGCTGGTCACAATTTTTGCAGTCGTTGGCAAAGCCAACGTTGTGCCTTCTATTTCATTGGCGACTCTGGCTCGACAAGCGCTGGAGGCGGGGCTAGTTAGCCGATGGATTCTCGGGGACTTGCAAATTGATACTTTGAGATCGCGCGGGTATGCCGCTGCGTGGAGTGACTACCAGAGGAGTCTTCAATTTTTTGATTCTGCGGTCTCGTCTGGATCTATAGCTCAAGCGACTCTCTTAAATTGGAAATCGAAACTTGCCAAAACGAAAAATGAACTTCTGGAATTTGGACGTGTAGCAAAGTTTGTTAAATCGGGGAAGAACAATGAACTGAGTCCGCGACAGACGTTGCCGAGTTTTTCAGAACTCACCAAATCTGTCGAGACTCAAACCGGAACATTGAATATAAAATGGTTGTATTCGGTGTTAAGTGGACTTGCGCACGGTGCAACTTGGGCGGTTCTCGCGGCGACAGAACTTGACGTAGTACTTGATCACCTCAAGACCGACTCATCGGGGAAGCGTGTAAGCGCCGGTCATTCCCTAACAAATTTTCTGCCAAGGACAAATATCGTGGCTATGGCGTCCAGCATCGCGATGCACCAGATTCGCATTGTTTACGACTTGCAAGTCAAGATGCGGACAATGCCTTCCAACTAAAGACCTTGAAGGAAGCACTTGGCTGTATTATTTTTCTCGTGGATCTCGGGATATCAAATCGCACTGCCGCTGTTGCCGCCGCATCTGATGGTCTTGGATTCGCCAGCGCCAAGGCACTTGCCCAGGAAGGCGTTCGTGTAGCAATTTGTAGTCGGGACGCAACTCGAGTGGCCGAGGCCGCTCGACGTATAGGCAACTCATGCATCGGGATTGTGGCCGATGTTTCCACTTTGGAGGGCGGGCAGGATTTTGTGCGACAAGCAATCGCAGCCCTTGGTCACGTTGACATTCTTGTTGCCAATGGTGGTGGTCCACCCGCGGGCAACTTCGCTACGACTCCGACCGATGCGTACATCACCGGATTGCAGCAAAGTTTGTTGTCGGTCGTGGGTATGTGCACCGAAGTCGTTTCCGAAATGCAATCGCGCCAATGGGGGCGAATAGTTGCCATCACATCCGTAGCGGTGCGCCAACCAATTCCGAATCTGATTCTTTCCAATACGGCTCGCGCCGGGGTCACCGGTTTTCTCAAAACACTTGCTCGTGAAATCGCCGCCAGTGGCGTCACCGTTAACTCAGTGCAACCTGGCATTCATGCCACCGATCGCATTCGACAGTTGTACGGCGTGACTCCAGATGCCTCATCGCTTGGAATTCCGGCTGGAGTTGTTGGTAATCCGCCTGATTTTGGCGCCGTGGTGGCTTTCCTTTGTAGCGAATCGGCGAAATTTGTAACCGGTACGAGCATCCAAGTCGACGGCGGTGCCTATGCCGGATTGTTGTAGTCACGGATGATTCGATTTCTAAATAGAGGCTGTTCGACGCTCCCAGCGCTTTGCCATCCAAAACACAAACCATACATATAACCATCCCAGAATAATGTCGGTGACCCAGTGCTCACCGAAATACACGAGGCACAGTGCCATTGAGGCCGGTAAAAGCAGCGACACGACTCGCAGCCACTTGGGCATCCGACTCCAAAAAAATGCCACCACCAGCAGGGCAAATGCAGCATGTAGCGATGGCAAGGCGGCTACCGGGTTGGTGATTGCAGCGCCCCGATCAAACAATTTTGAAACCGTGGAAAGCCCCATGTGGCTCCACGCACGGGCGGTAATTCGCCGAATAGGAGCGATGTGGCCGTTGCGCGCAGCCATCCACGGTGGCGCCACGGGAAAGATGACATAAGTGATCACACCGGCGGTGAGCAACAGCGCGAGACGACGCATAAAGCGTACCCATTCGGCCCGGTTCCGCATCCAAAGAATGACGGCCACGGCGATGGGGACGATGAAATGTGTCATGTAAGTAACGGCCAAGGGGTACTCGTACCAAGCCAAGCGTGACGAAATGTTGAGGTGTTGTTGGATCCATACATTCGGATCATGGCCCAAAAACATTGCCCGATCGATATTGCGAATAACCGTAAAATCGACCGATCGACCTAGTTGATCGGCGAGACCTCGGCTGTAGTCATAAGCCAAGAGCAGAAACGCAAAAAGTGACCAATCCTTTACCATCCGCCACTGATCGATAAGTGGTTTGCCGACATTGGCAAAGACGAAGGCCGCAAGTATCCACGAAATAACTGCGATCCGGTCAACGGGCAAACCAAAGTGTTTGGCTGACCAGACAAATAACGAAACGAAAATCGTCAGCGAGACGACACGTGTACGGGTTGGATAGCGACGAAGCAGTTTTAACGTGTGCAGTTTTACTTTTTTGACGCATCCTCGAGTGCGCGACGAACCAATACTTTGGCCAGATGAATCCGGTATTCGCGAGATGCGTTCAGATCATCTTGTGGCGTCGCCTCATTGGCGGCAAGTTCGGCGGCTTCACTGATTGATGCGCCGCCGGTCAGTGCGGTGCTCACGCTCGATGCCAAAATCGGTGTGGAACCCATATTCACAAGTGCCACACCCGATGAACCATTGTTGCGCCAGGCGGCCACTCCAACGATTGCCCAATCCTGGGCACGACGATTGAATTTTTGAAAACCCCAACCAGCTCCGGTCATTTTCGGAACTCGAATCTCGGTCAGCATTTCATCTGGATGTAGTGCGCTTTCCAGAAATCCCTTATAGAAATCTTTGGCCGCGATGGTTCGTTCACCCTTTGGTCCTTGGGTCACATAAGTTGCACCTAGAGCCAATGTCGTCGCCGGCAAATCACTGGCCGAATCGGCATGAGCAAGTGATCCACCGATCGTGCCACGATGACGAACTTGGGCGTCTCCAACATGTGACGCGGCGTGTGCCAGCAGCGGGACATGTGTCTTTAATAATGCTGATGTCTCGATATCCATGTGGCGGGTGAGTGCGCCAATGGCAATATGGTCACCGGCGTCTTTAATGTATGACAGGTCGTTGATACGACCAATGTCGATCAGCATCGTGGGCTGAGCGAGACGCAATTTCATCAGCGGAAGCAAACTGTGGCCACCGGCGAGAAACTTGGCCTCATCGCCGTATTGACTAATCAGCGAAATAGCCTCGGCGGCGGATGTCGCACGCTTGTATTCGAATGCTGCAGGTATCACGGTGTTGGCCCTCTCCTAATATTTGGATCTTCGTATGTCATGATGTCGAACTTGCGGCTTTGATCGCCAACCACACGTGATGCGGAGATGCCGGCATATCCATGTGGGTGACGCCCAGTCCAGATAGTGCATCAATGACTGCATTCATCACGGTTGGCGCGGCACCGATCGTGCCGGCTTCGCCAATGCCCTTTACTCCGAGTTGATTGGTCGGTGACGGCGTGACGGTGAAATCAGTTGTTATCGATGGAACGTCACTCGCCGCCGGAACAAGGTATTCGGCCAGTGTTGAAGTCTTGAGGTTTCCATCTTCGTCGTATATCGCTTCTTCGAAAAGCGCTTGAGCGAGACCTTGAATAACGCCACCATGGACCTGACCTTCGACGATCAGCGGATTGATTTGCACTCCACAGTCGTCAACGGCAACATATTTCAGAATCTCAACTTGGCCTGTTTCAATATCAACTTCCAGCACACACATGTGGGTGCCAAACGGCCATGAGAAATTCGGCGGGTCATAGGTGTATTGCGCTTCCAGATTCGGTTCCAATCCATCGGGCAAGTTATGGGCGGTGAAGGCCTCAAAGGCAATTGCCGCTATCGGTATGCTTCGATCGGGCGAACCCTTGACGCTGAATAATCCAGCGGCAAATTCGAGATCATCAGCAGAGCATTCCAACTTATGGGCGGCAATGAGTTTGGCTTTGTCGATGACTTTGTCACAGGCACCGGCGATCGCAACACCGCCAACTGGCAGTGAGCGTGAACCATAAGTGTCGAGTCCGAGTGGGGCGATTGCAGTATCGCTGTGCAATACATCGATATCTTCGGCTGGTATGCCGAGTTTTTCGGAGGCGATCATTGCCCACGATGTTTCGTGGCCTTGACCATGAGGTGAAGTTCCGGTTACGACTTGCACCTTGGCCGTTGGCAATATTCGTACGGTGGCTGATTCCCAACCTCCGGCACTGTAATTGAGGGATGCCAGAACGCGCGATGGTGCCAGACCGCACATTTCGAAGTAACTGGTCATGCCGATGCCCAAGCGCTTGGTTGCACCGGGAACATTTTGTTTTGCCTGACGAGCCCGGATTCCGCCGTAGTCCGCCAAGTCGGCGGCTTTTTCCGCGGCGGCAAGATGATTGCCAGAATCGTATGTCAATCCGCTAAAGGCTGTGTATGGAAATTGTTCTTGTTGAATGTAATTGCGCTTGCGCAGATCAAACGGATCAATTCCCATCTTGCGGGCCAACGCATCCATAGCCGTTTCGATCGCATAAGTGGCTTCCGGTCGTCCCGCGCCGCGATAGGCATCAGTTGGGGTCAGAGTGGTAAACACTCCGGTGCAACTGAAGTCATAGGCATGTGGAATGTCGTAGACCCCGGCATACAAGAATGCACCAAGCAATGGAATCCCCGGGGTGACCAGTTGAAGATAGGCGCCCATGTCGCCAATGATGCGTACACGCACCGCGGTAAGTTTTCCGGTTTTGTCGGCTGCCAATTCGATGTATTGCACCTGACCACGACCATGAATGGTGGCCTGAGCATTTTCACTGCGTTCTTCCACCCAGCGAACCGGCACGTTGTGCTTGCGGGCCAAGCCAACACATAGCAATTCTTCGGCGTAGACATTTAATTTTGAACCAAATCCGCCGCCAACACTTGGGGCGATCACTCGCACCTGATGCTCGGGGATGCCGAGAGTTAATGCCGTCATTACTTTGAGAATGTGCGGAACCTGTGTCGAGGAATAAAGGGTGATGTCGCCACCAAACGGCTGCGGTACTGCCGCTACCGCTCGAGTCTCCATTGCCATCGGAAGAAGGCGCTGTTGAACGTAGCGTTCGCTCACGCAGTATGCGGCCTTTGAGAAGGCTTCGTCCACGCACCCTTCGGTGGCTTCAACTTTTAAGTTCCATGTATAACTTTTATTTGTGCCGAGATCATCGTGTACCAAAACGTTGTCGGTCATTGCTTCTTCTAGGTCAACGACGGGCTTGAGGACTTCATAGTCAACTTCGATGAGATCCAATGCGTCGCGGGATGCAGTTTCCGAAGTTGCAAGAATTGCCGCCACACCGTCGCCGACATAGTTCACGGTGTCAATGGCCAAGGGAAAGTGCTGGGGACTTTTCATGTCCGCGGTCACCGGCCATGCACACGGCATCGGACCAGCCCACATTGATCGCAAGTCGGCTCCCGTGTACACGGCTACCACACCAGGTAACGCAACGGCAGCTTTCGAATTAATCGAGGTGATGTTGGCATGCGCGTGTGGTGATCGCAAAACCGCCAGATGTAATGCGCCCGGAATGTTGAGGTCATTGGTGAACCTTGCTTCGCCCGTTAGCAACGCCGGATCTTCACGCCGGAGGAGGCGGGTTCCGATTACCGTATTGTGTCGAAGCTCGGTCATTGTCATGGCAATTACCTACTTGTTCGCGGCAGCGAGAACTGACTTGACGATGTTGTGGTAGCCGGTGCAACGGCACAAGTTGCCTTCCAGGCCAAGACGGACTTCGCGCTCGGTGGGGTTTGGATTTTCATTTAGCAGTCCAATAGCCGCCATCACCATCCCGGGGGTGCAATACCCGCACTGCAGGCCGTGATTCTCCATGAAGGCTTGTTGCATCGGATGCATCACACCATTTTTGCTCAGACCTTCAATGGTGTCGATCTTGGTACCGTCTGCTTGGACGGCAAGAATTGTGCAACTCTTTACTGATTCTCCGTTGAGATGAACAGTGCATGCACCACAACTTGAAGTGTCGCAGCCAATGTTGGTGCCAGTGAGCTGCAGATGCTCACGAAGATAATGGACCAATAATGTCCGTGGTTCCACATCATCTTCGTGGGTCGTGCCATTTACAGTGATGCTGATCTTCATCATCTTCCCCTTTTTTAGTTGTATGACGACTTGGCAATACAACTCCCTACGCAGACATCATGCCTCACCGCCACATCCACCGTCTAATGGAGTTCGATTGGCGCCCAATTAGCCATATTGGGGCTTACTTGTCGAGTTTGGCCAAACCACGTTTGGCAAAGATGAGGGCAAGTACCGACATTCCCAAGATGGCAACGAGCCCTCCCCATGTATTGGCCCAACTTAGGGCGTCGGGAGAGGTTTTAGATACCAAACCTTGACGAGCAAGGCGCAAAATATTGGTAACTGGATTAATTCGCGCCACTGCGTGGAGCCATCCGGTGGTAAGCGGTAGCGGTACTTGGGCAGGGGTCAAATAAAGGGACACGAACATCGTCAGTTGCATTACAGCGGCACCTCGCATATCGCGAAATCGAAACGCCAATCCAAGACCCCAGCCCAGACAAATAGTGGCAATGCCTAGCGACGCGGTCACGAGACTAATCACTCCGAGGACCCCTGAAGTGAAACGGACACCCAAGAAAAAGCCAATCGAAATCACAAAGATGCATATCATGATTGCCCGTAACCAGGCCGTGATCAATGGTCCAAAAATAAGTGAAGTTCGTGATGTCGGTGACATTCGCAGACGATCGTAAAACCCAGTTTCAATATCTCGAATCGCGCTGAAACCAAGTCCAACACCGCTGAATGCTGAACCGAAACAGATACCGAGTGGCATAAACCAATTGACGGATCGATCTGTGGGAAATCCCTGAAGTTTGGTGATCGCAGCAAAGGTTCCAGAAAATGCAATCGTGGTAAATATCGGCATCAGCATTGCGGGTAGGAACGCCGACGGTAATCGCCGAATATTCCGCATACTTCGAACGGCCAAGCCCCAAGAACTTCGAATCGTTGAAGATTGCACGCTCTCTTGATGTGTCGTAGTTATAGTCATCGACGAAGCACTCATTTTGCCCGAATTCTTCGCCGAAGTTCACTTAACGCAAGAGTGGTTCCGATCAGACAGATACCAATCGGGATGATAATTGCTCGCGCGATCGCTGAAACACTGAAACCATCAAGGACTAGTGAGCGAAGCCCTTCCACGAGATAGGAAAGTGGATTGCCATTGGCGATTGTTTTGTAGATCCCGTGCATCGTTTGGCGAGGAAAGAACACACTGGAAAAGAAAAGCAACACGAACAACAACGGGAACGCTCCCTGTACCGCCTCGGCAGATCCGGTACGAATGGCCACCGAAGACATCAGGGCCGAAATGCCAAGTGCGATAAGGCCGCCCGAGATGATCATCACTGCTATTCCAGGGATGCCTGCCTCGACGCGTACTCCAAAGGGCAGTAGGGCGAAAATGAATATCGCCGCTTGCACGGCACCGAAAATTGCGCTACCCATCAGATTGCCGATCAGGATTCCGGTTCGGGCAGTGGGAGCAACGAGCAAGCGATCAAAAAATCCGTCTTCGATGTCCGTGGCGAGCGCTGCTGCACCTGTAATGCTGCCAAACAGAACACCTTGAATGATCGTTGACGCCAAAGTGAATTGTAAAAACGAGTCCACTTGAGGAAATCCGGGAAGTCGAGTTGTTTTACTGAACGATGAGGCGCTGAGTGCGGCAAAGAAAAGTGGAAACACAAACGATGGAACCACTAGCGCCGGTTGGCGAAGGATGGCCAACGTGGATCGCTTTGTGAGCGCCGCGGTTTGGCGAGTGGCAATAGCTATCGTCACTGCGCTTCACCTTCGAGGCGGTGACCGGTTGCTTCGGCGAACACATCATCGAGACTCGGCTCATTGAGTTCAAGATGCGATACGCGCACACCGGCCTCGTCAAGCTTGCGAACAACATCGGTAACTATCTGGGCTCCCTCTCGGAGCCCAACACCAACTGCGTTATCCCCGGTTGGGCGAATTTCGCCAAATGTCACGAGAACCGCCGTGGCGATCTCGAGTTGTTCCTTGGACACGTTGATAATCAGTGTCGGTACGCCGATGCTGGATTTGAGGTCTCGAGGCTTACCTTCTCGAACGATATGGCCCTTATCAATTATGGCTATGCGGTTGGCAAGTTGATCAGCCTCTTCCAAGTATTGCGTCGTCAACATGACGGTGGTGCCCTCATTATTTAGGCGGCGCACCTCATCCCACAGCGCAATACGACTCATCGGATCAAGACCAGCCGTCGGTTCATCTAAGAACAACACCGTGGGTTGGTGAATGAGCGACAGCGCCAGATCAAGTCGCCGACGCATACCGCCTGAATATGTGCCGACTCGACGATCGCCGGCCGCGGTGAGTCCGACCCGCTCAAGTAATTCACTCGCCCTGGACTTCATT
Organism: Actinomycetota bacterium; assembly: GCA_031401235.1. Lineage (GTDB taxonomy): Bacteria > Actinomycetota > Acidimicrobiia > Acidimicrobiales > Ilumatobacteraceae > UBA3006. Next base: position 156,121 of record JANNRJ010000003.1, read on the forward strand.
TTGTTTTGTGGAATGCCGTACAGCACAGCTTGCAATTGCAGCAGTTCGGTACCGGTCATTAGCGGATCAATTGCCGCATCTTGTAGGGCAACCCCGATGCTGCGCCGAACACCGTCGGCTTGAGTAACTACATCGAATCCGGCAACCCGAGCCATGCCCGAAGTTGGTCGTAATAACGTAGTCAGCATGCGTACCACCGTGCTCTTGCCTGCACCATTCGGTCCGAGAAACCCAAAAATTTCGCCCTCGTTGACGCTGAGATTGATGCCGTCCACCGCCTTGAGGTCTCCGAAGTGACGCGATAGGTTTTCGGCGACGATGGGAGGCTGTGAAGTCATCCGCTTAGGGTAACGCTGACCTTCAAGACGATCGCGAGCGGAAGTGGTGAATTTGTGCACACATACGTCGTGAATGCGCGCAATCATGACGAACTCTCGACGGCCTATGGATCGGATACTATTCCAAAAGTTAGTGTCACCCCGTTGTAAAAGTGGTACTAATCTGATAAGGTACCACTCATGAGTGATTTTCAGTTGTCAGTGAAGGAAAAGGGTCGAACCGTTTTGCCGATTGGACTTCAGCGTGCATGTGGTTTCGCGCCTGGAGCAAAACTGGTGGCTCGGCCACTAGGGAATGGCCGTTTTCTCGTCGAAACCCGTGAGGCTGTACTTGAACGGATATGGGCCGATAATCCGCAGAGCATCACTACAGATGGGGTAGCCGATCTGGCTCGGTGGCGCCAAATTGCAGACACAGAACGATGGGAACGCCTTGCGTCGTCAGATCTTGCAGCCGAAGAAATCTCGTCAGAACGGGCCAACCAACTTTTAAGTGCATTGGGCTTGTAGTTGGTAACAGAGAAAGCAGTTTTGGACGCTTCAGCTCTGGTTGCGATTGTCTTGAAAGAACGCGGTCATCAAGTTTTAATAAAGATCATCATGGCTGGTTCGGCCACGATTACTCCGACTGGACTCGCCGAGGCACTTACTGTCTGTCGCCGCAACGGTCACAAACAAACTCGGGAGGACCTTAGTAACAGTCTTTTCGATATCGGACTGACAATCGAACCAATCATCGAAAAGGACGCAATAGAAATAGCATTTCTGTTAGCGAAGTCTGACGATTTGCCAACGAGAAAAATTGGGAGTCTCAGCCTTGGCGATGCGACGTGTCTTGCTGTTGCCTACCGGCTCGATGCGACTGCAGTGATGTCCGATAACACCTGGGAAATGCTTGGAATCCCGGGTCTCAAGATCTTGCCATTTCGTTGAACCAAGTGGCGCGAATGCGCGATATTCGTTATACCGATTTATTGCGCAGCTTGAATCGCGTTCCACACTCGCTCGGCAGTGGCGGGCATATCAATATGGCGGACTCCCAAGTGAGATACAGCATCAATTACTGCTGATTGAACAGCGGGTGTTGAGCCAATGGTTCCGGATTCGCCGATTCCTTTGGCTCCGAGTGGATTGCGTGGGGTTGGAGTTTCCATATGCACAACTTCAAAACTTGGAAGTTCGGCAGCGGAGATAAACGCATACTCGGCAAGGTTTGAGGTGATCGGATTTCCATCCAGATCAAATCGAACCTCTTCAAGTAATGCTTGGGCCGTTCCTTGAGCGATGCCGCCATGAATTTGCCCTTCCAACAACAACGGATTAAGTACCCGACCGGCATCATCGCAGGCGACATGGCGAATGTGGCGAACATGACCAGTCTCGGTATCAACTTCAACGACCGCTAGATGTGCCCCAAAGGGGAATGTGGCGCCACCAGCAGTGAAGACTGTGTCTTGTACCAGACCGCCGTCACTGGCCACCGATGTAGACACTTCGGCCCACGTTTTGGAGACGGCGGGGGTGCCGGCAACATGGAATGCACCTGCTGCCTTATCGAACACGACATCAACTTCATTGGCTTCAAGCAGCTGAGCCGCATGTGTGCGCGCTTGTTGGACGAGTTCAATTGCTGCTTGCTGTACGGCGGCACCGCCTTGTTGCAGCGACCGAGAGCCCATTGTCCCGCCGCCAACTGGAACAAGATCGGTATCTCCCCAAACGACATCAATTTCGCTGATGTCGATGCCGGTTTCTTCTGCGGCAATCATCGACCATGCGGTGACGTGTCCTTGACCTTGTGGTGATGTGCCTGTGTACACCACGGCCCGACCATTGGGGAGTACTTCTATTTTTGCAACTTCGCCGGGAGTAGTACCGCCAGTGATTTCAACATAGACACTTACTCCGATACCGAGTTGCTTTACATCGCCACGGGCGCGACGCACCGCTTGTTCGGCGCGCAGTTTCGTATACTCGGCGGCGTTGAGCACTTTGTCGAGTGCCGCCTCGTAGTCGCCAACGTCATAAGTTTGACCAATGGCGGTGGTGTGTGGCTCATCAAATTTGGCAATGAGGTTCATTCGCCGAACTTCGGTGGGGTCCTTGCCGATCTCCGCGGCAAAGAGATCCATCGCTCGTTCAATTGCGGCGGTTGCCTCTGGACGCCCCGCGCCGCGATAGGCCACGGTTGGAGTGGTATTGGTGACGACAGATACTGTTCGACATTCGATCTTTGGTATGTCGTACACCCCGGACGACATTGGCCGAGTCATAAATGTCGCCAAAATCGCACCAATGTCCACCCACGCACCGGAGTCTTGAATCACGTGCAACTGGTATGCCTGCACTTTGCCATCGCGCGTGCCACCAATGGTGATGTTTTGAACTTGGGCACGACCATGGCCAAGTGCGGTCATTGACTCGCTTCGTGTTTCGCACCAACGCACGGGACGGCCCAAATTTTTGGCGATTTGACCGAGTAACAATTCCTCGGGGTATGCCCCGATCTTGGCCCCAAACCCGCCACCCACGTCCGGTGTAATGATTCGCACATCGCCGTCATTCAAATTGTTGGCTTTTTTCACCTCGTCGCGTGCACCTTGAGCGTGTTGAGTAGAGAGCCACTGATAGAGACGGCCATCAACCCATGTCGCGGCCGCGCCACGAACTTCTAGCGGGCAAGGTGCGACTCGCTGATTGACAAATCTTCCTTTAACGACAACTTCACATTCTTCGAAAATTGCCTCCCCGGTATTATCTGGCATACCAATAGCGGTGCTGTCGAACACTACGTTGCTCCCGCATTCTTCGTAAATGAGAGTCGAACTGGTCAATGCCGCTTCAACGTCAACGAGTACTTCAAGTGGGTCGTAATCAACGATCACCTTTTCGACCGCATCCTCACCTTGATCAGCAAGCTCGGTGAGAATCACTGCAAGTGGTTCGCCGACATAACGAACTTTGTCGGTGGCCAAGAGTGTTCGTTTGGCAGTTGGATTGAATGTGGCAGCCACGGGTTGTAGATCAAGATCCTCAGCCGTGTAAATCGCGATAACCCCAGGGGATGTCAATGCCTCGGTGACATCAATATTGGTGATTCGTCCATGGGCGATACTTGCCCGTACGTAGGTGACATGAGCCGCGTTGACCAGTAACGGCTCGCTTTGTAGATCGTCCACATAGACGCCGCCAGTGGTCAAAAATTTGGGGTCCTCTTTACGTAAGACGCGGTTGCCGAGAATACTGCCAGCCACATGAACTCCAGTCTGGGTCTTGCTCATCGCAAGAACGGATCAAAAAGTATTAGCCGAATGATAGCCAGTGTGGCAAGTTAAGGCTTTAGCGGATCAAGTGCGATGAGCCCATCAGCGGCGTGTTGTACGGCATCGAGGGAACGCACCAGCAAAATATTGGAGACCACGTTGTATGGCCAGCGTTCGGGGAGGACCGTCGACATGGCCGGGAGATCGATCATCGGAACACGGCGTTCATTGGGGTGCAAATATCCCAATTGGGTGCGAATCGCTTCCTGCAATCCGGCATCGGTCTTGAGGTAAGTCACTTGATCCTGCAAGGCCTCATTCGTATCTTCAAATCCAGCATATTCGGATGAACGTTGGGACAAAAGGTCACGTTGCTGAAACCATGTACGCACCGGCAAGATGAATAACGCAACAATGAGGGCAAGAATGGCTAGAACCCCGACCGGGATTGCCGCCAATCGCAGCGATCGATTTTTGACGATATGAATTTCGGCGCTGGACACCCTTCCATTGTGGCTGGTGGCCCAGCCGAAATAGTGGCACGCCGGTATCTATCTAGCGAAGCGGAGCGAGGGCGTTTCTGCCGATAAAGGTGGCCCGGGTACCGAGCTCTTCTTCTATGCGCAATAAACGGTTGTATTTGGCGACACGTTCACTGCGGGCTGGAGCGCCAATTTTAATTTGACCACAATTAGTCGCCACTGCCAGATCGGCAATGGTTGTGTCTTCAGTTTCGCCGCTTCGATGACTCATCACACTCGTGTAGCGATTGGCCTTAGCAAGCTCGATCGTGGCAAGTGTTTCCGAGAGTGTGCCAATTTGATTCACCTTGATCAGAACGCCGTTGGCAATTCCATTTTCGATACCGCGCTGCAATCGATGTGGATTGGTGACGAACAAGTCGTCTCCAATTAGTTGAGTGCGTGATCCCAGTTTCTTGGTCAAAGTTTCCCATCCGGTCCAATCATCTTCGGCCATTCCATCTTCAATTGAGATAATTGGATATTTATTGACCAACCCAACCCACCACGAAGCCAGATCATCACTGGAAAGAACTGCATTGTCTCCGGCAAGGTGATATTTGCCATCTCGATAGAGTTCACTCATCGCTGGGTCGAGGGCGATTGCGATGTCTTCACCTGGTCGATATCCAGCGCGGACAATTGCGTCCACTAATGCAGTGATGGCGGCCTCGTTGTTTTCGAGATCTGGGGCGAAACCGCCTTCGTCGCCAACAGCGGTGCTCAACCCGCGTTCATGTAACAAACTTCTAAGAGCGTGGTAACACTCGACACCCCAGCGCAATGCCTCTCGATAAGTTTTTGCACCTACCGGCATGATCATGAATTCTTGAAGGTCCACATTGTTATCGGCATGGACGCCACCGTTGAGAACATTCATCATTGGTATTGGCAAAAGGTGCGCCTCGGATCCGCCAACTGACAGATACAGGGGCTGGTTTCGCTCGTTGGCGTTGGCATGGGCACAAGCAAGACTCACACCGAGAATCGCATTGGCTCCCAGGCGAGACTTGTTTGCTGTGCCATCCAAGGCAATGAGTATTTCGTCTACTTCCACTTGATTGCTTACGTCGTGACCATGCAGCGCTTTATCAATTTCATTATTCACATTGGTTACGGCTTGCGACACGCCCCGTCCGTTATAACGCGCACCGCCATCGCGAAGTTCCGCGGCTTCATGGGCTCCCGTTGAGGCACCTGAAGGCACGATTGCTCGGCCGCGTATTCCGCCAGCCAAAATTACGTCGACTTCGACAGTGGGATTTCCGCGCGAGTCGAGCACCTCGCGACCAACGATGCGATCGATCGTGCTCATAGTTCCACGCTAGCCATTTATCGTTAATCGCCAGATAGTCACAGACGCTTTGCTTCTTCCCATAATGCGTCGAGTTCGGCCAAAGATGCAGTTGTCATATTCAAGTTGCGTTGATGAGCCTGTTGTTCAATATATTCAAAGCGACTACGAAACTTATTTGCGGCAAGTCGCAACGCAAGTTCCGCGTCATGGCCGATATGGCGAGCAAGATTTACCACGCTGAACAGCAAATCGCCGAGTTCCATGCGCACAATTTCTGGAACTTCACCAATATCAATTGCCTGTCTAAGTTCAGCAGTTTCCTCAACAATTTTGGCGTACGCACCCTCTGCGCTAGGCCAATCAAAGCCAACGTCGGCTGCTCGTTTCTGCAGTTTGGTGGCCAAAATAAGTGACGGGGATGAAACCGCGACACCCTCGAACGCTGACACTGGTTCCGAAAACTGCTCAGATTTGTCTTGGCGTTCAGATTTCTTTACCGCTTCCCACGTCGTCACCACGTCTTCAGCACTAGTGATCACTACGTCCCCAAACACATGGGGGTGACGACGCACCAGTTTGGAATGAATTGTTCGAGCAATGTCGACCATAGAAAAGCGCCCTTGTTCCTCGGCGATGGCGGCATGAAACTCTATTTGGTAGAGCAAGTCGCCGAGTTCTTCGATGAGTGCTTCGTCGGTGGTGTGGTCATCGCTCTCTATGGCTCCAAGTGCATCAACCACCTCGTAGGTTTCCTCGAGCAAGTATTTGATTAGAGAATCATGTGTTTGTTCACGGTCCCATGGACATTGTTGACGAAGTGTTCGAGCCAGTTGATGGAGTTTGGCCATTTCGCCAGCAATTGGACTCCCTAGTTGGGGAATGTACAGCGATGTGAGATGGTCGGCGACAACGATCTGATCCATTTGCTTCCATGTGGTGTGTTCGACCCGTTGATCGGGGAGCCCAAGGTGATGGAGGACTATCACTGGTTCATCTCCCGAAGAAGTCTCATGAGCCAATTTCACGTCCGACAGCACCCAATCGGAGTGCACCTGGGCGACAAGCATCGGACCACGCTCACCGGCGGCTTCAGTCGCAAAACGATGGCCGTCGATGAGTCGGACGCCTGCATTCACCGGATCGATACCAATTGCAGCCCAGGCCAGATCTAGAAAGCTCAATGCCGGCAAAATCTGAACGGAAATTCGTGGATCACATGCCAGTTGCGCCACACTACTTTCAAGTACCAGTGGCGAGCCGGGAACGGCGTAGAGCACTTCGCCGTGCTTGATCGCCCCAGCAATCACATGTTCGGTAATTGTGGCATACACCTCATCAAATGTTTCAAGTTGGTCATACAAGTCGTCAAAACTGATTGCTCGCGGTAGTAGTGACGCAGTTGGATGCTTGCGTGTTCGAACAAATTGGACCTTGATAGTTTCGATCGCATTTAGCGTGGCTTGGGTGAGCGTATTTGTCGGACCAGGTCCAAGTCCGACGATCACTACGGATGGAATTACATCGCCCGGACTCATTTGCTAGTTAGCAATGATTTCGCCTGTGGCAGGATTCCATCGTCCATATGAAGACTTCACCGATATAGAAGCCGTGGCGAGATATCCGGTGAGCAATATATGACCAGGATCGGAGGCAAGTGACGCAGTAAGAGAATCGGCAATCTCGACAAATGGACGAATCAGAATGATGTGCCAGCCAAAACTTGATTTAACTGGACCGTAGGGGACTTCTGCACGTGCCTGTAATGCGCCTGCCGTGAATCCAGCGTCAAATTGAGTCTGAATTTCGGATAGTGCCAAGCATTCGTTGTTGCTACTACCCAGAATTCCACCTGTTGTGTCAGCACCAGGTTCGGTGGAATAGGTTCCTGCCAATGATCCAAAGTCATCGCCGTCGGCGAGCAATTCGAGCACTTTGTTGGCAGTTGATTCATCTTCTACCAGTATGTGACGCATACACATCACTCCTAATTTTGCCGGGCGATCGGCGTACATATTGATCAACTCATCTGTGCTCGGGATCTCGACTCGTTGTAGCGCCAAATCTGCGCTATTGAGAAACACGATGAGTTCTTTTAACTCAGGATCTAATAGTGCGGTTTGGCTGTCTTGCTCAAGTTGGTTCACAACCAACTGGCGATCGGCGTCGGATACGGATTGGTCGTATATGGCGAGCAACTGAGTAGTCGCTTTGCCGCGAAGAAGGGCTCCAAGCACGGAGCGAGTTGTTTCGCCGGTGGCCCGACCGTTGACGAGTTCAAGTTGGTCAGCATCGGCCAAACTTTGCATTGTTTGTTCGAATTCGTCCACGCTTATTTTATCGGACCCGATGCTTACGGCACTCGTGGAGAGACTATTTGAACATGCCGGAAGGGTGGCTAGGGCCAAGGCGAAGCCGATGAGTCCAAGAGATCGACGGGTCATCTTGTTCACATTAGTTCGCGCAAGAAATCAACTAAGAACGACGTAACGTTTCCAGTTTCGGCATTTCCAGATTTTGGATCCGAATTGGGGATATCAATTGTCACCAGTTTCAAGGTGTCGTTATATATGGAGCCCTGTGAAATGCGCTGTAATCTCATGACCTCGCTAGCTTTTAACGAAATTGGAAACATTTTCGCGCGACGATTGGCCACCACGAGTTCGCGAATGCCAAGGCGATGGCATTCAGCTCGTAATTGACCCACGACGAGGAGAGCCTGGGCAGGTATCGGGAGCGGACCATAGCGATCCAGCCATTCGGCACCAATGTCGGTGACGTCTTCTCCTGAAGTGACGGCCGCCAGTCGGCGATATGCGTCCAGGCGGAGTTCTTCCTTTGACACGTAATCGATTGGCAAGAATGCTTGAGTTGGCACATCAAGTTTCAGTTCCGGAACAATCTGAGGCATTGGTTCATTTTTCATCTCGGCAACTGCCTCTGTCACAAGTTGACAATAGAGGTCGTACCCAACCGCGGCGATGTGTCCGCTTTGAGCCTCGCCGAGCAAATTACCGGCACCTCTAATTTCAAGGTCGCGCATTGCGATTTTGAATCCGCTACCCAATTCAGTGGACTCGCCGATAGTGCGAAGCCGTTCATAGGCCTCCTGAGAAAGTGCCCGATCGCGAGGATGAAACATGTAGGCATAGGCGCGAGAACCGCTACGACCTACTCGACCACGAATTTGATGCAGCTGCCCGAGTCCCAATAGATCAGCGCGCTCGACTACGAGAGTGTTTACTGTTGGCATATCGATACCGCTTTCGATGATTGTGGTACACACCAGCACATCAAAGCGGCCTTCCCAGAAATCGATGACCGCTTGCTCAAGTGCGTTTTCATCCATTTGCCCGTGGGCCACAGTGATGCGCGCCTCGGGAACAAGTTCACGAAGTTCGCGGGCGCGATCTTCAATCGTCTGCACTCGATTGTGAACCCAGAAAACTTGTCCATCGCGCAACAGTTCGCGTCGGATTGCTTCGGTGGCGACGCGTTCGTCAGTCTCGCCGACAAAGGTAAGAATCGGTTGACGATCGGCCGGTGGCGTTTGCAAAAGTGACAAATCACGAATTCCGACGAGACTCATTTCTAGTGTTCGTGGAATTGGCGTTGCGGTAAGCGTGAGCACATCAACGTTCGTTTTTAGTTTTTTCATTGATTCTTTGTGACTCACGCCGAATCGCTGTTCTTCGTCGACCACAAGTAGTCCGAGATCTTTGAACTTCACCGAATCTTGCAATAGCCGATGGGTACCAATGACACAGTCGATTTCCCCGCTGGCCAAACCGCGATTCACCTTCTTTGCTTGTGCCGGGGTGAGAAATCTCGACAAGGTCTCCACTCGAATTGGGTATCCGGCGAAACGCTCGCTAAATGTATTGCCATGCTGCGAGGCCAGCAATGTGGTGGGCACGAGAACGGCAACTTGCTTTCCATCTTGTATACATTTGAACGCGGCACGAATGGCAACTTCGGTTTTGCCAAATCCAACGTCGCCGCACACAAGTCGATCCATTGGAACATCGCGCTCCATGTCGGCTTTCGTGGCCTCGATTGCCAATCGCTGATCGGGAGTCTCGACATAGGGAAATGCTGCTTCCATTTCAGCCTGCCACGGCGTATCGATCGGAAATGGATGACCCCGTGCTGTGACACGACGCTGGTAGAGGACGACAAGTTCTTGGGCGATTTCTCGCACGACTGATCGAACCCGTTGCTTGGCACGGGCAAAATCGCTTCCGCCGAGTCGGTGCAAAGTGGGCGATTCGCCACCCACATATTGGCGAACCGCATCAATGTGATCAGTGGGAACATAGAGTTTGTCGCCATCTTTGTATGCAAGCAGCAGATAGTCGCGCTCGGAACCGCCCATCGAGCGGGTGACCATTCCTTCATATCGGCCCACACCGTGGTGATGATGAACTACATAATCACCAGGTTTGAGATCTTGAAAAACGGTCGTGGAATCGCGCTTTCGTGCTCGTGGTTGACGATGCGTGCGAGGGCGGCCGGTGAGATCGGATTCAGAAATAATCGCCAATTCACAATCCGGCAAGGTGCACCCACGATGCAAAGGTGCCACGACGACATAAACGCCAGGTTTATGCAAGTCAACGGAATCGTCAGCCAATTGAGAACAATCGGTCACGGCGACACCTTGTTCCCTGAAAACTTCAATGAGTCGGGTTGCCGAGCCAGTGCCTTCGGCGGCGAGAATCACTCGCCATTTCTTGGCCACCAATTGGATAACTCGACGTGCTGTTGCCTCAGCATCTCCGGTAATTGGTCCGCACGAACTGGATTGCACCATCGGAATATCAATTGCTTCAGCGGGAGCGACGATTGACAATGCTCTAAGTGACTGCGACGAGGCAAGCAGGTGGTCTATCTCAGCGTGCAATCGAGGGAATGATTTTTCGGCATCGCGAGCCCAGGTGGAGGCGAGAGCGCGAGCGAGATCGTCCTCTTCGGCGAGCAAGTCGCGGGCTCGGTCACGCATTCGGCGTGGATCAATAAGGACAAGTCGCGAATGCGAATCCAACAAATCAGTGAGGAGTAGATCCTCTTCAACTAGCCAAGGGAGCCAGCTTTCCATGCCATCGAAAACTGCGCCGTCACTCAATCGATCCCAATGTTCACGACCCCACGGTTCGCTAGCTACAAGTTTCTGTGCTCGTTGTCGAGTGCGATCGTCAAGCTGTAACTCGCGGGCGGCGAAGATCACAGCTTCGGTCAAATTATCGGTACTTCGTTGATCGTTCACATTGAACGAAGTGAGTCGGTCGACTTCGTCTCCCCATAGGTCAATACGAACAGGGGTATCTGCTGTGGACGGAAAGATGTCGATGATTGACCCGCGGCGGGACACTTCACCGCGATGTTCTACAAGTTCTTCTCGCCGATATCCTTCCTTCACAAGACGACTTAGTAATGAATCAGCATCAATTTGGTCACCAGGGTGAATGACAATCGGTTCGATCAAACGTGCATCTGGGCCAAGTTTTTGTAACAAGGCGCGAATACCGGCCACGACGATACGCGGGCGCTGTGAGCCCTGAAGGCGCCATAACACTTCGAGTCGTCGACCCATTGTCTCCACATTTGGGCTCACCCGCTCAAATGGCAATGTTTCCCATGCTGGGAAAAGCAGTGCTTCCTTTGGTCCAAAAAATTGGGTTAGATCGTCATGAAGTTGGGCTGCGTCGGTGCCCGTCGCTGTGGCAATGATCAAAGTTGTCGATGGTGATCGCTGAGCCAGTCCAGCGATCACCGTGGCTCGAGCGTTTTCAGCGCAGGCGAGCATTGAATTGTTGCCAATGCTGGAAACAAGTCCTGGTTCGGCACTCGCAATGTGGGCGATGGCCGAAAGCAACATTGGTATGTCGTTGTCTACAGGGCGTTGATTTGTTGCATGGCGTGATCTAGTCCACGACTGCATATAAGTTGCACCGCATCGGCAGCCACATGGACTGCAATATCGAGCAACTTACGCTCATCCATTGGGACTCGGGAAAGCACGTGGTTCGCACCCGAGTCTTTCGATGATGGTTTTCCAACGCCGATTCGTACTCGAACAAATTCTTGGGTTTTCAAGTATTTGGCAATCGAGCGCAAACCATTATGACCGGCAAGTCCGCCCCCAACTTTGATCCGAACCACACCAGGTTCAAGGTCTAACTCGTCATGGACGATAATGATCTTGTGCGGGTCTGTGATCCCGTATCGACGAGCAACTGCTCCGACCGCATCGCCAGAATCATTCATGAACGTCGTTGGAGTTGCAAGTATCAATCGACGGTCATCGCTTTGTACTTCGCTAACGAGTGCTCGGTCCCGACTTGATTTCAATTTCACGTTGTAACGCTGGGTCAGCAATTCAAGTACTTCAAAACCGACATTGTGTCGACTGCCTTGATATTCGTGACCAGGATTGCCAACACCGATAATCAACGCATCAATTGGTGTTCCTTGCCGCTCGCGTCGCGAAGCGCGACCGAACAACGACATGAAAATTAGGAAGCTGCGGGCTTGCCGTCGCCTGTGGCAGGTGCGCCAACTACTGGCGCGGCGGTGCCGGCGAGTACTTCACCTTCGACAGGAGCGACAACCGCTACTTCAACTTCGATCTTGGTGACAAGGACGGTAACAATGACAAGGTCGGGGTCGGCGACCGCAGTGACGCCCTTTGGAAGTTCGATGTCGCCGAGGCGAATGACATCGTCCATTCCCATGTTGGTGACATCGATGAGAATTTCGTTTGGAATATTATTTGCAGCAGCACGAACTTCGATTCGGTCAACGGTCGGATCAACGAGACCACCTTCAGCCAACACGGCTTTGGCGATACCAGTGAGGTGAACGGGGACCGCCATCACAATTTCTTCGCTGAGGTCGATTTGCATGAAATCAATGTGACGAACTCCGCGCTTTACCGGGTCGCGCTGCATCTCCTTGACAACTGCTGGGTACGTCTTGTTTCCCACATGTAGTTCCAAAATGGTGTTGGTTCCGGCCGGACCAGAGAGTGCAATACGCAACTCGCGACGCTCGACGGTAATCGACACTGGCTTCATTCCGTGCCCGTAGATGACTGCCGGAATATGATCCTGGGTCAGCAAACGGCGTGACTCGGCGCTTCCAGTATTACGACCGACGTGAGTATTCAAAATAGTGGGCATAGCGATAGCTCCGACAGTCGACAATTAATAAACGGCTCTGAAGTGTATAGGCAAGCGGGATCAATTAATCAAGCCTGATTCTCGCCACCAAATAGTTCGCTGACACTTGTGTCGTTGAACACTGCTGTAAGGGCATCGGCGAGGATTTTGGCCACCGATAGCACCTCAATCTTGGCGATGCGTTTTTCGGCTGGTAGTGGCACCGTATCGGTGAGAATTACACGAGTGATCGGCGCCTTTTCCAGTCGCGCGATGGCCGGACCAGACAAGACCCCGTGGGTAGCCATCGCCCATACTTCCTTGGCGCCGCGTTCAATGAGCAATTCAGCAGCGCTAACAATTGTTCCGCCTGTGTCAATCATGTCGTCTACAAGCACACAAAGTCGGCCATCGACGTCGCCGATGACTTCCTTGGCGACAGCAACATTGGCGGTGTTTTTCGGTCGGCGCTTGTGGACAAAGGCAACATCGGCATCCATGTCGACGAGGTGTTGTGCAAAACGCTCAGCAACCTTGACCCGACCAGCATCTGGCGAAACGATCACAACACCTTTGCGCACATTTTTTCGCAAATATTCCTCAAGCACTGGCATCGCCGTGAGGTGATCGACTGGTCCTTCAAAAAATCCCTGAATTTGGCCGCTGTGTAAGTCAATGGACACCATGCGCTTGGAACCAGCGGCTTTAAACAAGTCGGCAATGAGTCGGGCGGTAATTGGCTCACGACCTTCAGCCTTACGATCCTGACGGGCGTATCCGTAAAAAGGGCATACGGCGGTAACACGCTTAGCTGACGCTCGATAAGCGGTATCAATCATGATCAACTGTTCCATGATCGAGTCATTGACACTGCGACCATCTACTCCACAATGTGTTTGCATAATAAATACATCGCCACCGCGGATGCTTTCACCAAATTGTGGGCGTAATTCTCCGTTGGCGAACTCGATGATATTTGCCTCACCAAGTTGCACCTCGAGGTACTCAGCCACTTTTTCTGCGAGTGCCGGATGGGTGCGACCCGTATAGAGAGCCATCCGTTTCGTGGTGACTTTGTCGATTGTCTTGTTCATCGTTGCCCGTCGTTCGTGATTTGCCTTCACCAGTGTAGAACGAACCAGCGATCGAGTTCCGGGGAGAGGACTCGAACCCCTATATACGGGACCAAAACCCGTTGTCCTGCCATTGAACGACCCCGGAGTAACGGATATACAGTAGCCAACCAAATTGCCGATATGGGTCGTGATGCCGATAGAGTTTTCGGCGCTATGGGTTCACTTGTCAAACGTCGTCGCAAGCGCATGCGCAAAAAGAAGCACAAGAAGATGCT
>JANNRJ010000004.1:0-68007 GCA_031401235.1 Actinomycetota bacterium
CACAATTGCAGTGGTACCGCTGCACAAGCGCAGGTGTAGTCGCCAGTGCCCCACCGAGCGGTTGCGCGCCGATTACTAGCGCAGTGGCACTCACCTACCAAATGACTGTCAACGATTTACGCAAATTTCTACGATTTGCAGTGACGACAACGAGCGGCGGGGCGACAACGACAGCGCTATCGGCGACGTCGCCGAAGGTGATTGGAGTGTGGATGAAATTGGAAACACTGCAGCGCGGCGCCACCTACAAATTTGGCCAATTCATCGGTAGCCCATCCAAGGGTCTGAGAACCGTCAAGGTTCTTAGTGGCGCCTGCGTTGTCAGGAGTACGACACTTCTTGTGGCAACCCAGGCGACTCAATGCAGGATCAAGGTGACAATCGCAGCCAAGGCTCCGTTTCCGCAACTCGCGTTCACAGCGTTGATCAACATTTCATCATGAACCGCCTCGACGGCGAGACAAGTCCGTACCTACGTCAGCACCGAAGTAATCCCGTGGACTGGTATCCGTGGGGTGACGAAGCGTTTGCTGAAGCCACGAGGCGCAACGTGCCAGTTTTGTTGTCGGTTGGATACTCGGCATGTCACTGGTGTCATGTGATGGCCCATGAGTGTTTCGAAGATATTGAAACCGCAACGATGATGAATAAGTTGTTTGTCAACATCAAAGTTGATCGTGAAGAGCGACCCGACGTGGATGCGATCTATATGGATGCCGTGCAAGCAATGACCGGCCGAGGTGGCTGGCCGATGACGGTGTTCTGTGCTCCGAATGGCAAGCCGTTCTTTGGTGGGACGTATTTTCCCAAGCCGTCATTTCACCAGTTGATGACAGCAATTGATGATGCGTGGCAAAATCGACGCGGCGATATAGACACCAATATCACCGCGTTAATGGAATCTTTACAACGCACTTCACTACTTGCGCCGACCAATGACTTGCCCAAGATTGAAATTGTAAAATCAGCAGTTGCTCAACTCTCTGAACAGTTCGACCCGCGCTGGGGTGGGTTTGGCGCCGCGCCAAAGTTTCCTAGCACGATGAACCTGGGGGTAATTCTTCGCGACTATGTGGACCAACCGCGTGATGAATTGTTGACGATTGTCACGACAACGTTGGATGCGATGGCGTCGGGCGGCATGTACGACCACATAGGTGGCGGTTTTTCTCGTTACAGCGTGGATGAGAAGTGGCTGGTTCCGCATTTTGAAAAAATGCTCTATGACCAAGCACTGCTGACGCGAATTTACTTGCATGGTGCACAAATCTTCAAAAAGCCGGAGTGGAAACAAGTGGTTGAGGAAACCATTGAGTTTGTGCTGCGCGAACTCACCCATCCCGATGGTGGATTTTTCAGTGCCCAGGACGCCGATTCACTAGATGAGTCTGGTCACAGTCACGAAGGACACTTTTATGTCTGGTCCGCAAATCAGATGCGAAATGTTTTGCCAAGTGAATTGCACACGGTTGCACTCGATTGGTATGAAATCACTGAGCAGGGAAACTTCGAGGGGGCGAACATTCCGGCCCGATTGCACCATCGTGGCAACTTGCTCCGAACTGATGACGTTGAGCATGCTCGTCGGTTGATTTTGGATGCACGCAATTTGCGACCACATCCAGGTCTGGACAACAAAGTAATTACCGAATGGAACGCCCTAATGCTTTCGTCACTGGCCGAGGCTGCCGCTGCATTTCAACGGCCCGACTGGCTCCAAGCGGCAATTCGGAACGGTGAATTTCTGGTACGCGAACTTCGCCACGAAAATGGTCGTTGGCGGCGAACTTGGCATCAGGATGGCACACCGCGTGCTCGCCACAGCGCACTGGCCGTAGATCTGGCAGCACTTATCGATGCTTTTACTCGACTGGGCGAAGCAAGTGGTCAGGCTCGTTGGATTACACATGCTCAAAATGTCGCCGAGCAGTTGCTCGATCACTATTGGGACACCGATAACGGTGGTTTCTTCACTACGTCAGATGATGGTGAAGTATTGATTGTGCGCCAGAAAGATCTGATGGATAATGCCACCCCATCGGCAAACTCAACTGCTGCGCTTGCCTTGTATCGCTTGGCCGCGCTCACCGGGATTGTCCGTTACGAACATTTGGCCGACCAAATTTTGAAACTATTCGCTGGCGTCATTCAAAGTGCACCTAGCGCATTTGGCAATTTGCTGGCCGCCGTGCACTTGCGACAAACGGGTGCCACTGAAATTGTTATCGCTGGTGACCGACCCGATCTTGTTTCTCTTGTTCAAACCAGGTGGTTGCCAACGGCAGTTTTGGCGTGGGGCGAACCGTATGACTCGCCGCTGTGGAGCGATCGTTCGGGTGACTGCGCATTTGTTTGCCACCACTACTCCTGTGATTTTCCGGCGAGTACTGCCGAGGAACTCATCGCGTCACTGCATCGCGCTCTGAATTGAAAAGAGTGGTCAGAGCTACCAACGTTGACGGTGAATGATCTCTGAACTATTTCGCCGTAGGCGAGTCGCACTAACTCCCAGTTCCGGGACATCAATCCCGGTCGCTTGATCTAAAGGCCACCCGAGAGCAATTGCGCCAATGAGTTGCAATTGTTCTGGCACACCAAAAATCTGTCGCACCGCATCGGCCCCGTTGAAAACTGCAAAAAATAGAGCACCTAACCCAGCATCCTGTGCTGCCAACAGCAGAGTCATCACTGCAAAAGATGCGTCCACTGTCCAGTACGGAGTTGGCCATGCCGATACGCCAGTGCCCAAAGTGGTGGAACTTTTGTCGGCTTCGCTATACCGCCGAACATACGCATCGGGATCGGCGAAGGCAATTGCAATGATAGGCGCATCAAAAAGTTGTTGCCATCTAAATTCAGATCGTGATTCGAGGGGAAAAGTAGCGTTCCAGAATTCGGCGACTTGTTCGCCTTCAATGACGAGTAGATGCCACCCTTGTGTTTTCCCCGCTGATGGGGCCCGTGAGGCAAGATCTACCAGGCGATCCAATAATTCAGGTTCAACACGGCGGGCTGAAAATGCCCGAGTCATTCGGCGCCCGTGAACGACGTCGGTGAATTCCACCGACGTATTCCTAGTGCTTACCGAGTTTGGCGAGCGACTCTGCCATCGTCCACCCGTGGACGATGACTACACCACCCTTTGACTTGGAGACAGACTTGAACTGCGCCGCAACTTCTGGCAAGATTTTCTCTGGCTTCAAGGTTTCATGATCGAGAAACCCGCTGTGACCGTTACTTTTAACCACGAAATTCTGTTCGTCGTATGTCGTGTCCACACCAAAACGACGGGCTAGACGCTTCCCCCAGGCCCGTTCCTCACCAACTGCGCGGTGTTCCGGTCGAGGGATGAGATCGGTTATTCCCTTAAATGCGTCCAGCGCATCAGGGGTGAGAAATCGAGATCCAACCACGACATCTTCATCAGGAAATGCCATCAATGCGCGATGGAAAGCCTCGCCCATCAGCCCTTTGAGCACCGTCTCACGCTTAGTCGTGCGCTTGATGCTCATCAATCCCAGCAGCACACATGGCGTTCCGCCGATGCGCTCAAGGGTTGAAAATGTGAATCCGTGTAGTTTGCCGTCGATGCGTGCACACGTAAACAGCACCCAATCTTCCTTGGCTTTAGAAATGACCCCAATTCCAAAGGACCCGCCCATCGAAGCAAGATCATCTAGATCGGTATCGGTTAGAGACGCACAGTCTCGTGTGTCTACCTCAACTGTCATAGACCTACATTCTGCCAGCAAAATAATCGTTTGAGACGAGTTTGACTACTTCGGCATCGCCAAGATTCGCTACTCGATGTAGACGCCGGCTCCAAAGACAACCCGTAATTGACCCATTGCACGGTCGATGCTGACGGTAAATTCTGGACCTAATCGCACAACTTTGTCGCCGGCAAGATGTAACAAAACAGGCGCGTCTCCCGGATGATCGCTCAAAATGGCTTTTAGTTTTTCGATCAGGTCTTCGGTGAGTGATCGTGCGGCGAGCTTTACATGCAATACCTCTTGACCTACTTTCAAACCCTCAAGCACAGTGATTTCAGTCGCCATGAAACCAATTCGTGAGTCATCACGTTTGTCGAGACGACCGCGCACGGAGACGATGAGGTCATCGGCAAGTTGGTGTCCATGTTTTTCTAGGGTCTTTGGAAATACCGTTACCTCGATCGAACTCTGCAAGTCCTCAAGCATAAACGTGGCCATCTGTTCACCCTTTCGGGTGTATTTTCGACCCAATCCATTGATGATTCCTCCGATAGTCAAGAACTTGCCGTCGTCGTTTTCAATTGCTTCAAGGATTGAGCAATCCACTCGACGACGTAACGCGCCTTCAATCCCCATAAGTGGATGATCGGACACATACAGACCCAGCATTTCTTTTTCAAACTTCAACTGCTCCGTTTTGTCGAAATGCAAATCTGGAATGGCTAGCCGCTCGCTGAATCCCATTTGCTGATTGTCTGTCTCACCAAAGAGACTCATCACACCTTGGTCGCGTTCACGCCGACGTAAAATCGTGGCGTCGATAATTGGTTCGTATACGGCCAACAGGCCTTTTCGGGGATGGCCCAAGTTGTCAAAGGCCCCTGACTTAATCAGCGATTCAACAGTTCGTTTGTTGAGTACTTGTTCGGGAACTCGCTCGGCAAAATTGTAGAAACTGGTAAATAATCCGTCGGCCTCACGGTTCCGAACGATGAGGCTTACTAATCCTTCCCCAACATTGCGAATTGCCGATAAACCGAAAGCGATCTCCAACCCGCCATCTGAATCGACGGGCACAAAATTGACCCCGGATTTGTTTATATCGGGAATCAAAACGGTGATCTTGCTGGCCCTGGCATCGGCCAAATACTCGGCCGCCTTGCTGGCGTCTTTTTTAACGCTGGTGAGCAGGCACGCCAAATACTCGACCGGATAATGGGACTTGAAGTATGCGGTTTGATAGGTAATGACGGCATACCCATAGGCGTGACTCTTGACGAAGGCGTAGTCGGCAAAGTTTTCGATGATGTCGAACAGCTCTTTGCCCAGGTCACGCCCGTATCCGGTTTTTTCACAACCGTTTTCAAAGGTGACACGCTCTTTGACCATCATTTCCCGAATCTTTTTGCCGCACGCCTTACGCAAGTTGTCGGCCTCAGCCATTGTGTACCCGGCAAATTTCTGGGCCACATGCATAATGCTCTCTTGATAAATCATCAAACCGAAAGTGTCAGCCAGAATCTCCTCTGCGTCGGGATGAAAATAATGAGTTGACTTTCGACCGTTCTTGAAATCGGCAAAATCATTGTGCATGTTCTCGCTCATTGGGCCCGGGCGATAGAGCGCGAGTACGGCGGCAATGTCTTCTAACTTTTCTGGCATTAGTGACCTAAGTAATGCCCGCATCGGTTTGGATTCCAATTGGAAAACACCAACGGTGTCACCCGATGCCAACAAAGAATAAGTCGCCTTGTCATCGAGTGGTATCGAGTCAATATCAAAGTTTGGATCACGCGTAGCGCGCACCATGGCGTTGGTATCAGTAATGACATCGAGATTGCGCAATCCCAAAATGTCCATTTTCAACAGACCAAGTTCATCAACTCCGTGCATATCGAACTGAGTAACCACTGGGGCATCTTCCGGGGCCTGACCCTGCTCGGGCTTGCGTTGGACCGGTAAATACTCGGTGAGTGGTTCTTTCGTAATCACCATTCCGGCGGCGTGTATACCCACGGATCGTTTGAGACCTTCCAGTCCGCGGGCAACATCCACGATTTTTTTGACATCGGTGTCAGATTCACACAGTGACCGCAATTCGAGAGCCGCCCTGTACCCGTCGCGATGTTCTTCGCTGTTTTCGAAACAGTATTTCAGCGGCGTATCGCGACCCATCACAAGCGGTGGCATCAATTTGGCGATCCTGTCACCAGTAGTGGGTGGATATCCCAACACACGGGCGGCATCACGAACGGCGTTACGCGCCTTGATCGTTCCAAAGGTGATGATTTGGGCGACGTGATCGCGACCATATTTTTCTGAGGCATAACGGATGATTTGATCGCGGTATCGAGAGTCGAAGTCCATGTCGATATCCGGCATTGATATCCGACTCGGGTTCAAGAAACGCTCAAAGAGCAAATCAAATTTAATTGGGTCTAAGTCGGTGATGTGCAAGCAGTAAGCCACGGCACATCCCGCCGCTGATCCGCGTCCAGGGCCAACTCGTATTCCATGCTCGCGGGCGTAGCGAATTAGATCCCAGACGATGAGAAAGTACGAACTGAATCCCATGTCGGCAATCGTCTTCAGTTCATAAGCCAGGCGCTCAACAATTGGCTTCGGTTGAATCTTCCCCCAGCGCTGTTCGGCTCCCTGCAAAGTGAGCTGTCGGAGGTACTCCCCTTCATTGGCGAAACCCTGTGGAATCTGAAAATCGGGCAACACTGGTTTGCCGAATTCAATCGTTACGTGGGCGCGTTCGGCGATCGCCAGACTGTTGTCACATGCTTCCGGCACATCTCGGAATAACCACCGCATTTCCTCGGCGGTTTTGAGATAATGCTCCTCGCCCTCAAACTTGAAACGATTCGGATCAGAAATTGTGCAGCCGGTTTGCACGCACAGCAGCGCATCGTGAGCGGTGTGATCTTCGCGACGGGTGTAGTGAGTGTCATTGGTGGCAATGAGCGGAGCGCCTATTGCTCTGGACAATTCAATTAATTGGGGATTGGTTCGCTGTTGATCGGCGATGCCATGATCTTGAATTTCAATGAAGAAGTTCTCCTTGCCGAAAATATCTTGAAATCGGCCAGCCAGTCGTAACGCGCCAGCTTCGTCACCGCGCAACAGCGATTGCAATACATGTCCCCCTAAACAACCACTCGTGGCAATGATTCCTTCGTGATGTCGCTCCAAAAGTTCCCAATCAATGCGCGGCTTGTAGTAGTAACCCTCCAGAAACGCCAAACTCGACAACTGAATGAGATTTCGATAGCCCACATTTGACTCCGCGAGCAACGTGAGGTGGTAATACAATTTCTTTCCACCTTCAGTTTCTCCGCCCGAGTCATCCATTCGCCCACGCCGCGCCGGTCGCTCCGATCGATGTTCGTTGGCCATGTAGGCCTCCATACCGATGATCGGTTTGATGCCTTGGTTATTGCATGCTTTGTAGAAATCGAGAACGCCATACATGTTGCCGTGATCAGTCATGCCAAGAGCACTTTGACCGTCGGCCACCGCCTTGGCCACCAGATCATCTACACGCGATGCGCCGTCCAACATGGAGAACTCTGTATGAACATGTAAATGGGTAAATGAATCCCCCACAGAGAGCCTCCTTGATCATGTTCTGGCGCTGATCGCGCGTGTGGAGTGGGGACGTTACCAGTGGCGTCACAGGCGCGCGTGGATCACAAATATGTTCCCGGACGTTCCGTCGGCTGCTGGTCGGCAGGTGCACTTGGCAATTGGCGCAATTGTTCGAGTTGTTGGCGGGCAGCCAATTGTTGGGCAAAAAGTGTCGCTTGGATGCCGTGAAAAAGCCCCTCCAACCAACCCACCAATTGGGCCTTGGCAATGCGCAGTTCGCTATCGCTTGGTACTACCCCGTCACGAAATGGAAGTGCAATCATGCGCAATTCATCGGCCAAATCAGGTGACAAGGCTTCAGTGAGTTCAACAATTGATCGCTCATAAATTTCGGCCAAGCGCTCACGACTCGGTGCATCCAATTTCATCGAATGCACTTCTTCAAGCAATTGCTTGATCATTGAGCCAATTCGCATCACCTTGGCCGGAGACGTGACAGTTTCTTCGGCTGGAGTATCCGAAATTGCTTCTGGACCGACAATCGCGGAGGGCTTAATGATTTCCACTGAATCGCTATTTGAAGTCATATTGCACCCATTATCTCAGTTCTCGACTCCAAGTGCCAATAGCGGCACGTCCAATTCATCATCAGTAAGTGCACCATGGCGACAAATTAGCGGGAACGGACCGCTGTCGGCGCTGTCATCAAAACTCGTCGGCGCATGGGCGATTAGTGCCACGTCGCCGAGCCGCTGTCGAGCGGCATCTGACACTCGTGGACCAAACCATCCGCCGTCAATGAGCTCGTCACGCCGCATAACCCAGGCCGCATCGCCATGGTGTTCATGAGCCGTTGTCCACAATTCATCGACGGCTCCAGGACGGGTATGTAACCAGCGAAACCGACCTTCACCAGATTGAAACGAGGTGAGTGCATCTACATCGGCATGCAATTTGGTGGTGTTCGTTCCAACTTCAACCTGGCCGTGATCGGCGGTGATTAAGAGAATCGAGCCGGGCACGAGAACGGAAGCAATGTCAGCCACAAGTCGATCGGCGTGACGAAGTTCGGCATCGTAATACTCGCCAAAGCCTCGTTCATGAGCAATCTTGTCGACACCGTCGTAGTAGGCGTAAATAAACGAGTGTCCGTGGTTGAGCAGATCCCGTACTTGGACCGCAATGCTCGATGTGCTTCGCCATCCACAAGCTCGCGCGCCGCGAAGATGTGCTTCGGTAAATGCCGAACCTTCAAGTTCAGATTTACTCAACACCGGAACCACAGCGCCCATGAATGGCGGGCATGGCTGAATGACGTCGGGAGGATACATCCGTCGCAAATCGCCCTTTTCATCTCCCCAACGAAGCATTTGCATGACCCGACCACCCATGTTCATTCGATAGCCAACTAGCCCGTGCTCACCTGGGGCCAGGCCCGTGGTAATCGAAGTGAGCGCTGACACGGTAGTTGAAGGCGCAATTGTCGTTATCGAGCCTCCGCTCATTGACGCCAAGGTCGGACATATTGAAACTCTTTGTTGCAACTGGTTCCACCCCAGACCATCCAAAATAAGCAAAACAACTTGACGGGACCCAAGAACCTCCTTTGGCATCCAGTCAGGTATCTCCGCTGTTCCGCGGGGACCCAAGATCACGGGAATGATGTTCGACACACATCCGCCGGAATAGTCAGGAATGCGTGGCTGAGAACCGCTCGGTGGCACCGAGAGATGCGTCATATGGCCGACCAATCCATTGTCCGATCTACACTAGGTGCGTGCGTGTATCTACTCGAGGCGATTACGCGTGTCGCGCTCTGTTGTCGCTCACGTTGCACGGCGACGAACCCGGTCCAACATCGGTGCGGGATATTGCTACGCGTACTGCATTGCCTCAGCCCTATCTCGAACAAATCCTGCTGGCCCTGAAGGGAGCAGGTCTCGTCAAGTCCAAGCGTGGTGTTGGGGGCGGTTATGTATTGGCCCGCTCTCCCCAAGATATTCGGCTCTCGGAAATTGTCGCTGCCGTGGACGGTCCAATTGCTCTTGGCGATTTTGGTCAGCCCCATCAAGATGGGGCTTGCGACCACGAGGGACATTGCGTGCTTCTGGCGATTTGGAATGTGGCCGGCGAACACATGCGTACTCATCTGGCCGACTACACCCTGGCCAACATCGCCGAAGCTGCTCGCGGAAGTGCTCCGTGGCCGGCTGCCACTCATTGATGCGACTTTCTCATTGACATTTTGCAATGATGTCGGACATATCGTCTGGCACTTCGGCAACAAAATTCATTTCCTCATCGCTGACTGGATGTCTGAACCCGAGATTTGCCGCGTGCAGTAACGGACGCGGAGACGAAAGCGAGCTGCGTGCACCCCCATACGTCGGATCACCGACTACGGGATGACCAATCGATGCCAGATGAACCCTAATTTGATGGGTGCG
The DNA here is from genome assembly GCA_031401235.1 of Actinomycetota bacterium. Taxonomy (GTDB): domain Bacteria; phylum Actinomycetota; class Acidimicrobiia; order Acidimicrobiales; family Ilumatobacteraceae; genus UBA3006. The sequence continues at coordinate 9,758 of JANNRJ010000004.1, forward strand.
TCCAGTATCCAGTTCGCATTCGACCAGTGCCGTAGCCATTGGTTTAGTGAATGTCTGGCGAACTTCGTAGCGAGTTCGCGCAAATCGACCGTCGACGACCACTGACATCTTGGTCGGGTCGCGGTGATCGCGACCAATGGGAGCATCAATGACACCCACAGCCACGGATGGGTGTCCCCACACCAAGGCCACATATCTCCGTGACACGCGACGTTCAGATAATGCCAAGACCAAGGTTTGATAAGCCCGTTGACTCCGCGCCAACAGCATTAGTCCCGATGTTCCGGCATCAAGTCGATGCACCACACCAGGACGCAAAGGGTCGCCGACCGTCGCCATTTCTGGGAACAAGACCAGCGCACCATTGACCAATGTTCGTGTCGGATTTCCGGCACCTGGGTGAACAACAATGCCAGGAGCTTTATTGACCACGATGACATCGTCATCTGCGTAGACGACGCTGATATTGATTGATGGGTCAGCGAGCGGCAGTTCCTTGGTCGGCAACAAAGACGTGTCGACACCGATACTTTGACCTTCCTGAACTTTGATCTTGCCAGCGGTAACCACGGCACCATCGAGAGTCACACCGCCTGCACTAATAAGAGACGCAGTTGCACTTCGACTTACATCAGCAATGAGAGATACGACGCGATCGATGCGCTGATCATGCAATGCACTGGGGATCGTTTCGGAAATCATGACGGCTCACCTGCACTTAACTTTCGTGGAGTTCGAGAAACACCAAACAACATCATCGCAGCGCCGATCATCACACACATATCAGCCACGTTGAAAATGGGCCACCACTGAAAATCAATGAAGTCAATTACCGATCCGCGGAGCCAAGCATCACCACGTGACAGTCGGTCGATGATGTTGCCAATAGCGCCACCAACAATCAGACCGGTCGCTAGCAATGTCATGGTGTTGGTCACCCGACGAAGCGAAAATACCAATAAAACAACAACGAGAACCGCAATAACTCCTATAACTGGGCCAAGCCCAGATCCTTTGGAAAATGCCATACCCGAGTTGTACGTGAGGTTGAATTGCAGAGTCCAAATAATATGGATCCGGCGATCATTGGTAAGAGAATTTACCGCCCAATACTTTGTGAGCTGGTCAATAACAATAACAATCGCGGCGATGACAAATCCAACAGCGTAAGTTTGTCGTCGCGACTTCGGACGAAGATGGCCGGTCAGTGGCCCATCGGTCATCGATTACCAATTCCGCCAACGCGCTCCAGCACCGATTCTGTCGTCCACGGAAGTGCCTTCAGACGTTCGCGCGCAATTGGCAGACCCGAGTGCACCGAGTATCCGTATTCGCCAGTGCGAATGCGAATCAGAGCCGCATCGATTTCTTCCACTGTTTGTCGCGCTTGGGCCGACAGGGTGAGATCACGCTCTCGTTCCACAACCATCGTGTCGCCTTCGCCGCCCTCTTCATCGAATTGCACATCGCCCATCTCAACATCTTGGATTAATGCGTGCGCTTCATCTTCGAGGCGATTGGCTTGACCAAGCAATTTGGTACGGGCTTCGAGCAGCGCATCTCGCTGCGAACCAAGAAATCTAAGGTCGAACTCTTTGGTTGCTTGAATACCGTCGAGAAGTGTCGTCTTGACTATTGCTGGTCGTGGTGGTGGAACCGGCTTTCGCTTGGCCTTTAGAGCAGCTTCGCGAGCCGCAATTTGTGCATCAGCCTTGGCCTTGCGCGCGGCATCACGGGCAGCCGCGCTAGCGGCTCGGGCGGCATCTTTGGCTTCTCGTGCCGCCTTTCGTTCTATTTCGAGGCGCGCTTTGACTTTGACTTTTTCTTTAGCGGCTAGCGCAGCAGCCTTCGTCTTTGTCGCTTGGTCGCGCTTACGTTGAGCGGCCAATATTTTTCGTGATTGGTCTAGTTTGCGCTTGGCCAACTTTCGCTCGGCTTCGGCCGCCTTACGAATTGACAATTTCTTGGCCAACTCAATTTTCTTCTTCCTGGCCAAGATCAGTTTCTGCTTTTTGGCCAATGCTGCTTTCTTCTTGACCAACGCGACATTCTTGGCGGCGATCTTTTTCTTGGCTAGAGCGACTTTCTTTGCCGCAACCTGCTTTTTGGCCAATGCGGTCTTCTTTTTAACTTGGGCAGCCTTCTTATTCTTCGCTTGGGCAGCCTTCTTTTTGGCTATGACTGCCTTTTTCTTGGCGGCTTTTCTTTGGGCAATTGATGTCGCCATATCTACCTCACATTGATGTTTCGGATGAAAACCAGCAAATTGATTGCAACTACAAGCGCATCACCGTACACGCTCCACAGTTAAAGCAATCGGAGTTCCATCAAGTTCGGTTGTTGGGGTCAGTGAATTGTCCCAGACGACGCTCAATGCCAAGGTTTCGCGCATCAGAGTCGGCATATGAGCATCAACTTGGTCGCGTAGGGTCCGTGACGCTCCGAGGGTAAGCAGGATCCGATCCGTGACGGCCAATCCGGCCTCACGGCGGGCCTGTTGGACGAGCCGAATCACGTCGCGGGCGGCTCCTTCGGCTTCAAGTTCAGGGGTCATGGTGATGTCAAGGGTCACCATTCCTTCGCCGTCGCTCAAAACGGATACTGCCGATGCCTCATCGTTACTGAGTGCTGCTTTGCTCACCTTGAAGAAATACTCATCGGGGTGTAGCTCAACTTCATCGATCAATACAACTTCCCCTCTTTTTGTCCATTCACCTCGTTTAAATGCGGCAAATAAAGATGGGGTTTTCGTCCCCAATCGAGGGCCCAGGAGTTCTGGACGCAACTGAAGTTCCTTCCGCGGTAGATCACTGACATCGGTAGTGAGAATGACATTTCGCACATTTATCTCATCTGATATCAGTGGAATGAATGGTCTCAGCAACTCGGCAATCGGGGATGCAATGACCACCGACGCAAGTGGCAATCGAACCCGAAGTCGGTGCGACTTGCGCAACGACAACGCAGTGGAACAAACGTCGCGAACTTGATCCATCACTATCATCAAATCTTGGTCGTCGACGAAGACTTCGAAATTTGGCCATGACTGCAGATGAACACTGCGCTCGCCGGTGAGTCCTCGGAATATTTCTTCTGAGGTAAGTGGCAATAGCGGAGCGGAAATCAAACTGACGGTGTGCAACACGGTGTGCAAGGTATCGATGGCATCTTTGTCACCTACCCAGAATCGATCCCGACTGCGACGTATGTACCAATTTGTCAACACATCAAGAAATGTCCTGATCTTCTGGCAGGCAACAAACAAATCGTAGGCGTCAAAAGCGAGTGTGGTTTCGTTGACTAGTGTTCGCAATTTTGTGAAAATATAGCGATCGAGTACATGCGCGCTGTTGCTTCGAAGTTCGCCACTCGTTTTTTCGGCATTGGCATACAGCGACAAAAAATACCAACTGTTCCACAACGGAAGCATCACCTGTCTGACAGTGTCTCGAATTCCCTCTTCGGTCACCGCAAAATCTGATCCTCTCAAAATCGATGACGAAAGCAGGTACCAACGCATTGCGTCGGCGCCATGAGTATCGAACACCATCATCGGATCGGGATAATTTCGCAAACTCTTGGACATCTTTTGCCCATCGCCTCCAAGAATATTTCCGTGACTTACACAAGTAGAAAACGCTGGACGATCGAATAGCGCCGTGGCGAGCACATGCAAGGTGTAAAACCAACCACGAGTTTGCGGGATGTACTCAACGATGAAGTCACCGGGATGGTGATGCTCAAACCATTCTTGATTCTCAAACGGATAATGCACCTGAGCGAATGGCATCGAACCGCTCTCGAACCAGCAATCAAGGACTTCTGGAATGCGACGCATCATCGATTTTCCGGTTGGGTCATCCGGGTTTGGTCTCACCAGATTGTCAACGGCCGGACGATGCAATTCGGTGACAGTTCCGCCAAAATCACGCTGGAGGTCACTGATACTGCCGTAAACATCGATTCGTGGATAGGACGAGTCGTCGCTCTTCCACACCGGAAGCGGTGAACCCCAAAAGCGATTGCGACTGATATTCCAGTCGCGAGCGTTCTCTAGCCATTTTCCGAAACTTCCGTATTGCAAATGCTCCGGAATCCAGCAAATCTCATCGTTCAATTCCAACATCCGTTGTTTAATCGTCGCAATATTGACGAACCATGACGAGACCGCCATATAAATGAGTGGCGTACCAGTTCGATAGCAGTGCGGATACGAGTGGTCGTAGGTCTCGTGTCGCAACACCACTCCCCGCTGTTTAAGTGCGCGAATGATTTGCGGGTTGGCATCAAAAACCAGCGTGTTCTGATAATCGGGAACTGCAGCGGTGAATCTTCCGCGGCTATCCACCGGCACGACTAAATCGATACCAGCCAGATCACACACTCGTTTGTCATCTTCGCCGAAGCCGGGGGCAAGGTGGACAACTCCCGTGCCCTCGTCGGTGGTAACAAAGTCACCTGCCAGAACGGTGAAAGCATTTGGTTGATTCATGAAGTACGGAAACAGCGGTGTGTAGCGACGACCCACTAGGTCGGCACCGGTCATCGTCGCCACCGTCACGCCACCGTCCAGTTCCTTGGCGTAGGCGGCTAGTCGGGATTCAGCCAAAATATATGTGTGGTTGTTTAGCCGCACCGCGGCATAGACAACGTCTGGCGCAACGGCGAGGGCCAAATTGCTTGGCAGTGTCCACGGCGTGGTTGTCCAGGCCAGCAATTCTTCGCCGCTGTCGAGTTGGAATCCAATTGTCAATGCCGGGTCTTGAACTTGTTTGTAGGCATCGTCCATTTTTGTTTCGGTATTTGACAACGGGGTTTCAAGCGCCCACGAGTAGGGCAACACTCGAAAACCCTCATAAATGAGCCCCTTGTCCCATAACGTCTTGAATGCCCACATCACACTCTCCATGTACGACAGATCAAGAGTTTTGTAATCGTGTTCAAAATCAACCCAGCGGGCCTGACGATTCACATATCGCTTCCAATCATTGGTGTATTGCAATACGGACACCTTGCAGTAATCGTTGAATTTGTCGATTCCATAATCGGTGACGGCCTGTCGTCCGGAAATCCCGAGTTGACGTTCGGCTTCTGCTTCGACCGGCAATCCGTGACAATCCCAACCAAAGCGACGCTCCACTCGCTTTCCCCGCATTGTTTGATATCGGGGAACAGCATCTTTGACAAAACCGGTCAATAGATGTCCATAGTGCGGTAGTCCATTGGCAAACGGTGGCCCATCATAAAAGACAAACTCGTTGTCACCCGATTTTCCGACATCAATCTGGTCTACAGAAGCGGCAAACGTGCCGTCGGTTGCCCAGTAATTCAGCGTGCGCGTTTCAAGTGCCGGAAAGTTTGGCTGAGGGTCGACCTGCGGATAACTCACGGGTCGTCAGTGTAGAAGAACTTGAGTCTTTAGCACCCAAGGATGAGGCGTTGAACCACAATATTGAGGAACAACAACACCACAAGCGGGGACAAATCAAGCGGACCAAATGCCGGTAACGATCGGCGCACGGGAGCAAGCACGGGTTCGGTGGCAACATGAACCAAGCGCAAAATCTGACCCATTGGACCATTGGGGTTGATCGGGAACCACGACAACAGCACCCTGGCCAAAATTAGTAACGAAAATATCTCGGTTACCGAGCACAGCAGACTGACGATCATATAACAGCCGTACCAAATGTATTGCTAATCGCGATTGACACGCGCGCCCGGCGGTTTGATCAGAAACACACCTGCGGCAACTTTTTCTAGAACGCCAGCTGTCACGTACACCAAGCCGCTGACAAAATCTAATAGGCGACGTGCCGTATCCGCATCCGCGGAACCAAGATTCATAATTACCGGTTGACCTTCGCGGTAATGATCTGCAATTTCTTTGGCTTGATCAAATCGAGACGGACGAATCGTGACAGGTTCGGCAATATTTACAGGAAGCGGACGCACGGTTGGTGACTGCCGATTACCACCAACTGGTCGAACGTGCACGCTTGAGTCGTCCCGAGGCGGCGCTGATCTTCGCTGAGGGGCGGGCCGATCGTTGATGTATTCGTCGTCGTAATCGTCGTCGTCATATTCGTCATTTGACTCAACCACTCGGCGGCGATCGCGGACCTGACGATTTGGAGGTTCTCGTCTGGCGGGACGCTCGCGAGCAATCGATGCGTCGTAGTCGTCGTATACGTCGTCTGGGCCTAAACCCAAATAATCCATGGCCCGACGAAACATCGACATCCCCCTTACTTTATCTCATCGGGCGTCAACCGTGACGGACGGTGGCCAAACAGCGCGGTTCCCACGCGAACCAATGTTGCCCCCTGTTCAACCGCAATTTCAAAATCTCCGCTCATTCCCATCGACCGCTCGAGTAGTCCAAATTCGTTGGCAAGATCGTTAAGGAGCCCGAATGCGCGACGAGTGAGGGCAACGTCTCCACTGGTCGGACCAATAGTCATCAGGCCAGACACCTGCAATCCACCTGTGCGCGCCCGGGCCAGCAACTTGGGGACGTCGTTGGGATCACAACCCGCTTTGGACGGTTCATCAGTGGTGTTCACCTGCAACATGATCGAGGCAAATTGGGACTTGGTCCGTGTGGCGGATCGTTTTATGATTTCGTCCACTACTGAGGCGCGATCCACCGATTGCCATACATCCACAAGGTCGATCAGCGACTTCACTTTGTTGGATTGAATTTGGCCAATGAAATGGACCGGCAGCCGCTGACTCGGCTCAACGAGAGCGATTTTTTGAATTAGCTCCTGGGCGTAGTTCTCGCCTACCCCATCACAGCCAGCGTCATAGGCATTGATCATCGCCTCGGCACCCCAAGATTTGGTTACCGCAACAAGTTGTACGCCGACTCCACCCAATTGATGGATCCGTTGACGAATCTCGTCTACTCGCTGTCGTATTCGGTCAACGTCCACTTTCGGGACGACTAAAACTTGCTATTTGAGAAACGACGGAACATCGAATTCGTCATCGTCATCCGAGCCCGAGTCGGCTCCTCCGAAGAGTTCCTTGAGTCGATGGCTCTTCGTATCGACCCGACCGTCGCCACGGGAAATTGTGCGTGGAGCTCCAGCATCCCATCGATCAAATCCAGCGGCGATAACAGTGACTCGAATCTCATCGTCGAGCTCATCATCGATCACGGTACCAACAATGATCAGTGCGTCTTGATGAGCCACGGCATGGACTACTTCGGCGGCGGCATTGAGCTCGAACAGTCCCATGTCGGAAGGACCTGCCACATTGAGCAGGATTCCACGCGCGCCATCGATGGCCGCCTCCAACAATGGCGAAGTAATTGCCGCAACTGCCGCATTGGTCGCTCGATTGTCGCCTCTGGAGCTACCGATACCCATCAACGCGCTCCCGGCGTTGGTCAGAATCATTTTCACATCGGCAAAGTCTGTGTTGATCAAACCTGGAACTGTGATTAACCCCGTAATGCCGGAAACACCCTGCAACAAAATGTCATCAGCCATCTTGAATGCGTTGAGCAAACTTGTTTTCTCGGTCGCCACGGTGAGCAACCGCTCGTTTGGAATAACAATGAGTGTGTCAACTTTGTCTTTCAACTTGGCAATTCCGGCGTCTGCTTGCACAGACCTGCGGCGTCCTTCAAACGCAAACGGTCGAGTGACGATACCTACCGTAAGCGCACCGGCGGCCCGGGCAATCTCGGCAATAATCGGCGCAGCACCCGTACCAGTCCCACCACCTTCACCAGCAGTAATGAAAACCATGTCGGCGCCACTAACGGCTTCTTCGATTTCGCTTCGATTTGCTTCCGCGGCAGCGCGACCAATTTCGGGATCACTTCCCGCTCCGAGCCCGCGCGTTAGGTCACGACCAATATCTAGTTTAAAATCGGCGTCACTCATCAATAGTGCTTGAGCATCCGTATTGACTGCGATGAATTCGACACCCTTAAGGCCAGCATCGATCATGCGGTTGATTCCATTCACACCGCCGCCACCAACACCGATCACTTTGATCACTGCGAGATAATTCTGCGGTGCTCCAGCCATTAGTAATTCTCCTCCAGGTTGACACCGCAATTTACTAGCGGCGAATTCAGGGTAAACATCATCATAAACAACATGTCGATGACAACAGCCTTACACATTAGCCTTACACATGCGTCAGACCGATTTCACCACTGGTGTACCGCTCGATACATCAATAGAAATGATCTGTTCTGGGTTTTGCCGGCGTAGCAAAACCACTACCGAAATGAGCTTGTTTCTAATGTCAACCGGTGGGCCAAAATTGATAATCGTGCCAGTCGTAAGGGTCATTGTTAACTGATTGGGACCGGCCACACCGAGGCTGGCCACTAACCCATCGAGTTCATCAGGAATTGAAGTAGCCAGTTGGGCCGCAGCCATATATTCAATACTGGCCACTGCCCCAGCCGTTAGATTCGGCCCAATTCCAGTGATTTGGCGATATTCAGTTGGCTGTCCGATAACTACCGACAGAACTCGTCCTTCACTGTCTATAACTCGAGCCCGATTGTCGACCCCAAGAAACCAACCTGCCGGAGTTCGTTCGTCGATCTCAATAACCACACGATTCGGAAAATACGTGCGAATTCGAGCAGCTTCGACCCAAGGATTACTTTCCAGTCGACGTTCTGCGTCTCTGGTATCGACAGTTAGTACAGAGTGACCCTTCAGAGACTCGACAACGCTTTCGATGAGAGCGGCATCTGTGTATTGGGCACCCTCAACCGATACTTGGCGAACCGCCACCAGTGGTGACGCTAAAACCACAACTGCGAGAATTCCGAAGATGAAAATTGAACCAAGAAAAAGGAGCACTCGTTTTCGCCGCTTCGTTGAATTTTTTGGCACAATTCGAAGTCGAACAGACCGCAGTCTTTGCCTAAAACCGCTGAACTTGGGTGAGCCATCATCATTGGTCCGCCCATCGTCGATTCCGAGTAGTGAACCAATTTGCTGAGTTGAATTGTCGATGTCGTCAATAACTATTCGGGTCGATGTTGGCGCATGGTGAACCGTTTGCGAACGCACATCGGCGGGAAAGTCAACATCGCTTGGTTGTCGTAACTCATCATCTTCAATGATGATCCGATCTTGTGGCCCATCTTCGGAGATAGTTTCCACCCTCGGGATTGCAATTGGGGTTCCATCACTGTTGAATGCGTCTCGAAGTTCGTCGAGCACTCCATGAGGTATGTCTTCTGTTCCGACGAAAGCCCCACCTTTGCGAATTAATGTGAGTGGAATTGTTGCGTCTCGCGGATCTGAACCGTCGTGGGATACGCCAAAGACTTGTTCCAAGCGAATTGTTGCCACACTCGTGTCGGTGACACTGCCGATGACGTCAGCCAGGTCGGGATGAGTGTGGGGATCAAAACCGACGAGTCGGATTTCGGTTCGCAATTCATAGCCGTAAGTCTCACGAACACGATGCCGAATCTCGGCCATCAATGCCACAACATCACGAGCGGAACCGCCAATATCTGCCTGAATGAAATTGGCATGTTTTTCAGAAATGCTGGCGGTACCAAATCGAGTCCCACGAAGTCCTAATTGGTCAATCAACTCCCCTGCCGATTGCTTTCCAGGCTCAGGATTGATGAATACCGACCCCGCATTCTGGCCACCGGGCTGATGCTCGCGTCGCCACCGAACGATTTCAGCGAGTTTTTCCTCGCCAATCGATACATCTCCCCAACTCAATTGCAGTGTTGTATTCAACACGATGTGATGGTCGGTTAATGCCGATCCTCGAAACCGAAGCCCTAAGTCAACGGCCTGGACATTGGCTTCAATTCCCTTAATCAGGTGATACACGCGAACCCGACGCAGTGAAGCAGCCATATCCGAGCCGTGACCACCGGCATTCATGCGCACACCGCCGCCCACCGTCCCAGGTACTCCAACCGCCCACTCAAAGCCGGCTAGTCCGCGGTGGACACTTTGACGAGCAGCAACGGGCATCGACACCGAGCCGCCAAGCACCGCGATCGGATCTTCGCCAGGATCAGGAAATGAAATTCCTTCGGCAAATTCACCAAGGCTTATTGCAAGTCCCCGAAACCCTTCGTCCGCCACGAGCAAGTTACTTCCATGACCAATAACTAGCAGTGGCAAGTGCGTGTCGCGCAATGCCACGCTTACGAGATGAAGATCCTCAATCGACTCGGCGTGAACATGAATTGCCGCCGACCCACCGAGTCGATATGTCGTAAACGGCGCCAACGGCACATTGATGGCCGCCAATTCACCGAGAATTTCAACCGCAAGTCTTATATCGTCGTCGGTTGGTTGCCTTCGTCCGATCATGTGCATTCAATCATCTAATTACTTGACAACTCTTTGGATTTTCCAATGTCGCGCAATTGTGTCCTTTGAGAAATGACGTCTTCGGGAAGGGATGCAATGTCCCCACAACCCATCGAGATGCACAGATCGCCAGCGCGCAATTGAGAGGCGAGATAATTAATGACTTGCATGCGTTGTGGCAGCCAGACCACTTGTGCCCGAGGATGGGAGTCGAGAATTGCATTGACCACAAGTTTGCCAGTTACTCCTGGTATCGGAGTGGTACCTGATGGGTAGATATCGGTGATGACGATGACATCTGCAGGGAGAAATGCATCTGCATACGCAGGTGAAAGCACCGACATTCGGTTGTAGCGATTCGGTTGAAACACGGCGACAACTCGATTCCATGAATCGGATGAATCTCGCGCTCCGGTCAATACCGATCTGATTTCTGCCGGTAAGTGTGCATAGTCGTCGATAAAAGTGACTCCCGCGTCAATTCCCCGCGGATCAAATCGGCGAGCCACCCCACCAAATCGGCTCAGTGTTTGAGAAGCGCTCTCAAAGGTGACCCCGAGAGTCATTGCCATTGTTAGCGCCCCAAGTGCGTTGAGAACATTATGTTGACCACGCAATGGCAGGTTCACGCGTCCCAAGATTCGATATTCCGCGTCTTTTTCACCGCGAGTTTGCACATCAAATGCGCACCTGCCGTGTTCAAATACAATTTGTGTTGCCATCACGCTGGCCCCAGCAGTAATCCCATACGTAATCGCTTTGTGTTTGTCGGCAAATTGGGCGCAGCGAACATCGTCAACGCAGAGCACCTTTGGACCGGATATCCCGGACAGATATTCATCAAATCCGGCCAGGATTCCGTCAATATCCCCAAAGTGATCCAAATGATCGATATCAATATTTGTGAGAATCGTGCCGACGAGCGGAAGTTGTCGATAGGTCCCATCGCTTTCGTCGGCTTCCACGACCAACATCGAACCCGTTGACCATTTCGCCCCGGTGCCTACCTCAAGCACATCGCCGCCAATGATAAAACTAGGATTCATTCCGGCGTCGGCAAGCATCAACATCAACATTGACGAAGTGGTCGTTTTCCCGTGCGTACCGGCGACTCCAATTGAACGTCTTTGGGCACAAATATCGGCCAACATCTGGGCTCGGGTGAGCACTTTGATGTTTCCAATCCGAGCGGCTACAAGCTCGATATTGTCAATTGGAATGGCTGTCGAAGCCGTCACTGCGTCGCATCCGATTACTGCAAGTGCGTCATGACCAACATTGATTCGAATGCCTAGTGCTCGCAATGATTTGAGCACTGATGATTCGCGAATATCACTACCCGACACATCGTGATTCATCTGGGCAAGAACGATGGCAATTGCGCTCATGCCCGGACCACCAACACCGACAATATGAATACGACTCATTGCGCCGCCTCAGCAATGACTTGAGCAATCGAGCAGTCTCGATGCAGAGCACCAAGTTCAAAGGCCCGCTCACCGACTTGAGCGAGTCGTTGAGGATGATCTAGGAGATCGGTTATGGCGTCAACCAAATGTGAAACACTCAGTTCAGATTCATCCAGCAAGACGGCACCACCTCGCCCAACAAGCCACTCGGCGTTCGTCTGCTGATGATTTTCTGCCGCCTGTTTCCATGGAACTAAAATCGACGGCACACCGACCGTGGCGATTTCTGCCACCGAACTTGCTCCGGCTCGCGAAACCACGAGATCGGCGGCCGCATACACGTCAACCATGTTTTCGCAATACGCCAGACGCTGGTAATTAATATGTTCTGTCGCTGATCCCAAATTGGGCATCTGTTCGCTGAAGTAGCGAACACCACTCAAATGCAAAATTGCCAGATCAGACCTATTCGCCCATAGTTCAACGATTTCACGAAGAACCGAATTCAGCACCGCGGAGCCAAGTGAACCGCCCATCATCACGATCAGGCGTCGATCCTCGGCAACGTTTAACCGTGACCTAGCTTCGCTTCGCGACACCGTTCGGGTTAGGTGCCGTAGTGAGGCTCGCACCGGGGCCCCTGTGAGTCGTGCTCGGTTCAGTTTGCTGGGCATGTACGCCACAGCACTAGCTACCGCGTAGCGCGACTGGAGGCGAGTGGCTATTCCGGGTTGCCGATCATAGGAACATGTGACTACAGGAATACCCAGTTGATGGGCCGCGCGTGAAGCTGGAATGCTCGCATATCCCCCGACCGACACCACCACTTTGGGCTGCAATTTGACAAGCAATTCACGAGCCGATCGCACTGCTCGCCACATCATTGGCACCATCCGTGCGTTCCGTAATAATGAACGCGGATTCAGACCACGCTGAAATCCGTCGACACGCAAAAACGTACACGAATATGGCGTATCGACCAACAGTTTTACTTCGACTCCTTGATCCGAGCCAATAAAATGTATTGACTGTGGTGCTTGACCAGATTCAATCAGCAATTCGGCAATTGCAAGCGCAGGCACAATGTGTCCGCTCGTTCCACCACCAGCAATTACCGCAAAAATTGGAAATTGTCGCGAATTCATTGAATAGGGTTTGTAGACATATCGCCTACTTCATGTTACGGGCAACATTAAGCAACAAACCAGCCGCGGCCATCGACATGAATAACGAACTCCCTCCATATGAGATGAGAGGAAGGGTCAGTCCAGTCACTGGCATCGCGCCAGTGACACCACCGATATTGATAAATGCTTGAGTGCAAAACCACGTCGTTATACCACCGGCAAGAACTGCTCCGAATGGATCGCGCGCTCCGATTGCCGCTTGAATACCGAAGTAAGCCAAAATCAGAAATCCACCAATGACTCCGAGAGCCCCGACAAGACCAAATTCCTCGGCAATAATGGCAAAAATAAAATCACTGTGAGCGAGAGGCACGTATCCCCATTTGCCGGTTCCCTCGCCCGCACCGACCCCGATGATTCCACCGTTGGCAATACTCAAAATTGATTCCCATACTTGGTATCCGTAATGACCTTTGGTTCCCTTCAGATCCAAAAATGCAGTCCAACGATTACGTCGCGTTGCCGAAACCATCACCGCGCCGAGCCCCAATGTTCCCGAAAACAATGCGCTCGCCGCAATTAGACGCAATGGCGCTCCAGCGATAAACAGCACTGAAAGAATGATCGCTGAAAATACAATTGCTCCACCAAGATCACCTTGCATTAGGCAAAGTCCGCCAGCGATTCCCCACACGATGATCACAGGTATGAATGTTCTTTGTAGGTTTGTGATTTCTCCACGTCGGCGACCTAACAAATTGCAGCAATACAGCAACACAGCAAGTTTCAACACTTCGGATGGTTGAAAATTGATTGGTCCAATTGACACCCACGCCCGAGCGCCATTGATGCTTATACCTAGGCCAGGGACAAACGGGAGGAACATCAATACGATCGCGAATATCAATACCGGAGTCACCCATCGTCTCCACATGTGATACGGCATCCGATATGTGGTGATCATCGCGAAGGCGCCGAACATCGCCCACGTTGTCTGCTTACGGAACATATTCCATGCCGATCCACCACGATTGATGGCCACTATCGACGACGATGACAACACCATAATTAGTCCAAACAGGATCAACATTGATATTGCTGCGGTGATGCAATAAAAAGCACGAGTTGGCGCTTTTGTTGCCAACCGTCTTGACTCAGTGAAACCTTTCCGATCAAGCGTGGCACGTCGCCGTTGTGCCGGCGTCAAAGACTTGTTGCTAATTGCTGTGGACATGACTGAATTCCTCTCCGAGTTCACCGATCACGAGGTGCGAAAAATCGTCACCGCGTTCGTTGTAATTTGAATACCAATCAAAACTTGTACAACCCGGTGATAGCAGCACGACATCGCCAGATTTGGCTAGTCGACGAGCTATGCGAATTGCCTCCAGCATCGAAGCCGCAGACTCCACTTCGCAAACTCCATCAAATGCACGTGCGATATCATCTGCCGACTGTCCAATCGCCACGACCGCCCGCATCCTTCGTGGCTGGCTAGCCATCGAGGACAAGTCCAAATTTTTATTTTTACCACCAGCAATCAGGACGATGCTGTTAAAAGATTTGAGGGCAACCTGTACAGCGTGCGGTGACGTTGCCTTGGAATCATCAAACCACCGCACTCCGTCTCGTTCGGCGACTAATTGAATTCGATGTGGCGCGTGCTCGAAGTCAGCCAATGCTTGGGCCACATGTTGTGGCTCGGCAAGTCCCGCTTCAATACATATTGCTGCAGCGGCGAGTGCATTGGTCACATCATGAGGAAGCGAACGCTTCATTTCATTTGTTGACATGATCAAGCCATGTGGTGAAGTGAGATTTCCATCGATTGCGTTATAGTCACCTCGGTTGTCCCCAAAGGTCACCGTTCGAGCCGTTGCATCTCGGCCGATACCCAGAATCTCTTCGTCGCCGGCCGGAGCGACCGCCACATCGCCGGCGCGAGTGTATTGCCATATTTTGGCCTTCGCATTTCGATATGAGGCAAGATCGTTATGCCAATCCAAGTGATCAGGTGCAAAATTCAGCCACACCGACGCACGAACTCGAAATTGATCGGTATAAGCAAGGCGAAAACTGGAACACTCCACCGCAAACACCTGCGCTGGTGAATCGAGGGCCGCAATGAGCGGCGTTTCGGTATTCCCAACCGCCATGCTTCGATGTCCGGCCCTATTTAGAATTGCGTCGGCCATCAAAGTTGTGGTCGTCTTGCCATCTGTGCCGGTGATTCCAACCATAGGTCGAGGTCCACCTTGTCGATTCTGTTCGATGCGATAGGCAACTTCGATTTCCGACATCAGCGGAATTTGAAGTGCTCGTGATTCAGAAATAATTCGGTGTCGTTCTGGAACACCAGGGGCTGGAACGACGCGATTGACACTTCGAAGCTGACGGTCTATCTCATTCACATCGGCTCCATCGATGAGCGTCATTCCAAGTTCGTCAGCCAATTCGTGATGCCGGTCGTTGATTGAGTCATCGGCTAGTACTACGCGCTCACCGCGCTTAACCAACGCTCGGGCAACGGCCTCACCAGCGATTGCCAGGCCATACACCATCGTTGATTTCGCATCAACTAATGATTCATATGATCTAGTTGAGTTCATTTCAGTCGTACTTCCGCGGTGAAATCGGCGATGAATATTGCTATAGCGGTGGCCACGCAGATTCCTGAGATAATCCAGAAGCGAATAATTACAGTGGTCTCTGGCCAACCACTAAGTTCGAAATGATGATGAATTGGCGACATTTTCAATAGCCGCTTCTTGCGACCGGTTGCCTTGAACACGCCCATTTGCACTGCGACTGATCCAGCCTCGAAAACGTTTATTCCGCAAATTATGGGCAACAAAAGATGGGTATTAGTAGTAACGGCCAACATGCCCAGTGCGGCCCCTATTCCGAGTGCCCCAACATCGCCCATGATTATCCGCGCCGGGGCGGCATTCCACCACAAGAATCCGCCGCAGGCCCCGGCCAGGGCGGCAGACAATACGGCGAGATCAAGCGGATTGACGATGTCGTAGATTCTTGGATTACGAAAAGCCCAGTAGGCGATAATGGTGAAAGCTAGAAACCCAAATAGTGCGGAGCCGGCGGCCAATCCGTCCAAGCCGTCGGTGACATTTACCGCATTCGTAGTGCTCCATACCATCAAGGCAGTCCATAACACAAATAATGGGTGGGAAAGATTCCAACCTGGATATGTCGCCCGAGTGAAGGAGATTGTTTCGGAAACTCCCGTAGTCGAAACAAGCAACCACATCAGAAGCACTACGACTCCAAATGTGATCCATCCCTTCTTCTTCCAGAAGATTCCGCGATTGTGTTGACGCTGAACCTTCAAGTAGTCATCTATGAAACCAATCGCTCCAAGGATGATGACCGTCAGCCAAATGATCATTGCCTGATCAGAAAATGGAAGACCTGATCGAACATGAGCCACGGCCCAACCAAGAGCGCCAGCAGACAAAATGGCGATGCCACCCATGGTGGGTGTCCCCTGTTTGTTCATATGCCATTCCGGACCGTGGTCTATCGCACCAAGAATTGGTTGACCCTTACCGAGGCGGCGAAAGTAATGCATTAGCCCCTTCGTACCAGCGAGAGAGGCAAGCATGCCGATAGCCCCTGCCATCAGAATGGGAATCATGATGCGGCCCGAAGCAAATTTTGAGCGACTTCGACATCGCTGAACTGAATCACACACTCACCAATTGTTTGGGTTGTCTCATGACCCTTGCCGGCAATTACAACCACGTCACCAGATTTTGCCGCGCCGAACGCAATGCCGATCGCAGATCGCCGATCGCTTTCCACCGATAGCAAGCGCGCTGTTTGATCCGAGCTAATTCCAGCGATAATTTGAGCGATAATTGATTCAGGATTTTCGGACCGAGGATTATCCGACGTCACCACGATCACATCGGCAAATACTGCGGCGGTGCGACCCATTTCTGGACGCTTGTCCCGATCTCGATCTCCACCACAACCAAACACGACTATGACACGATTACTCCGCGCCACACTCCGCGCGGATTGGAGCACACGCTCCAGCGCATCAGGTGTGTGGGCATAGTCGACAATGACATCAAATTGTTGTCCCGCATTCACCGCTTCAAATCGGCCAGGCACCGTGCCCGCAGCAGCCAAACCCAAGGCAATGTCGTAAGGAGCGACACCAAGTTTGGCAGCTGCGGTCGCGGCGGCAAGCGAATTCATGACATTAAATCGACCGCCGATAGACACGTTGATGCGTTGGTTTCTCCAAGTGAAGGCGTGGTGCGATACATCAAATTCGATATCCACGGCGTCACCTTCGCCAAAAGTCTCGGTTTCAATATCAATCGCATCCACGAGCAATTTGCCATGAACATCGTCGCGATTAATGATCCCAACATCGGTAAGTTGACTTCGGAATAACGATGCTTTGGCCGAAAAATATCGCTCGATTGTGCCATGAAAATCGAGGTGCTCGCGCGAAAGATTGGTGAAGATGGCGGCACGAAATCGAGTCCCCACCACTCGGTCTTGGGCCAGGGCGTGCGACGACACTTCCATCACGACGGCACGTTTGCCGGCCCGCAATTGTTCGGCGAATTTACGCTGCAGATCTGGTGCCTCAGGAGTGGTTCGTACACTCGACAAAGTTCCGACGACCTCAGTGTCCCAACCATGCTGGCGCAAAATAGCTGCCAGGAGATGCGCTGTTGTTGTTTTGCCATTTGTACCTGTGATGCCAATGACAAACAAATGATGACTTGGATCACCATAGAAAGATGCCGAAAGCCACGCCATTGCCAGACGAACATCCTCCACTTGAATTTGTGGAACCGAGACGGGAACCTGGCGGCTCACAAGTAGGGCAACGGCCCCAGCCTGAACCGCTTCATAGGCAAATTCATGTCCATCGAAGTGTTCACCTTGCAGGCAACAGAAAAGCGTGCCGGGTTTGACGCCATTCGAGTCGTATGCAATGCCGGTAATTTCGACCGTCTGATCTCCGATAACTAGATCTGGAACGACTTTCGGCGTCGAAGCCAAAAGAGCTGCGAGTGAAACTGAAACCGAAACCGATGACATGGCTCAGTGTCCGGGTCCGAGTTCGGCAGGTCGCTCGACCGGGCAACCAAAGTCAGTTGCTGACGGGCGAATATCTAGTTCATTAATCAAAACGTGTGAAATGGTGGCAAATACCGGGGCCGCGGCAGTCGCACCAAAGCGGTCCTGAGTTGCTGGATCAGGTTCGTCAATTGACACCAACACAGTGAATTTCGGCTTGTCGGCCGGCAAGAAGCCGACAAATGAAGCGAAGTAGGCGCGAGTACCTGCATCGGTAATATATGTGCCGTTGTCTTGCAATTTGTATCCGGTTCCAGTTTTTCCGGCAACACTCATACCTTGAATCTTGGCCAATTTACCCGTGCCAAAACACACCACATCCGTTAACAGTGAGCGCATTGATTGTGCGGTTTCCGATGAAAGCACCCGATGCGATGCGGATGGTGGTGCTGGAGTATTGATGCCGCGTCCATCGATTTTGGCCGACAAAATTTTCGGCGCGACATAGACACCGTCATTGGCCACCACGTTGACTGCCGAAACAAGTTGCACCGCCGTTGCCGCGTATCCGTAGCCATACGCTCGCGTAATCTTTTCAGTACCTTGCAATTTTGTGGCCAGCTTTAATGCGCCTGGCGCTTCTGAAGGAAACCCCAATTCTGTTTTGGCGCCAAATCCGAATGCCTTCAAATAGTCGTAGAACGTTTGGGTTGTCATGGTTTGGGAGATGAGCGCCGCACCCAAATTCGATGAGTCAACAATGATCCGGCGCACGGTCATGTCTTCCAAAACATGTGGATAGGCATCGCTTATCGTGTATTCCCACTGTGTGCCCTGATCGAATACTTGAATTCCTGGAACCTTAAATGTTGAGGCTGGAACGATTGTCCCCTCATTGAGTGCTGAGGCGACGCTGAACACCTTTGCAACCGAGCCCGGTTCATAAGCCTCGACTGCGGCGAAATTTCCCGAATCGCTCGAGTAGGTCCCATCCGCATTTCGACGAACACTAGTCATGGCATAAATTTCGCCAGTCGCGGAATCCATCACAATGGCTGTGCCGCTCTTTGCACCAATGCGTTCGATTTGTTGGGTGATTATCCCATCAACTTGAAACTGAATATTTCGATCAATTGTTGTCACTATGTCAATACCGCGAACAGCACTAATCCCGTTATCCGAGCCCGTCGAAATTGATTGGCCATCGCTATTTACTTCGCGGACACTCCGACCGTCAATCCCGGCCAATACTTCATCAAATTGTTTTTCCAGACCAGAGATACCGATTCCATCGACATCGGTGCGTCCAACTACCGCCCGTAATGTTTCGCTAGTCAATAGTCGGCTTGATTCAATGTACGACGAAATTCCCGGTAACTGAAGGGCCAGAATTGCATTGGCAACTTCTTGGGGAGATTGACGTGCAACGTAGGTGAAACTGGATCCAGTTTTTTGCAATTCTGAAGCCAGAGCCATTTCCTTTTCAGGTGTGAGTTGTAGTAGTCCGGCCAAAGCATGAGCGGTTCCGACTGGGTCGGTTATCACTCGTGGATCGGCAAATATCGTTCGAGTTGGAACTGGCAGTGCCAATTCAAATCCTTGTCGATCCAAAATCGATCCCCGCTCGGCGCGAACAATGTTCACTCGAGTGCGCTGATCGATACTCGCTTGTTGATAACCACTCGCCCAAATTGTTTGCAGGAGTGTGACACGAAGTAGGACGAGCAAAAGCATGGCGGTAATGAAGCACCACATTGCGACAAGTCGGACTCGAATATTTCCACCCTGTAAGTTGGTGGTCATCGATTCGGTTGCTCGGCGAGCTTGCCCGCGAACTAATTCGCGGGCACGAATAGTCCTAATCGTCGAGTTCATGGTTGGACGACCGACACTTGGAACGAATTGATCAAGCCACCAGGCTGGATGTTTGACGTTGTCACAGGATTTGCAAATACAGAATCCATCATTCCCGTCGCCACCACCACTTCTGCCACAACGTCGGCCGGAATATCCATAAAGCGAGATCCAATTCCTTGGGACATTCCCATTAGTCGCGCTTTTTCCCGTAGATAATCAGGTGCCAATAAATCGGCGCGTTGCTGTCGAAGTTCGTCATAATTGAGCCGGGCGAGACGAAGATCTGTGGTCACCTTGTCTAGTTTGAGTTGCTGTTCGGCGATAAAGGCCTGGAATCCGATGACAATGGCCATCATCGCAAACACAGTCACCATGACGTACACGACATAGGAAATTGTTCGACGACTTTCTTGTGGAACAACCGTCAGATGACGCTCCTGACGCTCCGGCTGAACTCGAGTCGGTTGGCGATGTGGTGCACGCTCGGTGGCAACGGCTAAGGACATTTCAACTGCCTGCCGTGATCTTGGGATTCAGTGACAGCGATGATTTCTCGATAACTCGCAATCGAGCCGATTTGGATCGTGGGTTGCGAGCAAGTTCAATTTCGCTGGGTGTCTCTCGCATGCGTACTCGGCGAACCCGTTTGTACGAGGATTGACTTGGATGTGCAAATGGGGTGGCAATATTTTCCACCGTTGGATCCACTTCAGCTTCGTTAAATACCCGCTTTACGATGCGGTCTTCGCCGGAGTGGTATGTGAGTACGGCAATTCGTCCCCCCGCCGCTGTCGCCTCAATGGCGTCGTCTAGGGCACCTGGCAAAATTTCCAATTCGTTATTCACTTCGATACGAATGGCTTGGAACGTTCGCTTGGCAGGATGACCACCGGTTCGACGAGCCGGAGCCGGTATCGCCGCCGAGACAATTTCGGCTAATTCAGTTGTAGTTGATATTGGTCGATGAGCCACGATTGCTCGAGCGATTCGGAAAGCAAAACGTTCATCGGAATATTCCCGAATTACTCGGGTTAGGCGCTCCGTGTCGTAGCTATTCACAACATCAGCGGCGCTCAATTTCGCAGTGGTGTCCATACGCATGTCAAGTGGGCCTTCATGTCGATATGAAAATCCCCGCTCAGGCACATCAAATTGTGGCGATGAAACTCCCAGGTCAAAGAGTGCCCCTGAAATTTCGGTGAGTTGCATCGCCTCCATAAATTGTGGAAGCTGGTCAAAGCATCCGTGATGCACGACGAGACGATCGCCAATCTCCGGGTGTGAAGCGATGATCTTGGCGCAATTCGCAATCGCCAGAGGATCGCGATCGATTCCCAATACCCGCATCCATCCATATGTTTGAAGAAGTTTTAGTGAGTGCCCAGCACCCCCGAGAGTTGCATCGACGACAACTCCATGCGGTACACAAGCGAATACTTCCGCGATTTCATCTTCCATAACTGAACTATGTTCAAATTTCGAATTTGGGGACATCATGAGAGTAGAGAAGTCTTCGCCTAGGCAATCCGACTTTGCGCATATTCGGCTTCACTCATCAGCAGTCCCCCGGCCTGCTGTGCCGCCGGGATTTCTCCCCGGATCGAGCGAATGGAAGCGGGCGGAGTTGGAGCTGTCCATTTGCTGACCGGGAGACTGCTGATGAGTGAAACGCTGAATGCATCGAAATTGATTGCCTACAACGTTTTGCTTCTGGCCTCCTTTCGTTCTTCGCACCAAACGAAATTCGGCATCATGAATCGTTTCCGCCGATTTGAGCGAGACCCTCGCCGCTGATCCGCCCATGACGCGTCGAATCCCATAGCTCAACTCGGTCGAACGATCCAGCAACAATAATTCGCGAATTCAATTCCAATCCGGCGTATATGCGCAGCTTCTCGTCGATATTGATTCGACCTTGGGCATCAACTGACACTTCGAATGTGTTGGATGCAAGAGCACGTTGCTGGTTGCGATCCATTTCTCCACTACGTACTTTGGCCACTGCATCACGGGCAACTTCTTCAAAAGCCTCAGCAGTTAGGACGTCCACGCATTTATCGCGGCCGATGGAGAGATAACAGCGCGGCTCGAGTTGAGGTCGGAATGTCGACGGGAGCGCGACACGACCCTTAGGGTCGAGCTGTCGTTCATGTACCCCTACAAACACCATGGCCTCCGCTGCCGTTTTCTTGCTGCCAGGGGGCGGAGCTCACTCCACTTCCCTGTCGAGCACTATATCCCCACTTCACCCCACCGAGATGTATCTACCCCCACTATCCCCCACTAACCGATGGCCGGTACTCGTCGTATGGAAGTAGCGAATCCGTATCTGGACTAGCCTTCGCCGACATGAGCCTGTTCTGGGAGCAGACCGTGATTAATGCTCGGAATCCCGTTGAGCTCGGTCAATGGTGGTCAAAGGCGCTCAGTTGGGTCGTCGTCAATGATTCTTCGGAAGACTTTGAAATTCGACCTGCGACAGACAGATTGCCTGGCATTCTGTTTGTGCGAGTGACTGATCCGAAGACCGCCATCAATCGAATCCATCTTGATTTTCGACCTTATGATCAGGAGGCGGCAGTGACACGCCTATTGGCGATGGGGGCAACATTGGCCGATGTTGGGCAAGGCAAACAATCATGGGTCGTGCTCGCCGACATTGAAGGCAACGAGTTTTGCGTTCTTAGTGACAGTCGAAGTTAGACCTCGGCGAAAACTTCGTGTCAAGGGGTAATGATTATTTTGCCCTGAGTGTGTCCCAATTCCAGATAGCGAAATGCGTCAGCGGTGTCTTTCAAGTCAAATCGTCGATCAATGACCGACCTGATTTTTCCAAGTTCAAGGAGTTCCTTCAGAACTAAGAGGTCGGCTTTGGTTTGCTTGGCGATAAATGGAACCGCTCGCTGACTGACGAACATGAACGCGAAAATTGCTTTAGCCAGATGAGTAATTGGGCCAACCCAGTTACCATTTTTGGGACCGCCGACGACAACATAGATTCCCTTGGGGCTCAACACGCTTCTGCAAGTTCGTAGCGAACGGTTTCCAACATTGTCAATCAAAAGGTCGTAGCGGGAGTTACCGGCGGCAAAGTCTTCCAGCTTGTAATCAATTACATGATCTGATCCGAGTGATCGAACCATTTCAACGTTGCGCGTGCTGCACACGCCGGTCACTTCTGCCCCGAGCGCTTTCGCGATCTGTACGGCGAACGTTCCCACGCCTCCCGCAGCACCGTTAATCAACACCTTTTGCCCCGGTTGAAGCCTCCCTTTGTCACGCAGTCCTTGAAGAGCGGTCATCGCCGCGATAGGTACCGCGGCTGCATGCTCAAAGGTGACATTGGCCGGTTTCTTTACTATCGAGTTCTCCGACACACAGATGTATTCGGCGAAGCTTCCACCGCTCCCCCCAAATACTTCGTCACCAGATTGGAACTGGGTGACATCCTTGCCTACCGCCTCGACTCGGCCGGCAAAATCGATTCCTTGGATGCTCCGTTTCGGAGTTCGCAACCCCGCCTGGAGTCGGATGAGATAAGGAGTACCGGACATGAAATGCCAGTCGGCAGGATTCAACGATGCGGCCAATACTCTGACTAGCACTTTGCCATCACTAACGACCGGCATGTCGACAACCTCGAGTTTCAGAACATCAGGTCCGCCATAGCGGTTGTGAGTTATCGCCTTCATTGAATTCATTTTCGTGGTCCTCTCGAGTCGAGTATTTAAATGAAATGGCGGCGCGCTCGACGTGAACACGGTCAACATTTACGGGATGAAGCATTCGTGGTAGGAAAATATATTTGCGTCGACGGTATCTGATATTGGCCTAACGATGATGTTGCGAAACAATTACCCGAGGTATAACGAGCAGACCGAGACCGACCGCGAGAGCTGGCACATTCAGCACCCAAGAAAAATACGTTGGAGTCAGCACCGACGCGGGATCGGAGCTATGGCTTCATGCCCGATTCAGAGGGTGTTCAGTTCGAACACGAATGCGGCCAACAATTGATTGGGGTCATGGTCCGCAACTACCACCAGGTCATGCATTTCATCCACGCTTGGTCGTGGAAGGGACAGAAGCGACAAGAATTTCTCCGGAGTCCAACGTCGATGAACGAAGCACTGAAAGCGAGCTGCCTTGTTGGTCCGGCGTTGGCTGATTCCCACAATTTTGTTGCCATTAATCAACACTTCGCCTGGTCCCAAACCGGCGAAGCATACAAGTTTGGACCAAGTTGACGGTTCGGCTCTCCCACGATGAACACTGACCAGAGACATACCAAAATTTGTTAGTACGCGGCTCCAAGCGTCGCCAATCCATTGCGATGATGCCACGACATCGTCATTCCATAAAACATCACCTCGCGGAACCACAATATCCACCCACAGATGTTCGCCCATTGCCAAATACACCGCTCCGCCGCCGGAGCGACGACGCACAACTTCAACATTGGCTTTGGCGCATGCCCCCAAATTCACGACATCTTCGGTTTGACTGGAGCCCAATACCATCGCTGATCTTGAGATTTTAATATTCCAAATTCCGCGCTCGGCTGGAAGATCTCTGGAGTGCATTTCCGAAGCGGAATGCTCAACGTTGTGAACCTGCCAGTTTGCGTTAGGACGCGACTGCAAGATATTGCTTCCAGGCATCAGGGACTCGACCCACTGATACCGCAATCCAAGCCAATTCACGAGGAGCGAGAGGCTTACTCCACAATCGCATGCCGGCTTCCTCGGGGGTGCGATCGCGTTTGCGCAAATTACATCCGCGGCAAGCAGCAGTCACATTTTCCCAAATATGCATTCCTCCGCGTGAGCGAGGCATGACATGATCGATGCTGTCGGCAATTCCACCACAGTATTGGCACCGATGATCATCTCGGGCGAACACGGCACGCCTCGACAATGCCGTTCGCCGATGATATGGAACTTTGACCACGTACCGAAGTCGAATTACCAGTGGACCCGGAATAGATATCGAGACTGAATGCACCTCGGAACCGTCGTCTTCAATTATTTCTGCTTTCTCAGAAAGCACCAGCCACACTGCTCGTCGAGCAGACACAATGCTCAGCGGCTCGAACGTTGCGTTGAGAACGAGCGCGCTACGCATTGGTTAACCGCGTCGCCTATTACTGGGCCCGCTGGTACTGTCCCAATCTCGACACCACTCAAGGTATTCGAGAACATCGGCGACTTCTGGAGTCGCAATTGGCGAGCCATATTGAGTGATCGTGCGAAAAGCCGTATAGGCCGGAGAAGGAAGTGGAAGAAATGGCGCAGTTTTCCACCAATTACGCCGAGCCAGTCGCAAACATTGACGGACGGCCGTGGACCACAACCGTGGTCGCACCGCGATTACAGCACAAATCCGAAAAAAATCACGTGGAGTCAACATGAGTTCAGTTTGGTTTCGGCTCTTTAGGGAGACCTAGCACCATCTCTCCGATTATATTGCGCTGGATCTGTGAGGAGCCAGCATAAATAGTTCCAGCCCTGGCATTTAGGAATGTCATCGCCCAACTCATCGAACTATTTGCCGCACCGGAATCATCGGTGCCAAACGAACTGGATGGTTTCCGACCGGTTGGAACCAAAGCATCGGCGCCAAGAATATCGACGGCCAGTTCGGTGACAACTTTGTGATATTCACTCCAATATAATTTGGAAATTGCGCCATCTGGTCCTGGATGATGACCGGCGAGAAACTTTGTCAAAGTTCGCAAACCTAAGTACCGCATGACTTGCACTTTCGAGTAACACCACGCCAAACGTTGCCGAATTCGCGGATCGTTATTGACTCCGTATTGCCGAGCCAGTTCCACTAGTCGATCAAATTCCGCTTGAAAGCGAATTGGTGCCGTCGCCGCTGCTTCACCGCGTTCGAAACCGAGTAGACCCATTGCTACGGCCCAACCATTGTTCACACCGCCGACTACGTTTTCTTTCGGTACGACGACGTCGGTGTAAAACACCTCATTGAATTCGCTTTCGCCGGACAACATTTTGATTGGTCGAACTTCAATTCCTGGCTGTCGCATATCCACGAGAATGAACGAAATTCCCTTGTGTTTTGGCGCATCTGGATCAGTACGACAAAGAGTAAAAATGTGATCAGCGAGATGACCGGAAGACGTCCAGATTTTTTGACCATTCAATATCCATTGATCGCCGTCCAATTCAGCTCGTAGTCCAACATTGCTCAGGTCGCTTCCTGCATTCGGCTCGCTGTAACCCTGACACCACGTGTCTTCACCGGAGATTATCCGTGGTAAGTAATGCTTCTTCTGTTCTTCTGTGCCAAATAGCAACAACGTATTGCCCAGCATTTGGATGCTAAATGCATCGTTGGGGCCGCCTATGGGAACTCCAGCACGAGTGAACTCCTCGGCAACAATTACTTGTTCAAGCGCAGAAAGTCCGCCGCCACCGTAGGCAACCGGCCAACCCGTTGCCAAGTATCCCGACGATGCCAATGTTGCACGCCACTCGTTGACGAAATGTTCCAGTTCGACGCCGACGAGTGAACCAATTCCATTCCAATTGGCGGGTAATTTTTCAGCCAAAAATGCCTGAACTTTTTCACGGTACTCTTCTGCTTCAGGGCTATATATGGGCTGCATTTAGTTCACGTTAGTTTGAAAATGCTCCTGTGCAAGTGTCACAAGCGATCATCTCTATCGTCTGGGTGTTCGCGACCATATTTGGCGACGGCAGCAGCACCGATCAATGGTGCGGCATCACCCAAGCCGGCCGGTATTACCCGCAACCCGGCGATGAAATCAAGTCGAGCATGCTTGTCTATTTCATGTTGCGCGGCGGCATAAAATGGCGCACCAAATCCGAGAGCAACCGATCCTCCGATGACTGCGAGTCGGGCATCGACCACGGCGGCCACGGAAACAATCGCTCGGCCCACTAATTGTCCGACCCGCTCAATGACATCGACTGTCGCTTCGGCAGCAGGCTTGCCAGTTATCGCTGCCATCGATCGCCCTGATGCATACGCCTCAAGACAGCCGCTCGATCCACAAGCACATTGGCGGCCATTTGGTTCGACAATGACATGTCCGATGTGTCCGGCATTTCCAAGTCGTCCGCGAAGAAGCACTCCATCCGAAATAATTCCACCTCCAACCCCTGTTGAAACAACCATTCCAATGACGTTATTCTCACCTTGGGCGGCGCCTTTCCATTGCTCTCCAAGCACAAGTGCCTGTGCGTCGTTATAGATATAAGTGTCGTATCCACTGAGTTGTTTCAGTTTGGATTGCAACGGAAAATTCCGCCATTCGGGAATATGCAACGTCGACACATACTCTCCATCACGCGTCATTGGTCCACCGCTACCAACACCGCAAGCCACCAGATCGCAATTCGTGGTATCCATCTGCTCTTGGACAAGTGAGCTGAGCGCGCCCCAAACATTGTGTTCTGGAGTTGGAACTTGAGACCTTGCGACCAGTTCGCCGTCCGCGGTTACGACGCCGACGGCGAGCTTTGTGCCGCCGATATCAACGGCAAGAAATGCTCTAGACGCCGCGGGAAAACTTTTCGCGAATATTCTGCGCATTGAGTCGAGATGTTCGAATTGTGGCCGCAATATCTTGGATACCAGCCTTGCCAATCGCCCGCAATTGGCGCTCTATTACCAAGACGAAGAAAAGCATTCCGAGAAAACCAACGAAGGCAAACATGAAGTGGATCTGGAGAAGTGCGATCGTGGCGACGAGTGAAGCCAAAATTCCAAGAATTGCCCAACGAACGGTTCGTGCCGAGTGGCGATACAACCCCGCCGGTGACACCGCCTGCGCAAAGCGCTGATCGGTCTCGAGTTGTTCCTCGATTTGACGAAGAATTCGCTGTTCGTTATCTGACAATGCCACGTGGACTCCTCTTTGGTTCCATTCTCGCATGAATTGCCCACTGGAACAACGCAGGCAATCTTGGCTACTCTCCCTGAGGATTGGTGGCTCCACCGAAGCAACGGGCCGGATTTATGAATGAACCACTACCCGACATCGGTCGTGTCGCTCGTTTTAGGTTGCGACGGCCCCCAAGGTGAGGAACCTGGCTCTCGTTCGGTATGCAATGTGCTGGCCGGGCGAATAGCCCCTTGGCCAAATCGTTCCCGTATTTCATCGATCGCCGATGTCGCGTCTTTCCACACCGCATCTAAATCGGCCGCCTCACTAGCGCTCGCATTGTCCTCAAAGAGACTGGACTGAACGGTGGGTTCGGAGAAGTTGCGTGTTGAAAACCCGACTAAGCGCACCCCATCTCGAAGATCAATTTCATCTAACGCCGATTCAATCAACCGAAGCATTGCCTGGGCAGACGACAGTGGCGACATCGATGTTCGCGACCTTGTAATCATCCGAAAGTCGCTGAACTTCAGCTTCAAAGTACAAGTTCGCGGCGACAGCCCCTCGGCCCGGCATCGTCGGGCAACGGCATCAGTAAGTCGCACGAGGTGGGTGTGAATTTCGTCGTGACTATGAATGTCGTCGCTAAACGTCTCTTCATGTCCAATAGATTTTGAGTCGCTACTAGCAATCACTGGTCGATCATCACGAGCATTAGCCAGATCGTGCAAATGCTTGCCGTGCGCTTGTCCGATCATGGTTTGCAATGTTCGAAGATCAAAGGCAGCCAAGTCGGCAACGGTGGCGATACCCAGACGCTGCAATTTCGAGAGGGTCACTGGTCCGACCCCCCACAACGCCTCAACTTTGAGCGGGTACAAAAAAGCCAATTCATTGCCAGGAAGAACTTCAACGACTCCCGGTCCGGGCACTACTGAATCAGCAGTCGCCCGCGGCTTGGCTACTTTAGATGCAAGTTTGGCAATAAATTTGCTAGGTGCTACGCCGACACTGCACTCCAATTGCATTTCTTGTCGTATCCGCCGTCGAATATCGTGCGCAATTTCCACACCACTGCCGAAAAGTTTCAATGCACCAGTCACATCAAGAAATGCTTCGTCGAGAGACAATCCTTCGACGAGTGGCGTGTAATCACTGAACACATCGAAAACTTGCGCGCTGACGTCGGAATAGAGTTTTTGATCTCCCGGCAGAAATATTGCCTGAGGACAACGCCGACGGGCCTGGGCCGAGGACATCGCCGAGAAGATTCCAAAACGACGGGCTTCGTAGGATGCCGCGGCGACAACTCCACGAGCCCCACTCCCCCCGACAACGACAGGTTTACCAATAAGTTCAGGGTGACGGCGCAACTCAACAGCCACATAGAACATATCCATATCAACGTGAAGAATCGTGCGCACTACGAGGAACAATACCGACCTCTACGATGGTGAAGTGTCTACCTCGCCCGGATCCAACCGCTCACTTTCCGCATTGCCCTCGCCGAAGGCGCGCATCGTCGCATTCATCGCGATTTTGATTGCCGGAATCGCCGGTGCATTGATCGGGTCAGCGATGATCGATCTACAGTGCAGCGGCAGTTGTGATGTCCCAATCGGAATCGGTTTGTTTATTGGGGCACTAATAGGCGCGAGCGGAATGAGCATTGTCACGGTCTTGGTGTTGCGAGCCGCCGGTGAATGGCGCGAACTCGCCGATAACAAATCTTCCGACTCATGACAACTGCGAATCTTGCACTTGGTCACGAGCTGCTTCATATTGCCTCCACGCTGGCTCGCCAAGCCGGAACAATGGCTTTGATCGGTCGTCAAGGCGGACTGGCCGATGTTCAAACTAAAACCACCGCAACTGACATGGTTACCGAATTTGATCGAGCGTCTGAATTGCTCGTGTTCGAGGGGCTTAAGCGATTCCGACCCCAAGACACCATTGTCGGCGAAGAGGGCGCAACTCATTCCGGTAGCAGTGGGATTACTTGGTACATCGACCCGATCGATGGCACGACAAATTTTCTTTATTCTCTTCCAAATTGGGCCGTATCAATTGGGGCAACGGATAATCAAGGCTCGCTTGCCGGTGCCGTGTACATTCCGGCGATGGATGAAATATTCACCGCAGTGCGCGGGGGTGGAGCACATCTAAATGGTTCGTCAATTCGATGCAATTCGGTCACCGATCTTTCCCAAGCACTGGTGTGCACCGGCTTTAGTTATTCCGCGGCGCAACGAACTTTGCAAGCTCAGCGAGTGGCGCGGATGATCCATCAAGTCCGCGATATTCGTAGATTCGGGGCGGCCGCAATCGATCTCTGTTATGTCGCGTGTGGCCGCTTGGATGCGTATTTTGAAGAAAATCTTGAATTATGGGACATTGTTGCTGGCGAATTAATTGCGCGCGAGGCCGGGTGTCGAAGCGGCGGCTTCAATGGTCAAGATGTAACGCCGGCGCAAACACTCGCTTCTGTGCCCGCCATATTTGACGATCTCGCCACCCTCATAACCGCATCAAGCACTCGCGTTAGACAAGAATAACGACGTGGGCACGCGTGTACTGACCGTCGAGGACGATGAGCGAATTCGTGCGTCCGTAAAACTCGCACTCGAAGATGAGGGTTGGATCGTCGACGAAGCCGCCAGCGGAGAGGAAGCCCTCGTCATATTTAACCGTGTGCCGGCCGATGTTGTTCTTATCGACATCATGCTGCCAGGCATTGATGGATTCGAACTTTGTCGAAGCCTTCGACAATCCAGTGATGTTCCAATCGTCATGGTCACTGCCCGAGTTGATACTCATGATGTTGTTGCTGGTCTTGAAGCTGGTGCCGACG
Organism: Actinomycetota bacterium; assembly: GCA_031401235.1. Classification (GTDB taxonomy): domain Bacteria; phylum Actinomycetota; class Acidimicrobiia; order Acidimicrobiales; family Ilumatobacteraceae; genus UBA3006. The sequence goes on from JANNRJ010000004.1 coordinate 40,276, forward strand.
ATTACCTGACCAAACCATTTGCGCCCAAAGAGCTATCAGCACGGATCCGAGCATTATTGCGACGCGTGCGTCCGTCGGCACCTGGACACTCGCGATTGATATTTGGAAACCTTGAAATAATTCCCGATGAAGGCAAAGTTCTTCTTGACAAACGCGAAGCACAACTCACCAAGACCGAATTTCGTTTATTGTGTGAACTCGCTCACGATCCGGGAAGTGTATTTAGCCGTGAAAGTCTGCTCGATAAAGTATGGGGATACGGATACTTCGGTGATGGTCGATTGGTCGATGTGCATATACGGCGCTTACGAATGAAGGTCGAGTTAGATTCGGCAAATCCGCAGCATGTGATAACTGTTCGCGGACTTGGCTACCGACTTCAACCGTGACGGGAAGCCCATTTCGGCAATTGCCGAGCATTGGTTTACGAAATCGGATTCTGATTACATTTGGCGCAGGCGCACTCATTCTGTCGATAATTCTTGCATTCACCACTTACGGGATCACTAAATCAAATCTTGTCAAGCAACGTGAAACCGCAGGCATCAGCCAGGCCTATATCAATGCCCGCCGAGTTCAGCGCGATTTAAACATCGATCCAACGAGTGTCAACGAGACTCTTGCTCAACTTGGATCACCGGAACGTCTGTTGTTGTATCGCAATGTCTGGGGCACGACAAGTCCACTTTTTGGCCCCAACCAGATTCCCCCGCCACTGCAAACTCGTGTGATCGATGATCATGCGGCGAGCCGAATGATCATTAATTACCGCGGATCCAGCGCTTTGATCATCGGGATTCCACTTCCACAGATTCACGCTTCCTACTTTGAACTGAATAGTCTCTCAGAAGTCTCAAGTACCTTGCGCAGTGTCCGCTTGGCATTACTGCTATCAACCATCTTCACCACGATTGTGGGAATAAGTCTCGGTGCTATTGCTTCGCGCCGGGTCGTGCGACCACTTGCTGATGCTGCCCTTGCTGCCCGAGCCATTGCCGATGGTCGACTCGATACTCGGCTCGGACAAACCGACGATCCTGATCTGCAAGTGCTGACGAACGCGTTTAATGACATGGTCTCAACTCTTCAACTGCGGGTCGAACGGGATGCACGGTTCACGTCCGATGTGAGTCACGAGTTGCGATCACCACTGATGACGCTGTCTGCCTCAGCCGAGGTCATGCTGGCGCGACGAGATGAACTTCCCGAACGATCGAAAGTTGCCCTTGATTTGCTCGTTGGAGATGTGATCCGGTTTCAAGGTTTGGTGGAAGACCTATTGGAAATTTCGCGGTTTGATGCCGGGGCCATCCGATTACTAAAGGAAAATCTCTCGCTGAATGAATTTGTTCGTCAGGCGGTTTCCGTCAGCAGTCTTCCCACAACCGACATATTTTGTGACCCTGAACTTGACGAAGTAGTCATCCGCGGTGACCGCCGTCGACTGGCCCGTGTGATTGCCAACCTCATTGACAACGCTCGGCTTCACAGTGGTGGAAAAGCGAGCATAATTATTTCTCGAGCTGGTTCTGGAACTGATCTTGAACAATCGATTACTAATGCGTGGATCATCGTCCAAGATGACGGGGAAGGACTCATCGAGGGCGAACTTGAGATCATTTTTGAACGATTTTCGAGAGGCGGCGCGGCAGGACGGCGCAGCGCCTCCGAAGGCGCGGGTCTTGGACTTGCGCTAGCCCGAGAACACGTCATTTTGCACGGCGGTCGCATTTGGGCCGAACATAGAAGCGACGGAATTACCGGCGCTCGCTTCATTGTTGAGTTACCAATTGAATCACGCTTCAAAGAAGTCACCTCATGAATTCACGTCGTATTGCAATTGTTGTTATCACGTGTGTCGCTGTTAGTGCGTGTGGAATCTCACCGGATCTTCGCCCCCGCGACATCGATCCTGCAAAACAAGAACTTCTATTGTCGCCAACTACTTCCAACTCGACGACTGTTACGAGCAACCCGTAGACGACTAGATTTCACTTCAATGGGTGTAGTCATTGCGATCGATGCCGGAACCACCGGCGTGCGCTCACGCGCCATATTTTCAGATGGCCGTTCCCCGATCTCGTCGTATCGGGAGTTCACCCAATTTTTTCCCAAACCTGGCTGGGTTGAACACGACGCATCGGAAATTTGGTCGGTAGTCGCCGAAACACTACGAGATGTCATCGGACAAGTATTCGAACCAATTGCCGCCATTGGCGTTACTAATCAACGAGAGACAATTGTTGCCTGGAACCGCCTCACCGGAATCCCATACCATCGAGCGATCGTTTGGCAAGACCGTCGGACCGCTCAACGTTGTGAGCAGCTCAAGGATTTGTTACCGATGGTTCGACAACGAACTGGGCTAGTCCTGGACCCATATTTTTCAGGATCTAAAGCGGAATGGTTGCTCACATCTGGAAATGTTCCGGTCGGCGCTGAACTTGCACTGGGCACGATTGATTCGTGGATCGTTTGGAATTTGACTGCTGGGGCAAGTTTTGTCACCGACGCCTCGAATGCTTCGCGAACCATGCTCTTTGATATCAACACAATGAATTGGGACAACGAACTCTGCGACATATTCAAAGTTCCATCGGCGGCCCTACCAACCGTGGTCGCATCAAGCGGTCGATGTGGTGTAACAGCGGCAATTTCTGGGATTCCATCTGGAATTCCGATTTCCGGCATCGCCGGGGATCAACAAGCGGCATTGTTCGGTCAAGCATGTTTCAGTCTTGGAAGTGCCAAAAATTCTTATGGAACAGGAAGTTTCGTGCTGATGAATGTGGGACATACTTGTCCACCCATTCGAGAGGGCTTGCTCACCACGGTGGCGTGGGTGCTTGGCGACGGCACACCAACGTACGCACTTGAAGGCGCAATCTTTGTCACGGGTGCGGCCATTCAATGGTTACGCGATGGCCTCAATATCATTGATAACGCCGCCGAGATCGGTCCACTGGCTACAAGCGTTCCTGATTCTGGGGGCGTCGTTGTCATTCCGGCATTTACTGGATTGGGAAGTCCGTGGTGGGATCCATACGCACGTGGAACCATTCTTGGCATAACTCGTGGCACCACTCGCGCTCACATTGCCCGCGCAGTCATTGAATCGATTGCCTACCAAACGCGTGATGTTGTGGCGGCCATGACCGATGCATCTGGGGTGACGATTAGCGACTTACGTGTAGACGGCGGTGCCGCAGTAATGGACTTACTTTTGCAACTTCAAGCCGACCAACTCGATGTAAATGTGTTGCGGCCGCGGGAACTCGAAGCCACCTCGATGGGGGCGGCCTACTTGGCAGGCTTAGCGGAAGGGACTTGGCCATCCCTTGATGCCATAACTAAGTCGTGGGAGTTGGAGAAATTGTTCGTTCCAAAGGGCGCGGTGTCCGACATCGGTTACCACGACTGGACTCGAGGTGTCGAACGTTCGCGCAACTGGGCCACTAGATAAATAGTTGGGCAATTTTTGGAGCGATCACTTCGGCCAGCATCACGACCGGCAAATGCGTATTGGCTCGCGGCAGCTCGGGCATGATTGACGCGTCGCAAACCCACAATTTCTGGCAACCAATGACTCGTCCCGAAGAGTCGACCACGGTCATCGGATTATTCGTCGGCCCCATCCGACAAGTGCCCGAGGCATGATAATAACTTCCAACGTGAAATCTCATCCAACTATCAAGTTCGGAATCGTTCATATCCAAAAGTGACTCGGCCGGAGTTTCAATGTCGTCACAAAAGACCCCGTGTGTTCGACTTTGCACCCATGGACTTTGGGCGAGATTGAGTAGAAATGATAATGCTTCGCGCATTCGTTGCAGGTCCGCCGACGAACTCAACACATTGAAGTCCACCGATGGAAAAATTGCCGGGTCGTTGCTGGTCGTAGAAACCGTGCCACGAGACTGCACTTGCATTAGCGCAACATTTAAGACAGCTAGTGACGAATCGTTACCGGCTCGATTGATTGGAAGCACCTGAATGTCGCCACTGGATTGACTAGACGATGATCGAAGGAGAGTACTGGTGGCGGTACTGCTGGACACCACCTCATTCACGGCAAATGAAAGCGCCACGGCTACATGATCGCTCAATCCCATACCAATTCCAGGCAATTGAACGTTGCTTCGCCGAAGTACAGCAGGAGAGTGAATTGTTCCGGCACACACTATTACTGCTTGGGCATCAATTAGTTCGCCATTGTCAAGTTGGACGCCGCTTGCAGTGACGCCATCGAAAACAATTTTGTTAACTTTGGAATTGGTGCGCAATGAAAAATTGGCACGCCCGCGGGCCGTCTCCAGATATGCATCACTCACTGAATCGCGACGCCCTTCGGCAATTGTCAAATGGGCGCTGCCGAATCCATCCACCGAAGTACGGCTCACATCGGAAATAAACGTCACACCCCGATCATTTGCCGCACCTGCTAGCAGGTGATCTGCCGTACCCCAACCATGGGTAGGCATCTGGTACAGCGAAATAGGCAATGCTCGAAATACGTGACCTACATCGGCCCATGACCAACCCGCACATCCGTGGACACGTTCCCACGAGTTGTAATCATCGGGATGTCCCCACATGCCGATCAGACCATTTATCTTCGAGCTTCCGCCTACCCCACGTCCCAATAAGTACGGCACAACCCCCTGCTCGGCAGTTCTGGTGACACGGACATCGTGAAAGAAGCTGTCAATTACTTTTAGGGAATTGAGATAATCAACTCCGGCAATTCGTGGGTCGCGTGTCGACTCCAGATCATCGCCTCCTGCCTCGAGCAACAAAATATTGAGAGCTGGGTTTTCCGACAGTCGCGAAGCAATGACCGCACCGGATGTCCCCGCACCGATGACGACTATTGGCAGTGACGACACCCTGCCATCATGCCTCAATCAGGAATCATGACCGGATCTGTGATAGTGGCTGAGGGCAAACCTCGCAAATGGGCAATGTCGTTATAGCGCAGCAAAGCCCAATGGTCGCTTCGAATCTCAGCAAATTCGGTGAGCGAACAATTTTTGGTTCGAATCTCAAATTTGCCGGTTGGTGGAGTGCCAAGGGTGCGACGCAGCACCGCATCTACTACCCCGCCGTGACACGCCACCACAATCGTCTTACCGACATGGTTGCGAGCGAGTGCCTCAAAGGACGCTCCCACCCGGGAATGAAATGCGGCAATGGTTTCACCACCTGGAAAGAACTCGGCATTTGGATCCGCACCCCAATCGGGACGACCATGTCGTCGAACAAATTCGTCGTAGGTCAATCCGTCACATTCTGGACCCGGATCGTGCTCGCCGAATCCAGCATCTATCGTGATCGCCATGCCATCAAACGCGTCTCGCAAAATCTCCGCAGTTTCGAGGGCACGAGGATAGGCGCTTGAATAGAGATAGTCGGCCCCAATTTCGGTGGTTTCGTTAAGGCGATCTCGAAGTCGCTGTGCTTGCAAACGGCCCAATTCAGATAACCCCGTGCAGGATCGCGGTCCGCCCAATATTTTGTTTACGGTGACTTGCGATTCACCGTGGCGAACCAGCACCACGCGTGTCAACGTCATGCAAGTTTCTCGACAAAACTCTCGAGTTGGCGCAAATTGCGACACTCATATACACCGTCGGTAAATGCACCGTATTCACCAACTATGGAATCACCGGTATCCCAATAGGAACGAGGTTCGGGATTCAACCAATACACATGTCTGGCCCGTTTTTTCATTTCCTTGACAACCCAAGATTGTGGAGCATGGTAATTATTCCGCGCATCGCCTAATAGCAACACTGTCGTTTTGGACGAAATGTCTTTGCCGTAGCGCTCCCAAAACACATCGAAAGCGTGGCCATAATCGCTATGACCATCGACCCATACCACGTCTGCTTCTGTATTAACCCGGTGAATTGCTTCAGCTATATCTTCGGTGGCTTTAAAATACGAAGTTACTTCGTCGACACCATCGATAAAAACAAACGACCTCACTTTGGAAAACTGCCCTTGAATGGCGTAAACGAGCATCAGCGTAAACCGGGCAAAGGCGGCCACACTGCCAGAAATATCGGCGACAACCATGAGTTCTGGTTTTGCCGGTCGTGGGTACCTGAATTTTGGATCGGCAGGTACACCGCCATAACCCATGGAGTGTCGAATCGTGTTGCGAAAATCGAGCGGTCCTTTTCTTCCATGGCGGCGCTTGCGAGTCAAACGCGCGGCCAATTTGCGAGTTAATGGATACAACGCTTTTTTCAAACTCTGCATCTCTTCACGGCTGGCGTGCATGAATTCGACGTCTTCCGGCAAAGGTTTACGAAGTGTCTTGGCCATTGCTTCAGCGCCACGATCCGCGACGAGCCTGCGACGAATTTCCGCTTCTACTTCTTGTTTGAATTTTTCGATTCTGGACTGGTACTCATCCTTTTCCAAACGCTCTTCAAGTTTGGTGAGTTCCTGTTGAGCAAGATCGCGATTTGCTTGCAAAAGTTTTTCTAGCATGTTGTCAAGATCAAGATTGCGCAACGTTCGGTACAGGTAGTAAGTGCCACCAACAGGACGACCAGGCTCCATACCGGCAAATCGCTGCACGGATTGTCGGGCAAGAGCCCGCATCATGGCTTGATCGCCATTCATCAACGCTTTCATCAACATCGCTGCAATTTCTTCGGGTGTCAGCGAATCCATGCCTCCTCCGGCAGAACCCTTGCCTTCACCCTGGCGTTGTTGCTCTTGTGCTTGACGCCAAAGATCTTCTTCCGTGGCATTGGGATCATCCGAGATGTTGTACTCAGGGCCGCGCAACGAAAAATACACCTCAAAAATGGTTTCAAAGGCTCGCCAATGCGAATTACTCTTCACCAAAGTCGCACCAAGCGCGTATTTGAAGGCCTGCCGATCCTCGATCGGAATTTCTTTGACAGCCTCCATCGCATCCAAATTCTCGGTGAGACTTACCGGCAATCCGGCGTTGCGCAACTCAACGATAAAACCCGACAGCAAGTCGAGTACGGCCATGGCGTTAGCTCACTTGTCGACCGACAATTCCTTGGCCGCTTTGGCAATGTCGGTCTGGTACTTGAGCAGTACGTGGAGGGTGTCTTTTGCTTCCTGGGCGTCAATATGTTCGATTCCTAACAACATGAGTGTTCGTGCCCAGTCCAGTGTTTCACTCACCGATGGGGCCTTTTTCAAATCCAGCTGTCGGATGCTACGGACAATGCGAGCGATTTGATCAGCAAGATTTTGGGAAATATCAGGAACCTTGGTCAAGACAATTTCCTTTTCCCGTTCCAAATCCGGGTAGTCGACATGCAGATACAAACAGCGCCGCTTTAATGCTTCGGACAATTCGCGAGTGTTGTTGGACGTTAGAAACACCATCGGAATTTGCTTGGCGACGATCGTGCCAAGTTCAGGAATTGACACCTGATATTCGGAGAGTACTTCGAGCAACAAGGCCTCGGTTTCAACTTCGACACGGTCGACCTCGTCGATCAAAAGGACAACCGGTTCCGTGCTGCTTATCGCTTCCAACAATGGTCGTGTGAGCAAAAACTCTTCACTGAAAATGTCATCGTGAACATCTGACCAAGCGTCACTATTCTTATCTGCTTGAATACGAAGAAGTTGCTTCTTGTAATTCCACTCATATAGTGCTTTCGATTCATCAAGACCCTCATAGCACTGCAAGCGAATCAGGCGGGAGCCTGTTAGTTCGGCGACACTCTTGGCCAGCTGGGTTTTTCCCGTTCCCGCCGGACCTTCAATGAGCACCGGCTTGCCCAATCTCTGGGCGAGAAACACGACGCCAGCAATTCCCTCATCGGCTAGATAATTGACTGCCTTTAGGCCATCGCGAACAGTTTGCACAGACTCGAAGCGTGTTCCCATCGGTGCAACTCTAGCGTTTGATGTGGCATTGATATCTACTGAACAGCGTACGATAGTGATGAACATGACCGAGTCCCGTTCATCACTACAACCTGAGTCCGGCTTGATGCGATCCAACTTCACTGTTGCAACTGGAACTGCAATGTCGCGTTTGACGGGACTTATTCGCATTGTCATTTTCGGCATAGTGATTGGCCAAACTGCTCTCGCCGACGCGTTCGACGCGGCCAATAACGCACCGAATGCGGTGTACGAACTGCTCATCGGTGGAGTACTTTCAGCGAGTCTCGTACCACTATTTATTCGATATCTGGAAGACGAAGATTATGAAGCGAGTGAATCGATAATCAGCGTCACGCTGGTAATTCTCGTGCTCTGCACGGCAATCGCAATGTTGGCCGCACCGTTCATCTTTCACCTCTTTTCGTTGAATCCGGCCTCAAATGTTGACCTCGAGCAATTTCGACGCGCCGGAACCTTGCTTGCCCGCATTTTTCTCGTGCAAATCTTTTTCTATGGTGCAAGCGCACTTGCAGCCGCCGTACTTAATGCTCGTCGAAGGTTTTTTGCGGCCGCATGGTCGCCCGTATTGGCCAACTGCGTGACCATTGGATTTCTTCTTCTTATTCCGCTAACAACTACCGATTCTCCACCATCACTCCTCGATGTACTAAATCGCACTGCATTTAAGTGGTTCCTGGGACTTAGTTCAACATTGGGTGTGGTGGCCATGACGGTGTTGATGGTTGTAGCCGTGCGTCGTAGCGGAGTTGTATTTCGTTTCAGGCCTCGCTTTAGGCACCCTGCGGTTCGCCGACTCTTCACATTGTCGTTGTGGACATTTGGTTATGTGGCCGCCAATCAAGTTGCTCTTATTGTGATCAAGAACCTCGCATCTCCAGGAAGCGGAAATGTCGACGCCTACTCCAAGGCAATGATTCTTCTGCAACTTCCGCACGGATTGCTGGCGGTATCCATTGCCACTACATTCATCCCCGATCTGGCACGTTTCGCTGCCAGAAACGATTCGAATGGGTTTTCCGAGCGGATGACCCGCGGAATTCGACTGACCGCATTGCTTACATTTCCGGCCGCAGTTGGCCTCCTGGTGTTGAGCCGACCAATCATTGGGCTTGTCCTTCAGCACGGTAATTTCACTGCGGCGGCCGGCATCAACACTGGCCGTGCACTTACCGGGTTGTCGCTTGGCCTGATCGGATTTTCGCTTTATCTTTTTGTTCTTCGGGGCTTCTACGCTCACCACGACACCCGAACACCATTCCTTATCAATCTTGGTGAGAATGCTCTAAATATTGTCTTTGCTTTCGCACTGGTCGGGCGATACGGAGTTCTTGGTTTGGGATTGGCGTTTTCATTGGCTTATATCGTTTCGGCAGTACTTGCCATCTTTGTATTGCGTCGAAAGGTCCCAACATTTGCGCCCTTTGACGTGCTTGGTTCGCTGTGGAGTATCGGCCTTGCCTCGGGATTGATGGCGGCCATAGTGGCGATAACAACTCGCTTCATTGGGGCAAACTCAGGAATAGGCGCACTTAGCCGAGTGACCGTCGGAATCGTTATTGGATGTCTCAGCTATTGGCTGCTTCTCAAATTATTCAAAGTTGGCGAAATTCAAGCGACGAGCACGACCAGATCGTCGCGGTGAACAATTTCATGAGGCACACCTTCGGGTAGCTCCCCACTTTGCCGACCAGCCGCAGCACTGGCTTGGACAGCATCCACGCTGACCATTCCTCGGCCAAACACCAAACCGTCAAGGCCTGATATTTCGACCGTATCTCCCTCGACAAAATCGCCATGAACTTCAATCACGCCGGCATGCAACAATGAAGTATTACGTTCGACCAAAGCAGATTTGGCACCTGCATCCACGACGATGACACCAGCACTGTGGGCGGCGAAGGCGATCCATAATTTACGTGCCGATAAATGTCGATCATGGGGAAGGAATTGTGTTCCGGCGCCTTTCACTTGCGAAAGTGATTGAGCGAGAACATCGTCTCGCTGGGCATCGGCAATTACTGTTCGCACACCCGACCAGGATGCAATTCGCGCCGCGGCCAATTTGGAGGCCATTCCGCCGCTGCCCCGTGCCGTCATAGTGGTGCTTGCATTTACCGAAAGCAGAGGATCGTCGGCATTGACTTGGTCGATGAAGGTCGCATCCGGATGCACATTTGGATCGGATGAGTACAACCCAGCAATATCGGTGAGAAGAATGAGGACATCTGCGGCAACACTGTGCGCGACAAGTGCAGCGATACGGTCGTTATCGCCGTATCTGATTTCGTCACTGGCGATCGCATCATTTTCATTGATTACTGGAACACAACCGAGTTCGAGTAATCGACACAATGTGTCACGGGCATGCAAATACTGGTGACGATCAATAAAGTCGTTGGGCACGAGCAGAACCTGGGCACCGACGATTCCATGAAGTTGAAGTTGCTGATTGTATTCCTGCATCAGGCGGCTCTGCCCCACGGCGGCCAAGGCTTGCAGCGTGAGTGTATCGCTAGGTCGTCTAGTTAACCCGAGTGCTGCAACTCCGCCGGCGACTGCCCCCGAACTGACCACAAGAACTTCGTTTCCGTCCTTGCGCAATTGAGCCACTTGTTGACACAAATTAGCAATCACTGAACGCTGAATACTTCCGCCTTCGTCAGTAACTGACGAGGTGCCGATTTTCACAACGATGCGCATGATTACTGCTCCGGCACATAGTCGAAACTGAACTCACCAATCCACACCACGGCGCCGTCCCCGGCTCCGGCTCGAACGAGCAATCGAGGAACACCAAGGTTCTTCAATCGCTCATCGATGTAGTTAAGTGCGTCAGGTGTGTGAACATCGTTTAGAGCAACTGCCCGCTCGACGGCACGACCTTTCAAACGAAACTCATTGTCGGCAATTCGCTCCACATGAGTTCCTTCGGGTTCTGGTCGAATGATGACCGGAGGTTGCTGGGGAGGTTCGCTGACACGCGCATGTTTCACCAAATCAGCCAATTTCCCAAGCACCGGCCGCACTCCATCGCCGGTAACGGCCGAAATTCGATCCCCTGACCAATCCGAAATCGATTGTGAATCCGCTGCATCCAGTTTTGTACCGACGACTAGTCGTGGACGGTCAAGCAATTCCGGTTTATAGGCCTGCAATTCGTGTAACAAAATCTCGAGTTGTCGTGTCGCCGACATACCATCCATCGGCGCCAAGTCAAGCAAGATGCACAACACCCGGGCTCGTTCAATGTGTCGCAGAAACTGATGACCTAATCCTTTACCATCACTTGCACCTTCGATGATTCCAGGTATGTCGGCTAGAATGAATTCAGTTGTGCTATCAAGTCGCACCACGCCGAGATGTGGCTCAAGGGTGGTGAACGGGTAATTGGCGATCTTTGGTTTTGCCGCCGACACCGCACTTATAAATGTGCTCTTTCCGGAATTTGGAAATCCGACGAGTGCCACATCGGCCATAAGTTTCAATTCCAATTTCAGCCATCGCTCTAAGCCGTGTTCGCCCTGCTCGGCAAACTTTGGTGCCCGACGGCGATTCGACAAAAATCGGGCGTTTCCTCGTCCGCCCTGTCCACCCGGTGCGCACAGCCACTTCGACCCGTGAACCGGCAAATCAGCGAGTACTTCGGCCGTGTACATGTCCTTTACCACGGTTCCCTCGGGCACATGAATTTCTAAGTCTTTACCCCGCCGACCATGCAGATCTTTCCCCATTCCGTGGACCCCATCGCTTGCCCGCCGATGGGGATGATCCCTGAATGCCAATAACGACGCGACGTTGTGGTCGGCCACAAGCCATACAGATCCACCGTTGCCGCCATCGCCACCATTGGGACCGCCAAACGCAACTGGACCTTCTCGTCGAAAACTTACGCAGCCGGCTCCACCGTCGCCACCAAGAACATTGAGTTGGGCTTCATCAACAAATACGCTCATAGGGGTTTTTCAGGATACTGCCCGCACTGCACATCATGCTCCACGTATCGTGATGCCATGGGCGAAGGCCAAATACATTCACGAATTGAATCCTGGGCTGAAACGATGCACGGAAATTTAAGTGATTCTGAGATTCGTCTCGCTCATGTGGACTCATCGGCCGGACCCGGCACGACACATCCCGTTGAGCGTCTAGCGCGCGAAGCTTCCGAAGATGCTCACCTATCACCGCTGGCAACTCGATCATTCGGGTCCGGCAATCGTGCCCTGGCTGAAGCAGCAGATCCATTTCGGACCTGTTTTGAGCGTGACCGCGATCGAATATTGCACGCTGCGGCTTTTCGCCGACTGGCCGGCAAGACCCAAGTATTTGTCTTTCCCCAAGATCATCAGCGGACTCGACTTACCCATGCCCTCGAAGTGGCCCAAGTTTCCACTGCGTTGTCGCGCGCCCTCGGTCTCAATGTTTCACTTACCGAAGCTATTGCCCTTGGCCACGACTGTGGACACGGCCCTGGCGGGCATGCCAGTGAAGACGCACTAAGTCAATTTGTGAAGAACGGATTTGATCATGCCGTTTGGGGGGCGGATGTCACACTTTCTTCGCTCAATCTGTGTACCGAAACATTGGACGGAATTCGAAATCATTCCTGGTCGCGACCTGCGCCGAGTACCCCCGAAGGTGAAGTCGTCTCATGGGCCGACCGAATCGCATACGTGTGTCACGATTTTGAAGATGCGGTAGCCGCTGGCATTGTGTCACCAGAGCAATTGCCGGTTGATATTAGATCACTATGCGGGATCACTAGAAGTAGTCAATTGCGCGTATTCATCTCAGCAATGATTGCCGCCACCACATCCTCCGGACTCATCGGGATGACTCCAAGTACCGCCGATGCGTTGGCAATGTTTCGAAAATTCAATTACGAAAATATTTATATGCGTCAAGAATCACGTCAGCAGGCCACGACCGTGATCAACTTGTTGCGCGCCTTGGTCGAGCATTACATCAAGTATCCACAGTTAATGGGAGATACTGGTGAATCAAAGCCACCGGAACACGACATTGTTCATGATGCTGTCGCCTATGTCGGCGGAATGACAGATCGCTTCGCCTGTCGGCAAGCAGTCGCATTACTTGGCTGGACCCACTCGCAACTTCCTCAGGGAATCGATACGAACTAAATTAATGCGTAGTTAGAGGGAAGCAACTACATCGACCACTTTGCGGCCACGACGTTCGCCAAATTTTACGTTCCCGGCAGCCAACGCAAATAGTGTGTCGTCTTTGCCGATACCAACATTGCGTCCGGGATGCACCTTGGTGCCCCGCTGGCGGATCAGGATCGTGCCAGCAGTAATTAGGGTGCCGTCAAAAACTTTTACTCCTAAACGCTGCGCGTTGGAATCACGGCCGTTACGTGTAGAACCGCCACCCTTTGTCTTTGACATAAATTAGCCTTTCGCAATCTCGGTGATTTCAATCACCGAATACTTCTGACGATGACCAAAACGGCGACGCTGATTGGTTTTATTCTTGTAGGTAAAGCCATCAATCTTTGGTCCGGCCGCTTTGCCAATTACCTTGGCAGTGACCAAAGCCTTGGACAGCTGATCTGGAGTTGAGAGGACGCTCGATCCGTCGACAACTAATACCGGGGTAAAACGAACCTCGGCACCTTCGGCAATGTCTAGAAGTTCGACCTGGACTTGTTGGCCCATGGACACCTTCTCTTGCTTGCCACCTGTTGCAATCACTGCGTACATAACGGTTTCTAATCCTATCGGGTCGTTTTCACGTTGCACTAATATTTAATCCAACATCGACAAATCCATCAGAACACCGCGCCCCTCGCAGGTCTCGCATACGTCGGTAAAACTGGTGAGCAGACCTTCCCCGATGCGCTTTCGGGTCATCTCGACTAGCCCCAAATCGGAAATCTCGAATACCTGAGTACGAGTTTTATCGCGGCCTAATGCTTCTCGAAACGCGTCTAGAACCTTGCGACGATTTTCACGAATTTCCATGTCGATGAAGTCAATGACGATGATCCCACCGATGTCACGAAGCCGCAATTGCCTCGCAATTTCATCGGCGGCTTCCAAATTGTTATGGAAAACCGTTTCTTCAAGGTTCGATTTTCCGACGTTTTTGCCAGTGTTCACGTCGATGACGGTGAGAGCTTCGGTGTGCTCGATGATCAGCGAGCCCCCGGACGGTAACCACACCTTCGGTTCGAGTGCTTTGCGTAATTGTTCGTGCACCCGATAGTGCTCGAACATCGGAAGACCCTCTTTGGATGCGTCGTAGTATTCGACACGATCGGCAAACTCGGGATTAAACGCTTGGATGTAATCGCGAACTTCGATGTATAGAGCTTCATCATCAATAGTAACTCCACGATAATCACTACTGAATTCTTCGCGTATCACGCGTACAGCCAATGGCGGTTCGCGGTAAAGCAATGTTGGTGAGTTTGCCTTCTTTGCCTTTTCCTTGATGACTTCCCATTGGGCAAGGAGCCGATTCAAATCCGTGTCAAGCTCATGCTCAGTGGCATGCACCGAGGCTGTCCGCACAATAATGCCGTGTTCGTCGGGCTTTATACGATCAAGAATTGCTCGCAATCGCCGACGCTCGTTGTCGGGCAGTCGCTTAGAAATTCCGTATGTTCGCGAATCTGGTATCAGGACCACGAAACGTCCGGGCAAGGAAACCTCTTGGGTCAACCGGCCGCCTTTGGCGCCAATCGGGTTTTTGGTTACTTGGCACAAAATGAGTTGGCGGGCCTTCAACACATGTTCAATACGTGGATCAGGACCCTGCTCCACAACATCTTCCTTGTCGAATTGAACATCGCCGCGATATAGCACGGCGTTCTTCGGCGTGCCGATGTCAACAAAGGCGGCTTCCATCCCTGGCAACACGTTTTGCACCCGACCCAAGTAAATATTTCCATGAATCTGTTCGTCATCATCAGAGGGCCGACTGACATAGTGTTCGATGAGGCTTCGCCCTTCCAGCATCGCCACTTGGGTAAATTCTGGTCGAACTTGCACGCACATGAAATAGCGTCCGAGCGGCCGACCATTGCGTTCCTTCCCTCGACGACGCTCAATCAAGTCGGCGTCCGAATTGATCGCCACAGTCTCGTTTGTGTTTCGCTCAGTTCGACCACGACGATTTCGACCACCGCGACGATTACCGCGACGACCCTTTGGTTTGGATCGAGTCCCGATGCTTTGATCTACATCAGTGGTTGCTTCGGATTGCGTCAGAATTGCCTTTGGCAGCTCTACGACCACGGGAGCCGGTCGAGTGTCGCCTATCTGCGGTTTGCGCACAAGGGCTTCGGCCCCAGTTTCGAAGTTATACATTTTGGCCTCTTTCGGCGGATCTGGTAGCTCGATTGAGATCGAGCGATTTCGGTTGCTTCCACCACGATTTCCGCGACGTCGCTTACGCGCCGCGATTTCACTCTCGCTTGGGGCTACCTGTGGGACTATTGATGGCTGCTCGGGACTAGAGGCCCCTGGGCTCATATCACTCATTGACTTCTCGTTTCCTGTAATCCGATGACCCTTCAGGACGCGAACATTGCGCATCCTTGCTGTCATCGCCGCGCGGCGCTCGCGAAACCGCAGTTTCGGCGTTGCACCATCGCGTCATCAACCTGTGGCCGAATATCTGTACCCGACCCTGCTATCAGGATACTCCCAACTCGAACCACATTCGGTGACCTATTCGAGCCTTCTCATGTGGATACTTTGAACCAATCCGATCAACATCGCCGATGATGCCAAGTGCGAGCCGCCATATGAAATGAACGGGAGCGGTAGCCCGCTCACCGGCGTTAGACCAAGGGTCATTCCAATGTTCTGGAAAATTTGCCACGACAGCATCGTGAAGATCCCCGTCGCTAGCAACAGTCCAAGTCGATCCCGAGCCAGTTGGGCGATCCGCCAAGTTCGCCACAGAACAATTCCAAACAGCCCAAGCACAACCCCTCCGCCAAGCATTCCGAATTGCTCGGCGATGGCCGAAAATGGAAAATCGGTGAACTGTACGGGTATGAATGCCCCATTTGTCAATGGGCCGTTCAAATAACCCTTGCCAAAGAATCCGCCGGTTGACACGGCGCGCTTGGCAAATCTCACCTGAAGGAGAATTCGGTCCAACGCACTGTCCTTAGAATTCTGGTTCAGCCAAGCTTCGATTCGCGCTAACTGATATCCACCAACTACTCCTCCAATTACGGTGCCGATAACCGTCAAAATCGACATCGCCGTAATCAGCGCCAAATATCTGCGCTTAGCACCAGCGACAAATAGAAGTCCGGCGACTCCGGCGACGATTACCGAAACCGAGCCAAGATCTGGCTGTAACAAAATCAATCCAATCGGCGCACCAAGAATATATAACGACATAACAAATTGGTGATAATTAATCCGACCTTCCATTGAATCGGATAAGTACGAAGCAATGGTCAACAGGATAATTGGTTTTGCTGCTTCGGCAGGTTGAACGGAAAAAAATCCAAAGTCAAACGACAATCGTGCACCACCCCGCACGGCACCGGCAACCAACACCAAAACCAGAGATACCAAAACAAGTCCATAGAAAAAAATCGCTCGACCGCGAAACCACTCGTGCCCCATTGCCATGATCAAGATCATCAATGCGGTGGCAATAATGGCGAATCCAACTTGTCGTTGGACATAAATAAATGGATCAAAACCTTGATTGATAAGTCGTTGGCGGGTTGCCGAATACGTGTTGAACATTCCGATGACGCCAAGGGCAATGACTGCCCCGAGGAGCAACCAATCAATATTTCGAAATGGATCTGCAAAGCTCCCAGCGAATGCTCTGTTACTCGACCCCTTACGGCGGATGGTCAGCAAATTGATTGGTGATTTGAGCATCAATCGCGACTTTCCGAACCCACGCTGGCCAGGCACAAAGGGTTACGTAAGGTTGATGGTGGGGCCGCCACGGCTGAACTGAGATTGAGCGGATTGGCAGGAACAACTGGGTCGAGCCGGTATTCGCCCGCCAAGGCGGTGAACAAACATTTTACTACTGGTGCGGCCGCTTGGGAACCGTAACCAGACTTTTCCAAATACGCATACGCGGTGTAGGGAAATGTTGGATCGAGACTGAATGCGCCAAATGCCGATGAGTCATTCCATGGCAAGTTGCCAAATCCCTGGGCGGTACCAGTTTTCCCAGCAATCGGCAAAATTTTGTACGGATAACCACGAAACAAGTTTTCACCAGTTGTCTTGTGGTAGTAGCCAAATGTCACGCCGGGGCCGGTAATGACTCGAGCCATCCCCTTAACAATGGGCTCGCGGCGATCCCCTGACATATCAAGGGTCCGCACTGGATCCAACTGATCAAACCTTTCAACGGTTGAGGCAAAACCAAGATTGGCGAATCCTGGCGACGCATCTGGGGTGCCTGGCGACAAAATCTGTTGGACGACATGTGGTTGATACAACTTTCCAGAATTTGCCAACACTGCATATGCGCTAGCCACTTGCAAGGGTGTTGCCGATAGCAACCCTTGACCAATGGCGAAGAGAATTTGATCACCTACGTAATACGCCTGCCCCGACTCTTCTGAAATTGCACCCAAGTCTGCCATTCGCCGTTTGAGGGCTTTGCTCGGAATCGTGCCCGAATATTCGTATGGCAAGTCGATATTGGTTGGTGAACCGAATCCGAATAACCGTACCTGCTGTTCAAGAATCGGTTGATAACCCCGTTCGGTGAGAATCTGTTCGCCGATTTTGTAAAAAAACGAGTCGCTCGAAACCGCCAGAGCCTGTTCAACTGTCACCGTCCCGTATCTGCATGGTTGACCGGTGGCTCGACAAGTTGCATTACGAAAGACGCACTTCACTCCTTGTTGACACCGATCATTAGGAATACTTTCCAATTTGTAAGTGCCCTCGTCCTTAAACGTGTATGTCGAACCACCTGGTAACTGGCCCGTATTCAATGCGGCGTAAGCGACGAAAGGTTTGAACGATGAACCCAAGTTGTAACGCCCAGATAGCGCCCGATTAACCAAGATCGACAAGTCGGGATCATCTGTCTGCGGAAATATTTGGGCAAATTTGTTGTTTGTAATTACAGAACCGAACCAACGGTTATCAAAGCGCGGATACGACGCCATTGCAACAACTTGTCCGTTTTCTTGATTGAGCAGAACCAGCGACCCAGCGGGCGCTTTGTAATATGTGACTTCTGGATATTGAGGATCTGGAGTGCCGTCGGGTAAATTCACCGTCGCGGCTTCAACTCGGCGACGAAGTCCCAACTGAGTTTCAAGAGCCTGTTCGGCAAATTGTTGGATCGATAGATTGATCGACAATTCAAGATCGTTGCCAATGACTGGTTCAACTCGTTCAAGAACTCGAAGAACTCTTCCTTGAGCGTCTACTTCAAATCGAAGGTATCCAGGTTTGCCTCGTAACACCGTTTCATACGATTGCTCAACGCCATATTGACCCACCCGTTCATTTGGGTCGTAACCAATTGAACGGTAATAGGCGAGATTGTTGGACAGGATTGCGCCCATGTACCCAATAATGTGACTCCCGAGGGCGCCATATGGGTAATTTCGTCGATATTCCTCTCGCACATACACCCCGGGGAAATCTTCGGTGCGCTCCTGCAAAAAAAGAGCAGTGTCTTCGGAAACATCTTCTTTGAGTGGAAGTGCCTCAAGGGGTCCAAATCGTCGGTCCTCATATCGTTTGTACAACAATTCAAGAGGCAAACCCAACGGACCGGAAAGGCGTTGAAACATGGCCAATCGATCGACCGGGTCATTGATCACGCTTCGATCGATAGTCACCGTGAGAATGCGTTGATTGTCGGCGAGAACTCGACCGGTCACATCAAAAATTCGCCCTCGCTCACCCAATAGTTTGATCGTGCGTGTTCGGACTGCCAGCACTATGGATTCGGTCGAACGTGCTTCAACGGCTTGCAAAAACCACATCCTGACCGCCAACGAACTCATCAACAGAAGGGTTACAACCCCAAGGGCGATCAGCCGTTTTGGTCGACCTTGCTTTGCCACCTAGATTCTCACTGGCTCACGTAGAGTCCAACGAGTAAGTGGCACGAAGACTGGCGCAAATGCACCAGTGGACAATGCGACAACGGCCGCGATCCACAACACATGCATTTCAAGCCAGCCGTCGACACCGACCATTAGTAAGGCAACGGGAAACATGATCTCTCCGATTGCACTCATTGCGGCAATGACTAGTGCACGACTCCACCATGTTGGCTCTCGAACGAAGAACGGCAGAATTCCAGCCATATATCCGGCACTACCGATAACCAATGATCCGAGACCAAATGGTGTCGTGAGGACACAGTCATACATTGCACCGACGATGAGTCCGGTGATTGCTCCAACTTCGGATCCGTGGACGGTGCCAGTGCTCACTGCAAAAAGCAACATCAATGGCAGCATCACCCCAAAGGGTCGCAATTGACTCAACAGAGTCGTTTGCAAACCAAGCAACACAAGCGCAACAAGAATCAACCGTGTCCAGCGATTCGAGGCAATAATTAAGACTCGATTCACGGTGTTACTTGTTCCGATATCGGCTGATACAGCAAGACTCGCAGGAATGACAGGTTTGTCAAGTCGGCGACAAGTTCAATTTCCAAAATTGGACCTGCCGTTCCCAATCTCGGAACAATTCGCGAAACTTTGCCAATGACAATGTCCGGCGGCGCCAAACTCAGCGATCCACCAGCACTAACTATTGGCGCACCCACACGGATTTCGCCAAATCGGGGATCAGCGGAAATAAATCGAACTGTTGGCGATCGAGTCGGACCTTGTCCCTCGAGAATTCCCGTCTCACGAACTGCGAGTGTCCCACTACTCGGCACGGTTAGTGATGTGATTCCGGAAGGAGGAGATGGAATTGTTGTTGCGCCAGGGGTGAATCCAGGGATTGTCGATACGACAACTTGCTCAACGACTGTAGTTTCCGGGACCGGAGCAACGGTGACCTTCGTCCCGATGCCTTCACCAGGAACGGTAGATGCGGTTGTGGACTGTGGAATACTCACCAATTTCACCGACAACGCATATTCAGGGTCATTAATTAGCATCACCACAGCACGATCAGGAAATACTTGGGTAATTCGACCTACAAGACCAGCGGCATTGAGCACCGGCATTCCAACTCGTATTCCGCGCGCACTTCCTTGATTTATTTCGACATTCTGCGAAAAATTCGATGGCGAATCACCGATTACTTGAGCAGTAACTGAATTAATACCGGCAAGCGTTGGCAATCCATTAAGTGCCAACAATTCTTGAGCCAATCTCACTGAGGCAGCCGCCGCTACCGCCGCACCTTCTTGTTGAGCAATTTTTTCGCGCAACAACCTATTTTCGGATTTGACATCGTCATAGTGTGTGATGCCATACCAGGCATTTCCCACCGGCCTGGTCACGACACGAACGACATCTTCGATCGGACTAAATACGGTTCCAAACGCTGAACGAACTGTCGACGTGGCCGAACTTCCTTGCAAATCCAGCGTCAACAGGATTACCGACGTCAGTGCCAGCAATACAATTGCTCGGCGACGATTGATGGTTAGTTCGGCCACAATCTCTCGAGTCGACCTACTCGAGAACGGTCTGCGCGGTCAGACCTTTCATGGCTTCAATGTTGTCGAGGGTGAGTCCGGCTCCAAGAACAACTGAGTACAGCGGTTCAGGCGCAAGATAGGCATGAATACCTGTTTCAAAAGTGGCTCTCTCGGTAAGTCCGGCCAGAAGCGATCCGCCGCCAGAGAGTACGAGGCCTTGTCCGATGATGTCAGCGGCCAGTTCAGGTGGAGTTCGCTCCAGAGTCATCTTTATCGCATCAATAATTGCCGTCACGGGTTCATCAAGGGCCGCGCGAACATCATTTGTGGTAATTGCCTGCGTGCGCGGCAAGCCAGAATCAACATCGCGACCACCAACGTCGGCGGTGATTTCTTCCGCCAGAGGCCACGCTGATCCAATCTGAATTTTCACTTCTTCCGCCGTGTTGTCGCCGATATCTAAATTGAACTCTTTGCGAAACATCGCCACAATCGCGTCATTCATCTCATCTCCCGCGACACGAGCAGAATGTGCAGTAACGATTCCACCCATCGAAATCACGGCAACTTCGGTGGTGCCACCACCGATATCAACAATCATATTTGCACTCGGCAAATGCACTGGTAGGCCGGCACCGATTGCCGCGGCCATCGGCTCTTCAATGATGTATACGGGTCGGCGAGCACCGGCGAATTGGGCCGCATCTTGAACCGCCCGACGTTCGACACCCGTAACTTCAGACGGTACGCAAATGATCATCCGCGGTTTATTCCACTTGCTCGAATGAACTTTTTGAATGAAATAACGCAACATTTTTTCGCAGATTTCAAAGTCGGCAATTACACCATCTTTCAGCGGTCGAACGATTCGAATGCTCTTCGGGGCCCGACCCCACATCCGCTTGGCTTCCAACCCAACTGCCACCAGTTGTCCGGTTCGGTTGTCCACCGCAACGGTGGAAGGTTCATCAAGAACGATGCCTTCGCCCTTCACGTAAATGAGAGTGTTCGCAGTACCTAAATCGATGGCAATATCGCGACCAAGAGATAATGCATTACCACGAACCATTTTGCAAACTCCTTGACGCTGATCGTTTTCGATCGCGCCACATCGATGTTGTAATTCTACTGAAGATTCGGAAAGAAGATTCCGATCTCACGCTCGGCCGAGGCGGCCGAATCACTCCCATGAACCAGGTTTTCGGTAAAAATCGTGCCCAGATCACCTCGAATAGTTCCTGGTGCCGCATCACGCGGATTTGTGGCTCCCATCATCGCCCGAACTATTTGCCAAGTGTCCTCAGGGCCCTCCACAACTATGGCAACAATTGGTCCTCGTGACATGAACGCCACAAGGTCACTATAAAAAGCCTTGCCTTTGTGTTCTTCGTAATGGCGCTCGAGGATCGCCGCGTCTAATTGACGAGTTTGCAGCGCGACAATCGTCAGGCCTTTATTTTCAAAACGCGAGACTATGTCGCCGACTAATCCTCGTTCAACGGCGTCTGGTTTGAGGAGTACGAGAGTTCGATTTGTCACTCGCTAAATGCTACTGGCGTTTCGTAAATATGTGCGTGCAGCACCGACCACATATAGAGAACCGGCAACAAGGACAGCGTCATCTTTTCTTGCCAAATGCAATGCGCGCTCGCATGCCTGCTCGACTGAATCAGCAACTTCAACATCATCGCAGCCCATGGCGTGCGCCGCCTCGGCAACAATGCCAGCCGACAAACCTCGCGGCGATGGCGCAGTACAACACACAACAAGATCAAAATCATCGGCACGCAGTGCCGAAAGCATTGAATTTGGTTCTCGACTATTTAACATTCCAACTACGAGAATTCGTCGGCCTTGGGGATCGAAGTCTTCGAAAAAAACCTGAGCACATACTTCGGCTCCGGCAGGATTATGTGCTCCATCAATAACGACGAGTGGTTGGCGTTTCATCACTTCGAATCGTCCCGGCATATCACTATTGGCAAATCCTTCAATGATGATGTCACGAGTCAATGGCGCGTCAAAGAACTCTTCGACAGCCATAATCGCCAGCGACGCGTTGTCACCTTGATGCCGTCCATTCAAAGGCAGTACAAGTTCGCCATAAGTTCCTCGCGGAGTTCGGACATCGAGTAGTCGCCCACCTACGGCTAACTGGTTATCGAGACAATCAAAGTCATCTCCGCGAAGAAGTACTCGCGCCGCGCCAGCAGAATTCCATATCGACCGCAATTCGAAATTTGTGTCCCCAACAACAAGTGAACTGTTGGATTTAGCGATGCCGACCTTTTCCCGTGCGATATCTTCCAACAATGGTCCGGCGAACTCGACATGATCAAGGTCGATGTTTGTGATCACCGCAACATCGGAATTGACCACATTGGTCGCGTCCCACCGACCAAGCATTCCCACCTCGACTACAGCTACATCGACTGCCGAATCGGCGAAGTATCGAAACCCTGCTGCGGTCATGATTTCGAAATATGACGGACGCACACCTGCCAACATTTCAATGTCGGCAATTGCTCCTACGTTTGTCCCGAAGTCTTCATCGCCGATTGGTGTTCCGTTGTATGAAATTCGTTCATTTAGTCGCTCAAGATGCGGGCTCGTATATGTACCGACGCTTAGTCCGTGGGCCATTAGCAACCGAGTGATTATTTGAGTAGTGGAACCCTTGCCGTTTGTACCGGTGACGTGCACGACCGGATAATTCAGTTGTGGATTGGCAATCTGATCCATAAGCCGAGAGATGTTGACTAACGAGGGAGACTCGACCCGACCGGTCTTTTCATAACTGGCGTGTTGGTCGAGGTAGCGCAGCGCCTCCGCGTATTGCATCAGCGAAAATTAAGAACTAGGACGCTGCTCGACGCTGCCGCGTGACGCGAGTATTACGCGCAACCATCGTCGGGCTCGCCGAGCCGATGACGGAATCTACATCAACAACAACCTTGGCTATATCTGTTCGACCGGGCAACTCGTACATCACATTGAGCAGTACTTCTTCAAGAATCGCTCGTAATCCACGGGCCCCTGTACCTCGCTTTAAAGCCTGATCGGCGATCGCATCCAGCGCTGGCTTAGTGATCTCCAGTTCAACATCTTCGAATTCAAAAAACTTCTGATACTGCTTGAGTAGCGCATTTTTTGGCTCGGTAAGTATTTGAATTAGTGCTCCTCGATCAAGGCTATGCACCGCCCCAATCATCGGCAATCGACCAACGAATTCGGGAATCATGCCGAATTTCAACAGATCTTCGGGCATCACCTGAGCGAACAATTCGCCGGCATCTTTTTCAGCTTTGGATCGAACTTGGGCATGGAAGCCGACACCTTTATGACCAATTCGAGTGCCAATTATCTGCTCGAGCCCAGAAAACGCCCCGCCGACGATGAACAGCACATTGGTGGTGTCGATTTGGATGAATTCTTGGTGCGGGTGTTTGCGGCCACCTTGTGGCGGAACCGAGGCAACCGTGCCCTCAAGTATTTTGAGTAGCGCCTGTTGCACTCCTTCACCGGACACATCTCGGGTAATCGATGGGTTCTCGCTCTTGCGCGCCACTTTATCAATTTCGTCGATGTAGACAATGCCCGTTTCAGCTTTCTTCACATCAAAGTCAGCGGCTTGTAACAATTTGAGCAATATGTTTTCGACGTCTTCACCTACATATCCCGCCTCCGTAAGTGCGGTTGCATCTGCGATGGCGAACGGAACATTAAGCATTCGAGCAAGTGTTTGGGCCATATGCGTCTTACCGCAGCCAGTTGGTCCAAGTAGCAAAATATTACTTTTTTGAAGTTCAACTTCATCGTTGCGCGATGTCCCTGCTGATCGATAGCGAATGCGTCGATAGTGATTGAACACGGCAACCGACAAAACCTTCTTGGCCTGCTCCTGACCGACGACATATTCATCTAGAAACGCCCGGATTTCCCGTGGAGTCGGAAGTTGTTCGATTCCAACTTCGGCAGTCGTGGTGAATTCCTCTTCGATAATTTCATTGCACAAGTCGATGCACTCGTCGCAAATGTAGACACCCGGGCCAGCGATGAGTTTCTTGACCTGCTTTTGCGACTTGCCGCAAAAGGAACACTTCACCAATTCTGCTGAGTCACCAAATTTTGCCATGATCGTGTCGAACTATCTCAACGAATCGGTCCGGTTTTATCGGACAAGGTTCGCGAGGTGATTATTTCATCGATGACCCCGTACTCGAGAGCATCTTTAGCTTCCAAAACAAAATCGCGATCTGTATCAATATGAATTCGCTCGGTGGACTGTCCGGTGTGCTTCGACAAAATTTGTTCCATCAGCTCACGCATGCGCAATATTTCGCGCGCTGCGATCTCCAGATCGGTCACCTGGGCGTAATCCATTTGACCATAAGGCTGGTGCAGCAAGACACGCGCATGCGGTAGCGCCAATCGCTTGCCTTTCGTCCCAGCGGCCAACAACACGGCCGCCGCTGACGCTGCCTGACCCATGCAAATAGTGGCGATGTCGTTTTTGATAAATTGCATAGTGTCGTAAATGGCGAATAACGCGGTGATGTCGCCACCGGGACTATTGATATAGATGTTGATGTCTTTGTCGGGGTTTTCGCTCTCTAGATGAATAAGTTGAGCGCAGATGAGATTGGCAATGGTGTCATCAATTGGTGTGCCCAAAATGATGATGTTCTCTTTGAGTAATCGGCTGTAAAGGTCGTAGACGCGCTCGCCACGGCTCGTTTGCTCGGTGACATTCGGAACGTAATAGTTCCGCATGATGTTGTTATCGCGCATTACGTTGTTATCGCGCATTATTTGGACTCCTTGAGGGTTCGTCTAAATAGTAGTTGCGTCCTTGGGCTTGTCTGTGGACTCTTCTTGAGAACCATCACTAAACATCACACTGGCATTGATTTCATGGCCATCGGGATCGACAAGTGTCGTGTTGTGAAGTAGCCAATCAATTGCTTTCGACTTGCGAATTTGCGCTTTGAGTTCTGCGACCGCGTCGTTTTGTTCGTACGCCTTGCGCACTTGTTGCACCTTGCGCCCAACTTGGATCGCAATGCGCTGAAACTCGGCGTCAATATCGTCATCGTCGGCGACAATGCTTTCATTGACTGCAACGGCCCTCAGAGCCAGATCAACTCTCACGGCCGTTTGCGATTGTTCTCGCAATGTCTCAATGAACGCTTCGGTGGACTGACCAGTTGCCGACAGCCACTGCTCGAGAGCAACACCTTGAGCTTTGAATTGCTCAACTGTATTTCTTACTCGCGACTGTAAATCACTTGCCACCATCGCCTCGGGTACTTCAATTGAGACAAGTCCACCAAGAGCATTGGTGGTGCGTTCAACGAACACGTTTCGTGCCTGATTCAACTTCATCGATTCCAAACGGGTCCGAATAGATAGCTTCCAGGCATCAAGCGAGTCGAATTCGGCTACATGCTCAGAGACCCAATCATCGGACAATTCATCAAGTTGCATTTCCTGAATCTTCTTAACATTGATCGTCATCTCGGCCACACCCGTGGTTCCGTTCGGTGCCTCTGAATACTCAATGTGTTGATTCAATGTCGCGCCAATCAGTTTGCTGTCAAAACTTTCTGACACCCATCCCTTGCCAACTTCGTACAGCCAATCCTCCACGTTGAGTCCCGGCACGGGAGTTCCTTCGCGAATACCGGAGATGTCGAGAGTGACTTGATCGCCGATGACAATTGCTCGATCAACATCTTTGAGTGTTCCATGGCGACGACGCTCGGAATTGATGACTTCGTCAATGTCGTTGTCAGTGACTACTAGTGACGGCAACTCGACTCGCAAACCGTTGTAGCCAGGAACGGAAACTTCAGGTCGTACTTCGCAGGTCGCATCGAAAGCGATCGGACCATCTGTTTCACCATTGGTGATCTGAATCTGTGGAGTAGCAATCAGGTCGATGTCATGCTCTCGAACTGCCACTGAAAGGTATTCGGGAATCGCATCTTGGATCGCTTGCGAGCGTGCGGCGCCAAGACCAATTTGCGCCTGGAGTAATTGACGTGGGGCCTTGCCCGGGCGAAAACCTGGGACGCGGACTTCTTTGGCTATCTTGCGGAACGCTTGATCGATATTGCGGTCGAATTCCACCTCGTCAATTTCTATGGAAACTTTGACTTTGTTGCCTTCAAGGGTCTCAATGATGCTTTTCACAGAGCGCAAAGTGTACCCTTTTCATCTGTGACAGCCTCGTGGAAACCGCATGTCTTGGCGTTTCCACATCCCGATCAAATCAACCTAAAAATTGGTGATGTCGTTGAGACCATCGTTGACCTTGCTGAAATTCCAACAGGTTCCGAAGGAAAAATAATTCTAGCCAACGGCTTCAACTGGCTCCGCTACCGCGTACGTTTTTCAAACGGCACAGAAATTGCAGATCTTGACCAACGACATTTCAAGCCAATTGGTAAGACTGCACGACGTTTAGCCAAAGCATCAAAGCGCAATACGTAAGCGGTGAACTCCCTAGACATACGCCATCGCTTTCCTGGAGTGGGCGACGGATGGGCTCGCTTTGACGGTCCGGCGGGCACCCAAATGGTGGACGTGGCGATCCGAGCCATGAGCGATTGGGCATCTAACGGCTCAAATGCCAATAATGGCGGTTCCTTTTCCGCGGCACAGGACTGTGATGCATTGATGAATCGCACCCGAGGCACAATCGCCCAATTGTTCAATACCGATCCTGCTGGCGTGTGTTTGGGCGCCAATATGACGACGATGACGATGGCTTTCACTCGCGCCGTGGCCAAGATGCTCAGACCTGGCGATCGCGTTGTCGGCACACGACTTGATCATGATGCAAATATTTCTCCTTGGAGGATTGCCTGCGAGATGTCAGGTGCCGAACATGTATTGGCGCCATTCGATACGGCCACAGGAATATTGGAACCATCGGCGGTCATCGATCTAATCAATGATCGAACCGCGTGGGTTGCCGTCACGGGGGCATCAAATCTTCTTGGCACCACACCGCACCTCGCCCCAATTATTCACGCCGCCCATAAGGCGGGCGCTCGAGTGTTTGTGGATGCCGTGCATCTCGCAGTTCATCAACCGATCGATGTAGCAACTTTGGGTTGCGATGTGCTGGCGTGTTCTCCATATAAGTGGTATGGACCTCATGCCGGAGTGCTGTGCATCGAACCCAACTTGCTCAACGAACTTCCCGTAGCCAAGGTG
>JANNRJ010000005.1:0-63794 GCA_031401235.1 Actinomycetota bacterium
CAAGCGACAATGAGAATGTAAAAATACTTCCGGCTGCAATGGATGGAACGAGCAACGGCATGACCACAGAACCAAATGTGCGCCAAGCACCGGCTCCGAGATCACTTGAGGCATCCAGTAAAGACTCAGACAATCGTTCAAATCCTGCATAAATCGGCAACAACATATAGGGGAACCAAAGATATGCAAGCGTAAGAATTACAGCGATATAACCAAATCCAGGTGACCATCCGATTGTGCTTGCAAGAAATCCACCTCCACCGAATTCAGAACCCGGATCAAACACTGCCCGAAGTGCGTATGCCTTAACCAAGTACCCAGCCCAAAGGGGCAACAGCATCGCCACGATCAAACCTCGCTTGGCCCAAGGTGCGGCGCATTTCGAAACATAGAACGCGGTTGGCAGCGCGGCCATGAGACAGACAAGCGTGGCTGCTGCCGCTACTCCGACACTTTTTGCGACCAATTTGAGATATGCGCTTTTGGTAAGAACCTCATTGAGGTTGCTCAAGGTCCATTCGGAAGTTGATTTACCGGTGAAGCCATCAAGTCGAAAGAACGCACTCACCACCAGCAATGACAACGAACCGATGTAGATGACAAGCAACCACGCCAGCGGAGCGGTAAGCACCGAGGCCAATGCCAGCCGCGGACGATTGCGCAAGACCATCGTTGCCTTGCGAGGCAACGATGGTCTTGCATCCTTCCGTTGCGCTATGCGCGCAGTTCGTTCCAGGCGTTCACCCACTCGGCGTAGGGTACGCATTCTTCACTACGTCCGTCTAGACATTCGCTAGTTGGAGTAGTCCAATACCAAACGTCTGCCCAGTAGGCCGTTTCACCGGCGTGAAATGTTGCGCAATGATTCGGATCTGCCGTAAGAGCGCAAGATTCCGTATTTGACGGTGCTTCACCGAACCACTCGGCAACGCCGGCATTGGCCTTTGGCGAAATGATGTGATTCATCCACATATACATACAGTTCGGATGCTTCGCCGTACTGGAAATCATCCAGGTATCGGACCAACCAGTTGCACCTTCCTTGGTCTTCACTGCACCAATTTTGGCGCCATTGGCAGTTGCCAAATTGACGATGACCTGCCACGAGGTTCCGACGGTAATCGCGCCGGACTCAAGCGAAGCTTGTTGATCCGTGTACAGCGACCAGTATTGACCGACCCGCGACTTTTGATCCGTCAACAATGCTATTGCTGCATCGAATTGACTCTGATCTAGAGAGTACGGGTTAGTAATACCCAGTTCGGGCTGCGTTGCCATGAGGTACACGGCCGCGTCGGCAATGTAGATCGGACTGTCATACACCGAGATTTTTCCGGCATATGGACTGTCGGCGGAGAACATCGCTGACAACGAATCTGGGGCTGGACCTGCCTCGGTGTTGTACACCAAGACATTTGCTCCTCGGCCGTGTGGCACTCCGAATGCGACTCCATCCTGAGAGTTCCATTGCTTGTTCTTGAGGTCCTCAAAGACGTTCGCATAATTTGGAATAAGGTCCGTGTTCACGGGAGCGACATCGCCACCGGCAATGAGTCGCAAGGAGGCATCACCCGACGCAGAAACGCCGTCATATTCGCCACTTTGCATCAACTCGACCATTTCGTCGGACGAATTTCCAGTCTTGACGTTTACGGCGCATCCGGTTTCTGCCTCGAAATCGGTGACCCAGTCAACCGCCGGATCAGTCGAACCATCTTCGACATATCCGGCCCACGCGATGATGTTCACTTCACCCTCTCCATCGCCAAGCGATGTGAGCGCGTCTCCACTTGAACTATCGCTACCGCCGCACGATGCGAGTACAAATACCCCGACCGCGCCAAAAGCGAGAACTTTTCGGATTTTCTTCATTCATTACTCCCCTGTGATGACAACGACAGCGGTTGCCGCCGTTAGGACGTGACGGTAAACACTGACTCAGGCGACCAGGAAAGCAAAACACTCTCCCCTGGCACAACCCCTGTTGGCGCGTCACTCGCCATACGAGAAATCACCTTACTACCATCGCTCAAGGCACAATAAACCCGTGAATCTGCTCCCAAATACTGCACTGCGATCACCGTCGCTTCCACGCCGTTCCCAGTGCCAGCACGTTGAACTCGCACATGCTCCGGTCGAAGCGTAAATACGCCTCGTTTCCCAATTAGTCGTTGCGCGACTTCATCGGCAAACAGGTTTGTCGTGCCCACAAAACTGGCGACAAACGCACTTGCCGGTCGTTCATACAGATCACGGGCGGTTCCAACCTGTTCAATACGGCCTCCGTTGAATACAGCAATGCGATCACTCATCGAAAGTGCTTCACCTTGATCGTGAGTCACATAAATAAAGGTGATCCCAACGACTTGCTGAATTGACTTGAGTTCAACTTGCATTTCTTCCCGTAGTTTCAAATCCAAAGCACCAAGCGGCTCATCTAGAAGCAAGACCTTTGGGTGATTTACCAATGCTCGGGCAAGAGCGACACGTTGGCGTTGCCCGCCCGACAACTGCGACGGTCGCCGAGTCTCGAGACCACTCAGCCGAACAGTCTCGAGCATCGCGCGAGCACGTTTCTCTCGCTCGGATCGCTCGACTCCTTTGACCTTGAGACCGTATTCGACGTTCCTTTGAACGCTCATGTGTGGGAACAGGGCATAGTCCTGAAAGACAGTATTCACATCGCGATCAAATGGCGCACGACCTGCAACTTCCTCGCCACCGAGTAGCACGCTTCCTTCATCGGGTTGATCGAACCCAGCGATCAATCGCAAAACAGTCGTTTTACCACTCCCCGATGGACCAAGCACGGAGAAAAACTCTCCTTCATTGATCTGCAAATCCACATGATCTACGGCTACGACTGATCCAAATCGCTTGGTTAGCCCGCGAAGTGTGACCGCGGAGGGAACTTGATGCGTTGTCATACTTTCAATACCGTAGTCGGGCGACCATATGAACTAGAACAGGCGTATGCCAATGCATACTCAGGCGATAACACTTACGGATCTGATCAAATCCTTGGGTGGACCACCAATTGAGACTCAAACGCCAATTGAAGTTCGTCAGAGGTACTCAAGCACCGTTGTCCCATCAGATGAGGCGGTCGCTGAGATACGAAATGTTGATGCCAATGGAATTCCGGCGAGACTTTACCGACCTCGATTAGACGTCGAGTTGGGACTTCTTGTTTACTTTCATGGCGGCGGTTGGGTAATTGGAAATTTGGAAACACATGATGACGTCTGTCGCGCAATCGCCAATCGTTCTGGGCATGCCGTGCTATCGGTTGATTATCGCCTGGCACCAGAATTTCCGTTTCCAGCACCGCTCGATGATTGCATAGGTGCCACACGTTGGGCATTCGAACATGCCCACGAATTGGGTTGTGATCCGGATCGAATTGCCTTGGGTGGCGACTCGGCTGGAGGGAACTTGGCGATAGTTGTGGCCCTGGAGAGCGATGTTCCGCTGCGGTGTCTTGTCCTGATATACCCAGCTACCGATGCAACTCAGAAACATCAATCGCAAGACGAGAATGCCAATGGCCCAATTCTGACCAAAGCCACCGTGAAGTGGTTTTTGGGTCATTATTTGGCGAACGGAGCCATCCAATCCGATCCGCGAGTTTCGCCGCACTTCGCACCTGATGCGTCGCTTACAAAATTGCCATCAACGCTCGTGATCACCGCCGAATTTGATCCACTTCGTGATGAAGGTGAAGCATTCGCCTCGCGGATCTCATCATTGGGTGTTCCAACGTCATCAGTGCGTTATCGGGGACAAATTCATGACTTTCTCAGGTATTCGCAATTTCTTGATGATGCTCACAGTGCTCGCACATTAATCGGCGCAACTTTAAGTCGCGCGTTGCAAAAAACTTAGGCGTTCACTCGCTCGCGGGCAAGACGCTTGCCAACTCGTGCCGTTCGCTCAATACGTTTTATCAATGCTCCGCGCGCCTGTTCCGCTTCCGCCGAAAGACCTTCAATATCCGCAATTTTCCAGTGACGCAATACGACAGGTTCAAGAATTTGATCGTGATGTATTTCTAGATCGTAAATTCCGGCACGGGCAATCTCCCGAGCCATATGGTCGAAATCCGTAATTCCGATTCCTGGCATCGAGAACGTGCGCACCGCGCGTTCGATTCCAATGACCATCGACGACGGATCAACTTCAAGTGCGGCAGTGGCAAGGTCGCGGTAAAACAAGTAGTGGAGATTTTCGTCATTTCCGACGCGTGACATTATTGCTGTACCAATCTCATCTTTCATCAACTTGCCGGTATTTCGATGTGCAATTCGAGTCGCCAACTCTTGCATGCTGAGATATGCCAACGCCTCAAACAGACTCGAAGGAGTCGGCACTTGTCCACCCCGCACCTGCTGCATACGTGCTCGCTCTAGAGCTACAGGATCCATCGCTCGCGTGACGGTGAGATAGTCGCGAATAACGATCGAGTGACGACCTTCTTCGGCAGTCCAATTGCGTCCCCATTCACCAAATGCTGAGTCACTACCAAACAAGGAATTGATGTCTCGTGTGTAATAGGGCAAATTGTCCTCAGTGAGCAAATTCACGAACAACGATGTGCGTACCGCTTCATCCATTTCGTGACCAACATCGCCAAAGTCGGCATCGTGAGGCGACCATTGTTCGCCGGGCACGAAATCACGGCCACGGCTGTACGGGATGTACTCATGGGGAAACCATTCCTTGGCAACCCCCATATGCCGCGCCAAGAGCCTCTCCGCGGCCGGTGCGATTTCTTTGAGCAGCGCCATTTCATCCACACCCATACCCTACTCGTGAAGGTGAGGTAAGGGATCTCACACTGATAGTTCATCCCCGCAAACGATGGACCAACCGTTGTAGTGGTTTGGAAAAGTCGGCCAGCAGTGGAATCCCTGCGGAACGGATCGCCAAGTTGTCAAGCACCGAATTGGAAGGTCTCTTGGCGGGGCGCGGGGGCTGCAACGCTTCGGTCGAAATTGGTATCACTCGCCGCGGATCCAGTCCAGCGCTACTCAAGACATCCTGAGCAAAATCGAACCAACTCGTGACACCTTGGTTAGTCACATGCCATATCCCACGTCGCTGCTCCTCAGCTAGTCGAACAATCATTGTTGCCGCGTCATCAGCAAATGTAAGGTTACCAATTTGATCATTGACAAATTGCAATTCAGATTGACTCTCGGCCAAACGCAAGATTGTCTTGACCATGTTTGATCCATGAAAGCCGCACACCCACGAAATACGAACGATGGCATCATCACTCGACATGGCTTGTTCACCCGCCAATTTAGATGCGCCGTAGACCGATTGAGGACTTGGTTGATCAGATTCGATGTATGCGGTTGGTTTAGTTCCATCAAACACGTAATCGGTTGAAATGTAGACAACATGCGCACCAACTTCTCGCGCCGCGTTGGCAACCGTGCAAGTCGCCTTCGCATTGACCGCGAATGCGCGTTCCGGATCTTCTTCACAAGCATCTACTTGCGTCCATGCTGCGGCGTGAATCACGACATCGGGTCGTGTGGTGGCAAATGCATTTCTGATTTCAGAAGTTTCAGTTATATCCAGATCGCCACGACTGCTTGCCGTAACGATATGTCCGGATGTTTTGGCCACTCGCACCAGCTCATGACCGAGTTGACCACTCGCACCGGTAATGAAAATTCTCATTGACCGCGAGACCTGAGCGGCTCCCACCACCAGCGGTTATCGCGGTACCACGACACCGTTTGCTCCAATGCTTCATCCAGGGATCGGCGACGCTTCCAGCCAAGAGCCGTGATCTTGGTGATGTCGACCGAATAGCGACGATCGTGTCCGAGTCGATCTGCCACATGCGACACGCTTGATTCGTCTTTATCCAATAAAACCAGCAGTTTGTTCACCAAGTCGCGATTTGCGGTTTCATTTCCGGCACCAATGTTGTAGATCTCACCGACAACACCACGCTCGAGAACCAGTTGCACTCCAGAACAATGATCGTCCACATACAGCCAATCGCGTTCGTTTAGGCCATCTCCATAGAGTGGGATTTGTTTTTCATCCAACAAATTTGTGGTGAACAGTGGAATCGCCTTTTCCGGATATTGAAATGGACCAAAATTATTAGTACACCGGGTCACCGACACAGGCAGTCCATGAGTGCTGAAATAACTTAGGGCAATCAAATCCGACCCGGCCTTTGACGCCGAATACGGAGATCTTGGCTCAAGTGGATCACTCTCTTTGGATGAACCGATATCTACAGACCCATACACTTCGTCGGTGCCAATGTGCACAACTCGGCCGACCTCCAGTCTTCGGGCAGTATCCATAACTACATTTGTGCCGAAACAATTAGTGAGAATGAAGTCATCGCTGCCAACTATTGATCGATCGACATGGCTTTCGGCGGCAAAGTGGACTACAGCATCATGCCCGCGCATTGCCGTTTCGACGTCTCCAGGTTGACAGATGTTGCCTCTGACAAATGAAAAACGTGGACTGTCATCCACATCTTTGAGCGTCGACAAATTTCCGGCATAGGTCAACGCGTCGTACACCGTCACTGAATGATCAGTGTTAGCCAAAACCCACCGCAAATAGTTCGAGCCAATAAAGCCGGCTCCACCGGTGACGAATATTTTCATCCGCGATCCCTCAGGTTCGCAAGGCGAAGTGGGGTTGAAACTGCGGCGAGATGGCATCCCGCGTGGGGTTAGCCTGGTCGCGCTTGGAGAGGATGGGTGCGGCAAAACCCCAATCAGCATGCACTGCTGGATCATTCCACGCCAGCCCGAGCTCGTCGGCCGGGTTGTAATAGTTGTCGACGAGATATGTAATTGCCATATTTGTCAACGAAGCAAAACCGTGTGCAACACCTGGCGGAATAAAAACCCCACGATGATCATGGGTTCCATCTAGACGCTCGCCGAGATCCAATACCTGAGTTGCTCCGTCGGTCGGCGATCCAGTGCGCAAATCGTGCAGAACGACTCGACACCGACCAATCGGCACATACCAGTAGTCGGATTGATGTAGGTGATAATGCAATCCGACAATGCAACCTTGTTGGCGGTTGCCCCGATTTCCCTGCACCATTTCCCGACCTAGTGGAAACCATTCGCGTCGGTACGTCTCAATGAAGTATCCGCGTTCATCTCCATGCATCTGTGGTTCTACGACTTGCACGCCTTTGATGATTGAGGACTCAACAACGTTTGCCATCTATTCGAGCTCAACTTTCGAGTCATCGCCGAGCATAAGTCGCAGGGCACGAGGTTTAAGTTCGGATCTCAATACCTGAACATCTCGACCAATCAATGAATCGGTGAGACGGTTGATTCCAATAATAACGCTTCCATCCAAAATAACGGAGTGCTCCATTTCCGAATGTTCCACGGTGCAGCGACGACCAAGCGACGTATAGGGCCCGATGTAGCTGTGCTCAACTTTAGAGCCGGAACCAATTACAACGGGTCCCCGAATACGCGAATTACGTATGATCGCTCCGCTTTCAATGACCACTCGACCTTCAATTTTAGATTCCTCATCCACATCGCCATCGTTGCGTGGCTCAAGAACCTCGAGCACCAATCGATTGCACTCCAATAGTGGATCCTTCTTTCCCGTATCGATCCACCAGCCTTTCAATACTTTGTGAAGCACGGTATGGTGCTGATCCACGAGCCACTGAATCGCATCAGTGATTTCCAATTCACCGCGGGCCGATGGTGCAATTGCACGCACTGC
This sequence comes from Actinomycetota bacterium, assembly GCA_031401235.1. GTDB lineage: Bacteria > Actinomycetota > Acidimicrobiia > Acidimicrobiales > Ilumatobacteraceae > UBA3006. The sequence goes on from JANNRJ010000005.1 coordinate 7,753, forward strand.
ATCGTGAATTGTCCGATCGAACAAGTACACACCGACAAGTGCGAGATCGGACGGCGGATTGGCCGGCTTTTCAACAAGGCGAACCACTCGCCCATCGGCGTCGACTTCGGCCACTCCAAATTGTCGCGGGTCGTCGACATGACAAAGCAAGATTTGAGCAGCAGGGGCATCGGTTCCGCCGCTACTGCGTGCAATTTCAAACTCATTGACAAATTCTTGTAAGCCCTGCTCAAGCATGTTGTCGCCTAAATACATGACGAAGTCTTCTTCGCCGAGAAACTCGTGGGCAATGAGCACGCAATGCGCCAAACCCAATGGCGCATCTTGCTGAATATAGGTAACTTTCACCCCAAATTGAGCACCATCACCGACTGCAGAAATAATCTCCTTGCGAGTTTCACCGACGACGATGCCAATTTCACGTATGCCAGCCTTTGCCATCGCCTCAATTCCATAGAACAGGATTGGCTTGTTGGCAATCGGCACAAGTTGCTTGGCACTTGTATGGGTAATCGGTCGCAACCGAGTACCGGCGCCGCCAGACAAAATGAGACCCTTCATATCGCACACCACTCTAGGTGAAGGCACGAACTAGCGTCTTTCTTATGCCGTCAGCCTTTCTACATCCCTTTGCCAAACCCACACGAGAAGAATTCATTCGCATAGTTCGCGGCGAGGGCGCACGCGTTTGGGACTCGAATGGCAATGAACTCATCGACGGAATGGCAAGTCTTTGGTATTGCGCGGTGGGTCATGGGCGTCGTGAAATCGGTGACGCCGTTGCCCAACAAATATCCACGCTCGAGACATACTCAACATTTGATCCATTTACCTCGGAACCCGCCGAACAACTTTGTGAAACACTTCGTTCACTTTCCCCCATGGTCGATGCCCGCGTGTTTCTGTGTGACAGTGGATCGGAAGCCATCGATACGGCGATGAAATTGTCGCGACTGGCCCATGCCCAGGCCGGGCACCCGGAACGCACGCTGATCATCTCGCGAATGCGTGGATACCACGGAACAAATTTTGGCGGCACCAGCGCTCAAGGTTTGCCACTGAACAAAGTTGGTTACGGACCGCTCGTTGGCGATGTTGTACAAGTAGGCGGCGATGATCTGGAGGCGGTATCGATTCTCATGTCGCAACGTGGTCATGAAGTGGCCGCCATACTCGCCGAGCCGGTGCAAGGGGCAGGTGGTGTCTACCCACCAGTAGCAGGCTATTTAGAGGGATTGCGCAAATTATGCGATCAACACGGTGCCTTTTTGATATTCGATGAGGTGATCACCGGTTTTGGTCGACTCGGAACTTGGTTCGGCGCACAGCGATTTGGGGTCAACCCAGACTTGATGTGTTTTGCCAAAGCGGTCACATCTGGCTATCAACCCCTTGGCGGAGTATTGGTTGGTACAAGCGTGCGTGCTGCTCTCGAGGCTGACTCCGAATTTTTCCTTCGTCACGGTTATACATACTCAGGCCACGCGACTGCATGTGTGGCTGCGTTAAAAAATATCGAGATTATGAAACGTGAAGGTCTCGTGGAGCGGGCCAACCAAATCGGCGCCCGGCTTTCCGCAGGATTCAATGCCCTAGCCGACGATGGAATCATCGATCATGCACGTGGAATAGGTGCGGTTTGGGCAGCCGGTTTGCGTGCTGATCAAAATAGCCTAAAAATTCGCGATCGAATGTTGCAACTGGGATCAATTACTCGAGCTATTAATACGGATACAAACACGTTTTGTCCGCCACTGGTGATCACTGATGGCGAACTTGACAAATTGTTAGACAATTTTGCCACCGCAGCGTCCGGAAAGTAGGAGAAAATTTCGATCATGGGTCAACTAACTAATCAACGTGCTCTTATCACTGGCGCGGCAAGTGGTATTGGCGCCGCCATCGCTAGGCGATTTAGTCGTGAGGGTGCATATGTCGTAGCCACTGACATCAACGACATGGCCGGCAAAGCAATTGCCAGCGAAATCGGGGGCGAATATGAGCACCTAGACGTGAGCGATTCGAATGCTTGGGACAAACTGATTACAGAGCAGGGCGATTTTGACATCGTCGTGCTTAATGCAGGGGTTGCCACGTCTCCAAATGTCATTGGCGAGACACTTGCCTACCCGTTGGAAGGTGTTAGCGACGACATTTATCATCGAATCATGCGCACCAATCTGGATGGAGTGGTTTTTGGGGCACGAGCGGTGATACCTGGAATGGTGGCTCGAAAAAGTGGTCATATAGTGGCCACGGCGTCGCTTGCCGGAATAATCGCTATTGCCCCAGATCCGATCTACGGATTGACCAAACACGGTGTCGTCGGTTTGGTCAAATCACTCGGTGACGCGCTGGCACCTCACGGAGTTTGCATTAGTGCCTTATGTCCAGGTTTCATCGATACCCCACTCGTCTCGCCGATCTCACAGGAAGTTATCAAATCATTTGGGATGGGAATTCTGCCCGTTGAAGTTGCCGGAGATCTTGCGATGCGCGCCATCACCGAGAGAATTAATGGATCGCAATGGACAGTGATGGCGGGACAGGAAATCTCCCAATACGTCCCGGCAACGCCATATGCGACACAATAAGTTAAGTGGTCGAGCCTCTCTTCAATCCATTTGACCCAAAGTTTCGGGCAAATCCATATCCATTTTACGACGCTCTCCGATTGGCTGAACCAGTTCACCGGACGGCACTTGGAATGGTCGTACTTACACGTTATGAAGATGTGTCCGCCACGTTAAAAAGCAACGATTACAGCCGCGACGTCGAAAAGTATTCCGAACAATCACCTTCTCCGGCCCGACAACGACGGCGCCAACGCAATGAAGGTCGAACGAAATCAATATTGAATTTGGACCCACCTGATCACACTCGATTGCGCCGGCTCGTATCTAAATCCTTCATTCCCACGGCAATTGAGCGCCTTCGACCGCGTGTTCAACAACTTGTCGACGAGATTCTTGATCGCGCGCAAGAAAAAAGGTCACTTGAGCTCGTGGATGAATTGGCGTTCCCCGTTCCATTCCAAGTGATATCGGACTTGTTGGATATGCCGACCGAACGAGTAGATGAACTTCGCTCATGGTCACAGATCATCACCAACTCATTGGAGCCAGCAGCCACCGATGAAGAATTGGTTGCCACCGAGAATGCGTTGGAGGAACTAATCCCCTACCTCACCGAGATAATCGAACACCGGCGCAAACATCTGGCCGACGATATGTTGAGTTCGCTGATCACAGTCGAGGAGGCTGGTGAACGTATGACCACCCATGAACTCATGGCATTCGTGGTTCTGCTGTATATCGCCGGGCATGAAACCACTGTCAATCTCATCGGCAACGGCACACTTGCCTTACTTCGAAATCCTGACCAACTTGCCTATGTTCGGAGCAATGGGATGGCCCCCGGAGTAGTCGATGAACTGCTTCGCTTTGACGGCCCAGTTCAACACACTGTTCGCGTACCGCTAGTGCCAGTTCATTTCAATGTCGGTGATCAACTAATAAATGTCGAACCTGGCACAATCGTGCTCACGTCTCTTGGTGCGGCAAACCATGATCCGGCAATGTTTGATGTGCCGCACCAGCTACAACTCGCACGCCCAAATGCGAATCGCCATTTGGCATTCTCCGCCGGCATCCACTACTGCTTGGGAGCTTCCTTGGCTCGATTAGAAACCGAAGTTGCCATCGGATCACTCATTAAACGTTTTTCAAAACTGGAAATGATCGGCGAGCCCGAATGGCGTGACCGGTTGACAATTCGCGGTGTTAGTCGGCTCTCGCTTAGTTGCTCGTAAGCAATTTGATGAGGCTGCTCGTGTCCCAGCGGCGACCGCCCATCGCCTCCACTTGCTTATAAAACGAGTCCACAAGTTCAGTCATTGGTAGTCGTGCTCCGTTGCGTTTGGCTTCGTCGATACATATGGCTAAATCCTTACGCATCCACTCGACCGCGAATCCGAAATCAAACTCGCCCCGAACCATCGTTTTAGCCCGGTTATCCATTTGCCAAGACTGAGCTGCGCCTTTGGATATGACATCGACAACTTCGTCGGGATTCAATCCTGCCAGCATCGCAAAGTTGAGCGCCTCGGATAATCCCTGGGCGACACCAGCAATACAAATTTGATTGACCATTTTCGCCAGTTGACCTGAGCCGGCATCACCCAATCGCTTGCACATTCGCGAATATGCGGCCATTACTGGCTCTACTTCTTCGAATACTGCGATGTCGTCGCAACCACACATCACCGTTAATTGCCCGTTTTCGGCTCCGGCTTGACCACCTGAGACTGGAGCGTCAACAAAGCCGGCTCCAATGCTTGCGCATGCGACAGATAGTTCACGGGCCAGTGTTGCCGATGCGGTGGTGTGATCGACTAGTACTGTCCCACTTGTCATTCCAGCTAGCACGCCGTTGTCGCCCAGCACAACTGATCGAACGTCATTGTCGTTACCAACACAAATAAAGACGACGTGACTGACTTCGGCCACTGCTTTTGGACTTGATGCTTGAGTCCCGCCATTAGCGGCTACCCATGCTTTAGCTTTCTCACTACTTCGGTTGTATACCGCAACGTCGTGACCGGCTGTTGCTAGGTGCCGGGCCATCGGTGCACCCATGGCTCCAAGGCCAACGAAACCAACATTGACCATCGTGGCTGTTATTTCTTTTTCGCCGCCGCTTTTATTGGAGCCGGAACCGCTGTGGGCTTGGCAACGGGCTTTGCCGCTGGTTTCTTGACTGCTTTTGCTGGTTTGAGCACACCTTCTTCAAGAGCGTGATCCAACCACTCTTCGGCTTTCTCAGACGAAACCTTTAGGGCCGGAGAAATTTCAGAAATGAGGTTGATTCGAGCGCGGTCGTACATCGTTTTCTCGGCGGCCGATAATGCCGAGTCACGATCTCGGGCGGCGAGATTACGCACTACTTCGGCTACCTGATAGACGTCGCCGCTCTTGAGTTTTTCCTGATGGTTTTTGAACCGCCGCGACCAGTTGGCGGGCACACGCGGATCTGCTTTTGACAACACCGAGCGAAGGTCTTCCAATTCGCTTTTTGACACCGGCGGTCGAACACCCACTTGGTTTGCCTTGGATGTGGGCACTGACAATGTCATTTCGTTGATAACGGTTTTCAAGATTAGATATTCTTGCGTGGCCCCGAAGGCCTTCATCCGCTTGATGCCATGGACTATGCAGGCCCCATGCTGAGGGTAGATAACGGTGTCACCTTTTTTGAATTTCACGTACTCGCCTCTCTTAGACCCAACCCCGAAAGGATACGGCGTTGAAGCCCAATCCCCACTAACAGAGGTGAAGCAACTAGCTGAAGATCGGAGCCGTCGCTAACGAAGAAAGTGCAATGCGGCGATGACGATTCCAGCGGTCGAAATATTGATTGTGGCAATTTGAAATAGCATGTTCCACTGAATTTTCGCGATTTTGGCAAGCATCAATATGGTTGAATTTGCCATCTCGAGACGTATTGCCGAAGTATTCGCTTGCATTTCGCTTCGAACCATTGCGAATTCGGCGGACATCCCACCTCGAACTGCAGCGAACTCAAACTTCATTTCACTGCGTACTGCCGCAAACTCGGCGCGCATCTCACCTCGAATCGAAGCTGAATCGGCATGTATTTCATCACGCGTTGCAAATTTTACAAGGTCTGCCTTAGTCGCAATTTCGTTCCAGGAGAATGGAGGTATTGCGGTCATCATGAGTTTCGCTGGCTCAAGTCCCACGGCAGCCTGTAATCCCTCGAACAGATCATGTCGAACTTGCTCGTCGATTGTCATCTATTTTCCTTTCACCGCTGTGCTGAAGTTGTGTCGCGAAAGGATGTGTGCAAGTGATATACGCCAACCTACACGGGATGACAACTTACGCCATCACATCGCCATCAATTCACAAAGAATCACACAATGGCTAGACACACTCGAAACTCAGCACAAAGCGGACGCGCACACAGCAATCAATAAATTTCATGATCGTGGCGCCCTCGGTAGGAATCGAACCTACGACCTACGGATTAGAAGTCCGTTGCTCTATCCAACTGAGCTACAAGGGCATGGGGCGTTCCGAATGTGAGTCCGATACTCACCAAAATCGACCGCCGCGGATTTTTTCTTGTCAGATAAGTTTATCCAAGGTTATCGCGCGACATTAACGGCTTAAAGCGAGCGTAGTATCTTTACTGGATTTGACTTGCGCTTATGAACAGCCTTGTATCAATCTCTTCCGACACAGCGACATCAGCGCCCTCTATGCGGATCGGGATATCGGGTCGCGTATTCGGGCTCGATGCTGAAGCATGGCTTCGTGATTTCGCAGCATTGCCTGAAACATGAGATCTATCCAGATTTTCTGGCGCCCATAACTGCGAGCGCGACGGTTTGAACCAAGGTGTGAATTCATCATCGCATTTACCGATTCGGCTTCATTTCGCCGACCGTATAGGGCACGGAAGTGTTCACTTTTGGGGTTGTGCGCGCGAACGTATTCACCTAGTTCCTTCTCGCCCTCTTTGTCAGTTCTTAAGAGGATCGATTTGCGGGTCAGTCTTAGTGAACAGAGTTAATCTTGGAGTGTGTCGCTGGAGTCCATCTCCGGCGTCATCGCAACCACATCTGGAGCCGCATTCCTCTGGCCCCAGGTATTTCGGGCGTATCGCCGAAAGAGTGTTCAAGGACTGTCGCCAGCCTCCAATGTGGTCAGACTCGTCGGTTCGGTGTTCTGGACGGTATTTGGATACTCGACCGGTCGTTCCATTGCGGTCATTGCAAACGTCAATGTGGGAGTTGCCTTAGCTCTTATAACAGTGATGTTGGTGCGAGCAAGAGTTCTGAATCCCTATATTCCAGTTGTCTTATTTATTTCTACACTCGCGTATTGCGTGACGATGTCCACGATCTCACCTCAGATTGTTGGCATCACCGGACTTATTGCGTCAACACCAGCGTTCCTTCCACAGATGTGGAAAGCGATTCGCACAAAACATCTGCACGGAGTCTCGGTCTGGGCAAATATGTTGTTTGCCGTACAGTGCACATTTTGGGTTATTTATGGCATTGAAGTCCAGGAGTGGTTATACATATGTCCCAATGCGTTTTTGATCCCATGCGCTCTCCTTATTGCGTGGAAAGTACGGCAATCTCGCACGACGGCACTGACATTTGCGGAGCCATCCGCTATCTGAATGCGCTCTGCAGGGCGCCTCTTAGATCGTTGAGATTTGTATGGCGCGAAACAACTGGAATTGTCGGTGCGAATCGTCGGAGATCTTTTAAGCCCGTACCCGTCAGAATCGCAAGCGGACGATCGGCACTTGTCAAGCGACCAGAGAGAAAATCTTTGGTCATTGCTGCCACGGCCAACGCAGATGCTGGTTCAACAAAGATTCCCTCCTGACGTGCGAGTAGGTCTTGTATCCTCCAGGCGTCTTCGTCGGCGACTAGGCAGCCCCAGCCACCCGTGGTGCGTACTGCCTCGGCAGCGAGTTCTCCATCGGGCGGAGTGGGTAGCTGCAGACCTGAAATAGTCGACATGCAAATATCAATTACGGGTACCTCTATTTCTCCATCCAGAAGTCGGGATATTGGGCCACAGCCCTGTGGCTGTGCACAGACAAGTTTCGGGGAAGTTTCTTGACCACATCGGACTCCTCGTGCAATTGCCACGAGGAGTCCGCCCCCACCTGTTGGTACATAGACATGAGTAAATGTTCCCTGATCGAGCAATTCGGTACCAATCATTTCCGCACCAGACATTCCCTCTGGGTTGTATCGGTATGCCGTCACCGACAGTTTGAGGTTGTAGTCAATGGACATCTCTTGAATCGCATCCATCTCTCGGACGCCAAGTTGAGCCATGGGGAAGATAGTGCTTCCATACGGGATGATGGACTGGAGTTTCTCCGTCGGAGCATCGGCTGCGACACACAGAAAACCGGGGATACCCGCTCGCGCCCCGTACGCCGACATTGAGGCACCACCATTGCCCGATGATGTGCCAATCCAACCACGTCGCCCACAGCGCAACGCATCCTTGATCGTCTCGACAGCGATGCGGTCTTTGTAGGAGCCCGTTGGGTTGAGCCACTCGGCTTTTGCCCACATCTCTGGAATACCGAAGTGTTTTGCTATGGCTGTCAGCGAGAGCACGGGAGTGTCGCCTTCGCCGAGAGTGATCGCAGCAGAATTCACTGAAAATCGTCCTCCTTGATTGCCATGATGAATACAGTGTCTCCGAGAAAGACTTGAGCATCTCGTCGACGCAACATGATGTAACTGTCGTGTGCTGCGTGGAGTTTTGTAATAACTTTGCCAGAGCCATCAATGATTTCGGCAATCACGTCGTTGCTGAAAACACGTTCGCCAGCCTCAACTCGTGTCACCAAGAAACCTGCCGCGGGTGCAGTTACTCCCTTGTCAGTATTTCCATCACCGCAAACACGAATACTCTTCGTTGCTAGAGATGGTGTTGTCGTCAACATATTGAGTTCATGAAGCAATCGGCGGACACCATCCAGATAGCCCTGCAGGTCACTGTGACGAATTGACCGTCCGCCATGTCCTTCGACGTAGATCGCTGGAATCTTGAAGTCATACGCGACCGTGAGCGAACGACCAGCTGCGGGAACGCCATCGTGTCGCCAGGTGAAATCCGCGCCGAAGATTTTTGCGAGGCGCTGTGACTCCGCTGTCCAGCGGTGTAAGCCTCCATGAAATCCACACAGGAATGGCATCTCAAAATTCGTTCCCGCCGAATGAAGATCAATAAGTAAGTCGGCTCCACGGATGACCTGCTCCGTCAACGCAGATGCAACTTGCTCGGTTGCAGATCCGACAGTGGAGCCCGGAAAGACCCGTGCAAGATTTGCTCCATCAATCGGACTTTCGCGGGTACCCGACTTCCATGCCGCCGGATGGGCTGGCGAAGCGATTCGGATGCGTCCAGAAGTGAGTTCACTCTGCAAACTTCGCGCCAGTGTTGCTGCTGCAATCACGCCTTCATATTCGTCTCCATGAACTCCACCGAGAATTGCAACAGTCGGCCCGTCTTTCGGGGCGTTGATCGTGGTTACCGCAGGAAATTCGATGTGCATCAGGTGAGGGCTATGGCGTAGCGATCGCGAGCGATCGTTGTTCGCCGAGACCGTCGATACCAAGTCGCATCCGATCTCCAGCCTTGAGATACCGCGGCGGACGAAGTCCGAGCCCAACCCCTGCGGGTGTTCCAGTATTGATGACGTCACCAGGTTCAAGAACCATGAACTGACTCACGTACCACACAAGATAATTCACGGGAAAAATCATGTCTGAAGTGCTTTCATTTTGAAGTCGCTGTCCGTTGACATCAAGAAACATTTGTAAGCCCTGCGGATCGGGAACTTCTTCGGATGTAACGAGCCACGGACCGAGAGGGTTGAATGTGGCGCACGACTTTCCTTTATCCCACTGACCTCCACGTTCCAACTGGAATTCACGCTCGGAGAGATCATTGGAGATTGCATACCCCGCGATATAACGTGGCGAATCGTCTGGACTCTGTAGGTAGGAAGCCGTGGAATTTATGACAACGGCGAGCTCTATCTCCCAGTCGGTTTTTAGGGAGTTTCGTGGAATCATCACGTCGTCGTGAGGGCCAACGATCGTGTTTGACGCCTTCATAAAAATAATTGGTTCTTTCGGCACTTCCATGCCCGACTCCATAGCGTGATTTCGATAGTTGAGCCCAATACAGACGATTTTTCCTGGTCGTCGCAGGGGGGCACCGATTCGCTGATTACTTGTGCGAAGCGGAGTCAGTTCGTCGTCTCGAACTGCGGCTCGCAGGCGTTCGAGCCCACTATTGGCAAAAAAGTCGGGATCAAAATCTGGCGTTACTGGTCGAGCATCAAGTACATCGGTGGATTCTCCGACGATTACACCGGGAATTTCACCTCCGAGGTTGCCTAGTCGAACAAGCCTCATACGTCAGCGAGCACCTTGCCTGGGTTCATAAGGCCATTTGGGTCGATGGCTTTCTTGATTGTTCGCATCAACGACACTGCGTCAGGACCCAATTCGCGAAGCAGATGGGGAATCTTGCCCACGCCGATTCCGTGCTCACCAGTGCAAGTGCCACCCATTGACAGTGCTCGCGTAATCAATCGATCGTTAAAGGACTCCACTCGGTGCATCTCGTCTGCATCCTCTGGGCTGATAACGACGATGACGTGGAAGTTCCCATCGCCCACGTGGCCGATGATCGGCCCAAATAATCTAGATGCCGCAATGTCTGTGTGAGTCTCAGTGATGCAGTCTGCGAGTCGAGAAATTGGCACACAAACATCAGTGACAAAAATTTGTGCACCGGCTCGCTGTGCACGAATCGCCCATGCGGCATCATGTCTGGCTTGCCAGAGTGCCGTCCGCTGAGCCTGGTCAGTACTTGATGTGAAGCCGTCGCCACCATACTCGGCGAGAATTGATCCAGCGAGTTTGGCCTCATGGGTCACTACCTCTTCGGAGCCATGAAATTCAAGGAGCAACATATTCTGTTCTGGCAGAGAAGTCTTTGAGTACGCATTTACGGACGCGACGGCGGCCTTGTCCAGTAATTCAATTCGAGCAACCCCCACACCAAGTTGGATGATGGCGATTACTGCGGACACAGCAGAGTGCAGATCGGCAAATTGCACGGTTGCAGCGGCAGTGGATTCCGGGATTCCAAAAAGCCGAAGCGTGATCTCAGTAATTACACCCAAAGTTCCTTCGGAGCCTAGGAATAGGTGTGTGAGGTCATAACCGGCAGAAGTCTTTCGCGCCCTTCGACCTGTCTCGATGATGGTGCCGTCTGGTAACACGACTTTCATCGAGAGCACAAGTTCTCGCATCGCTCCGTACTTCACGGTGGTGGTTCCCGAGGCGCCAGTTGCAGCCATGCCACCGAGCGTCGCATCTGCGCCCGGGTCAACCGGAAAGAACAAGCCGTACGGCACTAGTTCTTTAGCGAGTTGCTTGCGCAACATGCCAGCCTGAACGGTGCAGTCAAGGTCCTCACTGTTGATACGCAATAGTCGGTTCATCCGTGACAGGTCCAACGACACTCCACCATGAAGTGCATTGACGTGACCCTCAAGAGAGGTGCCAACCCCGAATGGAATGACGGGTAACTGATGACGAGAACAGATTGCCAAACAATCGGCGACGTCTTCTGTGGACTCGGCGAATACCACAATATCGGGTTGACCTGGCAGGTGGAAGCTCTCATCGTGCGAGTGTTGCGACAATGTGTCGCGAGCACGAGTGGCCTGCGATGCAAACCGTTGCTCTAATTCAAGAAGACCAGCATTGCGATGGTTGTCCTCGTCGCGCGAACTTATATCTAATCGCACCGATGCAGACATGTCAGTTGACGCCGTCGGTAGGTTCAACTCTCTGCCATCCAGCCTTCAAGAGACTGGCAGTCGTGGTCAAGTGGGTTCGCAACGCTTCTGCCGCAAGAGCATGATCGCGATTTGATAGTGCATTAATGATGGCGGTGTGCTCATCTTCTGCAGCGTCATGGCGAAATTGCAGCGAAAGGTGTTGGTAGCGCTCGGCATGTAGCCAGAGTTGCCGAATTATTTGCAATCGTCGTGGCGAATCGCAGTGGTCGTAGATCCGAAAGTGAAAGTCGTGGTTGAGTTTGACCACTCGTGCCGAGTTGCCTTCTAAGTACCCATGTGACATCTTCTTAATCAGTGTGCTGAACTCTTCAAGTTCACTGTCGTCAAAAGCACGAGATTGAGCTACCGCCTCGACCTCTATCTCAATTCTCAGTTCGTAAAGATCCTTCAAGTCGGTAAGGGAAACGGGAGTGACATAAGCACCGCGGTTGTGTCGAAAGAAAATGAATCCTTCGGCTCCAAGAATTCTCAGCGCTTCGCGGACAGGAATGAAACTGGTTCCACAACGCTCGGCGATTTGCTTTGGCAAGATTTTTGACTCGCGTTGGTAGCGCCCCGTAATGATGCCGTTTCGAATATGCTCAACGACATGTGCAACCGAGCTGTCATTTGACCGGGTCGCCCGGTTGGGGGCCTCGGTAGCGCGAGATTGGGTTTTCGTTGGCATGTCCCAAATGCTATACGATTTCATCGTTACTACGCCAAAGACAGAGCCGAGGTTGGGCCTTGATCACACTTCAAAATGAGCGATTTGTCGTTCGCGTCAACGAAAGTTTAGGTGGTGAGATCACCCAAATTGACGTAGATGGAGTGGAATTACTTGCCCAATGGGACAGTCCCGTGGTTCTAACCCAAAGCTCGCGCTATAGCAAAGAACGTCACGATTGGCTCTCTGAATATCGTGGCGGTTGGCAACTACTTGTACCGAATGCAGGCTCGGAGTGCGAGGCCGATGGCGTTAACCATCCATTTCATGGAGAGTGGTCTAGAACTCAGGTTTCCATCGTCGAGCGCTCTGACACTTTGCTTCGAATGCGCGCCGGCACGCGATTACCCATTGTCGTAGAGCGGGAGATCAGTCTTGAATCGAATCCACTGAGACTGAAGTTGACCACGACCGTGCAGAACTCGTCCTACGAGGCAACTTCATTTGTCTGGGGAGAACACCCAGCATTCAAGGCTCAACTTGGTGACCGTATCGACCTGCCAGTCGCATCGGTTATGGACGGTGAAGGGAACAATCTCGGGCAATGGCCCCTGTCAGGCGACACCAATCCACTTAACGTTGTTGGTGCAGAGTTGCCCGTCGAGAGCGTTCACTTCATCACCAACGTGGGCAAAGGTTGGGCAGCGCTCCGTCGCGCAGATATCGGAGTTGCTTTAGCGTGGGACGCGCGCGACTTCCCGCATATTTGGTTGTGGCGCGAGAATGGCAGCAAAGGGTTTCCCTTCTTCGGGCGAGCCTCTCTCATCGCAATTGAACCCGCATCATCTTGGCCAGGGACTGGGCTTAGCGAGGCGCGCAAGCGGGGACAAGCATTCACGTTGTCTGCGCGTGAGTCGCGGTCAACGGTGGTGTCGCTCGTGCCGTTCATGGCAACTGACTTTCCAGTAACTGACGTCTCCATCAACGGCAATATTGAATTCGGTTCATGAGACTACGTCGCAACACTCGCCAGGTGAAAGGATTTCCGCTCAGGCATACACGCGCTGCTTGGTCGGTATTTGACTCTGACGTTCTAATGCCAACGGCTGTCTTGCTGCAATCAGCACTTACTCACAATAGTGCACGCTTGGCGGAGTTTTGCAGGGAGCAACAAGTGTCTTTTGCGCCACACGGCAAAACGACGATGTCTCCTGAACTTTTTGATTTGCAGTTACACGACGGTGCTTGGGCGATTTCTGCCGCGACCGCCTTTCAGGCTCGAACCATGACTGAACATGGCGTGCCACGTGTTTTGATTGCCAATGAAGTAGTTGCACGTGGTGATATCGCCTGGCTCGTAGAAGCGACACGCAAAGGACACGAAGTGTTGTGTTGCGTCGACTCGTTACAGTCAGTCAGGATTCTGGAAGAGGGTTTAGCTGGCAAGCTGCGGGGCCGACGGGTGCCAGTGCTTGTTGAGCTTGGAGTGCTGGACGGTCGCACTGGTGCGAGGAGCGCTTCTGACGCGCTATCCGTGGGTCGAGCAGTGGTTGCGACGACCGCGCTGCGTCTCGTGGGCACCTCGGGATTTGAAGGCATTATTTCGGCGAGTCAAACGCAGACTGCAGAGCAACGAGTTGATCATTTTCTGAAAGATCTACGAAATGTGACAGATTCCATGATTGCCGAGGGCTTGTTTCACGATGCCAGTGAAATTCTGTTGAGCGCCGGCGGAAGTGTCTTTTTCGACCGTGTCGTCGCGATCTTGAAACATCACAATCCCACCAAACCAGAACGGATAATCATCCGAAGTGGCTGCTACCTGAGCCATGACGATGGGGTCATCGACGAATTATCTCCCTTAGGGTCCGCCGCCCGCTCATCAGGCGATGTTTTCCGCGCTGCTCTCGAAGTCTGGGGTGTCGTGCTCTCGCGGCCAGAACCCACGCGTGTGATTGTGGGCGTCGGTAAACGCGATGTGTCCACTGACGGGCTACTGCCGATCGCCAAGAAGATCCTTCGTGGCGGAATGATGGAACCACAGGCTTGGTTTGCGGAAGGACGCGCGGTTCGGGTTGACGATCAGCACACTTATCTGAACGTGAAAGTCAATGATGAAATCGCCGTTGGTGATCTTGTTGGATTCGGAATCTCCCACCCGTGCACGACTTTCGATAAATGGCGGGCAATACCGATTGTCGACAAGGACTATCGCGTTGTCGCAATTGCCAATACCAAGTTCTGAACTCTTGCGAGGGCCTGTCAATCAGGCAACGTAACTTGCCTCGGGCTCGAACGGGAACATAGGGCGTCGTCTATGCTGGTAAGAGAGTGATGAAAAGTCAGCGCTCGTGCAACCCGGAGTTTTGAGCTGAATCATTTCACTGGCGATTGGTTCGAATGCACCTCGTGGAGAGTGCACACCTTTGGCGACGATCACCTTGAGTGAGTGCGGGTCAATACCGGCACTCGTGAGTTCCACCCTGCTGGTATTCCCCATTGGTCGAGAGGTGAGAAGAACATAGTGATCGTCGTCCGTGTGCACGACAGCTCGCGGACCGGCGTTAAAGAAACGAAAGCCTCCATGGGTCACGCCTGAGTCTTCAAATCGCCCATTGTCAAGATGCGTGATTTTCCCGCTGATTCGCACTGGTTTACCGTGAAGATGATCAGTTTTTCCCCCAACTTCAAGCGTGACTCGTGCGCCAAGACCAGCCCGCTCGCAGTCCGCAACCGATGATGGATCACAGAGCGAATGAAAGAGATTACGAATGCTGAGCCGTTGGGCTGCCGCAAGCACGTGGGTTGAGTCGGCGGGGCTTCCGCCGCCGACATTGTCGCCCACATCAAGCAGTACGACAGGTCCACGCACAGATCTATCAGCGCGACGCAGAGCCTCCTCAATGTCAATTCCGTCGCCGACGAATTCATGGCGTAGGTTCCACGCTGCCGTCGCTAGCGATCTCGCGAGCTCATCGGCTAATCCCAGATCGTTGTCGGTGATCACGATGAACGACATACCGAACTCTTCAACGTCGGCATACGGGAACCCTTCGATAACACTCACCGACAACACACCTGGGCGTCGCTGTATCTCGTTGGCCATCTCCACTAGATGACGCATCGGCCAATCTCCCGTTCCTTGTCGAAGAATGTTGATTGCTACCGGAGGTGCAGCGTGAGCGATGGTGGGATGGATCGCGCCACGCGCTGTAGCAAGAGCAAGATCGGCAACCTGGCGGGCTCGCACACGCGGATCCACGTGAGGATTAGTGAGATAGGCGTTGATGATCGTGCTGTTTGTGATCATGCGCGTAGACACATTGGCGTGCATATCGATAGCGACCCCAATCACCACTTCCCTTCCGACAAGGTGCCGGACTCGCGCAATGATCTCACCATCAGCGTCGGGCTCATGCTCAGCGACTGCAGCCCCGTGCAATGCGAGCAAAACAACATCCCATGGTCCTTCATCGCGTAAGCGGTCAAGCATGCGTCCGATCAGCGTTTCAAATGCTTCTTTCGTGATCGTGCCCATCGGGTTGAGATCCGCATGAAAGAGTGGCACGACGTCAAGCCCTGGTTGATCACAAATCTCGAGGAAGCCCCCAAGCGTGGCTTGCGAATTTCCGTAGACACGTACGAGGTCCTCACCCTCCA
The DNA here is from genome assembly GCA_031401235.1 of Actinomycetota bacterium. Classification (GTDB taxonomy): domain Bacteria; phylum Actinomycetota; class Acidimicrobiia; order Acidimicrobiales; family Ilumatobacteraceae; genus UBA3006. Next base: position 23,510 of record JANNRJ010000005.1, read on the forward strand.
CTGGTCCTGCAGCCATGAATCGCCCAAGAGACGCCGGTACGGGTGCAAAAGTGTTTGATTCGTGGTGGAACCCAGCGAGGGCGACGCGCAGCAAGGACGATTGGTGCAGAATGCTCTCACTCTAGGTTCTTGGATTCACTCACACAAGCAGACACGCGTTCAGCGCGATTTTGTTGTGCTCATGTCAGCGCTAGTGCTCAAAAACCTTTGGTCTGACATATTCCCGGAAGATTTCAAGCTGCAGCATATACAAGGCACGTCGAATGGGAATACGAAGCGCTCGTCACGATCATTGTTGAGAGTATCGGTGCCAAATTTCAGCAAACTCAAATGTGATAAAATCGAGATTCACTTGTAGATAGAGGTGCAATGAAGTACAGATTCTTGGGAAAAACTGACATCCAAACATCGGTACTTGGTTTTGGGATGTGGCCAATCGGTGGCACTCAACATGCAGGCGATTACGGCAAAGTAGACGACTCTGAAGCGATCGCCGCAATTCGCCGCGCTCTGGATCTTGGAATAACTCTGTTTGATACGGCACCCGCGTATGGCAACGGTCGAGCGGAATCGATACTTGGCGAGGCGCTTGCCGGACGGCGGCACGAGGCCGTGATTGTGACGAAGTGTGCTGTTCACTGGGACTATAGCGAAGAGCGATGGGTGTCGACTTCAAATCGAGATGCAATTTTGAAGTCAGCCGAAGACAGCCTCAAGAGGTTGGCCACGGAACATATTGACGTGCTGCTCATTCACGTTCCAGACCCAGCAGGTTCTGCAGAAGGTTCAATGACGGCCTTTAAAGAATTGATTGAATCAGGAAAAGTTCGCTCCGTTGGGGTCTCCAATTTCACCGCTGAGCAAATTGACGAGTACCAGCGCCACGGCAAGATTCAGGTGCAGCAGTCGGGCTATAACCTCCTTGATCGACGAGTCGAGGCCGCGATGGTGCCTCATCTTGCAGCAGCGGAGATCGGTCTCATGACGTATGGTTCGTTGTGTCACGGCTTGTTCTCAGGAGCCTGGACGCCGGACATCGCTTTTCCGGCAAATGACTGGCGCTCCAAAGGCGACGTGTTTGGACTACCACTCTTTCTTGGCGACAACTTGAAAAAGAATGTGGAAGTTGCCCGCCGACTTCAGGAGTTTGCCACATCGAATTCGCATACACTGGCGCAACTTGCGATCGCGTGGGTTGCACAACACAGCTACGTTGCAACTTGCCTGGCCGGAATGATCTCGGTTGCGGAAGTGGAAGACAATGTCAAAGGTGTTGAATGGTCCCTGTCGGCGAATGACCTGGAGACGATTGAGCGCATACTCGCTGATGCTGCGGGAACACAGGGCAACGATCACTACGTCGTCAATGGATAATAATTCGTGGAAACAACGATGATGCGAGTTCTTCGCCAATGATAGTGACTGGAGTTGAGACCATCATCCCAGGTGATCTGTCCCCTCTCCCAGAGGTTGTGTTTGTACGTGTGTATACCGACGTTGGCGTCGTCGGTCACGGTGAGACGTACTACACACCACGGGCAGTAAGTGAATACATCCATGAGTACCTCGCCCCCCGAATTATCGCGACGAAGAGTGGCTCTCCGGAGGCGATCTGGGAAGTGGGGTACCGAGCGTCCGCGCGCTTCGGCGGTCGGGGTTTAGAGCTCCGTGCGTTGTCGGCAATTGACGTTGCCATCTGGGACGCCTTGGCTCTCTCGCTGAATGTGCCGTTGCATGTTTTGCTGGGCGGACCGTCAGTGTCGCACATTCCTACCTACAACACGTGTGGAGGTCCTGCGTACGGGAAGAGTTGGAAACTTGGTGATCGGTCAACTCGTGACGGACGCTTCGAAGATTACGACGCCTTTCTCAATCGCCCCGGTGAACTTGCGATTGATCTTGTGGACGAAGGCTTTGCCGGAATGAAAATTTGGCCGTTCGATCGCATGGCCAAGACTAGCGGTGCGCAGTCAATTTCCGATGATGATCTTCAGACGGCACTCCAACCGTTTCAGAAGATCAGAGAGGCAGTCGGATCAAAAATTGACATCATGGCCGAAGGACATGGTCTTTGGTCGCTCTCGGCAGCCAAGAAGATCGCGCGGGCGCTTGAACCTTTCACACCAGCATGGATTGAAGATTTGATTTTGGCGGACAGCACCGATGCATTGCTTGAACTTAAGCGAAGCACCACCATCCCACTACTCGCGAGTGAGTATCTCATATCACGATTTGAATACGCGCCAATCATTGATAAACACGCAGTTGATCATGTAATGATTGATCCGACATGGTGCGGTGGAATCACGGAGGCTCGCCGGATAGTTGCACTTGCCGATGCAAAGAGGTTGCCAGTCACCTTTCATGACTGCACTGGGCCGTTCACACTGCTCGCCGGAATACATCTCTGCTTCAGCTCACCAAACGCGAGTTATCAGGAAGTCGTCCGCGCCTATCTCAACTGTGTTTATCCACAATTCGTCGACGGCCTTCAACTGCCAGAAAGAGGAGTATTTCAACCTCCGACCACATCAGGCATCGGAGCAACATTGCAACCAGATGTAGTCAGCCGACCTGGCGTGGTAGTTCGGCTGACGGGAACTCGTTAATTTTCATTGCAATTCAAACACCCGTTATTGGTTTGTCGCTAGGCAAAATTCACGAATCGTCTGCGTCACCGAGCGCCTGTTGCTAGTGATGTCGCAGTACTCGTCCTGGTCGTTGTTCGGTGATCGTGCCTTGATCAAGCACGACGCTGCCATTCACGAGTACATGAGTGATTCCCTCTGGTCGCTCTGGCTCCTTGCCGAAGTCGGCACGGTCAACGACAACAGCGGGGTCAAAGACCACAATGTCAGCAGCCATCCCAACCGCAATCTGTCCGCGGTCGGTAATCCCGAGTCGACGGGCCGGTTCGGCAGTCATCTTGCGAACGGCATCGGCGATCTCGAGCACGCCGCGGTCACGCACGTACCGACCAAGTACCCGAGGAAACGTGCCGAAGTTGCGCGGGTGCGGTCTGGCGGAAGGCTGATGGAGGGGAATCGCATTGCCGTCGGAACCGACAACAGCCAGAGGATGGCGGAGAAACGCCGACACGTCAGCCTCGATTCGATAAAAGAGCACGACTTGAATCTCGTTTCCGTACTCTTCGCACAAACGTAATGTCAGCTCGTCAGGATCAATCCTTGCGTTTGCCGCAGCAGTATCCAGAGTGAGTCCGACATAGCGGCCATCGGGTGTACTAGAGACATGAAAGCGATCCCATAGCCACGGAATGCCATTGAACCAACCGTCGGCCATGTCAGCAAGAGCACGCTCGCGCATTTCTCGATCGGCCAAACGGACGCGCATCTCCTCAGTTCCGCCAGCCTGCACCCAAGAAGGCAGGTACTGGGTTAATGAAGATGACGATGCCTCGTATGGGTAGACGTCAAAAAATATGTCTATGCCCTCTACACGTGCCTGGTCGAACATCGCCAACAACTCGGTACCAGTACCCCAACGCTCGGGACGGTTGATCGCAAGATGACTGAATTCGACGCTGACGCCAGTCCGACGACCGATTTCAATTGATTCCGCAACCGCTGCGCGCTCGTCGGGCTCAGATGCTCGACTGTGCGTTGCATAAAGAGCATGATGTTCTGCCAGCACCTCTGCCAATGTGGCGATCTCATCAAAGTCGCCGTAGGCGCTCGGCACGTGCGTGAGACCAGTGCTCATGCCAAAGGCACCCTGCTCAAGGGCGCGGTGTAAGTCCGACACCATTCGATGGAGTTCTGACTTAGTCGGTGAGCGTTGGTCAACACCCATCGCCGCCACTCGAAGTGTGCCGTGACCGGCCAACGAAGCAACGTTGAGGGCAATGCCCTGGTCGTCGAGTGCTTTTGCGTAGCCATCAAGGTCAGTCCACCACGGTCGTAGTGGCGCAGTAGCCCGTGCGAGATGATCTGCGTGCAAGTCAAGATGCTGAGGTTCAATGGGGAACGCTGAGAATGAGCAGTTACCCACAACTTCGGTGGTAACACCCTGGCGTAGTTTGCTCTCGCCGCGTCCGTCTTCGACGAGCGTGAGATCAGAGTGGGTATGTATGTCAATGAATCCGGGACAGACGATCTTGCCCTTGGCGTCAATGGTGACGCGAGCCTCAATATCAGCAATTGGCAAGGATGTCTCGTTGCCAATTGAACTGATGAGTCCATTGCTGATAGTGACATAGCCGAGTCGTGGTGCTGCTCCAGTGCCATCAACGATGGCGCCGTTGATTATGGCGATGTCATGCATGGTGCGAATTCTGATTCATAATGTTTATAAACTTTGATGATACTCAACAAAAGCACAATCCAAGAAAGAGTCACAGACCAGACATGACAACCTCAACTAATTCACACATTGGCGACGGTGAACGTGGTTGGTGCGTCGTACCCACAGCAATATCGAGTCATCTTCCGTTCTCCGCGGCTGTTGAAGCAAATGGATTCATCTTTGTGTCAGGTCAAGCGTCGGTGGACGAGCTGGGGAAAATAGTCAGTGGCGACTTTGAGCAAGAAGTGCGTCGTTCAATTGCGAATGTTCAGCGAATCTTGGGCTCTGCTGGGCTTGATCTTGGTGACGTGGTGCGCGTGACGAGCTATGTGCATGATCCAGCGCATATCCCCCAATACAACACTCTGTATCGGGAGTTCTTCTCAGCACCATTTCCAGCCCGCACTACCATCACGAGCTGTCTGTCAGTGGCGCTCAAATTTGAAATTGATGTGATTGCGGTTCGGAGACCTGCAATCAATAGTTAACAGCAATGGTTCTCCGTGGCATGCATCATGCCACGGATGTATCCAAAGGCGAACAGTCGTCCGAGCATGGTGTAGCCAGGCTCACCGTCGTCTTCGCCCAACATTTGCGGCACGTGATCAGGTCGCATGGGGCCATTGAAACCGACTTCCCGATACGCGCGCATCGCTTCCGCCATGTCGGTTTGACCGTTGTCTTGCCAACTTTCGCGAAAATCTTCTGCCGTGCCGACAACATCTCGGTAATGCACATAGGCGATGTGTGGCCCAAGGCGACGTATAGCCGATGGAATATCAATACCCATCTCTGAGAACGAGCCTTGGCAGAAGGCAATCTTGTTTGAGGGAGACTTCACGAGCTCAACTAACTTCTCGAATCCGGCGACATCGTGCATAATTCGATCGTTACCGAGCAGTTGGGGTAATGGTGGGTCGTCTGGATGCATCGCCATGACGACGCCGGCATCTTCCGCAACTGGGATGATCTCCTCGAGAAAGATCTGGAGGTTTTTCCACAACTCTGGTCGCTTGGCTCCAGGTTCAAGTTCCGCTCGAAAGGCGGGACGCCCAGGGATTCGTGCTTTCTCAAGGTCGGCTAATCGGAACGCTGTTACTTTCGAGCCACTCCGTTCAAGTGTGTCAACTGAAGTTCGGATCCAGTCGGTACCAGCCATGAAGTTGTAGCAAACCATCCGAATGTCCAGATCTGACAAGTGACGAATGAGCGCTTTCATTGAAGCAAGGTCCGCACCGTCGTCAGTGCCGAGCTTGATTCGATCAATTGGCAAGTAGCCCTCAACCACACCGATCTCCATGCCAAACGATCGAATTTTCTGTTGCATGCGATTGAACTCGGTCAAATCTGGTCCGGGGTAGCGAACCACGATCTGATCTACGCCACATTGTGCAGCAAGCGTCAGGTTTTCGTCAGACAATGGCGTGAGGACCGATGCTAGTTTCATGAAGGCGCCTTGACTTTCTGGTGCTCAAATATCACGTGAATATGACTTTTCAAAAGACAATGAGGCCACGAGCCTGTTCGCCTGCTGCGAGCGAGCGGAATGCTTCGTCAGCTTCGTCAAGGTCATATCGCTTGGTCACCAGCTCGTCGATTTTGATGCGCCCAGATATCGCTAGTTCGACGAGCTTGGGGAACTCGACCAATGGGTTACTCGTGCCGTATCGCGAGCCGACGATTCTGCGCTCACCGCCTACGAGCAGCCACGGATCGACTGGAAACTTCTCTCCCTGACCCGGAAGACCGAGCACAACTTCAACGCCTTGCTTTGCAAGAATTGTGAGTCCCTGCTCGAGTGCTTGGATGTTGCCAACAGCAATGATGGTGGCATCAACGCCAGTACCAGTGAGTTTCTTCACTTCTGCCTCAAGGTCTTGCGTAGTCAAATTGATGGTGTGAGTGGCACCGAAGTGTCGCGCCATCTCAAGTTTTGAGTCCAGAACGTCGACGCCAATGATCGGGTAGGCGCCTGTGGCGACTGCACCTTGGATTGCGTTGAGACCGACACCGCCGCAGCCAAAGATTGCCACGCTTTGACCGGCGCGCACGCCTGCGCTGTTGACCACTGCCCCAAATCCAGTTGCTACCGAGCAACCGATTAGGGCCGCAACTTCCAAGGGAAAGTCTTTGCGTATTTTCACTGCTGCTGACTCGGGAACGACGATGTACGAACCGTAGGTGGAAGGACCGTAGTGGTAAACGTCCTTACCGTTGTGATGAAAGAGGGTGACATCCCCGTTGGTCTTGCCGATAGCGGGCGTATTCAAACACAGCGCAGGAAAACCCAAGTTGCAGTACTTGCACGCACCACACGTCGGAGCCCATGAAATGACAACATGGTCACCCTTTTGGAGGTGTGAGATACCTGCACCGACTGCATCAACAATTCCTGAGCCTTCGTCACCGAGGACAATCGGCATGGGAATTCCTGAGTGCGAGCCGTCATACGCGTGGAGACAGCTATGGCATACACCACTGGCCACCATCTTCACTCGAACCTCGCCGAAGCGGGGCTCGTCAAGATCAAGCTCCAACATTGGCATCTTTTCTTTCGGTTTCATGAGTACCGGTGCGGTGATCAACATGGTTATTCCTCCTGGGGAATAGATTATAATCTTTTCTACCATAGACAGCACACAAATTAGAAGAGCTGAAAGAGAAGCAGCAACATGGGGGACGTGGTGCAGGTTGAGCTCATTGTGGACTGTCGGAGTTTGCTGGGTGAAGGAGTCACTTGGGACGCGGCTACCCAGACCCTGCTCTGGGTAGATATCGATGGTTGCCTGCTATATCGATTACATACCGACGGCCGGCACGAGGTGAACACTTTGGCGGCACCCACCAGCGTGGTTGTTCCGACCGCAAATGACGGGCTGCTTGCGGTGTCAGGTCTCGAAGTAGCCACACTGGGCGCTGATGGCCGTCTTGGCGAGACGACTGCAATGTTGCCCGCTGAGGGCGATGGACGGGCGAACGACGGTCGTTGCGACCCACGGGGGAGATTATGGATCGGTACCGTCGATCGCAGTGGCAACAACCGTGGTGGACTGTTTTGTGTTGATGACTCGGGTGAAGTGACAAAGGTTCGTGATGGTCGGGCGCTCTCCAACGGAATTGACTGGAGCCCCGACGGAACAAGGTGTTACCACGCTGACTCGCTGCACCGAACTGTCGACGAACTCACATTGAACAGTGATGGTTTGCCGAGCAGTGTTCGCGCTCTCGCAACATTCGAATCGCTACCCGACGGTGTGTCGGTAGACGCAGAAGGCGGCATCTGGGTTGCGTTGTGGGATGGCGGAGGCGTCGTGAGACTCACGCCCGACGGCAAAATTGATCGACGAATTGATATACCGGGCGGCTGGATCACCAGTTGTGCATTCGGTGGAAGAGACTTGCGGACCCTCTACATCACGTCAGCGCGAGTGGACCTTAGTCCCGAGCAAACGCGGATATATCCCTCAGCGGGTTCACTGTTTGCCTGCGATGTCGGTGTGGCGGGCCGGGGTTACACCCCGTTTGGGCGCTTAGCTACGAACTAGCGCCACCGAGCCAAGGCGGTTAGCGAAACTAGGCGCAAACAGGTGCGTCAGCACTCCAGCGATTAAACGGCTTGTCGTATGCGACATCAGCTAACTGCGCACGCGCTTCAATCCACAGGCGCGACCATTCTTGGGCGTCGTGCAATTCCAATTGCGGATATTGCTTGCTGCGGGCGACAAAACCTGGAAACGCGCCTCGGCCGGTCGGTTGACCGATTGGGTTATATCGCAGGTCGAAGCTGATTCGAATCTCGTTGCTGATGTTGGATAAGGAGTTATGCAGCGTCATCTTGTTGAAGAACAAGGTGTCACCTGGATGCATCGGTAAGGCGACGGCTGTCGCGCGAGAGGCAACTTTTTCCGGAACTTGAAGCCCGCCCGGACCGGCAGGGCAATGCGCTAGCAGGCCTCGCTGGTGTGATTTCGGCACGACCTGCAGACAACCGTGCTCAACGCCTGCATAGCGGAGTGGAAACCACACTGTGAGTATCTGCGTGTCGTCTGCATCGGGAAGCACCACGCCGTTGTCTTGATGCCAGTTGGTCGCACCCATCTTGAGGGCTCCAGTGCTCGGGTCTCGTGGCTCACGCGACTCTGGAACTTTGATGCGTACGTGTTGCACTGGGTTGGAGAAGATCTCTGGACCGATAAAGCCCTCAACTAGATTTAGCAATTCTGGGCAGCGCAGCATGTCAAACACGGCTGGGCCGTGCCACATCGGCGTGTCGTGTTTAATATTTGTTTGCGGTAGCGAAAAATCAAAGTGCTGGTGATTGGTCTCGTTCGACTCGGCACATACCTCCACGAATCGTTCGCTGAATGGCAGGTGGTCATAGGTGCTCGAGATTCGACCGTCGGCGAAGAGCTTCTCTGCGAGTCGGTCAAGTACTTCCTCGTACTCACGAAGCACTGGGGTAAGCCAGCGTTCAGGATCAAATGCGTTGCGAATGACAACGTATCCCTCGCGATTAAAGTGCTCCCAGTCTTCTAGGGAAAGGGTGCTTGGCATAGTTACATCTTCTCGGCTCGTTCGAGGCTTGCTGCTCGGGCGGCTTTGAGTAGGGCGGCGGTGTAATCCGACGCAGGTCGTGCCAAAACAGCGTCGGTGCGACCTGCCTCAACGATGCGACCATGACGCATCACAATGATCTCTTCACACATACGACTGACAACACCGAGGTCGTGTGAGACCATCACCAATGTGAGTCCGAGCTGGTCGCGCAAGTCCATCAGCAGGTTCAGTACTTGAGCCTGCACGGAGACGTCAAGGGAGCTTACCGGCTCATCTGCGTAGAGAATTGTCGGCTTCACCGACAATGAACGCGCAATGCCGACGCGCTGCAATTGACCACCGGAGAGCTGATGCGGGAATCGCGACAACACCTCGCTGCCGAGTCCGACTCGCTCAATAGCCGCAACGAGCTCTGCCTCATCCGGGGTTCGATCTTGTAGGGCGCGAATCGGTTCGCTCAACGAACGGCGAATGGTCATACGCGGGTCAAGTGATCGACGTGGATTTTGAAATACGATCTGGTTTTGACGCCGTAGGTCGTTGGCGCCCGCACCCTTTAATTCCGTGATGTCTCTGCCATCGAACTTCACCGTGCCTTCTTGGTGTTGCAGTAGACCACACATCACGCGGATCAGAGTCGATTTGCCCGAGCCTGACTCGCCGACGATTCCCACGGTGGACCCCGACTGGATAATCAAGGAAATGTCGTGCAATGTCCACTCGATCTTGCCAGCGATGATCCGAGCGCGCGGATAGTGGAAGTTTATGTTTGCGACTTCGACGAGAGATGTCACGATTGAACTCCATCAGCGGGGTTCCAGCACAGATATCGGTGGTCGACTCCCCTCGTCACAGTTGGCGGTGTTGACGAGCATGCGTCTGTTACAAATTGACAGCGGTTGCGGAATCGACAGCCGCTCGGGAACTTGCCGACGGCAGGCACCGAACCAGTGATGGTCTGCAACCGCTTTCCGATATACGCAGAGAAGTTGTCGTCCTTAGGCATTCCGGGGTTTGCCGCCAGCAGGGCAGCCGTGTACCGATGCATGGGGCGATATACGACGTCTTCGACACGACCGGATTCGACAACATTTCCGCCGTAGATCACCGCAACACGATCGCAAACGAAGCGAATGACGCCAAGATCATGACTCACGAAGAGCAGGCTCATCTTTCGTTCTTCGCTTAGAGAGATGAGCAGTCGAAGAATCTCTTCCTGCACAGTGACATCAAGGGCTGTAGTAGGTTCGTCAGCAATCAGGAGTTCAGGATCTGCTGAAATTGCCGCTGCAATCATGACGCGCTGCTGCTGTCCACCCGAGAGTTGATGTGGGTAGCGACGAAGCAATGATTCTGGATCCGGCAATTGCACCTGTCTCAAAAGATCAATGACCTTCTCGGTCACCGCATCACCTTTCAGGTCGGTGTGGATTCGAATCGCCTCGGAGACCTGCCGGCCGATGCGCATCATCGGATTGAGTGAACGCGCGGGGTCTTGGAAGATGAAGCCAATCTGATTGCCACGAACCTTTGCCAACTCGCGATCGCTCAACTCTAGGAGATCCCTTCCGTCAAACATTACTGAGCCAGAGACTTTTGCTTCATCAGGCAGAAGGCCGGCGATGGCTTTTGCAGTCATGGTTTTGCCCGAACCAGATTCACCAACCAGTCCCAGTCGGGAACCTGATTGCAGGTCAAGTTGATCAATGCGAATGATCTCGTGTTCGTCAATAACGACACTCAAGTCGCGAAGTTGAAGCATCAGGCCAAACCACTTCGCGCTTGTTGTGGGTCAAGGACGGTGCGTAGCCCATCGCCAAGCAGATTAAATCCGAGGGCAGTAAGCACGATGGCGACACCAGGAAAGAACATGAGATATGGTGCTGCCTCCAACAATGACTGAGTTTCGTTAAGGAATCGCCCCCATGAAGATGTGGGCGGCTGCACACCGACACTCAGAAACGCCAGGGCTGCTTCGATCAAGATTGCGGCAGCAAACATTATGGAGCTGAGCACGATCAGCAGTGGGCTGATGTTCGGTAGGACGTGACGTCTCAGAACGTATGACTTTCGCCGACCGTAGCTGTACGCCGCTTCAACGTAATCGAGAGCGAGAATCTGGCGCGCTGGACCGATGGTGACACGGGCAGCAATTGGGATCTGCCAGATGATGATTGCGAGAGTGGCAGTGGTATTGCCAGCACCGATCTTTGCTGCGAGCACGAGTGCAGTGAGAATTCCAGGAAGAGCCAGCCCAGCGTCAACTAGTCGGGTGAGTGGACCCTGCAGGAAACGCTTTGAGCCTGCGATTGATAAACCGATAGTGGCACCAACCAACATAGCCACAATCGTGGAGACCACGCTTACGTAGAGCGAATTTCTTGCGCCGAGCATCAGTTCGGTGACCACATCGCGTCCGGCGCGGTCGGTGCCAAGTAGAAAGCCTGGCGTGCCTGGCGGAGCCAAGCGATTGGTGAGATTCAACTTGTTCGCTGGATACGGGGTCCAGATGAACGACCCAAGAGCAACCAGAACAAAGAGCGAGACGAGTGTTCCGCCGATGTACAAGGTGATCGGCAGTCGACGTAATCGCTTCCACATTTGTGAGGATTTGGAAGCGACGGGTGGGTTCGTGGTGGTGTTAGCGATGTCAGGCATTTGAAGATTCCTTATCTCGGATGCGCGGGTCAAGGAATCCGTAGGCGATGTCAACAAAGAAATTCAAAATCAAAATGATGAACATGATTACCAGCGCGAGAGACTGCACCACCACGACTTCGCGGCCCAGCGTCGCAGTGACAATGAGACGTCCGATACCAGGTAGTACGAAGACATTTTCCACGACCACCGCGCCGGCGATGAGCTGGCCGAACTGGAGCGCAGCGACGGTAACGAGTGGAATTGAAGCATTGCGAACACCGTGGACAAGTGCGGCACCACGCCTTGTGCGACCGCGGGCCATTGCTGATCGCATGAAATCTTCGTTCATAACGTCGATCATTGCGGTGCGCACATACCGTGTGAACACGGAGGTGACCCCGAGGCTGAGGGCGCAAACCGGCAGGATTGCATGACGCATTGCTTGAACTGGGTCTTCTGTGAATGGAACATAACCGCCGGTTGGTAGCCAACCGAGTCGAACGGCGAACACGAGAACAAGGAGCAGTCCAGCCCAGAACGCTGGGATAGCGATCCCGACTTGGGTGAAGATATCGACAAAGCTGCTGCGAACCTTTTTCGCATTGATCGCCGAGTACGTGCCAAGCACGAGTGAGAGCGGAACCGAAACGATCAGACCACCGACGGTGAGCATGAGCGTTGGGCCAAGACGTCGAACGATTTCGTCAAAGATGTCGTAGCCCATGCCGTATGACTGACCAAGGTCGCCGCTAAGAATTCCACGTAGCCAGTCCAGATATTGCACGATCAACGAGCTATCAAGCCCGAGTCTTTCACGCATGTACGACACATCGATGGGGGCTGCTTCACGACCGAGAAAAACGGTGACAATGTCACCACCCAACTGTCGCAAGAGTACGAATACCACAATGGATCCGAGCAATGCGGTGAAGGCCAGCGTTAAGAGCGAACGCAACGTGTGCTTGAACATTCGAAGCCCTCCAAATTCCTTGCTACAAAGTAAACGACCGTCCGACGGTACGCAACCGCCGAACGGTCATCACCGCGTGTGGTGGTCCAGCAGTCTGCCGAACCACCACACTCTGTATAACTATTTACCCCAACGGGCCTTGCGAAGGTCAAATCCGTCGTTGACTCGCACCACTGGAATTCCCACAAGGTCAGCCCTGTAGATCATCGGCACCTGCACAGCTGCGATGGCTGTGACCCATGCCAAGTCCGCGAAGATCTTGACCAGGTCGCTCATTGCGGCCAGGTGATCGTCGTAGTTCAAGTACGCATCGGCTATTGCCAACTTGTCCTCAAACTCCTTGATGCAGAGGCTCGAGCTCTTGCCCAATGGTTCGCGTCCACCCTTGCAGCCAAACTGCAGGATTCCTGCTGAGTCTCGGATTTCACCCATGCCGTAATTACCCTTGGTCCATGTTTTGTCCAGCCAGGTAGTGAGATCCTCGCCACGGCTTTTCACAGTGATGCCGACAGCGGCGAGTTGCTGAGTTAGGACTTCCATAGTGAACGGGTGCGAAGCAACCGTCGGGAATGGGTAGTCAATCTCAAGGTTTTCGTAACCAGCCTCCGCCAACAAAGCCTTGGACTTATCTGGGTCGTACGGGTACGGGCAGTAGTCGCTGTTGTACGGCTCAGAGTCCGGGATCACCATGAGACAGGTCGGTCGTGCATCGCCGTCGTAGACAGCGATTGCTTCCTCGCGATTGATCGCATGAGCGATCGCTTGGCGAACTCGAATGTCCTGGAACGCTGGTTCGTTGACGTTCAGCCACATGTATGAGTTCTCAGTTGATCCCTGCAAAGTGACAGTGAACTCTGGGTCGTTCTCAAATGAATCAACACGCTCAATTCCCTCTGCGAGGATCGCGACGTTGAGGTCATACTCGCCAGCAAGCATGCCATTGAGTGATGCGGTCTCGTCGTCGATGAATCGCCAGTCGAGCACTTCGAAGAAGGGCAGCTCGCCCCAGTAATCCTCAAAGCGTGTCATCGTGAGGCTTGTGTCGGGCAGGTATTCGCCGAACACATATGGACCAGTACCGATCATTGTGGAGTTCGGATCATTTTCCTCAAGGAAATTTTCCGGAACCACGTAACCCGCTGACAGGCCAAGTTCTTTCAGGAACGTTGCGCTCACCTGCTTCAGCGTGATGACGACGGTACTCGCGTCGGATGCCACGACGCTCTCGACGTTGAGATGTGCAGCGCTAAGTTTGCTATTCGGTGACTTAGCGTTCTTCAGCAGCGAATAAACTACGTCCGCTGAGTCGAGATCGGAACCGTCATGGAACTTGACGCCCGAACGAATTTTGAATGTGTAGACAAGACCGTCGTCGCTAATCTCCCATGACTCGGCGAGATACGGAGTGATGGTTCCGTCTTCGTTGAGCTCCACCACGGTCTCCTGGACATTCTTGAAAGTCGGCACGCGCAAAGCGTTTGCACCGACCTCGTAGTAGTTCCAGCTAGCTGGTTCTTGCGGCGTAACTATCGTCAATGTCGTCTTCGTTTCACCTGAAACAACTTCAGGTGCCGACGTCTCCTCTGTTACGGTTTCGTCGGTTGTTTCGCTTGCGTCGTCACTGCCTCCGCACGCAGCCACAGCGAGTGCCGCGACGAGTGCGAAAGCAAAACCGCGACGTCGCCCCGATGTACGGGCTTTTCGCATTGCTTTCATGTTTCCCCCTTTGTTTTGTAAGGACTTATTTGCAACTGTATAGTATTTACCTTGACAGTTACAAATCTCACTTCCCCCGCATGTGAAGGCAGGCACAACAGTGTCCGCCCAGGACTGCGGGTATTCAGTGGCGATCGGTCGATTGCGATATAGGTGTTTAATAAGGTATGACCGCTAAGTAAGTAAAGACCATAGCAAGCGATTCGGGAGGACCCCTAATGGCGACGAAGAAGAATCTGTTTGATCTCACCGGGCACACGGCATTGGTGACCGGAGGTGGGTACGGCTTGGGGCGTGGGCTCGTCCACGGACTTGCCGACCATGGAGCGACGGTAATTGGATTGGCAAGAAGCGAGGCCGCACTGCACGAGACCTTCTCCACGCTCGGTGCTCCACATCGCTACATTGTCGGTGACCTCACGAGCGATTCGCTCTATGAACAGCTCGACAAGATTCCCGAGCATGTCGACATTGTCGTAAATAATGCAGGTGGAGATCCGCACTCCAAACCATGGGGTCAGCAGACAACTCAGGATTGGCGGGATACCTACGAAATTAACGTCGTTGCTGCCGAGCGACTCTGTCGACTCTTCATTCCCAAAATGGCGGCGCGCGGTTGGGGCCGAGTGATCAACATCGCATCGATTTATGGCACGATCGGTCAGAACCCGGAAAATACTGGCAAAAATGCAGGTGCTGGTGCGTACACCGCCGCAAAACATGGTCTCATTGGGCTCACGAATTATCTCGCCTGCCAGATTGGTCGCACGGGAGTAACGATCAACAATTTAAGCCCTGGAATGATCACGTGGATGGAATCCCCTGATGGCGAACCAGAACTCTGGAAACATCTCGCTGCGCAGAATCCCGTTGGACGTAATAGTCAGCCTGAGGACTACGTGACGGCAACGGTGTTTCTTGCCTCCGAAGGGTCGTCATTCGTGCACGGCACCAATCTCATTGTTGACGGTGGTTGGAGCGTCTGGTGACGGAAGCAGCATCGTCTGCCGGCGGTCGTCGACTTGTCGGTCGAGTTGCACTGATCACGGGCGCATCATGGGGAATTGGTGCTGCAGTTGCGAAAGCTTTTGCACGCGAGGGCGCGAGCGTTGTCGTGAATTCGTATCCGGACAAAAAAATGGAGAGCCTCGCTGACGAGGTTGTCAGTTCAATTGCTAAAACGGGTGGACACGCAATTCGACTTTCCGCCGATATCTCAATACGGGAACAGATTGATCGGATGGTGATTACAACTCGGCAAGAATTTGGCGACATTGACATTCTTGTGGCGAATGCTGCCTACGCGAACCGACTGCCATGGCATCAGATCTCTGTTGAACAGTGGGATCACACCCAAGCGGTGAATGTTCGAGGTGCGTTTATGTGTGCTCAGGCTTGTTACGAAGGAATGCTGCGCAAGGGCGGTGGCAGTATCATTGCGGTCACTAGCGTGACGGTGAATCTGGGGATGCCCGGAATGCTCGATTATGTGACGTCAAAGGCCGCTCTTCTTGGTTTTACTAGGGCCTTGGCTCGCGAGGTGGGCAAAGAGGGTATTCGTGTCAATGCGGTAATGCCCGGCGCGATTCGCACTGAGCAAGAAGTTGATTTGGGATTTGATGAAAATGAACTCAAGCTGCTATCCGCAGAGCGCCAGTGCATTCCGCGACGAGGGTTTGCCGAGGATCTCGCTGGAACATTTGTGTATCTCGCATCCGATGAAAGCAGCTTCGTCTCGGGTCAGGTCATCAATGTTGATGGCGGATGGATCCATTACTGAAATTCAACAACACGCAAAGTTGGTCACAACATGAGGATTGCGCTGATTCACGTCATGCAGGAGACCGACACTTTTAACCCCATTCCGACGACGCTCGCTGATTTTGAGAGGGGTGCGCTACTCAAAGGTGAGTCGATGCTCCGCAGACTTGATCCCAACGGACCGGTCGCTGGTTACTTGAATGCAATCAATGCGAGTCAATTGAACGTGCAAACGATTCCTATCCTGCGAGCAGATGCGCAGTCCGGTGGACGCCTGAGTCGTGAAACTCTTGACGAGCTGTGCCGAATAATTCGGAATGGATTACGCAACGCGCTCCCAGTAGATGGTCTGATGGTCTTCCTGCATGGTGCTGCATCAGCAGACGGTATTGACGATGTTGAGGGTCACATATTGTCAGCGACTCGTGATGTGGTCGGCAAAGAAAGCCCAATTGTTCTGATGCTTGACCATCATGCAAATGTGACACACAAGATGATGGAGCACACTGATGTGCTCATGGCATTTCGCACTCAACCTCATGATCCCTTTGAAACTGCGAGAGATCTTACACAAATTGCATTGCGTCATTTCACCAAAGAGATTCTCCCGACAACTGCATGGCGCAAGATTCCAATGATCACCCACCAGGAGCAATTCCTGACCGCCAGTGGACCAATGAAGGAATGGTTTGATCATGCCCGACGTTTTGAGGCAGAGGGTAAGGCCCTCACCATCTCACTATTCCCGATGCAACCGTGGCTTGATGTTGATGAGGCCGGCTGGTCGGTAGTTGTTGTCACTGACAACGATCAGACCTCTGCAGAACAACTCGCAGACGAGCTCGCAAACCTTGCGTGGTCATTGCGTGATCAATTCATGAGGCAGGAAAACCTCAATACGGCCGATGCGATTGCATTTGCCGACGATCCGACGCGTGGCATTGTTCTCCTCAGTGATACCGGCGATTCCGTCTTGGGAGGATCCACTGGTGACAGTACGGTGATCCTTCGTGCACTTCTCAATAATGAACTTCAGCATCGCGCGCTGGTACCACTCACAGATCCGATGGCCGCACGACATCTTTCTGGTTATCAGGTTGGCGCAACAGTCACCATTGATCTGGGTGGTTGGGCAAACTCCTTCTACTCGCCACTTCGCGTTACTGGAACGCTGCAAGCGCTGCGCGAAGGAACCGTCACATTGCCTGGTCTCCCCCAAGGTTCAGTGGATATGGGTAAGGCAGCGATCCTCCACGTGGGCAACATTACAATTTTGGTTACTGAATATTCGGGTGTGGGCGGGATTCATCCTGGCGTTTACCAACATCTCGGAGTTGAGCCAAGCGACTTCAAGATGATCGTGATGAAGACGGCCTCCAACTTTCAATACATGAAAGAACTGACGACAACATTTGTGCGGGTAGCGACACCGGGGCCAACCCAGTCAGACGTGCACTCGCTGCCGTGGACACGAATCCCACGTCCAAAGTTTCCGCTGGACTCAATGGAAGACTGGCGAGCGTGAGCAAACCAGTAGACACTCCGGTCACACTTCGCACCCGTCGCTGGTATGAAGGCTCAAGTCGCGACAACTACATTCATCGAAGTTGGATGAAGCGTGGTCTGCCAGACGATGCTTTCTCTGGCAAGCCGATGATCGGTATTTGCAATTCTGCCTCTGACTTAACGCCGTGCAATCAGCATCTTGATGAGCTTGCTGAGTTTGTAAAACGTGGTGTGTGGGAAGCAGGTGGAGTACCACTGGAGTTTCCGGTGACCTCACTCGGTGAAACTCAGATTCAACCGACCGCCATGCTGCTACGAAATCTTATGGCGATGGATGTTGAGGAGTCCGTGCGCTGCAACCCGCTTGACGGTGTCGTGCTGTTGTCTGGTTGCGACAAGACCACGCCAGCAATGCTGATGGGTGCTGCTTCAGTTGATCTGCCGACGATCATGCTCACCGGTGGACCAATGTTGACGGGACGACATCAGGGCAAACCACTCGGTTCTGCCACAGATATGTGGCGGATGAGCGAAGAAGTACGGGCAGGAAAAATGAGCGCCGAGGAATTCGTAGCAACTGAATCATCAATGACACGAAGTGCAGGTCACTGCAACCCAATGGGGACAGCCTCGACGATGGCATCAATGGCGGAGGCTCTTGGTATGACCCTCTCACAAAGTGCGGCTATCCCGGCGCCAGATACTCGGCGCAAGCGACTCGCTCATCTCACAGGACGAAGAATCGTAGAGATGGTTCGGGAGGATTTGCGCCCGAGCGCGATCCTCACTCGTGCAGCATTCGAAAATGCGATCAGAGTGCTGTCAGCCATCGGCGGTTCGACGAATGCCGTCCTTCATTTGTTGGCGATCGCTGGTCGAGTTGGAGTACCGCTGACGTTGGAAGACATTGACCAGATCGGCTCTCGGCTACCGCTACTTGTTGACATCATGCCGGCAGGCACTCGCCTCATGGAAGATTTTTATGAAGCTGGTGGCATACCGGCGGTGATGGCTGAACTTGAGTCGGTGCTTGATGGTGATGCGATCACAGTCACGGGAAATCCTGTTCGCGAATCATGGCGTGGCCAGACGAGCAGTGACAAAACGATGATTCGGTCAATGCGCGATCCACTTGTTGCCGAGGCAGGTATTGTCGTACTTCGCGGAAATTTGTGTCCGCAGGGCGCTGTCGTAAAGCCGTCGGCTGCTTCTGCAGATTTACTCGTGCACACTGGGCCAGCACTCGTATTTGATTCGATTGAAGATTTCAAAACACGAGTCGATGATCCAGACCTGGATGTGACAGCTCAGACGGTGATGGTGTTGAGAGGCTGTGGACCTCGCGGTTACCCCGGAATGCCCGAGGTCGGCAACATGCCACTACCGGAAAAATTATTGAAGGCTGGATTTCGTGACATGGTTCGGATCAGTGACGCGCGAATGAGCGGCACCGCATTTGGAACCACCGTTCTCCATGTTGCACCTGAATCCGCTGCAGGTGGTCCACTTGCTCTTGTGAAGAGTGGTGATCTCATTACGCTGGACGTCCCAGCAAGGCAATTGACGTTGCATGTATCGGATGAAGAACTCCAACAGCGCAAGAAAGATTGGCAGATGCCACCGCCGATCGCTTCGCGAGGATGGTCACGACTTTATGTGGATCATGTGATGCAAGCCGATACTGGCTGCGACCTTGACTTTTTGGTTGGTGCAAGTGGATCCGAAGTGACTCGCGAGAGTCACTAGCCCATCCGTACTTCAGTTACATTCCAGCGAGGGCCGCTTCAGATATCTCCAACGTGCGGTCAATGAGTCGGTCGTCATGGGTGACGGAGACAAAGAAGAGTCCGCGACTTGTCGGCCTGACCCCACGATCTTGTAGCGCGTCAAGGAATTGCCAGAGTTTGGTCTGATCAGAATGTTCTACAAACTGTTCTCGACTTCGCATCACTTCTTGTGCGCCGAATCGAATCTGGAAGAGAGATCCAGCAACATAGTCAACGGCGAGCCCCTTTGGCGCTCCGATCCTGCGCAACCCGTCGACGAGTCGCACCGTCGATTTTTGGAGAGCTGGATATGGATTTTCCTCAACGAGAATTCGCATGGTCTCAACTCCGGCGGCCACGGAGAGATACCCCGAGTTGTAGGTGCCAGAGTGATTGACTTCGCCGCGACCCACCGCCGCCATTAGCTCCTGAGAACTCCCGATTGCCGCCATCGGGTAACCGGATGCGATTGCTTTGGCGTACAACGTGATATCACCAGTCACATTCAGATGGCCTTGCGCGCCAGTGAGACCAATTCTGAATCCAGTTATGACTTCATCAATGACCAAGATCGCCCCATACTGTTTGCAGAGCGCCTTCACTGACTCGATGTAACCCGGTTGCGGCGGAATCACGCCGGTGTTGCACATGATCGGTTCCATAATCACGCAAGCGATCTGATTCGCAGCAAAGACTTGCTCAACGAGCGGGACGTCGTTCCACTCGCACATCACTATTTCGCTTGCTGCTGCCATTGACTGCCCTGGTCCAACGGGGGGAGAGCCGAACGGTGATGGTGCGGCACCTGGACCAACGAGTAGTGGATCTAACCAGCCGTGATAGTGGCCGGTAAAACGAAGGACTTTTGAGCGTCCCGTTACAGCTCTTGCGATGCGCACGGCCAGCAGGTCCATTTCTGACCCGGCTAAGCCGATGCGAATATTTTCAATCCACGGGATGGCTGAGATGAGTCGTTCGGCAAATTCCGTCTCCAGTTCATGTTGACCCGCAAAACACTGACCCGACTGCATCGCCTGAGTTACTGCGGCGAGCACACGTGGGTGGTTGTGGCCTAAAATTGTCGGTCCCATTCCAGCCGCATAATCGATGTACTCATTGCCATCGATGTCCCAGATCAATGCACCATGCGCACGCGAGAAAGTAAGTGGAACCGGGCGACTCGTGAGACGCACATTGGAGTTCACACCGCCAGCAATCACGCGTGAACGGCGGGTGTGTGCAGCGACACTCTTGCTGTATCGATCAGAAAAGGTTGGGTTGTTGCTCGCCAAGGTGCTACTCCTTTGGACGACAAAGCTTGTCGTCCTCGTCTCAAACTCTATAGTATTTCTAGAATAGGATCAATTGACCAAAGATTGACGTTGCCCATAATTGGAACGCTGCACACGGTCCGTGCCGCCGAAAAGTATGTCAAAATAAATCCAAGCCCACGTTAAGAAGGGTGTCGTGTGAAGGCCGCAATTTTTGAGCACGTGAGCGAACCGATGGCAATTCAAGAAATTGAACTTGCAGAGCCACGTGGACGCGAAATTCTGGTTCGTACCGCAGCCGCCGGACTTTGCCATAGCGATTTGCTCTTTTTCGAGGGCAAGTGGTCGCACCCTGTTCCCACGGTTCTCGGCCACGAAGTGGCTGGTATCGTCGAAGCAGTCGGCCCTGACGTGATTTCGGTTCAACCTGGAGACCACATCATTGGCTGCGCTGGCGGGCCGTGCTACGAGTGTCGTTACTGCGTGATGGGTCGTCCGATCATCTGCACGAATCGCAACCATGACCGACCCGCAAGCGAACCGTCGCGAATTCGCTCCCAGGGAACCACGATTCATCAGTACGGGCAACTCTCAGGTTTTGCTGAGGGCATGCTCATTCATGAACATGCCTGCGTGGTCATCCCGAAGGAAATTCCGCTGCGTTTGGCTGCAATTATCGGATGTAGCGTGGCGACGGGTTTGGGGGCGGTGTTTAATACCGCAAAAGTTGAACCTGGCGCGTCAGTCGTGGTGACCGGGGTTGGTGGAGTGGGACTCAACTCCATTCAAGCAGCGCGCATTGCCGGTGCATCCAAAATCATTGCTGTGGACATTCTTCCGGAGAACCTTGAGTTGGCGCGCAAACTCGGAGCAACAGATCTGATTAACGCCAATAACGTTGACGCGGTCAGTGCGGTGAGGGACATAACGAAAGGTGGAGCCGACTATGTCATCGAAACATCGGGCTCTGCAAAGGTCGCAGAAACCACCTTTCGCATGCTTGGGGAAGGTGCCGTTGCGATTCTCGTAGGTCTCCCGGCTTACGGCACGAAGATCTCCTTTGACATAACCAAGTTCATCCCAAGCGAAATGACCGTGAAAGGAAGTCACGTGGGATCGTTGCGACCGCGGGTGGACTTGCCGCGATACTGCGAGATGTATCTGAATGGTGCACTCGATCTTGAGTCGCTGGTCACTCAGACGTATGCGCTTGACGAGATCAATGATGGTTTCTCTCGGCTTGCCGAAGGCGCTAAAGGTCGAGGCGTCATCACGTTCTAACAACGACCTCGGCAAAGTGTAGCAACGATTGGTTGTTCTCTTGATCCACTGGGAACGCTCTCTTGTTAGTCCGGTGATGCACATCCACCACCAACTGGAAACAAGCCCTCGCCCAACTCGCCCTCGTCTACCCCGAACGAATCAACCGATACCTATAATGTCCACCACTCCTTACACAGAAAATCTGACAAGCTCTCGTCATGCATTTGGAGGGAGGCAGGCAATGATCTCGAGGTCTCCTACGAGACCCAATTTTCCGGCATCAAACGGTACCACCCAAGTCTCTCCCCTCATCACCGGTTCGAAACCGCCGTCCCATTGGAGTTCACCCGAACCGTGAGTGACGACGAGAACAGCGAAAGTTGGTTGATCAAGTTGGACACGACCGGAACATCTCACGAGACGAGCAGAAAAAAATTCACTCACCGTAGACGGAAACAGGTCAGTGATAGTTCCGCCAGCTTGACGAGATATTTCAACCTGAGCAGGAAGCAGGTCATCGAGTCGTTTACCTTGATACCCGCCGAGATCGAAACATGATAAGGCTATATCCCATCCAAGTCCCAGTGTTGCTTGTGTTTCACTTAAGTCGAAAGTCTCATACTCGGCTAGAACTGAAAACGACGTCGGCTCTTGCAGCTCCGTAAGTGTTACACCTGGTCCAATCGAATGTGGAAGTCCTGCCTTGACGAACATGACCTGGCCGCGGCGAACAACGATTTCATTCATTGCTGCAAGCATGTGCGTGACATCTTGGTTATCGATCCAGCGTCGAAGCGTGGCGACATCGATGTCTTCTCGGAGGCCAAGCCAAACTTTGGCACCCGGAACCGCGTCCATAATGATCCAACCCTCAGTCTTGCCGAAAAGACTTCCGAGACGTCTCGTGGCGAAAGCACGAGACGGATGGCAATGAATGGGGAGACGTTCGCCGGCGTCCAGAATCTTTACGAGCAGTCCACTCTCACCTCCATACTTCTCCGCTAAATTTCGACCGAGCCACGCATGGGAATCTCGATTCACAAGGTCGCGGAAGCTCTCGCCGTCGACAGTCCTGGAAACTCCCGTATTAGGAGACGCATCGGTTCCAAGCATTGACTCGGGTAGTCGACTTAAGGAACCCACCCAGTCCTCAGGCCCACGGCTTCCACCAGGTGCAACTCGGAACTTATCGATCCCTTCGCCACCCTTGTAGTAGACGGGGACCCGATTGTCAGGCATGAGTAGCGGGCGATGCATTACTTAGCCTGAATACAAACATTCCATTTGTACACACGCGAAAACTGTTTATTCAGGCGGGCGTATTCCACAGTTTTAACCTCCGGGTTCAGCCAGGCTCACCATTCTTGCCGCTGTGACAAGTGATGCAGTATAGGGGTGCTGCGGATTGGCAAGAACTTCTGATGTCCGACCCATCTCCACGATAATTCCCTACTTCATTACGATCACGTCGTCGCAGAGGCGACTTGCCACGCCCAGATCATGCGAAACCATAATCAGCGTCAACCCGAGCTGTATTCGCACGTCCACAAGAAAAAGATTTAGCACTTGAGCCTGCACGGAAACGTCAAGTGCACTGAATTCAGCGTTGGGCGATACTGATGAACGAACTGCGAGAAGCTTGGCAAAACTTGATGTAAGCGTTTATTTCATCGGCTCGCCTAAGTCGACGAACTCAAGAAACGCCGTTTTCAGAGTCTTCCGCGTTGCCGAAAACTCCAATTCGCGTTTCCAGAGGTTCTAAAGAATCAACAACCGAAAGGCGCAAAGAGTTTCGGAACACCCCACAAGGGCATGAGTACCGCTCCAAATCTACCGCCCCACTATGCCTCGATTACTAAACATAGTTACGAATCACAGTTATCGACGGCGGTGACTTAGTTTTGTTCAATGCGCGCGCGATTCCTGGTGTTGTTCTCTGGGGTTTGTTTTGCGACTACTGGCACCGCTCAAGCACTCGGACCAGACACGGCGCCATCACTTGGTGTTGCTGCCGTGCGACTCATCGTTGGGGCAAGCACACTCGTTGTATTTAGTTCGGTGATGGCACAAAGGGTTGGCAAATCATCTCATCACGATGTTTCGGTGATGCACTGGTGGATGGCTGGCGGAGCGATGGCGCTCTACGGCGCAACATTTTTTGCCGCTGTTCGGTCTACGGGTGTCGCAATAGGCACAGTTGTGGCACTCGGTTCGGCACCGGTTTTTACAGGTGTTCTTGGATTCTTCCTGCACAATGTCATATCGACGCGCAAATGGATACTTTCCACGGCGGGAAGCATTGTCGGGATCACACTCATCGTTGCCACCGATACTTCATCACAGGTCGCGCTGACTGGCGTCTTTCTTGCACTCGGAGCCGGTCTTGGTTATGCAATTTTTGCATTAGCAAGCAAGAAAATAATGTCCAGTGGAATCCGCGCAGAATTGGCTATGTCGCGTGTGTTTCTGATTAGCGCCCTACTTATTTCTCCGGTGTTGCTATTCATCGACAACTCATGGTTACTCAGCGCAAGCGGAGTCGCCACCGCATTGTGGCTTGGCGTTGTGACTATTGCGATTGGCTACATTGCCTACTCAGTTGGATTGCGTTCACTCCAAGCAAACGCGGCTACGACACTCACACTTATCGAGCCGGTAATTGCAGCGAGTCTCGGCGCACTGATACTGGCTGAGCGCCCGGGCGGTTTGGCATGGGTTGGAATGGCTTTGGTAGTTCTCTCACTAAGTTTTGAGACATGACCGCGCCATTCCAACTTAAGTCGCTGGGCAAGTGTCGACAGCATTGGATCACTGCCGCCGAGTGGTCATTTGCGGCATGGGCACATGAATTTCCTGCTGACACCATTCAGACTTACCTCGATCATTATGCCCAGGTCGAGAGTTCGTCGACCGGCATGCCCGAAGTCGTCGCGGCGATTTCGCCTGCAGACGAACTACTTGGAATTGCAACACTCGTGCTGGATGACGAATTACCAGGAGCCATTGAACCTGGACCGTGGTTGGCCGCCGTATATGTAGCCCCATTCGCCCGACGAATTGGAATCGGCGAGGCGATCACGATGCGAGTGTCGGCCCGGGCCCAGATGCTCGGTTTCGGCTCGTTACACCTCTATACAGAGGACAAACGCACTTGGTACGAGTCAATGGGGTGGCGATTTCGCCGAATGAGTGAAATCAATGGTCATCCCGTTTCGGTGATGGAGTTGATGCTCTCAACGGACCTCGAATACATCTATCACCTCACCACACGCGACGCCTGGAACACAAGATCAAGCAATTACGCCCCTGCCTCGCTCGAATCTGACGGATTCATCCATTGCTCGACACTTCATCAACTCACGAATGTTGCCAACTCGTACTACGAGAATACGAATGAAGTACTGGCGCTGGTCATAGATTCAGCGAAACTGACTTCAGATGTGCGCTGGGAGCCGCCAAGTCACCCGGACGGAACGCCGACTGAACATGTCTATTTGCTGTATCCCCACATCTATGGCGAAATCAATTCAGATGCAGTAATCGAAGTTGCAGACATGACCCGCGACTTACACGGTCGTTTCCGGCTTCCCCCGCAACTGATTTCGCAGTAGCAACAACTATTTCAATGACCAGCGAATTTCAACGCTGACAGTGATCTGTTGCTCACCAAGATCGATCTTGGTTGCCACATCCGGTGCACCTTCGGCAACATCACGACCCATAATCCCGATCCCAATTGGTGCGGAAGTCTCATTGATGTATTCCACACTGCCAAGTTCAACATTCAACAACTTGGCATAATCTTCGGCTTTAGCAAGGGCGTTGGCAATCGCATCGGCACGGGCTTTTTTCGCCGCGACCGAAGTCTCGAGAATAATTGGGCTAACTCCGCCAACTTGAACTAGATCGCCACCAGCGGCGACCACTGCGTCCAACACGGCGCCTGCCGTATCTGCTTCGTGAATCACTACTTCAAAACTTTGTGAGGCTCGATACCCAGTGAGGGTCTGTACACCAGTTTGTGGATAGTTGTACTCGGGGTAGACACTTACAGTCTGTGTGGCGATGTCTTTATCTTCCACGCCGTTATCAGTAAGTGCTTCCCGAACCTTGTCTGCCGCTTCCGAAACTCCGGAGAGCGCACTTTCTGAAGAGTCAGCGAGAACTGTGACCGTCAGATACATTCTCACCGCATCGGGAACCGCCATCGCGATTCCAGTGGCTTGGACCGTGAGGCCGCGTGTGGATGAGTTTGTGGAGACCACAATTTCGCCGTCATCCCGCCCACAAGAAGCGAGCACTAAAACCGACACGAGCGATATTGCGACAACGCGAACTATTAACCGAGGGGAAAGTTTCATCCCTCTATTTTGACCTACCAAAACGTAAAAGTCTTGTCACCAAGAGTCGGCATTTCTGAACCCGCGTATGCGACACTAAACACATGCCAAGAGCCCTGATATCCGTCTATGACAAATCGAGAATTGTTGATTTTGCGCGTTCTCTGCACGAATTGGGATGGGAGATTGTTTCCAGTGGCGGAACCGCGCGGGTTCTCAGCGAAGCGAAAATTCCCGTCATTGATGTGGCCGAAATTACCGGCTTTCCCGCAATTTTGGGCCATCGCGTTGTAACACTTCATCCGGCAATTCATGGAGCGCTACTTGCAGATCTCGACAAAGCAGATCATCGTGATGATCTGGCGCGACACAATATTGTGCCGATTTCACTTGCGGTCATCGATCTATACCCGTTTGCCGATAATCCAAGCGTCGAGCTCATTGACGTTGGTGGACCGGCGATGATTAGGGCCGGGGCCAAGAACCATGCTCATGTTGGGGTGCTCGTCAACTCAAATCAGTACGACGCTGTGCTTACCGAACTTCGAGCCACCGGAGCACTCTCCACAGAAACGAGAAAGCACCTTGCCGAAGTCGCCTTTGGTTATACAAGTGCTTACGACGCCAAGATTGCACAATGGTTTGCTGGAGCTTCCAACGACGAGCCATCGCTCGAGATAGAGGACAAAGTTGTACTTCGCTATGGCGAAAATCCACACCAGTCTGGAGCTCTTTACCAATTTGTCGGACAACGCGGATGGTTACGAACCGCCAAGCAACTAGGGGGCAAGGAACTTTCCTATCTCAATGTGCTCGATGCGGATGCCGCTTGGCGACTAGTCCATTGCACGGATGAACCAGCGGCGGCCGTTATTAAACATGCAAATCCTTGTGGATTTGCCGTGGCATCATCGATTCTTGATGCATACGTCTTGGCTCATGCCGGTGACCCGATCAGTGCCTTCGGTGGGATCATTGCCCTCAACCGTGAGGTGACACTTGAGGTTGCTAATGAAATAAGTAAAACTTTTACCGAAGTCATCGTCGCCCCTAGTTTTACGCCTGGAGCCAGCGAAATACTTTCAGCGAAGAAAAATCTTCGATTTATCCAGGCCGATCCACCCTCAGATGATTCATTTCATGTTCGCAGCGTAAATGGCGGGCTACTCGTGCAACAGCACGACCGAGTTGATGACACACCCGATTCATGGCAAGTGGTGACAAATCGGGCACCTTCAGCGAGCGAACTTCTTGACTGCATCGTGGCTTGGAAAGTCTGTGCGGCAGTGATGTCCAATGCCATTGTCATTGCAAGATCTGGACAAGCCGTTGGTATCGGTGGCGGCCAGCAAAACAGAGTTGATGCGGCCCGAATCGCGATCACCCGGGCCGGTGACCGAACCGTCGATGCGGTGGCGGCAAGTGATGCATTCTTCCCCTTTGCCGATGGTCTGGAACTTCTCGCCGCCAGCGGAGTGAGAACGATTATCCAACCTGGAGGTAGCGTCCGCGACGACGAAGTAATCGCCGCAGCCAATGCTCATGACATTGCGATGCTGTTCACGGGGACACGACACTTTCGCCACTAACAGGCTGTCCGTCTCGCACTTCCTAAATTAACTTTTTGTTCACATCGCGATGCCCTAATTCGGACACAACTAGTCTCTCCACGTGGCAGGCGGTGTGGGTCCTCATTTGTCGACCCATCGCCTTACCATCACACAAAAAGGGCACGATCCACGGGTCAATAATGTCTTGCGCAATGCCCGCGATCTCGGACTAGATGGCCTGCAGGGCGTTGAAATTGCCGATATCTATTTCCTCGCTGGGACTATGGATCAAGCCGACCGCGATGAGATCCATCGAATTCTTGTCGATCCATTGCTTCAAACCGGTTCGTGGGACCAGTGCAACAACTCGAGTGGTAAGCACGTCGTTGAATCATTGTTTCATCCCGGGGTTACAGATTCTGTTGCCGCCGAATTGAAACGTCTCGCCAGCACCGTTGGCATCGATGTCGCTACGGCGACCGGCAAACACTTTGAACTGAGCGGTGAATTTGAACGCGGCGACATTGAT
This sequence comes from Actinomycetota bacterium, assembly GCA_031401235.1. Taxonomy (GTDB): domain Bacteria; phylum Actinomycetota; class Acidimicrobiia; order Acidimicrobiales; family Ilumatobacteraceae; genus UBA3006. The sequence continues at coordinate 51,684 of JANNRJ010000005.1, forward strand.
CGTTTAGCAAGTTGTGTTCTTGCCAATCCAATAATCGAACAATGGTCAATTGATTCACTCGCAGAGCCGGCACTCACAACTCGTTCCAAAGCACCTCGTCCCCCGGCCTACAACATTGATTTGTCATTGGCATCAACCGATTTCGCGCTCCATGCAATGAATGTTGAGCGCTCATTAGCCCTCGATATCGAGGAGATGCGAGCCATCCGTAACTACTTTGAAAAAAATGCGCGCTCCCCGACTGATGTTGAGTTGGAAACTCTCGCCCAGACTTGGAGCGAGCACTGCGCCCACAAAACATTTCGCGCCGCGATTTCGGCAGATGACGGTTGCATCCGCGACTCGCTGATCAACACACTTCGCCAATCAACTGATGACATCGCTGCTCCATTTGTGGTCAGCGCCTTTGTCGGAAATGCGGGAGTCATTTCCTTTACCCCAGGTCGAACGTTGGCGGTGAAATGCGAAACCCATAACCACCCCAGCGCAATCGAACCATTTGGTGGCGCAAACACCGGTATCGGCGGTGTGATTCGCGATATTTTGGGTGCTGCACATTCGCCAATTGCGTGTACGAATATTTTATGCTTTGGTCCACCGTCACTCTCGGCCGCTGAAGTTCCAACGGGAGTATTTCATCCGCGCAAAGTGCAAGCGGGAGTAGTTGACGGCATCGCCGATTACGGAAACAAAATCGGTTTGCCAACGGTTGCCGGCGCAGTTTTGTTTGACGATGGCTATACGGCCAATCCGCTAGTGTACGCAGGCTGCATTGGCTCTGCATCACACACCGAGGGCACAACATATGTCGAATCCAAACCACGTGTTGGTGACCGGATCATTGTTCTTGGAGGTAAGACCGGTCGAGACGGACTTCGCGGCGCAACATTTTCATCCATGACGATGGACGCCACGACGGGCGATGTGGCGGGGGCAAGTGTCCAAATTGGCGACCCAATCACAGAAAAATTGTTATGTGACGTGTTGCGCCACGGTCGATCCGCATACTCCGCGATCACCGATTGTGGAGCCGGCGGACTTTCCTCGGCGATTGGGGAAATGGCCGAAGAACTTGGTGCAGATGTCGACTTGACGCATCTGCCAATGAAGTATCCGGGTCTTGCACCGTGGGAGATCTGGCTTTCCGAAGCACAAGAGCGGATGGTCGTTGCCGTCGGCGATGTACATGCACTTGCGGCATTGTGTGACGATCACGAAGTTTCCTACACCGATGTAGGGGTCTTCACCGGCGATCGACGCCTCGTGGTGCGCTGTGATGATCAGGTCGTGCTGAATCTTGATGTTGATTTCCTTCATCACGGTCGTCCCCAGCGGCAGATGAATGCCGTTATGCCGGTGCCGCTTCGAATTGCCTCGCCGACAATTCCTGAATGGCTCACCGATATTTCGCCGATTGAACATTTGCGACACTTGCTCGCGCATCCAAATATCGCATCCAAAGAGTCGATCATCCATCGCTACGACCATGAAATACGAGGCGCAAGTGTCGTTCGCTCTCTCGTTGGCGCAGAAAATGATGGGCATGGTGATGGCGTGGTACTCGCCGAACCAACCGATCAACACGGCATCGCCATTGGTATCGGAGTGAACCCTTGGTTCGGACTCATCGACCCACGGCGGATGGCCGAAGCCGTTGTCGATGAAGCCATTCGTAATGTCGTGGCAGTTGGCGCCGACCCCACACAAGTGGCGCTACTTGATAATTTTTCCTGGGGTGATCCCACTCGCCCATCTACTCTCGGTGAACTTGTAGCCGCAGTGGATGGATGTGCACAAGCTGCGCGAATATTTGGCGCCCCATTCGTATCCGGGAAGGATTCTTTGAATAACGAGTTTCATCGATCAGACGGTGAACGGCACTCGGTACCTCCAACGCTTGTGATCACAGCCATAGCCCAAGTCCCCGATGTCGCCTACACCGTGACATCCGATCTCAAATCGGCCGACAACGTGTTGATGATCATCGGCACAACAAAAAATGAACTCGGCGGAAGCCATATTTCAATGATCCGCAATGCGCTTGGAACGGGAGTAGTGCCCGCGATCAATCCCGAGTCACCGGCACAGTATCGAGCTTTGCATTCAGCGATAAAACAAGGATTGATTATTTCATGCCACGACTGCAGTGAAGGCGGTCTCGCCGTCACGCTTGCCGAAATGGCAATTGGCGGAAGACTCGGGGTGAAATGCGTTCCTGCCGACGTTTTCGGCGACAACGACTTAAATGTCGACTTATTTAGTGAATCACTAGGCCGATTCGTCATTGAAGTGGCGCCTTGGCAGACGAGCGCAATCACTCAGTTGTTTCCAAATGCAACTCGAGTCATTGGTCACGTCACAAGCGATCCAGTATTCACCCTGCCAGATGGATCGCAGGAGTCAGTTGCCAAACTGCGGGCAAATTGGCAAGGCATGCCAAAATGAAACCTCGTGCGCTCGTCATCTCAGCTCCTGGTACCAATCGAGATGAAGATGCAAAGTTTGCCCTTCAATTGGCTGGGGCAACTGCAACTGCAATGAGCATCAAACAACTCATCGCCTCGCCGCACCACATTGACAACTCGCAAATCATTGTCATTCCGGGAGGATTCTCCTATGCCGATGCCCTAGGGGCCGGTCGTCTGTTTGCCCACGACATGATCGGTGCAATTAGTGATGCTCTCCATCGAGCGATCGAACAACGTCGTCCAATAATCGGAATCTGTAACGGATTCCAGACTCTCGTTCGAGCTGGAATCCTGCCGGGCGGTTCCAGCCGAGTGGCCCTCGGACACAACGAGAGTGGCACGTTTGATTGTCGCTGGGTTCGCATCGAACCCGTGTCTCAACGCTGCATTTGGACTCAATCGCTTAGCGAAGAGATTGAATGCCCGATTGCTCACGGCGAAGGACGGTTCATCTGTTCGCCGCACGTATATAAGGAACTGAATGACAATGACCAGATCGCATTGCGATACACGTCACCAAATCCGAATGGATCGATTGGGGCTATTGCTGGAATCTGTGACGACACGGGAGTCGTACTCGGACTTATGCCGCATCCCGAAAACCATGTACTGCCACGCCAACATCCACAATTTCATCGTGGTATCAGTAGAAATCTCGGCTTGAATCTCTTCAAACAAGGAGTTAGTTATGTCAACAATTGAAGCATGCCAAGACATTCATCTGAATCTTGCTGGTCGACGTACCGGCAAGGTGAGGGTCTCCTACGATCTTGACGATCATCGGCGACTCTTTGTCACCACCGACCGCCTGTCAGCATTCGACAACATTGTTGCCGCCGTGCCATTCAAAGGGCAAGTGCTGAACGAACTTGCGGCGTGGTGGTTTCGCTCCACTGCCGACATCGTCGACAATCATGTCATCGAGGTCCCCGATCCGAATGTGCTTATCGCCCATGCGGCAGTTCCATTGCCAGTTGAAGTCGTTGTCCGCGGTGTCATGACCGGATCAACATCAACATCGCTGTGGTATCAATACTCGCAAGGCATGAGGTCAATGTATGGGTATTCATTCGCAGACGGCATCACCAAAAATTCACCGCTACCACACGCAATTATCACGCCAACCACTAAGGGTGAAGCCGGGAAGCACGATGAACCATTGTCGTGTGCCGAAGTTGTTGAACGTGGACTTGTGGAAGAGAACCTGTGGAACCGTATCCAAGAAATTGCATTGGCTCTCTTTGCTCGCGGTCAATCCACGGCTCGAAAAGCGGGATTATTGCTTGCCGATACGAAATATGAATTCGGTCTGCATCATGATGGTCACCTGATGATCATCGACGAGATGCACACTCCGGATTCTTCCCGCTTCTGGGAGCTCGATACATACGACGACCGCATCGTCCGCAACGCGGAACCCGAAAGCCTGGACAAGGAACCCATTCGCCTCGCCCTAGATGCGCTTGGATACCGTGGTGACGGCCCGCCGCCACAGTTAGATATTCAGGTCATCACTGAAACCACTACTCGATATATCTCGGCATTTGAGCGACTGACAGGCGAACCGTTTCGTCACGGCAGTTACCCCATTCAAGAACGAATCGAAACCGCGCTACGGAAACGAGCCATATTATGAAACCATTAGTTGTCGTTTTGATGGGGTCGCCAGCCGATCTGGATCATTCCACCGCGATTAAGAAGGCAGCTGAGAACCTTGGACTAGACGTCGAGATGCGCACGGGGTCTGCACACCGCACTCCCGAACATGTGCTGCAGTTACTTCAGAATTACGAAGCCAATCCCCGACCCAAGGTGTACATCACCGTTGCCGGTAGATCGAATGCACTTTCTGGCTTTACCGATCCTCAAGTGACTGCACCAGTGATTGCCTGTCCACCACCCGGTCCAGAATGCGATGTATGGAGCAGTGTGCGGATGCCTCCTGGAGTGGCATGTGCTTACATTGCCGAACCGTCGAATGCCGCAATGTTCGCCGCCAAGATTCTCGCCCATCACGATCAAGAAGTTGCGGCCCACATTGCTCAGGCTCGAGCAAGTCATCGTGAGCGGGTTATTGCCGCCGATAACGAGTCACGCAATGTTTGACGACTCGCCACACGAAGAGTGCGGCGTCATTGCCGTATCTTCGACCACCGGCGATGTCGCCCAACTCACCTTTTTCGGACTTTTTGCCCTACAGCATCGCGGACAAGAAGCCGCCGGCATCGCCGTATCCGACGGACGACAAGCCAGACTGCACAAAGACGTCGGACTGGTTGGACACGTGTTCACTCAGGACACACTCGCGCCACTTGTCGGCAACCATTCAATTGGGCACACGCGATATTCGACTACCGGGGTTTCCGGTGCCCGAAACGCCCAACCATTTCTTGTTGAAACAATGAATGGACCACTCGCCGTTGCCCACAATGGAAATCTTGTTAACGCTGCCGAACTTCGCGACGAACTACTTGCCAGGGGCTTCGGATTGACCGCCAGTTCCGACTCTGAAGTTATGACACTGATGCTGGCCTCGGCCGGCGGAACTACATGGGAGGACCGGCTCGAACGAACGCTTTCGTCGTGGCGTGGGGCATATTCGCTCGTCATACTCGTAGCCGATCGAGTCATTGCGGTACGCGATCCATGGGGATTTCGCCCCCTGTCCGTAGGTCGACTTCCACAAGGTGGATATGCGATTGCATCTGAAACTTGTGCTCTACGCACCCTTGACTGCACTGAAATCAGCGAAATTGAACCCGGCGAAATCGTCACCGCCCAGGGCACCACATTGACTCGGCGTCAAGCAATCACTCCAGCGGTCAAACAGGCACGTTGCACCTTCGAATTTGTGTATTTCTCACGACCTGATTCGAAGTGGGATGATCGAAGTGTTCACGTGGTGCGACAACACCTCGGCGAGGAACTCGCCCGAGAGAGTCCAGTTGATGCTGACGTTGTGGTGCCGGTACCGGATTCATCGATTCCCGCCGCAGTCGGATATTCCCGCGTGAGTGGTATCGAATACAACGACGGATTTATCAAGAACCGATACATCGGTCGAACATTTATTGAGCCCACCCAGTCGATGCGCCAACGCGGCGTGGCGATGAAATTCAATGCCTTGTCTGAAAATCTCGACGGCAAAAGAGTGGTGTTGATTGACGATTCGATTGTGCGTGGAACCACAGCTGGACCGCTAGTAAAGCTACTGCGTCTAGCTGGAGCCATTGAAGTGCACATGCGGATCACCTGTCCTCCAATTATGCACCCATGTCACTTTGGAGTCGACATGGGTCACGACAATGACCTCATCGCCGCACGAATGTCGCCCGAGGAACTTCAAGAATTCATCGGCTGCGACTCTCTGGCGTTCCTTTCTCTTGACGCAATGATGCGTGCGGTCGGTCGCACTGAGGGCTACTGCAATTCGTGTTTCACTGGTGCCTACCCGATCGAAATCACAAAGCGACACTCAAAATATCTCTTCGATCAGGTTCTTGCGTGACCGCTGGCGAGTCGCTCACGGTTCTCATCATTGGTAGCGGTGCTCGCGAACACGCCTTAGCGCACAGCATCCAGCAATCTCCACGTTGTAAACGATTGCTTGTGACACCAGGTAACGGAGGGACACCTGGCGAACGATTCAACATCGCCGTCGATGATGTGACCGAACTCGTTGCACTGTGCGCTCGCGAACAAGTGAATTTAGTTGTGGTCGGCCCAGAGATCGCCCTTGCCGCCGGCATCGCCGACGCCTTGGCCACTGCCGGTGTGCCGTGCTTTGGTCCGAACCTCAATGTTGCCCAATTGGAGTTGTCCAAGTCCTTCGCTCGCCAAGTTGCTACGCACCTAAATATTCCCGGTCCACGGTTTGCCACCTTCAGTCCAGGCGAAACTGACAGCGCCCTTGCTTGGTGGCGAAATCTTGGCTGCGATGTAGTGGTCAAACAATCGGGACTTGCTGGGGGCAAAGGAGTGGTGGTTCCCGAGACACCCGATGAAACTGCCTTAGCGATTGCCGAGTCGCTCTCACTTGGTGACACCGTCATTGAAGAACGGTTGCTTGGTGTTGAATGTTCCCTTATTGCGTTTTGTGATGGACGAACTTCGGTGTCGCTTCCATTGGCTCAAGATCACAAGAGAATCGGCGAGGGCGATACCGGTCCAAATACTGGAGGAATGGGTGCATATGCGCCTGCTCTTGTTGGTTTTAGCGTCGAAAACCTCAATGCCCAGTTCATTCAACCCGTGATCGCCCATTTCGCCTCGCTGGGAACTCCCTATGTCGGCATGTTGTATGCGGGACTGATGATTACAACAGAAGGTCCACGTTTGTTGGAATTCAATTGCCGATTTGGCGACCCAGAAACACAAGTGCTCCTGCCATTGCTCGACTCGGACCTACTTGAAATCATGATTGCCTGCACCGAAGGCAAACTTCGCCCTGATCTGGTGAAGATTCGACCACTTCATGCACTTGGTGTCGTTATATCCAGCGCTGACTATCCAGGTGCCACCTCGCCCGGTGCACCAATTTTACATATTGGTGAATCGACGGAAGCAGCCCCGATATTTCATGGTGCAACTGAAATCACCGACAATCGCCTTGTCACCAATGGGGGCCGCATTGTCACCTGCGTTGGCGTTGGTGCAACTCTGGCCGAGGCGCGATCGCTTGCTTACCGAAGCGTCAACTCTGTCGGATTCAACGGTGCATATTTTCGTCGAGATATCGGATGGCGATCAATAGGTGCATCACTCACTTCATATGCGGCAACAGGTGTCAACATTGACGAGGGTTCGCGTGCAGTGAGTTTGATGAAGGCAAGCATTGAGCAAACAGCTAATTCACAAGTGTTGCGAGGCGTCGGGGCTTTCGGAGGCGCACTCGATGTGTCGTTCCTCAAAGAATTTGACGAACCCGTGCTTGTCGCATCGACCGATGGAGTAGGCACCAAAGTTGAATTGGCGGCGCGAACCGGACGGGTTCGCGGCACCGGTATCGATATTGTTCATCACTGCATCAACGACGTGCTTGTACAGCGGGCCACACCACTATTTTTTCTTGATTATTTGGCATCCTCGCACATCGATGCCGAGCGTGTGGCGGCGGTTGTCGATGGCATGTCATTTGCCTGTGCCGCGGCCGGGTGCGTGTTGCTCGGTGGTGAAACCGCAGAGATGCCAGGTGTCTATGTTGATGGTGCCTTCGACATTGCCGGCACACTTGTTGGAGTTGCCGAGCGGCGCAACCTGCTTCCGCGATCCGACATCGCCATCGGAGATGTGCTCATCGGCGTCGCCTCTAATGGACCACACACCAATGGATACTCATTACTGCGAAAGATATTCGAATGGATTCCTCTGGATGCAACACCACATCCGCTCACCCGATGCCTTGCCGACACTTTGTTAGAGCCACACCGAAACTATTTGCCGGTGCTATCCAAAGCACTCGACACCGAGTGCGTCAAGGCACTTGTGCATATCACCGGTGGCGGATTACCCGATAATTTACCCCGCGTTCTTCCCGAAGGGATTGGCGCCGAGGTGACACTTGGATCGTGGCCAATGCCCCCATTGTTCCAACTTGTGCGACAACTGACGACGATGGAAAACGTTGAGTTGTATCGAACATTGAATATGGGAATTGGGATGGTGATTATCACCCATCCAGATAATGCAGCCGAAGTTCGCAACTCCATTGATGAGCCAACGTGGATAATTGGTCGCCTCACGGCTGGCCCAAGTGCCGTGATCTTGCGATGAAACAGCGGATCGTCGTTCTAGCCTCCGGTGAAGGCACCAACCTGCAGGCAATCATCGACTCATGCCAAACTGGCGCGATCAATGGCAATGTTGTTGCGGTAATCACAAATAACCCGTCGATCGGCGCCCTTCGCCGCGCCGAAAACCACGGCATTGCCACTCGTGTCGTAACTAAATTGCCAGGCGAAAGCCGCCAATCGTTTGATGCCAGGCTCGCCGATTCAGCTTCATCTTTTGAACCCAATTGGGTCGTCTTGGCGGGCTTTATGCGCATTCTTTCTGACACTTTCATTTCCCGATTTGTGGGTCCACGCAACAATGTCCCCAGTCAAATCATTAATTTGCATCCAGCCGCACCTGGCGAATTACCAGGGGTGAATGCCATTGAGCGAGCATTCTCCGAGGCTCAAGCGGGATCGCGAGTACGCTCGGGGGCAATGGTCCACTATGTCGACTCTGAGAGCGTCGATTGCGGGCCGGTCATCGTAAGTGTAGAAGTGCCAATATTGGCTACCGACACAATCGATGATTTTGCCACCCGCATGCATCGCCACGAACACGCTTTGCTGGTGCTTGCGCTGCAACAAATTTGTGCTCAGCCACATCAGCGTGAAGTGTCAGCAACAGGCAAGGAGTCAATGTCGTGACCGCCATCGACCGCAATAGCGAGTTTTTCTCACGATTTGAAGGCCTCACGTTTGATGATGTGGTCATCGTGCCCGGATATAGCGAGGTATTGCCCGACATGGTTGACACCACGGGACACTTCGCCCGCGACATCTATCTCTCAACGCCGCTTGTATCGGCGGCGATGGATCGAGTTACTGAATCTCGCTTGGCAATCGCCATTGCTCGTGCCGGCGGAATCGGGATAATTCACCGAAATATGACCATCGATGAACAAGCGACTGAAGTTCGTCGCGTCAAACGCGCCCAGTCCGGAATGATTACCGACCCTGTTACGTTGCCAGCATCGGCAACCCTCGAAGAAGCCGAGCAGTTGATGAACCGCTACCACTTCTCCGGAGTTCCGATTACGGATCGCGACGGAATCTTGGTCGGCATTTTGACCAATCGTGATATTCGCTTTTGTGCACCGAGCGACTACTCAAAACAGGTGAGCGAATTCATGACCAGCGACGGACTCATCACCGCTGGTGAAGGAACATCACTCGATGAGGCCCGGGCAATTCTCAACACACATCGAATCGAAAAACTTCCACTCGTCGATGCCAGCGGTCGTCTTCGCGGATTGATCACGGTCAAGGACATTATGAAGCGTCAAGAATTTCCTAATGCGACCAAAGACAGTGGCGGTCGTCTGCGTGTTGGTGCCGCGGTTGGAGTTGGCGCCGACCTCGAGCAACGGGTCGATGCCCTCGTTGCGGCCTCAGTTGATGCACTGGTGATCGACACGGCCCATGGTCATTCAGCCGGAGTGATCAAAGCGATTGAACGAGTCAAGTCCAGCTGGCCGGAGTTGGCAGTGGTGGCTGGCAATGTCGTAACCGAAGAAGGTGTCGATGCCCTTGTTGCAGCAAAAGCCGATGGAATCAAAGTGGGTGTTGGTGCCGGTTCTATATGTACAACGCGTGTTATTGCCGGTGCCGGAATGCCACAACTCTCGGCAATTTGGCACACAGCTCAACGAGCGCACGCTCACGGGATTCCGCTCATCGCCGATGGCGGGGTGACTTACTCTGGCGACCTAGTGAAGGCGTTTTCAGCCGGGGCAACCGTCGTCATGCTCGGTAGTCTTTTTGCCGGTACCGATGAAGCGCCAGGCGAAGTTGAACTCTTTGAAGGTCGCCGCTATAAGAGTTACCGCGGAATGGGTTCACTTGGCGCGATGCAAGGTCTCGGTGCCGATCGTTACGGTTCTGCCCAGGGATCGAATACTCCGCGCAACAAACTTGTTCCTGAAGGAATTGAAGGTCGAGTGGCATATGCCGGTTCACTTGGTGACGTGGTTTTCCAACTTGTTGGAGGCTTGCGCTCAGGAATGGGTTACGCCGGTGCCGCCACTTTGCCCGAACTGTACGCTCGAGCTCGGTTCATGCGCGTCACCACCGCCGGCCGCGAAGAAAGTCATCCACATGACGTCACGATCACTCATGAGGCGCCCAATTATCATCAAAGTTAAAGGTTGGTTTTTTACTTGCGCGACAATCTCGGACTTGAATGCACCGGCACTGCCACTGGTATTTCCGCTCTTGATGATGCGCTATTGACGCTGATTCGTTTCCAGCCAGATGTCGGTCACAAGATAGGGAATATTGTCAAGATTGATCCGACTTGCCCGATGGGTTACCTGATATCGGCATATTTGGGACTGTTATCAAGTGAGCGCCCCGATGCATTGGCGGCTGCGGATCAACTCCGAAGTCTCGATCAGGCGGCGTTGATACTCAACGAGCGCGAACAATTGCACTTTAAGGCGGCGCGATCGTGGGCCGCAGGCGATATGCGGTCGGCGGCACAAATTCTTGGTCAGGTAAATATCGCCTACCCAACGGACACGCTCGCCTTGTATGTCGGTCATCAGCTTGATTTCTTTACTGGCTCATCGCAGAATCTCTGCGATCGAATTGCAAAAGCCTTGCCTAAATGGGACAAAACTCACCCGTACTTTGGATATCTTTCGGCGATGTGGTCATTTGGTCTTGAAGAATCCGGAAATTACCCACAGGCCGAAGAGGTCGGACGACAAGCGTTGGAATTGAATCGCGACGACGTCTGGGCTATCCACGCCGTGGTGCATGTTTTGGAAATGATGGGTCGGGTCGACGAAGGTCTTGAATTCCTCAAGGAACGGCACGATGATTGGATGGTTGGCAACTTTCTCAATGTGCACAACGCATGGCACAACGCACTCTTTCTTCTCGAACAAGAAAACTACTCCGGGGCTCTTGATCTTTATGACTCCGTCGTCCATAATCAAGATTCGGCCAACCTGGCAATGGAAATGGTTGACGCATCTGCACTGCTGTGGCGACTGCACCTCGACGGCGTAAGTGTTGACGACCGCTGGCAGAAACTTGCAAACGGCTGGGCGACGAAGGATTCGGAACCTTGGTATGCCTTCAACGACATTCATGCGATACTCGCCTTCGTGGCCTCCGATCGAATGAGCGATGCGGAGGCCCTTGTTTCTAAACTCGAGAGGTATTTATTGCAGCCCAACCCAAACGTTACAAACCGGGACATGCTTGAAAAGGCTGGACTGTCAATTGCCAAAGCAATTGTTGCTCATGGCAAAAGCAATTTTGAGGAGTCTGTTCGGCTTCTCGAGCCAATTAGAAACAATGTGGCGATTATCGGCGGAAGTCATGCCCAACGCGACGTTGTTCATCGCACTCACATTGATGCACTGCAGAAGTCCGGAAATCGTAATCGCGCCGGACAGCTGATTAATGCCCGCCTGCGCGATCGACCGACAAGTGTTTGGTCTAGGAAACGACTCGTTTCGAATTCGGTTTGAAATTACCAGTGACTACTTCATATTTCCCTCAGGACATCATCATCAAGAAACGCGATAATGGTGCGCTCACCAAAGACGAGATCGAATTCTTTGTCAGGGGCGCGACCGATGACACAATCGCCGACTATCAAATCAGCGCTCTGCTTATGGCGATTGTCTGGCGCGGAATGACATCACAGGAAACCGCTTGGCTGACCGATGCGATGATGCGCTCTGGCGACGTCATCGATTTGGGCGATGTCCCAGGTAAAAAAATCGACAAGCATTCAACTGGTGGGGTCGGCGACAAAGTCTCACTTATTCTGGCGCCGCTCGCTGCAGTATGTGGCGTCAAAGTCCCGATGATGAGTGGTCGAGGACTCGGCCATACCGGCGGGACTGTTGACAAAC
>JANNRJ010000006.1:0-23313 GCA_031401235.1 Actinomycetota bacterium
CATTGGCTTCGGAAATAGTATCGCTCTCTGAAAATGAGAAAGTCGAATCTAACCATCTATCAGAGTCGCGTGATGAACTTGTGAGTTCTCAAACTGCCATTAGACATGAGATTCAAGAATTGGACGAGCACCGATCAGCAATAAGTCTCGTCATTCCAGGACGACATCTTGCTGATTATGAAAGTAAACGTAAACACATCGCAGGGGGAGCCGTTGCTGAATTACATGGTCCAACCTGCCAGTCCTGTCACTTGGATATTGCTCGTGGTGAACTTGACGCGATGAAAAAGTTGCCGGCAGATGAGTTTCCCGAGTGCCCGAACTGTGGCTGTTACCTCGTAATCTAAGTCAATCATGTTTTTTTGGTTCGCCGGTACCGCAGTAGCGTCGGTTTGGTTTGTTTTTCGAGACCCGCTATTTAACTATCGCTATTTAATTATTGGAGCCGTATTGCCCGACGTTGTTGACGGGTGGTTCGGTCATGTTGGTCCGCTGCACAGCGTCGTTACGAGCGTGCTGATGCTAATTGTGGCTATGTTGGCCACCATTGGGTCACGTCCGCGACGCAAACGCTTGCTTGCCGGAGTTATTGGTGTGTTTATGCACCTTGTATTTGACGGCGCATTTCTCAATACAAAAGTGTTTTGGTGGCCCATTGGTGGTCTGGGCCTGAGCAATGTTTCATTGCCATCGGTAGATCGGGGATGGTGGAATGTTGTTTTGGAGATCGTCGGCGTGTTGCTATGTATCTGGACTCGGCGACGAGTGCGGGTGACGGTGAGTCAACCTCACTCGTAGGTTAGGACGGCGCTACCTGTTGGGAATCACTGCGGATGTGACGCCGATCGACGCATGCCAACACGCATATGAACCACTTCTGTCGCATTAGTCTGTAGAAATGAAACGTATTCTCCTACTTGTAGTTTTATCTACCTTTGTTTTGGTAAATCCTGCCGCAGCTAAGAGTTTCAAAAATTGCACAGATCTTCACAAGGTATACCCCAATGGTGTGGCAAGGTCTGTGGCGGCGGTTGGATCGACGCGTGCGATAGTGAATTTGAAGGTATACAACGAAAATAGGAAGAGTGACCGTGACAAAGACGGGATCGCTTGTGAAACCTAGTAAGTATTTGCTATTGCCGGCGATTGTGATGCTTGCCGGATGTGTTGGACTCAATCCAACAACTGATGCAATTATCCAGATTGATGCACCATCGTCACTTTGCTGGTCAGGCGCCATTGGCGATGCGACTCGTGAAGGGTGTGGATCTGCAGCAATAAATGTAGATTCGTCTATCGGAATTTTTGCCGCAACCGCTCAGAAGCAATCGGACGACAAACAGGCGTTGACAATTTCTTTGATTATCAAGGGAAAAGTGGTGGACTCCGCGACTACTACTGCAAGCTACGGAGTAGTCATAGTGAGCGGATCTGGGTGATTTGGCGCCCCGACTGCAGGTCTCGCAAATACATAATGCCACGTCATGGGACGTTGCGCACTGATTCACATCTTCTAAAAAATTAGAAGATGGGACAAGCATCCCAATCTAAGTTTTTGAGTGACGGTGAGTCAACCTATAAGCGGAGTTCTGTAGTGTCGACGGTTTCCCGTCTCGACCGATGACCATCCCTCTATGCGATCTACCCGAAGGTCGCCCGTTACAAGTAACGGGCAAGCGGACCGCTTGTGCCTTCTGCGTGATCTTGCTTCGAATCGCGATACCAAGCCGCACAAATTGCTCCATGCGCTGGTGCGCTCTTACCGCACCGTTTCAACCTTGCCTGTGACGGCGGTCTTGCGACCGACACCCATCGGCGGTTTGTTTTCTGTTGCATCCTGCGTCAGGTCGCCCCGACCTGGCTTTCGCCAGCATTCCGTCCTGTGAAGCCCCGACTTTCCTCAGATCGGCAAGTAAAACTTGCTAACCCGCGATCATCCGGTCGACTCACCGTCGGTCTCAGTGTATGGCTGGTGGGAACAAGCTCAGCACGAAACAAAATCGTAAGTCAAGGCATTGAGACTTGGGGTCTCCATTGTGATTGAAGTCTTCACTCCATCCGCATTAGGCGAACCAAACGGAACCCGCAGGATTGCCAGATTGCCGAATGCTGAGGGAACTGCTACCACATTGGCAATTCCGGTGGCGGGATCAGCGGATGGTTCGATGCCACTCAAGCCTGGGTTAATTAGCTGGGCAAGAATCACGGCGTGGCGCACATTATTTTGACCAATACGAATTGTTTCGCCACGAAGTTTTGGATCTGAGAACTGACCAACAAATCCTTGATACATCTGAGCCGAAACTGTTTCAAAAGCGTGAGCAAGGGTCACGGTATCAAAAGCGACGTCTGGGTTATCGGGCGCCGTTATTAGATCGAATGCTGGCTTGATAATCAGTGAATTAATTCGTGAATTTGCGCAATCGAAAGTTGTACCACCAAGAGCCACTGCCAAAGTATTCAACGTTTCAGCATGAGCTAAGTGATCATCACGAAATCGCTTGGCGATTTCAGCAGTGGAAGCGAAGTCGCCAGAAAAGTAGCCTCCATCGATTGCTGCGGTGTACATATCTATGGAGTTGTACTCAACCGATACGGCTGTACGCAACAGAACCACATCGGTCACATCAACCTTGGGAAGTGATGAATTGGGCGGAATGGTTCCAATGCTGGCGATTGCATTATCGGCCGTGAGATCGTTTTTGCTACATGCCGCCAACAATGTCGCGGAGATCAATCCCATACCTCCAATACGGAAGAGGTCGCGTCGACTCAGTTCGGCTAAATGCGTTTTGGTTTTTTTGGGTATCGCCATCATTGTCATCCACCTGCCGAATTAGACGTAACGAGAGAGGCCGCGACATCGTTGAGCGCGGATGCAACATCCATTTTCGGTGCACTGCCAAAAACGGCAGCATGTCGAGCTTCGACAATCAAAATTGAAGCGATAAGAGTGACAGCATCCATGCCAATGAGTGAACCAACGATCGTGGTATGGGTGGCAACGAGAATATTTTCAAGCGACTGCAAGGTGGGAAGTGATGTCGTGGACGCGGTAACCAGATCTGAATTGCTCGAGTAGAGCGATTCGTTGCGCTTGTTGATGGCGGATTTGCCAATGATTCCGTTTATTGCTTGTGCGTAAGCCGTGTGATGATCGCGGAATAGTTGAAGAACACCAGTCTGCTCATCGGAAAATGCCCCGGCCCGCAAAGCTGTGTCGTAAAGATCGCGTACCGCGAGCTCGGCGCTCTGGACATCATTGAGCATTATGAGGTCGGCTTCGGTGGGTTGGTTCGGCGGAATCGCCTGGGGAGTAACTGATTTCTTTGCTGGCACTTTGGAAGTCCTTTCTGGTCAGGGTCTGGTTTGCAAACGGGGCGCTATAAATCTAGAAGTCGAGCGAGGATAGCGCAGGTATCCAACCCTTTGATTTGGCAATCGCTTCGTGCCATTGGTTCCGGTCGAGACTCGTCGTCGGATTAACTACAGATGCGGGTTTCCATGTCGATGCCGCCTCGGCTAATGAACCCCAGGTTCCAACAGCAATACCTGCCAGAAATGCCGCACCTAGGGTGGTGGCTTCGGCGACTGGAGATACTTCGATTGGTCGCATCGATGTATTTGCCAGAGCCTGAATAAAAGTGTTATTTCGGCTCATCCCGCCGTCAATGCGCAACGAATCGATTGATAGACCGGTATCGCCAACGGCTGCTTCAACCAAGTCGGCTCCTCGATGAGCTACACCTTCTAACACCGCGCGCACGATATGAGCACGGGTTGTTCCCCGCGTTATCCCAAAGAGCGATCCTCTGGCCCCGTAATCCCAATGAGGAGTACCTAAACCAAGCAATGCCGGGACATAGACGACACCGTCGGAAGTAGCAACTTGTGCGGCGACTTCATCGCTTTGTGACGCAGAGTCAATTATTTGCAAATCATCGCGAAGCCATTCAATGTTGGTTCCGGCGGAAAGCATGATTGCCTCCGCACCCCATGACACGCCTTTTACATCGCTATATACAACTATCGGAAACGTTCCATGTGGTCCACGCTGTGCAAACTTTGGAGTATTACTCCCAACAAAGACATCCAGCATTCCGCCGGTTCCAAACGTAATCTTTGTTTGTCCTGGATTCACGCAACCTTGCCCGATGAGCGAAGCTTGCTGATCACCAACCAAACTAGCTATCGGCGGAGAGCCGGAAAGAGCGCTGGCATCGCCAATAATGCCAGAACTGTAAACCACCGTCGGCAGCATCAATTCATCCAGCTCCATGAGTTCCAGTGCTTGTGGTGACCACACGGATGAAGTTGAAGATAATAAACCCGTCACCGCTGCGTTTGAAAAATCAGTGACATGAAGTTCCCCTTTGGAAAGGACATAGGCGACCCAGGTATCAACCGTTCCGATCCGAATTCGTGTGCGATCTCTAACAGAATAGTTTTTGAGCATCCAGGATGCCTTTGTTGCGGTCTGGTTTGGGGCGAGAATAAGTCCGTGTTCGGCGCGCACCGTGAGGCATTCCATCACCGTGCGTAAATCCTGCCAACCGAGTGCGGGTCCAATCGGAATTCCAGAATCATGATCCCATACGATCGTCGATGCCCGCTGATTTGTGATGCCGACAGCATCAACAGGGCCACCGGCGGTTAGAGATGTAGTTGCCACCCGCAGTACCGCATCACGCATCGCCATTGCGTCAAATTCAACCAAACCCGGAAACGGTGTGGATGGAGCAAACGCCTCGTATGAGTAACTGTCGATTGATCCATCGGCACGCACGATAGATGCTCGAAGACCGCTTGTTCCCACATCAATGACGAGCACGCTCACGGCCACACCGCATTTCCGCGACGAGACGGCAATCCAAGTTTTCCTGGATTCAGAATGTCACCAGGATCCAGTGCTATCTTTAGCGCTTTCAAAACCCCAAATCCTCCGCCAAGAGATTCGGCCATAAACCGACCCCGGCTAATTCCAATTCCATGATGATGCGAAATGTTCGACCCTGCCGAAATTGCTGCTCGTTGGGCGGCATCCCACAGCGCGACGTACTGCGCATCAAGTTTGTCATGTTCGACCTCGGCAGCAAATGTGAAATATAAACAAGCTCCGTCAAGATAACTGTGGGAGAGATGACATGTCGCGACCCGAGTTCCTGACATCTCCAACAATGCAGATCGAACTTTGTCAACGATCATCGGCAATTTTGACCAAGGAGCCGATACTTCCATGGTGTCGACGATGTAGCCCTTGCGGGTGAGTGCTTGCAGTCCGGAAGTGTCGTTGCGGTGGTTCATCCATCGCTCCACCAAATCAATGTCGCTATTAATTGCTCCATGGCGGTGCGCGGCGGCTTCGACAATTCGCATCGTTGCATCGATGAGTATCTCGTCCCCCGTGTCCAAAACGAGAAGGGTGCAGGTGGAACCATCGGTGCCATGAGATCGGGCGCTCTCAAATTGATCGTACAAACGCAATACGGCAGGGGATGCGCCGGCTCGAATAATGTCCCGACAAATCTTGATGCCGTCATTGAATGACGCAATGGAGTACGCGGCTCGGCGTTCATACAACGGCAGAGGATGTGCCCGAAGCCAGACACGGGTCAAAATCCCCAGGGTTCCCTCACTGCCGACAAATATTGAGGTGAGGTCTGGACCTGTGGCAGAGGCTGGTGCCCCTCCCGTGATAATCACCGATCCATCGGCAAGCACAACTTCAAGTGCCACCACCATGTGTTCAATTTTTCCATAGCGTGTCGAAAACTGGCCAGCGCCGCGACAGGCGACCCATCCACCGACGGTCGATATATCGAAAGATTGCGGAAAGTGCCCAACCGTGAGTTGATGTCGAATACGAAGTTCATCTTCGAACTCGGGACCAAAGGTGCCAGGCAGAACTTCGACAATGCCAGACTCAGCATCAACATTGCAGATCCCAGACATTGAGGTTGCATCCAAGACAACCCCGCCATATATCGGAATAGCCGCCCCACATACTCCGCTTCGCCCGCCCGACACTGTAAGAGGTACATCGTGTGCCGTACAGATGCGAACTATTCCAAGTACCTGTTCAGTCGAAATTGGTCGGCACACTGCGAACGGGCGCCGCGGGATGACTCCGGCAAGCGACCAATGCATTGTTAGTGGCCACCAATCGCGACCATGCTCAGCCGTGTCCAAGGAATTTACCGAAGTATCGCAGACCAATTTCAAGGCTTCAATGACATCACTATCGATTGAATTGGTGACAGAACTTGCGCCGAGGAACTTTTCGGTAAGGGTCTCCGGTTCAACGCCAAATTCAATCGGTTCCGTTGGATGTCCCATCGGTCATCAGATTAGGCGTTTGGCGACAATTATTACGAGTGGCTAGCTAGAAATTCGGCCTCTGTAACTTGTCCTGCTGCCTCTTCGCGCGAACATAATTCAACGAACTTAGCAACTTGGCTATCAATCAAATCGGGCGTCCAGTTCAATTCGGGTGCGATGAGTTCAGCAACTTGACGAGCATGGGCGAGTGTCGCTTTTCTGTTGATTAACAGTGACCGGGTTCGTCGTGCCAATACGTCATCCAAATTTACGACCATTTCATTTCGAACAGCGAATATCGCTTCAGCGCGCAAATATGGAAGACCAGGAATGAGCGGCCCGGCGAGATCGGGTGTTTGTTTAATCAGTTCCTGAATCGAAGATGCCTCGGTGCCGTATCGTTGGTCGAGATGTGAATCGACCAATCTCGCAGATTTCGGTAAACCTTCTGACGCTCCGACAAACGGTAATCGTTTGGTGCGACATTTGGTTCGGCGTCCGAGTTGATCTTGGACTGCGTCGACTGTGTCTTGAGCCATACGGCGGTACGTAGTCAACTTTCCGCCAGTTATCGAAATCATTCCCGACGGTGAGTGTTGGACTTTATGCCGTCGCGAAAGGTCGGCGGTTCGTCCAGTGGCCGCAGTGCCATCCGCATTACGAACCAATGGACGGAGTCCGGACCAAACACCGGTGACATCGTGTTCCGTAATATTGGTGGAGATCGCCGCATTGAGGGCATCGAGTACGTAAGAAATATCTTCGGAACTGCATTGCGAATTATCGACATTTCCCGGGTAGTCGGTGTCGGTCGTACCAACGTAGGCATACTGAAAAGTTCCACCATCATTGGCAATCCACGGCACAATGAAAAGACTTCGTTTGTCATTGCGAACCGGGATTACTACGGCAACATCATTACGGATCAATTTCCAAGGCAACGTGATGTGGACTCCCTTGGCCGGTCGAATGCTGTGCGGATCTAATCCAGAATCGGCTTGACGTACCTCATCAGCCCACACTCCAGCAGCATTAACTACGCAACGTGCCCGAATCTCGAACGCTGGCCCAGAATGGGGCTTTACCCGAACTCCTCTAACTTTGCCTTCGTGATCATGCAAAACCTTTTCCACACCACACTGATTGGCAACGACGGCGCCATGCTTGGCAGCGGTTCGTGCCACTGTTAGACACAGACGAGCATCGTCGGCGGTGGCATCGTAATAGAGGTACGCCGAGGCGATCCGCTGCACGGAAATTGTCGGCAAGTGAAGACTCGCGTCGGCGGCTTTAAGTCGACGATGAAACTTGCCAATTCTCCATCCTCCGGTGAGGTCATACATCCATAAGGCCATACCCAATGCTCGGGAAATTTTTCGTGAAACAAGGCCATCACGGGTGAGTATTGGAATCATGAATGGAAGGATTTGCACCAAATGGGGTGCGTTACGGCGCAAACGTTGACGCTCGTGGAGTGCTTCGTACACCAGTTTCACCTCACCCTGTTGGAGATATCGGAGTCCGCCGTGAATGAGTTTGCTGCTCTTTGACGAGGTGCCAGAGGCGAAGTCATCTCGCTCGACCAAGGCGGTACGCAATCCCCGAGTTACCGCATCCAACGCAACTCCGATTCCCGTGATGCCGCCGCCAATGACCAAAACGTCGAATTCTTCATTGGCCAGCCGAAGCAGTTGTTGCTGGCGGTTGAACGTCACAATCCAAGCATAAAGCCACCAACTTGTCGACTACATCGAAGAAGAGACTTTTGGTCGGCAACTAGGTCGTAAGTCACATGATTTTTTAATTTGCACGACTTGCAAATTAAGTTGATGTCAACTTATGATCTTGGTTATGCGAACACCGACGGAACTTGCTTCAGTGTTTCGTGAGCAAGGACGCAAGATAACTCCGCAGCGTAAATTGCTGTTTCAACTTCTGCACGCCAACGAAACTCATCCAACGGCAGAGTCGGTTTACGCGATGGCAGATGCCAAATTGCCCGGAATTTCGCTGCGAACCGTCTATCAAACTCTCAATGAACTCGCCGAAATGGGCGAGGTTCAGTTCATCAATGTGGGAAATGGAGCGATTCGATTTGATCCGAATGTTGAAGACCATCAACACGTCGTGTGCGATGAGTGTGGAGAAGTCCGCGACGTGCATGTAAAGGGTGTTGCCAAATTAAAGCCAACTGGTGTCGAGGAATTCACTATTACTGATGTCGGTGTCGTTTTTCATGGGACGTGTAAAAAGTGTAAGTAAAACCAATCAATACGCATAACTAAAACAAAGGAGAAACATCATGGCCAAGCTCGAAAGCACGAAGACACATGAGAATCTCAAGGAAGCGTTCGCTGGTGAAAGCCAGGCCAATCGTCGCTACTTGTGGTTCGCTCAAAAGGCAGACGTCGAGGGGCTGCCCGACATAGCGTCATTATTCAAAAATGTCGCCGACGGCGAGACCGGCCATGCCCACGGTCATCTTGAGTATCTAGCCGAAGTTGGTGACCCTGCTACCGGTGAGCCAATTGGTGACAGCGAACAGAACCTCAAAGCCTCAGTTGCTGGCGAAACTTATGAGTACACCCAGATGTATCCAGGGTTCGCCAAAACAGCTCGAGAAGAAGGTTTTGCCGAAGTTGCGGACTGGTTTGAAACTCTGGCCAAGGCTGAAAAGAGCCATGCCGGACGTTTTGCCCAAGGCCTAAAAAGCCTCCAAGACGCAACCGCAAACTAAACATGAACGCCGGCATTGCACGATTTGACCCGTGCAGTGCCAGGCGTGAGGTGTCATGACAATCACTTACGATCCGCATCATTCGCTTTATCTTGACGAAGCAGATACACGCAAAGAACTTGAGCGTGTCTTCGACTTATGTCACGGATGTCGGCTCTGCTTCAAATTCTGCTCGTCGTTTCCGACGCTGTTTGATTACATAGATCAACACGACGACCAAGACGCTGGGAGGATGACTCCCGCTCAGCAGGATCATGTTGTAGACGAGTGTTTTCAGTGCAAGTTGTGTTATATCAATTGTCCATACACACCGGAACTACATGAGTGGGCGATTGATTTCCCGCGTTTGATGCTGCGCACCGATGCGATGCGTCGCGCCAATGGTCAAGAATCAATGCGCAGCAAGTTCACGACTGCGATACTTGGTCGGACTGATTTACTTGGCAAAGTTGCCACTAGCACCGGACCGATAACTAACATGGTTTTGGGAGCGAAACCTGGCTCGATAATCCGCAAGGTCGTTGAACTGACTTCTGGAGTATCTAGCCAGCGATTATTGCCGCCATTTGCTCGGACTCGATTTACAACTTGGTTTAAGCATCGACCTAAAATTCACCTCAAACAACGACAAGCCCAAGTGGCAATTTTTCCGACTTGCCTTGTTGAATACCAGGCGCCAGAAATCGGTCACGATCTTGTGCGAGTGTACGAACATAATGGCGTCGAGTGCACTCTTGCCGATGGCACATCGTGTTGTGGTGCGCCATTCTTGCACAATGGCGACATTGAGCAGTTCACCAAAGTGGCGACTAAAAACGTTCGAGTATTAGCCGAACATGTACGTCAAGGTAATGACATTGTCGTTCCTCAACCAACGTGTAGTTATGTATTGAAGAAGGACTATTTAGATTATGTAGGTGGTCCAGACTCCCAATTGGTTGCCGACCACACATTCGATAGTTCCGAGTACCTCATCAAATTACAAAAGACCGATGGTCTAACGCTTGATCTTGAATTCAAGGGAGAGGTGCCGGACACGATCACTTATCACATTCCATGTCACCTTCGAGCTCAAAATATTGGACTGAAGAGTCGCGATCTGATGAAACTGACTGGGGCGAAGGTCACGGTTATTCAGCAATGCTCTGGTATCGACGGAATGTGGGGATTGCGTGCGGAAAACGCCGAACTTTCAATGCCGATTGCGGCAAAGCTCGGAAGGATGGTGATGGATGCCGACTCGGCTGTGGTCACCGGCGATTGTCATCTAGCTAACACGGCAATTGCCGAACAGACTGGTCTGATTCCACTTCACCCATTGCAAATTCTCGCCCGAGCATATGCAATACCAGAAGAGGGAGTGCGATAACGATGTCGTCGCGAAAACTTCAATTGAGCGACATTCTCGACTTACGCGCCTATGAGCGCGAGCGCGAGTCGTTGCGAAACTCGGTTATTGAAGTCAAGCGAAAGCGGCGAGTTGCTCTCGGTCCGGTGGTGACCTTGATGTTTGAAAATCGTGAAACTGTTAAGTCGCAGATACAAGAGATGTTACGGGCCGAAAAAGTAACCAATGATGCCGGTGTGATCGAGGAACTCAATGCATATAACCCACTTATTCCAGAGCCGGGTCAACTTTGTGCGACATTATTTGTGGAACTCACCACGGACGAGCAAATGCGAGAGTGGCTACCAAAGTTGGTAGGAATTGAGGGATCAATAGTTATCAAACTGGGCGATGGGTCCGATTCACGTTCGATAACCGAGGAAGGTCATGCTGAAAATCTGACCCGTGCCGATGTCACTGCCGCAGTGCACTATGTGCGCTTTGAATTCAGCGCCAATCAAGTCGGGGAATTTGCCCGCGGAATTGTCCGGCTCACCTGTGACCACCCGGCGTACATTGAGTCTGTTGAGCTGCCTTCCTTTATTGTCACGGAGTTACTTTCCGACCTACGGGCCTAGGTTGCCACTGGGTCCGGGTTTATCCAATTGGCGTCAACACTTGTCGTAGTCCTACCATCTCCATTGAGGTAGGAAGTAGCCAACGGGGGTTCGTGGGTGACCGTGATCGACATGTTGTGGCGTAGCAAAGGTGCTTGCCAAGGGCTCGATACTGAAATTTTCTATCCTGACAACGATGACTATGCCGATATCGCAAAATCCGTGTGTGCTGACTGTGTTGTTCGCATAGCGTGTTTGCACTATGCGCTCGACAATCGCGAACACCAGGGAGTTTGGGGCGGCGCGACCGCGGGTGAACGCCGTCGTATTCTGCGTCAGCGCCGTCGAACGGCATAATTGGAATCGCCCGTGAGCGCCAGCGACGGCGTTCACCAATGGTCAGAAGTTATTGGTCGCCTAGTTGCTGGTCGCGATTTGACTTCCAGCGAGGCCGGGCGAGTGATGAACACCGTGTTGCGCGGCGAGGCAACCCCATCGCAGATTTCCGCCTTTGTGGTTGCTTTAAGAGCAAAGGGAGAGACCGTCCAAGAATTGCAAGGCATGTTGTCGGCTGTGTTGGAGGCATCTTCGAAAGTCGAATTGCCATTCGACATCGCGTTACGAAGTATCGATATCGTTGGCACCGGTGGAGATCGAAGCCAATCGGTAAATATTTCAACGATGGCATCCCTTGTAGTTGCCGGCGCTGGTGTTCCTGTGTGTAAGCACGGTAACCGTGCCGCTACTTCGCAATGTGGAACCGCTGACGTGCTTGAAGCACTTGGCGTGACGATCGACATTGATGGGGAAGGTGTTGCTCAATGTGTTGTCGAATCCGGAATGGGATTTTGCTTTGCCCCAACATTTCATCCAGCGTTTCGTCACTCCGGTCCATCTCGCCGCGAAATCGGCATTCCTACCGCGTTTAATTTGTTGGGTCCAATGGCCAACCCGGCGGCGGTAAATTTCATGATCGTGGGAGTGGGTGATCCGACTATTGCCACCACAATGGCCCAAGTGCTGGAAACACGTGGTGTGCAGCGGGCGTGGGTGGTTCATGGTCACGCCGGAATGGATGAACTTTCACTCAGTGGATCGTGCGCGGTGACAGAACTTCGCGATGGTGTCGTGACAAATTTTGAAATTGATGCCATGACATTTGGGTTGGCTCGGGCCGAGATTGATTCAGTTAGAGGAGGTACGCCACAACACAACGCTCAAGTCGTGCGTAATGTTCTTGCGGGCGCACGTGGCTCGATTCGTGACATCGTCGTATTCAATGCCGCCGCAGGACTTGTCGTAGCTGGAAGCGCGGAAACGATTCCGGTGGCAATTGAGCAAGCATCAGAAAGTATCGATTCAGGCGCGGCGCAAAATGTTTTGGACGCATTGATCAGAATTAGCGCCTCTGTGGCACGATGAAGTACCGATGAATACATCATCCTCTTCGTTCTCGGTTCGGGTTCCGGCCAGTTCCGCAAATCTTGGACCAGGATTTGACGCAGTAGGAATGGCATTGTCGCTGTATTTAGAAGTTGGAATCATTGGCCAAGCAGATATTCCCGACGGCGCCAATCGCATCGGTCCTCGCCATCCGGCTCATGGAGCATTTTTGCTCAACGGTGGTCAAGGAGAATTATGGGCTAAATCTATGATTCCAATGGGTAGAGGTCTAGGTTTCAGCGGAGCCGCTCGAGTCGGAGGAGCGGTAGTGGCTCATGTCCAACATTACGGAGTTTCGCCACAAACACTTGAACAAGCGCGAGATCATATTCTTGCTATCACTTCCCAATTGGAAGGTCATTGCGATAATGTCGCGGCTTCACTTGTTGGCGGAATCGTTGCCAGTGCTTCGGGCCGAGTGGTTCAAGTTCCTCTAGGTGTCGATCCTACGATCGTGGTCTGGATTCCAGAATCCCAAACATCAACCCATGAGTCGCGAACAACGCTGGATAAAAATGTGCCACTTCAAGATGCCGTATTTAACATTGGCCATGTAAGTCTTTTAATTGCTGCACTTGCGGCCGGCGACGTCTCAGCATTGCGAGTAGCAACTCAAGATCGATTACACCAGAATGTTCGTCTAGCCGACGCACCAGATTCGCAAAAGGCCATGGATTGCGCCTTATCAGGACCGTCTTGGTGTGCTTGGCTTTCTGGTTCAGGACCAACTGTGGCGGCGATGTGTGCCGGCGAAGATGCATCCGCCTTGGCCGCGCTAATGCCACTGAACGGAACCGTCAAGACTCTCAACATAGATATGACTGGTGCAATCATTATCTAACCGTGCGACACCCATAGACCAAGATTTCAACATGGACCCGCTGATCATCAGTTGCACCACCTGCGCCATGCGTGAAAGTTCAGCATGTGGTGACTGCTTGGTTACTTTTCTCTGCGGTGGTGCCACAGAAACCGCCGTAATCTTTGATATTCACGAACAGCGCGCCGTGAAATTGCTCGCAAAAGCCGGAATGGTGCCTACGCTTCGGCATTGTGCGGCTAGTTAAAAACCAAGAACTATCGTCCGGTCAGGCCGGCAAGTATTCAGAGACGGTTCTCGATGTAGGTCGTCAGGCCGGACTCGATCGAATTGGCATAGCCCCGGCTACAAAGATGGGTCGCGCTCATGGTGCATTGGTTGCTCGCAAACTTGCAGGGTTTAGTGACACGATGCAGTTCACATTTCGTAATCCCGAGCGATCAACTGATCCAACAGCGAGTATGAAAAATGCACGTTCGCTAGTTGTCGGGGCGTACTCCTATGCAACTCCGACCAGAGAATCACCTGAACTAACAAGTGCCAGGGTTGCGCGGTACGCATGGAATGACTATTACGAACAATTGCGAGATGGTCTCAACGTCGTAGCAAAATTCTTACGTGACGACGGATGGCGAGCGATCGTCTTTGCCGATGACAATTCAATAGTTGATCGGGAATCGGCTTTTCTGGCTGGTCTCGGTTGGTTTGGTAAAAACGCCAACATCATGATTCCCGGCGCGGGTAGCTACTTCGTTCTCGGAAGTGTTATCACTGATGCGCCACTGATTGGTATTGAAAAGCCGGTCAGCGATGGCTGCGGAGAATGTCGACGATGTCTTGTGGCATGTCCGACCGGTGCCATAGTTGAACCCGGTGTAGTTGATGCAAGAAAGTGTTTAGCATGGCTTCTACAAAAGCCAGGGATCTTTGATTGGCAATATCGCGAAGCATTAGGTGATCGCATTTATGGATGTGACGATTGCCAAGAAGCGTGCCCACCAACCATTCGTTTTGGTTCGCGCCAAGAAATTCGAAGCGACTCTCAGCCGTGGATTTCAATACTATTTCTACTTACTAGCGATGATGATGTCCTGCTCGGTGTTGTAGGGTCCTGGTACATCGCTGATCGCAATCCTGACTGGATTCGTCGAAATGCGCTGATTGTGCTCGGCAATATTGGAGATCCGCAAAACGAGGCAGTATGTGAAGTTCTCATCGGTTACCTGGAGCATCCTGATCCAATGCTGCGGGCTCACGCAGTGTGGGCGGCGGCTCGATTGGATCTTGGACATTTGATCCCATTTCACGACACGGCCCCTTTAGTCGTTGATGAATTGTCGCGATTGCCCGAGCCCCGCGTGCGAATATGACATCGGCATGAAACACCTGCTTGTCACCAATGATTTTCCTCCCAAGATTGGAGGCATTCAAAATTTGTTATGGGAATGGTGGCGACGGTTGCCGTCGAATTCGTTTGCGGTTTTGACGAGTCCACATAAAGACTCAAAGGTCTTTGACGCTGACCAAAATTTTGAAATACATCGAGTTGCAGAGCCAGTATTGTTGCCGCATCCGTTAATGGTGAAGCGGATCAATCAATTGGCATCCAAATTCGGAGCCGACTTCATCGTCTTGGATCCGGCCGTACCACTTGGTCTCGTTGGTCCCTCGCTCAAGTTGCCCTATATGGTCGTTGTGCATGGCGCCGAAGTAACTGTGCCAGGCCGACTGCCAGTTTCTCGTCAGTCTCTATCGTATGTATTGCGTCGTGCCGAGCATGTCATCGCAGCCGGTAGCTACCCAGCGGCTCAAGCTCAATCTCTCGTGGCAAAGCAATTGTCAATGACGGTCATTCCACCTGGGGTTGATACTCAACGCTTTGTTCCCCTCGATAAAATGCAACGAGCCAACGCTCGCCACGCACTTGGAATTGATCAGGATTGTCAACTGGTGGTCGGGATCAGTCGACTTGTGCCGCGCAAAGGTTTTGACACGTTGATCAGAGCAGCAGCGCGACTACGAATTTCACATCCTAAATTGAAAGTTGTAATCGGTGGATCCGGTCGAGATCGGAATCGACTCGAACGATTAGCGAGTGACCTCAATTCGCCAGTTCAGTTTCTGGGTCGAGTGGCCAATGACATGATGCCAAAGTTGTATGGATGTGCCGATATTTACGCGATGCTGTGTCGAAGTCGCTGGGGCGGGCTCGAACAGGAGGGGTTTGGAATTGTTTTTGCCGAAGCGGCGTCGTGTGGAATTCCACAAATTGCCGGGGATTCCGGAGGTGCCGCCGAGGCCGTATTGGACGGAGTAACAGGTCGCGTCATTGCCGACCCTACCGACGGGCAAGCGGTTGCCGAAGCGATACGCAATATTTTGGCCGACGACGGAATGCGAAAGTTGATGGGTCTTGCCTCTCGTCAACGGGCACTGGATTTGTTCGATTACGACATGTTGGCTAAACGTCTCGCCGCCGTTCTACAGGTTGCGACGTGAGTATTTTGGTCAGAGTGAATATATTGGGAACCGTGACGTTTATCGTCTCGGCAACCCTGGCAGCTGTTGTGTTCACCCCAGTATTTCGCACGTTAGGTGTCGTAGTTGCACTCGTGCTCTTTGCGATTGGGGTAGCAAGTTTCATTTGGGGATACTTCACCGCGGTGCAGCGAAGCCGTTACGACGATATTTCGGTCGCCTCGCTATTTTTACTTTTCGGAACGGTTTCCAGCTTCAAGGTCCGCCAATTAATGAACGGTTGCCTGATTGGACAAGGGTTGTGTGGGCTAATTACCGCTCTAGCCCGGACAACCACCGACGGTCGTTCGGGAAGCACCTTGGCTTTTGGAGTTCTCGTGCCGTTATTTGGATTAGGTCTAAACGGTCTGTGGGCCAGTCGACATGGCGAATTTTCTCCTTTGGATAACAGCAAAACCATCACTCCGAACCCCAAGATCGGCAAAGATGGTGTCCATGGTTGATTCTGGATCCGACACCACAATTATTGCGGCTACTGCTGAGCGGTGTTTTTCGATTGCAAGTGATTTTGAGAAGTATCCCGAGTGGGCCCATGACGTCAAGGAAGCAACTGTCCTCGATCGAGACGCGCAGGGCCGTTCTACCAAGGTGGAGTACCGAGCATCGGCACTCGGACGGAGTACTCATTACACCCTCGCTTATGACTACACCGATGCGCCCAAGCGATTGTCGTGGACACTTGTTGCCGGTGACATCATGCGTTCGATTCGTGGGGCTTACGTTTTTGAGACGGTTCCAGAAGGTACTCGGGTCACATACGAATTGGCAATTGAACTTGTGGTTCCATTACCTGGATTCGTGAAGCGTCGCGCTGAGGTCCGTATTTTGGACACTCTCAAGGAACTGAAGACCCGCAGCGAGTCGTGACGCTCCTAGCGGGCATCGACATCGGCGGGACCAAGTGTCTTGGCGTTGTTGTAAACGAAAACGGCGTCGTCGTGAAATCTGTACGCCGACCAACTCCAATCGCTGCAGAACTCGTGGACCTGCTATTTGCGATAACCGAGGAACTTGGACCACATGATTCACTCGGTGTAGGAGTTCCCGGATTAATTACGCCCGATGGAGTCATTCGCGCCTCGCCAAATCTAAAAGGTGCCAGTGAGTTTCCTCTTCGAGCCCAACTGGAAAGCAAAGTCGGAAAAAGAGTGTGGGTTGACAACGACGCTACGGCAGCCTGTCTTGCGGAGTGGAAGTTCGGTGCGGCTCGAGGCCACAACGATGTCTGGATGGTCACACTCGGAACGGGAATTGGTGGGGGATTGGTGTCTGGCGGGGTATTACAACATGGAGCCAATGGATTTGCTGGTGAGATTGGACATGTCGTTGTCGATCCGAGCGGACCGTTGTGTCCATGCGGTCGGCGGGGCTGCTGGGAACGCTATGCGTCGGGAACTGGATTGGCATATTTGGCTGATGGAGAACTTGGTGAGTCATTGATTGCTCGTGCGGTGAATGGCGAACCTGATGCGCAAGTAGTTTTAGATGAATTTGCGAAGTGGATCGCA
Organism: Actinomycetota bacterium; assembly: GCA_031401235.1. Lineage (GTDB taxonomy): Bacteria > Actinomycetota > Acidimicrobiia > Acidimicrobiales > Ilumatobacteraceae > UBA3006. The sequence continues at coordinate 17,309 of JANNRJ010000006.1, forward strand.
CTCGGGTTGGCGAATCTCACCAACACGACTGATCCCTCGTGCATAGTGTTGGGTGGCGGTTTGGTAACTTCCTCAGAAATATTGATGCCAGCAATTCGCCGCTGGTTTGGAGAAATGTTGTATTCCAGTTCCCACCGAAACAATCCAGAACTTCGACCGGCCGAACTCGGCGAACACGCCGGGGCAATTGGAGCTGCCTTACTTCCAAATAATCAGCATTCGCCGATGAGTAAGTAAACGAACATGACGCTCAACTCCTCGAACTACAGCTTGGGTTTACATGAAATCGGCGACAACTGCTTTGCATACCTCCAGCCTGATGGCGGTTGGGGATACAGTAACGCCGGTCTCGTTGTCGGTGATGGTTCATCACTTCTTGTTGACACATTGTTCGATCTCAAACTCACCGCAGCAATGCTTGATTCGATGTCACTTGTCGTGAATGCAGCACCCATAACCACTGTCGTCAATACTCACGCCAATGGCGATCACTGCTTTGGAAATCAACTCGTTCGTGACGCCGAAATTATTGCCTCGAATGCAACCGCTCGGGAAATGGTGGAAGTTCCTCCGTCGGTCTTGGCCGCGTTGAACAAAGCACCAGGTGAAGTTGGTGAACTTTTCCGCGGTTTCTTTGGAGATTTTACGTTCGATGACATTGAACTAGTTCCACCGACTCGAACATTTGACGGGCGATTAGATATCAACGTTGGCGGGCGATCGATAGAGCTCATCGAAGTTGGTCCCGCACATACGTCCGGAGACACAATCGCCTATGTAGCGGATACGAAAACTGTTTTTACAGGTGACATTCTATTTATTGGAGGAGCGCCGATTGTCTGGGCTGGGCCACTCGAGAACTGGATAGCGGCTTGTGACCTGATATCCGCATTGGATGTTGAAACTGTGGTGCCCGGACACGGTCCACTGACCGATAAATCTGGTGTCGCCCAAGTCCGAGATTATTTATCGTATGTATTGCAACAGGCACGTACGCGGTTTGCCGCAGGAGCTGACGCCTTTGATGCCGCCCGCGATATCGCCCGCGAAATGCTCGGCAATCCAAATAGTCCGTTCATCGATCTGGCTGAGTACGGCCGGATTTCTGTCAATGTCGATACTGCCTATCGAAGTTTCGACCCGACGCATAAGAGCCCAGACGTTGTCGAACAACTTCGTCGGATGGCCAGTATTGAGGCTCACGTAACGCGTTGATTTTTCTTTACCTCGCGTCGTACCGCTATCGACCAGCCAACCAAAGCGCAGACCGAAAACAAAAACCATTGCACGGCGTAACTGAGGTGGGTTCCATTGGTAAAAACAGGGTCACTGACACGCGACAGCAAGTCGCTGTCCGGTGGTTGAGAGTCAAGCAAATCGACATACATCGGAACGGGTGGAAAGGATAGTTGCGGGGCGAGCCGGTCAATGTCGATGCGGTGGACTTCCAGTAGTTCGCCAGTGGATGGATCTGATACTGCACCGGTTCGGCGAATTGCCGATACGCGCAATCGACCCTCGATAGAGATACGACCTAGAGGAGCGTCGGGTAGGTCGATACTCAAGGGAACAAAGCCTCGATTAACGAGCAGCACTTGGCCACTATCCAGTAACAGGGGAGTTACGGCATCGTGACCAGCTTGACCATCTTGGGTCACATTCACCACCGAAATGCTTTCGCCCTGTAGGTATGTTCCGGTCGCGATCACGCGGTACCACTCTGCATCGGCGGGGCTTGGGTAGTTGGCAAGTACATCTTCCAACGGCGCCACAGGTGCAGGAATGCGAGATTCCAATACAGCATTAAAATCTTGGCGCTGGTGTAAACGGTCAATCTGCCAGAAGGCCAAGTTGACCATTACAACGACCAACATGGCAACGACAAGGTGGAGGACAATCCAGCGAGGGGAATATAAAAACCGATACATTTCGTCAGCCAACCTAATACCAATGTGGGAACTTTGTGAGTCGTCTACCGCTGGGTGGCTCGATCGAGATAGTAGGCGCCACGAGTTTCATTGAGTTCGGTGGCGAGGCTATCAACCAAAGCGGAATCCCGACGGAAGAGACCTGATTCACGACCATCAAAATTGCAGTACATGGTTATTGCCGTTTCCCAGGATGCATCTAAATTTCCGATGACGATCCGGAGCGCGTCGAGAACTGCCACGATCGGCGCGTCGTCAATCTTGGCCAAGAGGCTTTCGACTTCGCGTTTGGTAAGCAGTCGGGAATGAGCCGATGAAACTATGAGTCTCTGAACATAGGGTGAAAAAAATCCGGCATATCGTTGACGAACATCACCTAGCCGCCAATCAGAACCGCTTACAAAATCTCGACAATGCGCAGTAGAACATGAGCAAGCGAATTCATCGTAGGTACTGCTGTCGCTCATTGCATAATCAAATGTGATTTCAGTCTCTTCCTTGATGTCGTGCATCGCCACAAGCTGAGTGGCATTACGCATACCACAATTTGGTGCACACGAGTGATTAATGCAGTCGCCGGGCTCTCGCTGGACGGGGCCAACGAGGTATAGATCCAAGTCAATTTGCATTGATCGTTGTTGGCGTTCTTGGGGATACTTGGCCAATTCACTTCGGTTGGCTGCTAAGCCACCAAAGGTTGCCACAACGGTGCCTTTGGCGATGGCTTGGCGAGCGAAACTGCCGCAACCCTTCGACTCAACGAGTCGGGTATCGGCAAGTGGAGTGAGAAAGTTGTGCATTTAATGCCTCGTAGCTAACGACAGGTCGCCAGTAACTGGCAAACCACAGCGCCAACTCCGCCCGCCGTAGTGAAAACACGATAGCGGCGGCTACCCTTCATTCCGCAAGAGAGTTGCATCACGAGAGACCATGTGGTCCGGCAACCGAGGTTCGAGCCCACGGTGCCAGCCTGCCTTCGGGTGGGGATGTGGCTTCGCCTTCACGGCGGAGCAACGGGCCAACACTCTAGATGCATTAGTCAAATGGATCTACGAGACGCGAAAGTACAAATGACCCGACAGGATTATCCAGCAACGGGAGCTTGGCTACCCGGTAACAGCGTCGGACGTCGTCGCTTTGTGCAATTTGCTGAGAATCACCCGTTTGCCCTTGACGGCGGCACCCTGCTACGAAACGTTTCACTGGCCTACGAAACCTGGGGAATTCTCAACGAGACTCGATCGAATGCCGTGTTGCTATGTCATGCATGGACGGGCGACAGTCATGCCGCTGGTCCGGCCGAAATTGGGCACCCAACTCCAGGCTGGTGGGAAGCTGCGATCGGTCCTGGATTGGCGATCGATACCAATAAATGGTTTGTTGTTTGCAGCAACACAATCGGCGGGTGCCAGGGTTCAACTGGTCCGGTGTCGCCCCATCCGGACGATGGCAAACCTTACGCCTCGAGATTTCCAGTGATCACAATTCGAGATATGGTTCGTGCCCAGGCTCACCTTGCCGATGCACTTGGGATTGAATGTTGGCACTCAGTCATTGGCGGCTCAATGGGCGGGATGCAAGTTCTCGAATGGGGAATCACCTATCCCGATCGCGTGCACACGCTCGTTCCAATTGCAACTTGTGCTCAATCCACTGCCCAACAGATTGCATGGGATGCCATCGGGCGGCGAGCCATATCGCTTGACCCCAAATGGAACAACGGTGAGTATTACGATGCCGCTCCAGGTGAGGGTCCATGGCAAGGTTTAGCGATCGCCCGGATGGTGTCACAAGTGACCTTCCGCAGTGACAATGTATTTACCGATCGATTCGGCCGTGATCTCGCCGATAGAGACGGCGCTAAAAACGGTCTTGGCCTGTGGGATCGTTTTGAAGTTGAGAGCTATCTAGATCATCATGGTGATCGACTCAACCGACGATTTGATGCCAATAGTTATTTGATCATTGGAAAGGCGATGGATTTGCATGACGTCGCTAGGGGACGCGGAAGTCTTGAGCGGGCGATGGGCAGAATAACCGCCAACACCTTGGTAATCGGAGTCTCCAGCGACATCCTGTATCCGACATATCAACAAAAACAGATCCAATCGCTCATCGCTGGAAACGGCGTGGCCTGTTCATATGTCGAAATTGATTCGCCGCATGGACACGACTCGTTTCTCATCAATATTGAGCAGGTTGGTCCTCCGATTAGCCGCTTTCTGAATACCAACTTTGGCGGGTAGTTTGGACCGCAAATGCTGACGCCACTTGCTGTCATTTCAATCATCCAATCGGTTGCCCTTGTGGCTATGTCTCTCATTGCCATAGGTCTCGGACTCTCGGTGCTTACGTGGTGGTTTTGGACAACGGCACGACCTGAGCCAATTTCTCTTGCACCTCTGGAGATAATGAGCGACCGGCGATATTTTCAGGCCAGCGACGATGAGCAAAGTGAATTGATCAAATCTGCGCGCGATCTAGTTGTCGCGGCAAAATCTTCACGCAAATCACGTCGACCTGTCCAGCGCACCGAGCAACACTCCCGACCAGAGTCGAGCAAAAGCAAACCAGTTGATCCATTGCTGAAGTAGTTTGGTGATATGGCTTCAGCATTTAATCCAGATGACATGATCGCTCGCTTTCGGGAACGTGCTGCCGCCGTCAAGCGACGTCCACTTCCTCCCGTTGCTGGTGAAGAGCGACAGATGTTTCTACAACAGGCTCAGGTTGACTTTCAAGATTTTGCGATGCTCAGCGACGCACAAGTTGAACTCGAAGATGGCATCTTGACCCTTCGAATCGACTTGCGCCCGCCTGAAACTCGCACGTGAACAAAGAAGAATCGAACGGCCTACCGCTGGCCGGAGTATTTCTGGCCGTATTCGCCTGGGGAATTGGGCCAATCTTTTTTCTCGCCGTGGATGTTTCCACATACTCGGCAATCTTCTATCGCGCAATTTGGTGGCCGCCAATTTTATTTCTCGTGATTCGACTTCGTCACATCCAGATCACTCGCAAAACAATGGGGGAGAGTCTTGCCCCGGGAATTGTGTTCGGAATCTCGACCATGTTCGGATTTATCGCCTGGAAGGAAACCTCGATTGCCAACGCCACAATCATCGGTAATCTGTCCGCCGCATTAATTCTATTTGTCGCGCCCCGAATGTTGAAGGAGCATGTCAGTCGCCGACAAGTCATCTTTTCGATTTTCAGTTTCGTTGGCGTGTTTGGTGTTGTTTTTGGGGCTAGCGGCGCCGGTGGGGCAAGTTTCTCGGGTGATATTTATGCCATACTGAATGCGGTGTTCTGGGCAATCTATTTTGTGGCGTCCAAACGTGCGCGAACTGGCGGGGTTTCCACATGGGCATTCCTGTTTGGAATCAGCGTTGCCCAACTCATCGTCGTAGTGCCGCTGTGTTTGGTATTCAGTCCAGACATTGGAAGAGTATCAATTCGAGATCTTGGCATTCTGCTAGCGATGGCGTTGATCCCTGGCACGATGGGTCATGGACTAATGGTGTGGGCCCATCGATTTGTGAATGCATCAGTGACATCACTCATTGGTTTGCTGGTTCCAGTGATCTCGATGGTGGCTGCTTGGGTCGTCTACAACCAAGATGTTGCGCCGATGCAAATGCTCGGTGCGGCAGTGGTGTTGCTGTCGTTGGCTGGTGTCGTCCGCTACGGAGTTAAAGCAAGTGTCATTAGCGACGCGTTGGTCACCGCAGACCCCCTGCTAAACTCCAATCCGTAAGTTTGCGGACGTGGCTCAGTTGGTAGAGCATCACCTTGCCAAGGTGAGGGTCGCGAGAAAGTTTCGCGAATAACCACGGTTCAGCACCCGGAACTCAGTCACTGATTGGGTTCCAGAACATGCCGAACTCATACACAGACACTTGAACTGATTGATTTGAGCCTCTCCTTTACAAAAGGGAGAGAAAATGGATATCAACCTCGTCGATGAGTTTGAACTCGACTGGCACCTTGAAGGAAAATCAAAGCAGACGGCTAAAAACTATGCCTTTGATTTGAAAAAATACCTCAGCGCGTACCCAGAACCCACGCTGGTGGAAG
>JANNRJ010000007.1:0-30274 GCA_031401235.1 Actinomycetota bacterium
CCAAGCAAGAACTATTTCGTTTGTGTCAAGAAGATCCGTCTTTCGTACAATCCAAAGCTACCACGCATCCCAATTGGGACATGGGAGCCAAAATCACCCTGGACAGTGCCACCATGATGAATAAAGGTTTGGAAGTTATTGAAGCTCATGAACTGTTCGGAGTTTCATACGACAGGATCGAAGTGGTTGTTCACCCTCAATCGGTTATTCACTCGATGGTGGAATTTCACGACGGAGCGACGATTGCTCAAATGTCACTGCCAGATATGCGCCTACCAATTGCTTATGCGCTCGAATATCCCGATCGTTCTCCGAGAGCCTTTGGCGAAATCGACTGGTCTAATTTGAGTACACTTACATTCGAAATTCCTGACACGTCAGTTTTTCGATGTCTGGGAATCGCCTATCAGGTCGGCCGATTAGGAGGCACCGCACCGGCTTGGATGAGCGCGGCAAATGAAATAGCCGTGGAGGCATTTCTTGCCGGAATGATCAAATGGAATCAGATTCCGGACATCATTGAGGAAACCCTGCTACACCATGATGATGTAGTACCCACTACGTTGGATGAGATTATGGTCGCCGATTCGGCGGCCCGTCGATATGCGCGAGAGGCATTGCCAGTATGAATTCGTTCTATAATAAATTTCGTCACGAAATTGCTGCCGGTGGCGATGTTGTCGATCATGTCGCTGAGCCAAGAGACAGAAAGACGGCAATACTCGGCGGTGCCGTACTTGTGGCCTTGATGGCGTATCTTGGAGTCCGAAATATTTGGACACTGTTGTTCGTTATAGGGCTGCTCATTTCGGTGTTTCTGCACGAGTTGGGACATTTCATGACCGCCAAGTGGTCAGGAATGAAAGTTACGCAGTTCTATATGGGTTTCGGTCCGCGGCTATGGCATACCGTTCATAACGGAATTGAGTACGGCATTCGTCTGCTTCCACTCGGCGCATTTGTTCGAATTGTCGGGATGAACAATCTTGACGAGTGCGATCCTGCCGACGAAGCACGGTCGTATCGGGCCCAGTCATATCCGAAACGAATGCTGGTGATTACCGCCGGATCGCTGATGCATTTAGTAATTGCAGTTTCGCTTTTGTTTGGCGTGTATACATTTGCCGGACGCTACGGCGAATCTGGGTCGGTCAAGGTGATGGAAGCGCCAGCGTCGCAGTCACCGGCGCAAATTGCAGGTGTTCGTGTCAATGACATCGTGCTGTCTTTCGATGGAGTTGCCACTCGCAGTCGATCTGAACTTGTGGAAGCAATAATCGCCCACAAAGCGGGCGATGTCGTTGATGTCGTCGTGTCGCGAAGCGGACAACCAGTAACTCTTACCGCAACATTGGCATCCAACCCAGCCGATAATACAATCGCATACTTTGGAGTAAGTAGTGGGTCGCGAGAATATGCGAAGTTGAATCCATTGTTAGCGATTCGTTACGGAGTAAGCGACTCGGCCGTGGCCGCTGTTCAATCCGTGCGCGGCGTATTCACCATTTTGAATCCACAAAATATTGTCAATAGCTTGACGGCGCCAGTTGCTGATCTCTCTAAGCGACCGAGCACAGTTGTCGGAGCAAGTCAACTTGGAGGAGAAATTGGTCGGCAGGAGGGAATCAAGGGGATTCTCATACTGCTGGCTGGCGTCAATATATTCATTGGAATTTTCAACATGTTTCCGCTTCTTCCATTTGACGGTGGTCATGCAGCGATCGCCACCTATGAGCGACTCCGATCACGTCGAAATCGGGTATATCGAGCCGATGTCGGCAAAATGGTGCCGGTCGCTACTGCCGTAGTTGCTCTATTGATCTTGTTGATGTTTGCCGGGCTTTATCTTGATATTACGCAACCACTCGGCTAAATAGTTCTGGCACACTTAAAGACATGATTCGACACCAACGACGGACGACGAACCAGATAAAAATTGGCAAGGTACTAGTTGGAGGCGACTCGCCAATCAGCGTGCAATCGATGACCATCACAAAAACGGCCGATGTCGAAGGCACGTTGCAACAAATTTATGCACTGGCGGCAGCAGGATGTGACATTGTCCGTTGCACATGCAATGAATCTGAAGCAGCCGAAGGTCTCGCCCAAATCGTTCCCCGTTCACCGGTGCCAATAATCGCCGACATTCATCACCAATACAAAATGGCGTTGGCTGCTCTTGAAGCAGGAGTTCAAGGTTTGCGGCTCAATCCAGGAAATATTCGTCGGCCCGAACACATCAAGGCCGTGGCAAGCGAGGCCCGTGATCGCAACGTGCCCATTCGCATTGGGGTTAACGGTGGATCATTGGATCCTGCCCTATACGAAAAACACGGCGGGCTAACCGCCGAAGCAATGGTCGAGTCGGCGTTGCAAGAGATTCGATATTTTGAAGAAGTCGATTTTTCGCTGATTAAAATTTCGGTGAAGGCGTCAAATGTTCCACTCATGGTCGAGGCATATCGACAACTCAGCGAGGTAACTCGCCATCCGTTGCACCTTGGTGTAACCGAGGCAGGGCCGTTACCAGGTGGACTGATTAAAGCAACAGCCGGAATTTCTACGCTTCTTTTGGAAGGAATTGGTGACACAATCCGCTACAGCCTCACCGCTGATCCTGTCGAGGAAGCCCGCGCCGGACGGTTACTGCTCGAATCGCTTGGTCTTCGCGAACGCAAAAATGTGGATCTCATTGCCTGTCCGAGTTGTGGTCGGGCTGAAATCGATGTCATTGATGTTGCCAATCGTGCTCAGCAAGCGTTTGCCGACAAAAAGATTCCATTGCAAATTGCAGTGATGGGTTGTGTCGTCAATGGACCAGGTGAGGCTCGAGAAGCCGACTTAGGTATCGCCGCCGGCAATAAGCGTGGTCACCTCTTCGTCAAGGGTCGAAATGTCGCGGTCGTGCCCGAATCAGAAATGGTCGAGGCATTGGTGGAATGGGCCACCTATATCCATGAACATGGAATGGATGCAGCAATTGCTCGAGTGGATACCGCACTTGCCGAGCGTGAAGCCACCAAGGATCGCAATGCGTTGCTCCATTCGCAAGGCGATGATGTCAATCATGCTCAGGATCGAATTGTCGAGATCCGCAAGAAAGTGGCCGGCAACTAGCCAGCGATTGTCGTTGTCGTCTGGGGAATAGTCGTCTAGGGAATAGTTGTCGCCGGAACAGTTGTCTCCGGAACTGTCGTTTCTGGAATTGTTACTGGTGGGTTGAGTGTTACCCACAGTGATTGCGCCGCCTCGACGTACACCTTGGCAAGTTTTCTATAACCGGGTGGCTGAAGGTGAAGTTTGTCGTAGGCAAACCATTTGGGATGGGCGGCCAGAATCGACGCCCAATCGACAACACTGAGGTTTGGATACTCCGGTGCAATTCGGAGCAGGACCTGATTGAACGTTGCCGAGCGCTTCGGATAGTACGAGGTATCAGTGCGCAAAACATTTATCCACACAACCGGTATGTCACCGATCAGCGCTAGTAGTTCGCGAATTTGTGCTTCGTGAAATGCTGGTTTGGGAGATTGCTGGAGGTCGTTACTGCCAAGTGCAACGATCACCGCACTTGGTCGGAGGCCGTTTTCGATCCATTGCCTATACGTCTTGACACCATTTCTGCTAGTTCGTGCTGGACCGCTGATATTGCGAGCATGTACTCCGTCAATTTTCACTAGGTCGAAGGTGCCAAGAGCTTCAAGTTGGGGAACAACATTGCCAAATCCTGGGTAAGCGGTGCCATAGGTGAGGCTGTCACCAAGCACGAGCAGGGTGTTACCAGCGGCTCGACTAGCGGATGGGTGCATATCAAAAACGAGCATCGAACCGATCGACACAATGCATATTCCGGCAACGATGGCGGTCGCGAGGCGTTTCATTGTGAGCCCCAAGTTCGAAACACGCTTGCCGGTCCAGATAATTGCAAGACTTCCCCACGTTGGAGAATGCTGGTTTGTCCGCGCTTCAAGGTCCCGGCGTCACCCTCCAAGCACAGCAAAATCTCGGCGTCGTGAGTCGCGGTGACTAGGTAACTATCAGTGACTTCAATTCGCTGGGCGCCAAATGCCTGTGTCGGAACACTGTATTGCCAGCAGGCTTGATCAATTTGCGTGGGTCGACAATATGACGGTGGGGTCGGGGAAAAGTTTGCGATTTTTATAAACTCGTCGACATCAACATATTTCTGGGTGAAAGCGGCGCGAACAACATTGTCTGATGAAGACATCACCTCAACGCCAGTTCCTTGCAGATAAGCGTGCACGTTACCCGCATCCAAAAACAATGCCTCGCCAGGGGATAGTTGGACATGATTCATCAGCAGGGCAACAAGAATTCCACCACTTCCGGGATATATGGTTGCCAATCGTTGTGCCCAATTTGGCATTCGGTCGGGAAGTACATGGTCGTTCGTGCTCAGCGCCCATCGGACACACTGGACAAGACCATCTTGGATTAAGTGATCGGCCAATTCGTTCCAACCGTTTTCTTGGCAGATCCGCAGTGATGAATCGACTGGTTGAAACCCGTAAATTGCTTCAAAATTACTGATTGCGCAGAGCAACTCTGGTTTGGCCGACCTATCTCGATAAATCCGACTCGGATCAGCGAGGCGAATACCGCTGTTGTCTTCGTGTTCGAAACCAATCAGCGCTTGCTCCAGCGTTGGATGAGTTTGTAACGACAACGGTTGCGCTGCAGCAATCACCTTGACGAGAAACGAAAGTTCGCCGGTGTATGAAGTAAGCGAACGGGTGTCGCCGTCAAGATGTACAACTGATGGTCCGCCGGGATGAGTGCCGAACCACAATTCGGCCCACGGCCGAGAGTCAGGCTTCACTCCCAGCAAGTCAGGGATTGTGTGTCGATCTCCCCACTCGTAATGTTGCACGACCCCATTGAGCAACTTCGTCACGACGCTCCTTAGTTGCTACTGGAATGAGCAGCAACAATATGGGCGACTGCGTCGGCAATCTTAATTTCCACTGCCGTACCCAGAAGTCGATCGCGAATTTCAACGACACCCTGGGCAACCCCGCGACCGGCAATTACAATGCAGGGATTGCCGAGCAACTCGGCATCTTTAAATTTCACACCAGGTGAGACCCCGCTTCGGTCATCAAGCAGCACCTGTAATCCAGCACTATCTAGTTGTTCGGCCAGAGTGTTTGCCGTATTTGCCGTGTCATCGTTGCCCTTTCCCGCAATAACGATATGGACGTCAAATGGGGCAACCGCTCGCGGCCAACGTAGACCAAGATCATCGTGTGTCGCTTCGGCGATTGCGGCTACTGCTCGTGACACTCCAATCCCGTACGAACCCATTGTCACAACCTGCGGCTTACCGTTTTTGTCCAGAACGTTAAGTCCGAGGACATCCGCGTATTTCTTGCCCAATTGAAATACGTGTCCGATTTCTATTCCGCGCTCAATGTTGAGTGATCCGCCGCATTGTGGACACGGGTCGTCGTCGCGCACTTCGGCGACGTCAATGGTGCCATCGGCGGTGAAATCGCGTCCGTGAACAAGATTCATCACATGTCGTCCAAGTTCGTTGGCACCGGTGATCCATGCACTTCCGATTCCAACACGCGGGTCAAGCAGGTATCGAATGCCTGAGGTATTTTCGCGCCCGAGTGAACCCGGTCCTATATATCCCTTGACAAGTGCTGCGTTGGCCACAAAATGCTGATCAGCAAATGTTTCAATCTCGGCTGGGTCGACATGCGCCTCGAGCCGCTTCATATCCACATCTCGATCGCCGGGGATACCGATGGCAAGCGGTTCACGACGCCCATCAGGATGGCGAAGATTGAATAGAACGTTCTTCAACGTGTCATGGGCTGTCCATGGTCGACCTTGACGTTGCAAATCGGGTCGCGCATTGAACAGATCTACGAGCGACTGGATTGTGGGTGTATCGGGCGTTTCGGCAACTCGAGCCAATTCGTGTGTCGATGCATCGACCGGAGGCGTCGAACCGATTCGAACCGCCTCGGTGTTTGCCGAGTAATCGCAACGAGTGCAGCGGACGTACGAATCTTCGCCGTTGACGCAGGGAAAGAGAAATTCCTCCGATACCGAACCGCCCATGGCCCCAGACATCGCCGAGACAATGACGTAGGGGAGTCCGAGGCGTTCGAATATCTTGATATAAGCATTGCGATGTGCGTCGTAACTGCGCTGAAGACCTTCCTGGTCGATGTCGAAACTGTAGGAATCCTTCATCACAAATTCACGACCGCGCAACAGTCCACCTCGCGGACGTGCTTCATCGCGGAACTTGGTCTGAATTTGATATAGCCAAAGTGGTAAATCTTTGTAGCTGCTGTAGAGGTCCTTCACCAATAGTGTGAACATTTCCTCATGGGTTGGTCCGAGTAGATAATCCACCTTGCGTCGATCTTGTAAACGAAAAAGATTGTCGCCGTAGTCGCTCCATCGACCCGATGCTTCGTACGGCTCCCGTGGCAAAAGTGACGGGAAGTGCACCTCTTGAGCACCAAGTGAATCCATTTCCTGGCGAATGATGTTCTCCACGCGTCGAAAGGTGCGCCATCCAAGGGGTAGCCACGTATAGGCGCCAGGTGCAACACGGCGAATGTAACCACCTCGCACAAGTAGGCGGTGACTTGGCACTTCGGCGTCTACCGGATTGTCGCGCAGCGTACGCAAGAAAACCGAAGACATTCGATGAATCACACTGACCTCATTACTGCGGTGGGTATGGAGTTCGAGCCGATGTGAACCTTAGTTGGTGAGGTTATGATGGTGGAGTCCTTTGAAGTTCGTCGAACCGGAGGCGTGGGTTTCGACCCACGCTTTTTGTTCTTTATAGGGCCCGTTTTGCGATGCAATCGGGCAGGAAGAGAGGAGGTGGAGCCATGTCTAACCCAGTTGTTGAGCGCGTCCATCTTCTTGTTGCTCCTATTGTGGCCGATCTTGGCCTTGAACTCTACGACCTCGAATTCGTTGGCGGAGTTCTCAAAGTTGTTGTTGATACTCCAGTCCCCAGTGATCAAAGCGTGAGTCTCGACACGATCGCATTGATTACCCGCCTACTTTCGCGAGAATTCGACCACTCCGACCCTATGCCGGGTCGGTACACCCTTGAAGTCACGAGCCCCGGTCTTGAGCGCACTCTGCGAGTGCCCCGTCATTTTCAGCGAGAAGTTGGCAAGATTGTCGCACTTCGGCTGCATCAGAGCCTAAATGGCGAACGACGTCTTCAGGGAGTCATCATTGGGGCTGACGAATCTGGTGTAACCGTGCGTACCGACGATGCGCCGCACACCGAAGTAGTGGTGCCTTATCAGACTATTGATCGCGCCCGAACAGTTTTCACATGGGGTCCAACTCCAAAACAGTCCACCAAAAGCACGCGGCGCCGTAACACGGAGGTCACAGCATCATGAGCAACCTTGATATGTCAGAAGCAATTCGAATGCTTGCCGGAGATCGCGGTATTTCAGTTGATTCACTTTTGCAAGTTCTGGTAGAGGCGCTTGCGACCGCTTACAAAAAGCGACCAAATGCGGCCGAAGAAGTGATCGTTGGGATCAATCCAGAAAACATGGACATAACCTTCACGGCCTTTGATGTTGACGATGACGGAAATTGGATTAACGAGCGCGATGACACTCCGAAAAAAGATGAGCTCGGTCGAATCGCCGCCCAGACATTTCGTCAAGTAATGAGCCAGCGCATTCGTGAAGTAGAACGTGATCGCAAATTTGAGGAATATGCAAACCGTGAAGGTGACATTGTTTCTGGCATCGTGCAAAAAACCGACACGAAGTACACCCTGCTCGATCTTGGTCGAGTTGAAGCGTTGCTTCCACAGGCCGAACAAGTGCAAGGTGAAACTCGCGAACCAAATGCTCGACTCAAGGCTTACATTGTCGAAGTAAGAAAGACGCCCAAGGGTCCACAAATTGTTGTGAGCCGTACTCATCCGGGGCTAATCAAGCGTCTATTTGAGTTGGAAGTTCCGGAAATTGCCGACGGAGTCGTCGAACTGAAAGCTTGTGCCCGCGAACCTGGTCAGCGAACAAAAATTGCAGTTTGGTCTAACGATCACAATGTCGATCCAGTCGGCGCATGCGTAGGCGCACGTGGCGGACGAGTGCGAATGGTAGTTACCGAACTGCGGGGCGAAAAGGTCGACATCATCCCGTTTAGCGATGACCTTCCTGACTTCATTGCCAAGGCAATGTCACCGGCCAAAGTCACCGAGGTGCGATTAAGTGAAGACCGAACACAGGCCGATGTCATCGTCCCTGATTTTCAGTTATCGCTGGCAATTGGCAAAATGGGTGTGAACGCCAACTTGGCGGCACGGCTCACTGGTGTCCGGCTCGATGTAAAGAGCGAAACACAGGCTGCAGAAGAAGGCTCCGGATTCACTCCGCCTGCTCCGGCGGTAGAACCGGCCAGCGGATTTGCAGAAGGAGAATGGGTTACGAATCCAGAAAGTGGATCAATGGAGTGGCATGCCGTTGACGGGTCAGTTGTTAGCCAAGAACAGTGGGCAGCTGGTTCTGATACCCCACAAACTTCAAACGATTCGGAAGGCTGACCTTTTTGGCCAAGATCTTGCGCGTTCATGAGCTCGCCAAAGAGCTCGGCTTGACCAATCAAGAGACACTTGATCTTTGCAATAAGTTAGGTATTGGAGTCAAGACTCAGTCGTCAACAATTATCGAACAGCAAGCTGATCGCGTTCGTGTTCGGGCCCAACGCGAAGGTTTAGTTCGTGCCGAACAGCCTGCCGAGCCAAAGCCACCAAAGAAGGCCACGGCGAAAAAACCTGCTGCGACTGCGACCGGCGCCGAAGCCGCGACCAAGAAAGTGGTGGCTAAAAAGGTCGCGGCCAAAAAGCCACTGAGCAATAAAATCGCAACATCGACATCTTCGCCTGATTCAATTAAGCCGACGACCTCGGATGCAGTCGCCAAATCGACAGCGTCGGAAGCTCCGATTGTTTCCTCAGCCCAACCGATTCGATCTGCTTCGCCAAGTGCGCCTCGTCCTGAGCGTCCAGCACAAATTCCAGTCGCGCAAGTGTCGGCCACACAATTACCGAAATCAGAAATTGCGCCCGCGGTCGCACCAAAAGTTGCATTGCCAAGTACGCCGGCTGCGGTTAATCCTCCGGCGCAAGTGAGACCGGCTGCTACGAGTGGTCGAGCAATTCCGCCACCACCAGGAGGCGGTCGCAAAATTCCGCCTCCGCCGGGTAGCGCAGTCCGTCGACCAACAGATGTTGGCACGGCTCGCCCGCCGATAAACCGCACTCCGGGTCGACCCACTGGTGGTACCAATGCGCGGACAGGACGGATTCCAGCATCTGCGCTTGGTCGGGGCCCTGTAGGAACTGGCGGACCGCTTCGACCATCCAGTCCAAGTGCTGGGCGCGGTGCGCCAAGTGGAGCTCGCCCAGGGGCTGGGGGACCAAGTCGTGGGTCAGGTTTTGCTGGACCGGGTAGAGGTGCTGCTGGCGCGATTGGACGTGGTGCCCCGGGCGGTCCGGGTCGTGGCGGTCCTGGCGGCGCCGGACGAGGTGGTCCGGGCGGGCCGGGCGGACGCGGCACTGGCCAGCGACGTGCACCACGAAAGAAATCACGGGCCCGAAGACGTCAAGATTTTGAAGAGATGTTGCCACAGGCACTTACCACGTACACCTCAAGCACAACGGCAGTTCCCGAGGGAATTGTCGTCATTGAACGTGGATCATCGGCTCAGGAGTTCGCTCCTAAGTTGAATCGCACGTCGGCTGACGTGGTTCGCTTTCTCCTGGAACATGGCGAGATGGTCACCGCGACCGTGACACTCGCAGACGAACAGATGGAACTCTTTGCACTTGAAGTTGGTGCCGAGATTTTGCTTGTCGATCCCGGTCAACAAGAAGAAATGGAACTTCAAGCGCTATTTGACGATAGTGACGATGACGATCCGGAACTTCAGGTTCCACGTCCCCCAGTGATTACCGTTATGGGACACGTTGACCACGGCAAAACAACGTTGTTGGATCGGATCCGTTCGACAAGTGTTGTTAGCGGTGAGGCCGGCGGAATTACTCAGCACATTGGCGCCTATCAGGTAGTAAAGAACGACAAATTGATTACGTTTATCGATACTCCTGGTCATGCCGCATTCACCAAGATGCGTGCCCGCGGTGCCCAAGTAACCGACATCGTCGTGTTGGTAGTGGCCGCAGATGACGGAATCATGCCCCAGACGATTGAAGCAATTAGTCATGCTCGGGCGGCAGATGTACCGATCGTTGTCGCCCTGAATAAAATCGACAAGTCAAACGCCGATGTGCAGCGCGTCATGGCTCAACTTGCTGAACAGCAACTCACCCCAGAATCGTGGGGCGGTGACACGATTGTCGTCGAAATGTCTGCGCAAAGTGGAATCGGTGTTGATGATCTCCTTGAGCAACTTGCTGTACTTTCCGAAGTTGGTGAACTCACTGCCAATCCAACTGGTCGGGCCAAGGGAATTGTGCTTGAAGCACAACTCGATATCGGTCGGGGTCCTGTGGCAACGGTGCTAGTTGACAAGGGAACGTTGAGAGTTGGCGACCCAATTGTGGCCGGTGCGGCGTGGGGCAAAGTACGTGCACTGATCAACGATCGTGGTGAACAAATTAAAGAAGCTGGACCATCGTCGCCAGTGCAAGTTCTTGGGTTGTCCGCGGTACCCGCCGCTGGGGATGAATTCCGTTCGGCACCTAATGAAAAAACGGCGCGTACAGTGGCCGAATCTCGCGAGCAGAGGTTCCGCACACTCAATCAACGCGGAGATGCCAGAGTTCAACGCGGTGTCAAGCTCGAAGATATTTTCACTCAAATTCAGGCCGGAGAAGTCGCCACACTTAATGTGATCGTAAAGGCCGATGTTCATGGATCTTTGGAAGCCGTGACGGAAAGCCTGCGCAAACTTGAACGTGATGATGTTCGGGCGGCGTTTGTTCACCGAGCGGTTGGCGCAATTACAGAAAACGACATCACCCTGGCTGCCGCAACCAACGCAACACTGATTGGTTTTAATATTCGACCTGACCGCAAAGTGCGTGAACTTGCCGAAGCCGAAGGCGTTGAAATTCGAACCTACGAAATCATCTACAAACTCATCGAAGATATTGAAAAGGCCATGAAAGGAATGCTCAAGCCAGAGTTCGAAGAAATTGTCACTGGTGAAGCAGAAGTTCGCGAACTCTTTCGTGCTCCAAAAATTGGCGCGATCGCTGGGTGCTTCGTTCGCTCTGGCGTTATTACTCGAGGATCAAAAGTCCGCTTTCTGCGCGATGGCACCATCATCTGGAAAGGCTCGATATCTTCATTGCGCCGCTTCAAAGAAGACGCGCGTGAGGTCCGTGAGGGCTTCGAGTGTGGTATCGGGCTTTCGGATTTCCAGGATCTCAAACAAGGCGATCTCATTGAAACGTACGACCTGCGCGAGATTTCACGCGAGTAGTCTTCGTCGTAATGGATAATTGGACTTGGGGAGTCGATTGAGATGAAAGTTGTCTATTCATCGACCCATTTGTTGCACAATCCGCAAGTTGAGATCGAGAAATCGACGGCGCATTCGCCATTTGAGCACTCGGGTCGCGGCGAAGCGATTCGTGAAGTGCTGGCAGCAGATCCAACGATGACAATAGTGACGCCAGCCGAATGGGGGACCGACCCCATTGATGCCGTGCATAATCCTGGTTTGTCACGCTTTTTATCCACCGCTTGGTCGGATTATCAGCAAGTAATGGGGCCGACTCGTGAGGTGGTGCCCGATTTTTTCTATCGAAGTTCTTTGCGCGACGGAATGCGTCACGGGGTTGAGCCCGAGGCCATCAACGGAAAACTTGGTTGGTGGTGTTTTGAAACCACGACACCACTTACCGAAGGAAGTTACACAGCGGCTCGTGGGGCAGTCAATACCGCGTTAAGTGCCACCGAACTGGTGTTGAACGGGGATCATGCTTCGTACGGACTGTGTCGACCACCTGGGCATCATGCGACAACTGATCTGTATGGCGGCTATTGCTTTTTCAATAATGCGGCTATTTCTGCCAATCATGTGGCAACAACTACTTCTTCGAAAGTCACCATCTTGGATGTCGATTACCACCATGGAAATGGTACGCAACAGATTTTTTACTCGCGAGACGATGTGCAGTATGTGTCACTTCATGGCGATCCCCGACGTGCTTATCCATACGTCACTGGATTCGCCGATGAAACTGGAACTGGACGCGGATTGGGGAGCACCTTGAATATTCCCCTAGCTGCCCGTACCGATGACGATCACTATCTCTCCGCATTGGCTCTAGTGTGTGAATCAATTGTGGCGTTCGGACCTTCGTTGCTGATCGTGTCATTGGGGCTCGATACGTTTATCTCCGACCCAATTTCCGATTTATCGCTGACAACAGATGGTTATCTTCGCTCGGGTGCATTGGTGCGCAGCCTTGGGCTGCCCACGGTGGTACTACAAGAAGGCGGATACGACGTAAATGCCCTCGGTTTCAATGTCCAAGCATGGCTGCACGGACTTGAAGGAACGAATTAAGCAGATTTCATGTCGGCCAGTACTCGGTGCCATCGCTGAGGGTCGCTTTTGTAAGGCGCATAGAAACTCATTCGGGCAATGACATCGCCGTAGCGCTTGTGTAATTCTGGTGCGATCTGCTCGGGCTCACCTACTACGGCGAAAGTGTTCAGCATCTCGTCGCTGATGAGTTCACCCATTGATTCCCATTTGCTTTGCTTTGACAAGGCATTGAGCTGGGCGTGAACATCATCCCATCCATGCAATTCAAGTACACCGCGATAAGCAGGTGTTGAGCCGTAAAAGGCGATTTGTTGCTTGGTCGAAGTGGCCGCCATTTCGATTTCGGAGGCCGAAATTCCAGTCACGACGAAACTTGGTCCGACAATTTCAAAGCCATCCATTGTCTTGCCTGCCTTGAGCCGACCTCGTTGCAAGGCAGGAATCGTGATTTCTCGCAGATAGCGCTCGGTGGTAAAACCGTGGCAAATAAACCCGTCACACACTTCGCCCGCAACTTCGGTCATCAATTCGCCCACCGCGGCAAGAAATATGCGTGGAGCTCCCCACTCGCTGTTGTCGTTGCGGTCGGGGGTGAAAAATGGCGTCATCAATGTATGTCGATAAAATTCTCCCCGAAACTGCAATGGAATTCCAGTGAGCCAGGTATCCCAAATTGATCGAATTGCCAACACCATTTCACGCATTCGAGCGGCGGGATGACTCCATTCCATACTGAATCGCTTGGTGATGTGTGGTTTGATTTGGCTGCCTAGTCCTAAGATAAATCTGCCACGTGAAAAGGACTGCAGATCCCAGCCAATATTGGCCAGTGTCATCGGGTTACGCGCGAAGGCGACCGCAATCGAAGTACCAAGCTCAAGACTCGTTGTATGTTCGGCAGCCAATAGCAACGGAAAGAAAGGATCATGTGCGGTTTCAGCGGTCCACCCACCGCTGTAACCAGCATCCTCAAGAGCGCGCGCCGAAGTTCCGGCATTGTTCAAATTGAGTGAAATACCGCCGTCAATCTTCATCGATAGCAATGCGCGAAATAGGTAAGTCGTTGAATTTCGCCCAGTCGGCCCCGATCTTTCTTGCCGTGTCGAGAAGGAGTGGCAAGTAGTTTTCGCGCAGTTGATCAACTGTTACTTCGGCCACGTGAGCTGGGAGGTTCAGCGTCGCCGCAGTTCGTCGGCGAGAATCGAAAATTGGCACCGATATTGCCCGAACTCCAAACGAAAGTCGCTCATCACTGATCGCGAATCCTTGCCGTCGAACCTGTGGTAAGACGAGCGCAAATTCCTCATCGGTTCGGCTGAAACGTGGCTTCATGGTTGCCAATGACTTCATCGTCAGCGTGCGTCGTAACTCAACTTCGGTGAGATCGGCGAGTAACACATCACCCATTGACGTGCTTCGGACAGGGCTGCGGGTTCCAACGTTCATTGCGATCGAATAAACCTTGGGAATGGTGACCCCGGCAACAAAGACGCTGTCTGCACCATCAAGTTGTGAAATTGAACAGCATTGATCGGTGATCGTGGCTAACTCTTCCAAATATGGTTTGGCGATATCCCACATGCCGCGCGCCGAGATATACGCCATACCAAGGTCAATGACCTGTGGAGTCAGTGAATATCCCGAAGGATCGCTACGTACATATCCCAGCGAATTCAATGTAAGTAGGAGTCGGTGAGCAGTTGGCCGAGCAAGCCCGGTTTTGATCGCTACTTGCGCGGAAGTCATAACCGGAGATGCCATCGAAAAGGCTTTTATGACATCAAGTCCGCGGGCAAGTGCTTCAACATAATCCTTATTGACGATCTTCGCCACAAGTCCCCCGATTGCAATTTCTACATCTATTACAAAGTATCAGGCGGGGTATTTACTCACGAATCGGCTCGGTGCTCGCGCAGAAATTGCTCGAGTTCGGCGGCAATTTCATCACCGCTTGGCAGGGGTGCGCCTCCAAATCCAGTGGTCAGCGTGCCATTTCCACTATGCGATGCGTCAAATGCGAGTTCCAATTGTGTAATCATTTCCGCATGTTCTGGGTTGGCACGAACTAGTTGATCCAGTCGTTCCCGTTGCAAAGTGGCCTGCTGACGGATTGCACTTGTATCTAGTGATAGTCCGCCAGAATCGCAGACTGCGCCGAGCAGTGCAGCCGAAGCAGCTGGATAGGCCATCGAGGCCACATAATGTGGCACTTGGGCCCAAAGTCCGAGCGCATCAATGTTTCGTTTCGCCAACGCGTGTTCAAGAGCGGCTTCCATGCCGGCGGGAACATCCACCGAACTCTTTAGGTAAGGAAGTGCAGCAATGACAGCGGCAGATGGAGAACTGCACGACACCTGAACCGCCCGAGTGTGCGGCGTGGCAATTGGGTATGCGCCAATGCCGAGCATTCGCCACACGCCAAGGTCTAAGGCGAGATCACCGACAACATCGGCAAAATGCTGCCAACGACTGTCCGGCTCTGGACCAGTAAGCAAAAGCACCGGTTTGCCGTTGACGTCATGTCCGAGTAGCAACTGAGGTGTCGACCACGTGAGTTTGGTATTTATTCCATCACGAAGTTCCATTGTTGGTCGGCGGGCTCGGTAGTCAATGAACTCATCGGCATCAAAGGTGACAAGTGTTTTGGCGTTCGTATCAATGATGAGCATCTCCATGGCAGCCGCTGCAGCCGCGCTGGCGTCGATCCATCCAGAAAGCATGACGACCAACAAAGATGAATTCAGTTTTGGCAGCGTGGCGTCAAATTCAGAACTTATTGTGTACGAATCACCCATAACGAATGTCAGTGTAGGCGCGCCAAAAGTGATTCTGCATGAGCGGCAGCGCTGTCAACTTGCAACTTGAATGGCTCGAGTTCGGCCGTGTTACGTTCCCCGAGTGCACCACCTAAATATCGTGCGTAGACGCCTTCGATGATGCAGGCATATTTCCACAGTGCAAACGCAATGTAGAAATCAAGATGGGATACATCTCTACCTGAGACGGTGGCATATCGTCGGACCAAATCATCGCGGTTGAAGAAACCGGTTGTTTTCGCCGCTTGGTATGCCGCCACCATTGCATCGTCTTGCGGTCCGGTCCAATACACCATGAGTAGACCCAAATCTGCGAGCGGATCGCCGAGCGTACAAATTTCCCAATCCAAAACAGCGACAATGTCACCAGATGTAGAAACGATGCAGTTGTCCAAGCGATAGTCACCGTGGACGATGGTTGCCGCTCCTTGCGCAGGGATTCGTTTGGTTAATTCAGCGTGAACTCGGTCGATCGAGCCCAAATCTCGCGTTTTTTGCGCATTCCACTGCCCGTACCAACGTTTAAGTTGGCGTTCGATGTAGCCGTCGTGACGAGCCAAATCGCCCAAACCGACGTCGGCGATATTGACGGCGTGAATTGCCGCCATTGTGTCAATGAGCGACTCGCTCGCTCGTTTTCGAATTTCAGGGGTTGCCAAACTCTGGGCGCCTTGTTGATCTCGAACGATGAGACCCTCGACAAATTCCATCACATAAAATGGAGCACCATTGACGGCCGGATCATCGCACATACCTAGTGCGGGTGCTACCGGAACCGCCGAGTCGCGCAACGCAGAAATAATGCGATGCTCTCGTGACATATCGTGAGCGCTAGCAAGCGCATGACTCAATGGCGGGCGTCTAAGTACCAGCCGTTGACCGTGCGCGTCCGTAACACAATATGTAAGATTCGAATGCCCGCCAGCAATGACATCGAATGTGAATGGAGCGGTCACACCTCGAATATGAGTACTCAACCATTCGCTTACGTTCAGGTGATTGATACCCTTCGGTGAGTCGTGAAGATTCATTTGAGACATCACTCTGAAACATAGCGACAACTTGTTCTCAATGACATAGTTGGCGGTAGCGTGACGAGAATGTCAATCGATGTCACTGACGCGACTTTTCAGAAAGAGGTTCTGGATCGCTCTATGGCCACTCCGGTCATTGTCGACCTATGGGCGCCTTGGTGTGGTCCGTGTCGGACTATCGGTCCAATACTGGAGCGACTGACTGCTGCAACAAACGGCAACGTAATTCTGGCCAAAGTCAATGTGGACGAAAATCCGCAGATTTCGGGAGCATTTCAGGTGCAGTCGATTCCAGCCGTATATGCAATGAAAGACGGCAAAGTCCTAAATCACTTCATCGGTGCCGAACCAGAACATGTGATCGAAGCATTTGTTAGTTCCCTACTACCCACAACTCAGGCTGAATCTGTGGCATCGTTGATTGCTCGTGGTGATGAAGACTCCTTGCACGCAGCATTATTGCTCGAGCCGACCAATGAAGATGCCGTGGTTACTTTGGCAAAACTGCTGATCGCCCGCAATGCGATAACTGAAGCGTTCGAAATTCTGGCACGAGTATCCCAAACTGAGCGGATAGCAAATGTTCTTGCCGAAGCTCGCCTGGCCTTTGTGCCCACTGATGATTACGACTCACAACTCGCCGCACTACTGCCAAATGTCAAAACCGATGAATTGGCGCGTGCAAAGTATCTGGAAATTCTTGACCTGATGGGTCCATTGGATCCACGGACCGCCGCACAGCGGAAGAAGTTTACGGCCCAGCTTTTCTAATTAGATAACCGATCCGTGCACACATGATCGGTTATGGATATGTGGCGACGATCTCGGCAATACGTGGCCGATTTCATGAATTGGGTCGGTGTTGGCCGAATTGTTGCCACCATTGGGGGAGTGGCGATCGTTGTCGCCGGGGCGTGGTGGGTGATGCGAACGCCACCGTATCCGATTGAATCGGAGCTTCCGTTCGCCTTGACAACATTGGCAATTGGAAGCCAAGGTTCTTCCGCACAAGTCATCGTGACCTCAACGATTCCATTGAAGATCATGGTTCACGTCGCCGGTGAAGTGATGGTCCCCGGAATTGTTGTGATTGATAGTGATTCCCGCGTCATCGATGCACTCAGCGCCGCCGGCGGACCAACAGCCCGGGCTGATCTGAATTCGGTAAATTTGGCTGCTCCGCTTGTCGATGCGGCCCAAATTTACATTCCCAAGCGCGGCGAAGTTCGAAAACCCACGTTGACCCCACCGCTTCCCGGTGTTCACCTGCCATCCACGTCAGGAAGCGATTCAAATTCTGGTTCGGCGGGTGCTTCGCCAATTGATCTGAACATTGCCACCGAACTCCAACTCGTTGGGTTGCCAGGAATAGGTCCAGCGACTGCGAATGCAATTATCACCTATCGGTTGCAGCACGGTCCGTTCTCCCGAGTCGAAGACCTGCTCAATGTTCGCGGAATTGGTCCGGCAAAACTCGAGGCCCTACTCGGACTCGTTCGGGTGTGAGTGCTACAACGCCCCGAGAACAAATGAGGCAACCCCAAGGGCAAGAATTGTGCCGGCCCACACTCCAATGGCGAGCGGTTGAAATTCGCGTCTCCACTCGGTCCAGTCCACAATTGCTCGACGAGACGCCCGAATTGCCGCGAAATGTCCGATTGCCCACCACGCTCCGGCGCTGGCAACGATGGCAATGATAAATCGACTGGCGCCCGCTATTGCTGGAATTCCAGCTAGGGCAAGTGCTGGAAGACCGGCATTGATAAACAAAAATCCAGCAACACCGGTGACGGCGCCAGGAATCCAAATCAGAAAGATTCCAATCACGGCCATTGCTCCGGCGATTGCCACGGCCACAAAACCACCTCGACTGCGGACGCGGTGACGATTGTCAGTAATTCCATCGGGTACGAGTCCAACAGGAATTCGCGGCGGGTGAATTGATGTCGCCATGAATCAATCTTACGAGGTCGATAACGTCACGGCGCGGCTTCACCTGAGCGACCACCTCGTAGTTATATGTGCCTGCCTAATCTGTATCGCCACTCGGTGGTCATCGACGTTCAAGAGCGTGTTTCCATTCGTTGAGCATCGAGAAATTTCACTCATAGTCGCCTGTGTGTTGATCGCAGTTGCCATCAAATATCGTGTGGCGCACACATATGTCGTTTCGTTGGTGTTGGCGCTGGCGGTTGTGATTGTCGGCGCTTCCGGCGCACAAAGTGCTTGGCAGCATGGCGACACTTCATCAGTTAGGTTGTACCGTGGTCCGGCGATTTTGCGCTCAGATCCGGAGCCATTTTTTGGCGGGCATCGGGTGGTCCTCGAAATAAAAGATAAGCGATTTGAGACGATTGCCTATGGCTCGGCGGGCCGCCGATTGCGAGCCCGGCTGATGGGCGAAACGGTGTGGGTCGAGGGAACTCGGGCAAGCGTTCGACCGGATCGAGTGAAATGGCTGGCACCCCGCCATGTTGTTGGAACACTCGCACTTACATCTGTTTCTGAGCAATGGAACTTTGGATCGCCGCTCTATCGAAGCGCAAATCATATTCGTCGAGTATTGATCCAAAGTGCTGATGTGATGCCCGATTTGGAAGCGTCCCTCTACTTAGGTTTGATTATTGGTGACGATCGCAATCAACCCGAGTCAATGCGCGGCGCATTCCGCGCCGCAGGCTTATCGCATCTTGTTGCCGTATCTGGTCAAAACGTTGCCTTCGTTCTGATTGCGCTGAGTCCTCTCATGCGTCGATTGAGAACATGGTGGCGACTATCAGCAACGCTTTGCGCGCTGGGCTGGTTCGTTTTGTTGACCCGAATTGAACCATCGGTTCTTCGCGCCGCAACTATGGCAGCACTTGGGGCAATCGGTTTTGCTCGCGGACTAAAAGTGTCTGCGCAGAACTTGCTTGCCTGGGCGGTCATCGGACTTATTGGCATAGACCCGATGTTGGTATGGTCGGTTGGATTTCTCATGTCGGTTGGGGCGACGGCCGGTCTTGTCGCAATTGCCCCACGACTGTCAAATCAATTTTCGCAGGGCGGAATGCCAATGTGGCTGGCCCAACCGCTGTCGGTAACGCTGGGCGCTCAACTTGGCGTCATGCCAATCAGCGTGATGGTCTTTCACAGTGCACCGGTCATCGGAATATTGGCCAATCTTTTAGCCGTGCCAGTGGCCGGATTCGTGATGCTTGTTGGGTTGCCTCTGGGCCTACTCTCGGCCGTGCTTCCTGACCAAGTGATTGGCCTCGTGATGTCGCCAATGGTTCTCGCCGTTCGCTGGGTGTGGTGGGTAGCAGTATTGGCAGAAAAAGTTTCGCCTGATGGTCTGCTCAATGTTGCGATTTGGATGGCATTGGCATTTTGTGCAGCACTGCGCTGGTGGAACGTCCGCAGTCGTCGCGCCATTGGCTTGCCGGCGTGACAGAGTAGAGGCGTGGCAATTTATCTGATTACCGGCGCCGATGACAGGCTGGTCTCGTCTCGACTTATTGAGCTGGTCGATCAATTGATTGGAACAGCAGATCGAGCTTCGATGTACGAAAGCCATGATGCGGGAGCCGCCGCGGCCGACGATCGTGAAATGGCTATTCGAAACGCGGTCGTAAGTGCGGAGACTCCGTCGTTGTTTGGTGATTCCAGAGTTGTTGTGCTTCGCGGAATTCACGAAGCGACCGTTGATCAACTCATTCCACTCGTTGAATATCTGAAAAATCCATCCGAGTTGTCTCATCTGGTTGTTACCGCGTCCGGAAAACTCGCTAAATCCACAACCGATGCATTAAAAAAATCGGGAGCGACAGTCTTTGCCACCGCGCCTCCTGGTCGGCGCAGCGAAATTGTGGTGTGGTTTCAGGAGCAATTTACCCAAGCTGGACTAAAACTTGACTCTGATGCGATGAATAACGTGATTGATTGGCTTGGTCAGGATCAGGCGCGACTGCCGTCGCTCATCGAAGTGTTGGTATCTGCGTTCGGCACCTCCAAAAAATTGCTCGCCGAAGATATTCAACCGTTTCTCGGTGAACAGGGAAGCGTTTTGCCGTGGGATCTCACCGATGCAATCGATCGTTCCGATGCTTCGACCGCACTAGCCATGCTTCGACGAATGATTCGTAGTGGCGAGTATCACCCATTACAAGTAATGAGTCTGTTGCACAATCACTACGTCCGATTGCTCAAACTTGACGGTCCTGATGTCAGAGATGTTCAGCAAGCAATGGCGCTCATCGGATCGAAAAGTGATTTTCAAGGGCGCAAGTATCTGGAACTTTACAGAAGAGTTGGAAGCGATGGAGTTGTCGGTGCAATCCAATTGCTATCTCGGGCAGATATTGATCTGCGCGGCGGTAAAGATCTACCTGAAGAACTGACGATGGAAATCTTGGTGGCACGCCTCAGTAAAATGGGTAGCCCAGCACCACGGTCTAGCCGGAAGCGTTGATCTTCTTCATCAAGCGGCTCTTTTTGCGGGCTGCCTGCTTGGGGTGAATGACCCGCTTTGATGCGGCCATATCGAGTCGCTTGACAGCCAAACGAAGAGCTTCCGTATTTTCGGGAGTGCCGACCGTGTCGCTGGCGTTTTTGATTCGGGTACGCAATTCGCTCTTGACCGCTTTGTTGCGATCGGTCGCCTTGGCGTTAGTGAGAATTCGCTTCTTTTGGCTCTTAATGTTTGCCACTGCGGAAAACCTTGACTTTCATGGACGACAACAATGTTGGATACGGACGATGAAGGCTAACAGCGACTTGGTAGTCAACCCAACTGCCAGACCCGACAGTAGAATTTAGCGGTTACCCACAACAGAAACGGTCCGATGGATCTCGCCAGCATTCGCAATTTCTCGATTATTGCCCATATTGATCACGGCAAGTCCACACTTTCTGACCGCATTTTGGAAATAACCGGCGCGGTGGATGCTCGCGACATGCGCGCCCAGTATCTCGACTCAATGGACCTTGAGCGTGAGCGCGGGATCACGATTAAGGCCCAAAACGTTCGAGTCTTTTGGAAAAATTCGGTGTTGCACCTCATTGATACTCCTGGACATGTGGATTTTGGCTACGAAGTGAGTCGCTCGCTAGCGGCATGCGAAGGCGTTGTATTAGTTGTCGACGCGGCCCAAGGAATCGAAGCTCAGACACTCGCCAATTGTTATTTGGCGCTGGAAAATAATCTTGAAATCGTCGCCGTGCTCAACAAGATCGATCTTCCAGCGGCCGATCCGGACCGCTATGCGATGGAGATCGAAAAAATTCTTGGCATTCCGGCCGAAGACATTCTGCGTATCTCAGCCAAAACAGGGGAAGGAATTCCAGAGCTGCTTGACGCAGTTATTGCTCGAATCCCGGCACCTGTTGGCGACCCAGATGCGCCCCTGCAAGCGCTTATCTTTGACAGTCAGTACGACACATATCGAGGTGTGGTTTCCAGCATTCGAGTGATGAACGGCCGCTTGCGCAGTGGTAGCAAATTGCTGTTCATGCAAACTCGGGCAACGCACGAAATTATTGAAGTTGGCGCCAGGCTGCCGGTTCCGACTCCGGTTGCTGAACTTGGACCTGGTGAAGTGGGCTACTTGGTTGCTGGCATAAAAGATGTAGGAGAGGCCCGAAGTGGCGAAACAATCACCGAATATCTGAATCCTGCCGACTCTCCGTTGGCCGGATACCGCGATCCAAAACCAATGGTGTTCTGTGGATTGTTTCCAATTGATGCGGATGACTTTGAAACGTTGCGTGAAAGTTTGCAACGCCTCAAACTAAATGACGCTTCAATCGCTTACGAGCCGGAATCTTCTGGGGCGCTTGGATTCGGTTTTCGCTGCGGATTTCTCGGACTCTTGCACATGGAAATTGTCAAGGAGCGTCTCGAGCGCGAATTTAATCTTGCTCTTATCGCTACGGCTCCATCAGTGGAATACCACGTTCAAAGAACTGATGGTGAAATGGAGGTCGTCGATAACCCGGCCGATCTTCCACCAACGGTGTATATCGCTTCGATCGAGGAGCCTTACTTTCGAGTGAGCATCATTACACCAACCGATTACACCGGCGCTCTGATGGAATTGTGCCAATCACGTCGTGGCGAACTGATCAAACTTGAATACTTGTCGCCCGAACGCGTGGACATGAATTACAACATTCCATTGGCAGAAGTAGTGGTTGACTTTTTCGATCAACTAAAGAGTCGTTCACAGGGATACGCAAGTCTCGATTACGAACTCACCGGATACCGCAAGTCTGATCTGGTACGCGTCGACATACTTCTCAATGCATTACCCGCCGATGCATTCAGCACCATCGTGCATCGGGAAAAGGCCTACGACTACGGAAAACGAATTTGCGAGAAACTCAAAGCGCTAATCCCGCGACAAATGTTTGATGTCCCGATTCAGGCGGCGGTCGGCGGTCGTGTTTTGGCTCGGGAAACCGTAAAGGCCAGACGTAAAGATGTTCTGGCAAAATGCTATGGCGGCGACATTTCACGCAAGCGCAAACTTCTTGAAAAACAAAAAGAAGGCAAGAAAAAGATGAAGTCCATCGGCAGAGTGGAAGTACCTGGCGATGTGTTTATTTCGGTGCTCAAGCTCGATGACTGAAAATTATGTTGCATCGGTAAGCACGCACGGCGCCATGTTTCGGTCGCTCAAGTATTTCAACGCAAGACTATTTTTCTTGGGTTTACTTTTATCAAATATCGGGACATGGATTCAGCTCACCGCGACATCATTTTTGCTCTACCGACTTACGGGCAGTGCCACTGACCTCGGGATCAATATGGCCCTGCAGTTTTTACCGATGCTTCTACTTGGCGCCTGGGCAGGAGCATTGTCTGACCGCCACGATCGGCAAACGATGACAATCGTGACTCAATCGCTTCTCGCCGTGCAAGCCCTCACAATCGGTGTGCTTGACCTCACCGGACAGATCAATTTGCCGACCGTGTATGTGTTGTCGGGACTGCTAGGCATTGTCGGCGCTATCGACAATCCGGCACGGCGCAGTTTGGTCACCGAACTTGTGGCACCGGCCGACATGTCAAATGCGATGTCGCTGAATACGGCAGTGATGACCGGGTCGCGTATTTTCGGACCGGCGATCGCCGCCGTGCTTGTTGCTCCACTTGGCACCGGGTGGCTATTCATTGTCAATGGTGTGTCGTTTGCTGCAATGCTGTTCGCACTTTTTGGTTTGCGTAGAAACGAAATGCATAAGACCCCTCCGCGCCCGGCCGGAGGTACACCGGTGCGCGACGCGCTTCGATTCGTGCGTAAAAACGAACGCTTACTCGTGCTGTTCATTGTCTTCACTGTCATAAGTACCTTTGCATTCAACTACAACGTGGTGCTACCGAAACTTGCCGATGTGGCATGGGGTAATCCGAATGCGTTTGGTTGGGTCTTGGCTGTCAGCAGTTTTGGAAGTTTGCTCGGATCATTGCTCACCGCTCGAATGCAGCGAGTTACGAATGGATGGGTTCTGGCCAACATTCTGATACTTGGTATCAGCAATGTCGCCTTGGCCTGGTCGCCAAACATGTGGATCGCTTTCATCTGTGCTGTTCCCCTTGGCTTCGGCGGCGCGGCAATGATCGCCGGCACCAACAGCATCACCCAAGAAGAGGCGCCGCCCGACATGCGCGGTCGTCTTCTCGCCCTTACCGCCGTGGCGTTCCTCGGTTCGGCTCCAATCGGCGGTCCAATCACTGGTTGGATCGCCGATCACATCAGCGCATCATGGTCGCTTGGCTATGGCGGAATCATCGCTGTAGGTGCGGGCTTATACATGCTGGCGTGGATGAAGCGTTCGGTATCCTGAGAGAGATCCACTGATGCTTGACGAACGCAAAACTGCCATCCTCAGAGCCATCGTTGAGGAGTACATCTCCACGGCCCAGCCGGTGGGGTCGTCGCACATTGCCAGGTTGTCCGGTCTCAGTGTCTCCCCGGCCACAGTCCGAAATGAAATGGCGACACTGGAACACGAGGGATACCTCGCCGCGCCACATACTTCGGCCGGTCGAGTTCCCACCGACAAGGGATATCGGTTCTTCGTCGATCATCTCACACCACCCGGTCGACTCGATTCGGTATCTCAGGCTCGAGTTGGAGAATTCTTTGACCATGCCCATGGTCGGTTGGAAGAAACCCTTCAACACACCACCATGCTGTTGGCCCAGCTGACGAATTACGCAGCTGTCGTACTCGGACCAAAGCATGAAGTGGCTCTAGTTCGCTCGGTGCAACTTGTGGGTTTGTCTCCACATCTCGCCACGGCCGTCATTGTCTTGTCCAACGGAGTCGTTGAAAGCGAACCCATTGAATTGGCCGAGTCAACCACTGACCAACTGTTAGCAGTTGCTACTTCGTGTTTGAGTCGGGCGATGGTGGGGCGGGCTCTGAATGCAAATGACGTACCGAGCCTTACCGGTGACTCTCGAGCCGATGCGCTCGTTGGACAAGTGATCACAACATTACGGACTCGCAAATCCGATGAATCTGTTTTCGTTGGCGGAGCATCGGCGATGGCCGAAGCATTTGATGCTGTTGATATCGTGCGATCGGTTTTGCACACTCTCGAAGAGCAATATGTTGTCGTCTCCCTTGTTCGTGACATGCTCAATCGCGGACTCGCCGTGGCTATCGGCGCCGAACACGGAATTGAACCTCTGGCAGCATGTTCGATGGTGCTTTCTCCGGTGATCGCAGACGGTACGACCGTTGGAATGGTTGGCGTGCTCGGGCCAACACGAATGAACTATCCCCAGGCTCTTGCCACCGTGGAAGTTGTGAGTGATCGCCTAGGTCGCCGCATTACCGAGGGCTGATAACGCCATGGCAGCAGATTTTTACGCTCTGCTCGGCGTGACACGTACGGCAAGCGCGGCGGAAATCAAAAAGGCGTATCGCAAGCGAGCCCGCGAACTTCACCCAGACGCAAATCCCGAAACTCCGGAAACAGAAAATCAGTTCAAAGAAGTGAGTCGCGCCTATGAAGTGCTCTCCAATCCCGAATCTCGCACTCGCTACGACCAATTCGGCGAAGCCGGTGTAGGCGGTAACGGCAATAGCAGTCCGTTTGGTGGCGGCGGCGTGGGCGACATTTTTGACGCATTTTTTGGTGGGGGATCACCATTTGGTGGAGGTGCTCAGCGAGGACCGGCAGGACCACCTCGCGGCCAAGATATTGAAACTATCGCTGACATCACATTGGAAGAATCAGTATTTGGTTGCAAGACCGATGCGAAAGTACGTACTGCGATTCGTTGTGACGACTGCGGTGGCAGCGGTGCGGCCAAGGGCACGAAATCTACAACGTGCTCCGAGTGTGGGGGATCTGGACAAGTTCGTAAGGTCCGCCAAAGCATTCTCGGCCAAATGGTGACCACCGCTGCCTGTGCGTCGTGCAGTGGAATGGGAGAAATGATTGCCACACCGTGTACAACTTGTCGCGGAGATGGTCGAATCCTCAAAGAGATGTCATACAAAGTTGATGTGCCAGCCGGAGTGGATAGTGGTCAAACTCTCCGACTTTCCAGTCGCGGAGCGGTTGGGATTCGCGGCGGTGCCAGTGGAGATTTATATGTGCACATTCGGGTAGCCGAACATGCCATGTATCGACGCGAGGAAGACGATCTGGTCACCGATGTCGTGGTGTCAATCGCTCAGGCGGCACTCGGTACCCAGTTCACGCTCACCACGCTCGATGGCGACGAAGAACTAGTGATACCGGCCGGTGTGCAACATGGTCGTGAATTCGTACTTCGTGGTCGAGGCGTGCCTCGCTTGATGCAAGGTGGTCGAAGTCGTGGTCGTGGCAATTTACGAGCGCGCGTGTCAATTGATGTGCCGACCAAGCTGTCGGATACGGAGAGGGAACTTTTGCGTCGCTATGCCGAGGAACGTGGCGAACCTATTGCCGCGGCCGATAGCAGCATTATGTCGCGTATTAAATCTGCATTTTCGTGAAGTCCGAACTCCGCCATTCTGCGGCGCACGTCTTTGTTGACAATCTTTCAAATCCGCTTCTTGGGGATCAGGATTGTCACCATATTCTGCGAGTCCTGCGAGTTGAAACACGCCAAACGATTTCTGTGTCTGATGGTCGAGGTTCCTGGAGTCTGGCCACAGTGCAAGAAAATGGCGTACTCGAATTGATTGGGGCAACGCAATTTGTTGCGGCGCCGACCCAACTGCTCACCATTGCTTTTGCCCCCACAAAAGGAGATAAGCCAGATGATGTGGTGCGCAAACTCACCGAAATCGGAATTGATCGAATCGTCCCAATCGCCGGTTCCAAGCGCGGAGTCGTCCGCTGGGATGAGTCGAAAGCTTCCAAGCACATCGATCGATTGAGACGAATTGCACGTGAAGCCTCGATGCAATCGCGAAGAGTCTGGTTACCAGAAGTTATGCTTCCCTGTGCGCTTGTCGATGTTGTCACGCAGTTTGGGGCCGCCCTCGCTGAACCCGATGGCACTCGAATTGGCCCGACCCACACATGTATCGCGATTGGTCCCGAAGGCGGATTCAGTCCACAAGAACTTGAACTCTCCACCCAGCATGTCTCTCTTGGCCAAGGTGTGCTTCGGGGTGAAACTGCTGCAATAGTGGCAGGGGTACTTATGGGCACGCAACGAAGGGAGAATTCATGACCGAATCAGACGACGAAATTGGCGCCGCGACGCCCTTCACTCGCCTAATTGGTGAGCGACTGCGCAATATTCGCCAACAGAAAAATCTTTCTCTCAATGAAGTCGAACAACAGTCTGAGGACGAATTTAAGGCTTCAGTTCTTGGTGCCTATGAGCGTGGGGAGCGATCGATTTCGGTATTGCGATTGGAGCGATTGGCAAGGTTTTATGAAGTCGCGGTTGACCAACTCCTGCCCCGCGATCCGCGGCGGATCGAAGGTAAACAAACGGGTGAATCGATTCCGGTGAAGTTGCGAATTGATGTATCAAAGCTTCTCTTACTCAAGGACGAAAAGTTTAAGTTATTGGCTAGTTTTTTACGCCTGATTCAAGTTCAGCGACAAGACTTTAACGGCAAGGTCATTACCGTTCGCGAACACGATGTGCGGGCGATAGCGGTGATGCTGGATGTAAATGTGGAGAACGTTGGCATAATTCTCGGCGAGTTGGACTTGCTCTTCATTCCGCCGACTAACTAGGCATTCGCGTGCAACTCAGCGCACAATCTCACGGTGTGTATCTCCACATTCCGTTTTGTGCCAAGCGATGCGACTATTGCGCATTTGCGACTTTCACCGATCGTCATCATCTCACTAACTCGTATCTGGAAGCCATGCGCACCGACATTCGTCGCACAGTAGGTGCTGGGATGCCACTTACCACCAGCGTGTTTATCGGTGGCGGTACACCAACAATGGTTCCAGCTAGTGAACTGATGACCGTGCTGAGTGAAATTCCACTTGCTCCACATGCGGAAGTGACAGTTGAGTGCAATCCTGATGACATCACCCCCGACATAATGTCTACGTATCGCCGCGGTGGGGTCAATCGAGTGAGCATTGGCGTGCAATCCACCGTGCCACATGTTCTCGCCGCTCTAGGTCGCACGCATAATCCTGACAATGTGCAACATGCCGTGGAAACTGTTCGTCAAGCCGAATTCACATCGTTCAATCTGGACATCATTTACGGTGCCGCTGGAGAATCGCTTGATGACTGGCGAAAAACTGTCAATGACGTGGTTGCATTTGACCCACCTCATGTGTCGGCATATGGCTTGACTGTGGAAGCCAACACCCCACTTGCATCGCAAACTGATCGGCACCCAGATGATGATGATCAGGCCGACAAGTATGAAATTGTCGATGATGCATTTGCCAAATCCGGACTTGTAAATTACGAAATATCGAACTGGGCCAAAGATGGTCACGAGTGTGCGCATAATTATTTGTATTGGTTGCAAGGCAATTACGACGGCTTTGGCTGTGCGGCCCACGCCCACAAAGACGGACGCCGATGGTGGAATGTGCGCACACCTGACAGGTACATCGAGTTGGTCAATGCCGGCGATTCGCCAGAATCTGCTTACGAAAATCTCGATGACGAAACTCGTGGACTTGAAGCGTTGCAACTGTTATTGCGCACCAAGGATGGCGTGCCATCTGATGCGTTTGAGGCCGATGACCTCGAGTTCATGTCCGGGATGCTTGAAACCCGTGGTGATCGGCTCGTGCTAACTCGTGCCGGTCGATTGATGGCCAATGAAGTATCAATTCGTTTGCGAATTCCGGTCACTAACAAATAATTGCCACCTATTAGGGTGCGAACATGTCTGTATTCGAAGTACCCAGCACTTCGGTTCGGTGTCATGGGGCGATGGTCGCATCTGCCGACCAATTGGCGACTCAGGCTGGGATGACGATTTTTGCACTCGGTGGTAATGCGGTCGACGCAGCAATTGCAACGAATGCCGCCCTTGCCGTAACGGCACCGCACTTGTGTGGAATGGGTGGCGACTTGTATGCCCTCGTTCATGACGGTACGACCGTGCATGCGCTTAACGCCACGGGTCGTGCAGGTTCTGGTAGCGACGCGGCAACATTGCGATCTGAGGGGTTTACGTCGATGCCGTTTCGACACGACATTCGGTCGGTCACCGTCCCAGGTTGCGTGGATGGGTGGATTTCCCTTCATGAACGCTTTGGACAGTTACCACTAGATCAACTTCTCGCGCCGGCAATTCAACTCTCGACCGATGGGTTTCCGGCTTCACCGCTATTGGTTGGATCACTGCGAAGGCTTGACGATCGCGGTCGCGAGTCGCTTCACGAATTGAATAGCCAGGCTCACCATCCCGGCGCTCGAGTTCGCCGCCTTGGCGTTGCTCGTACCCTGCGCGGAATTGTCGAACACGGTCGAGACAGTTTCTATTGCGGAGAATTTGGTGAAGGACTGCGCACACTCGGCCCAGATTTATTTAGTGATTCAGATCTCGCCAATCCGGGAGCCGATTGGGTCCAGCCACTTTCACAGTTTGCGTTCTCGAAAACGTTGTACACCTTGCCGCCAAATTCGCAGGGGTATCTCATTCTCGGTGCGGCGTCGCTTGCGGATCAACTCGAACTTCCTGATGACCCGAACGATCCGTTGTGGGCTCATCTGTTGATCGAAGCGGCAACTGTCGCCGGACA
This sequence comes from Actinomycetota bacterium, assembly GCA_031401235.1. Taxonomy (GTDB): domain Bacteria; phylum Actinomycetota; class Acidimicrobiia; order Acidimicrobiales; family Ilumatobacteraceae; genus UBA3006. The sequence continues at coordinate 29,582 of JANNRJ010000007.1, forward strand.
CGACCGACCACTTGTATTGCATGATCGTGCCGATGGCCAAGCCTTGCTCAATCGAATCTCGGCCGACTTGGCATTGGTCAATCGGACCAAGGCATCACGCCACAAAGTCGCCACGATGGATGGCGATACAACCTATTTATGCACTGTTGACGACAATCGCATGGGGGTTTCGCTAATCCAATCCAATGCATCCGGTTTCGGATCATGGCTGGTCGAGCCGAATACACAAATCAATCTCCATAATCGCGGTCTCGGATTCTCACTTGTGGCCGATCACCCTGCCGAACTTGCACCGAGCCGCCGACCGCCGCATACGTTGTGTCCAGCATTAGCAACTGAGCCTGACGGATCGCTGGCAGCGGTGTTTGGCACGATGGGCGGCGATGGCCAGCCTCAAATCTTGCTTCAAGTCGCAACTCGTCTCTTTCATCACAGACAGAGTCCAGTTAAAGCAATAAACGCCGGGCGATGGCTACTCAATGGTCCGACAACCGGTTTCGACACCTGGACGGGAGAAGGTGGCCCACACGTCATTGTCGAAGGGCAGATTGCAGAGCATTGGAGTGACGGATTGGTGGCTCGGGGTCACGAAGTGCGAGTCCTTGCCCCATTTGACACTTCGTTCGGTCACGCCCACGCAATTGTCATTGAGCCGACGGGAATGCTCGCCGGTGCCGCCGACCCGCGCACCGT
>JANNRJ010000008.1:0-2706 GCA_031401235.1 Actinomycetota bacterium
CAACAAATGGGTCGAGAATCAAGTCATTGGGTTGGCTCACTAACTCAATGGCAGCTGCCGCAAATCTGGGAGAAAACCGAGCCGGATATCGATATCGCCCATGAGGTGAAATCGACCGCCCGTCTGGTGCAACTATGGAAGTCTGATCTTGGGCTGCTTCTCGTAGTGCGTAAACGGCATTAACTCTCCTCAGAGGCTCTTGTTGAAATCGTCTGGGGTGACCGCGCTTCACTCATCCCCTTCGATCAGATCTGATGTCATTGCCCCTACAGCTTCCATCATTGGTAGAACAAGTTGCGCAATACTCTTTGACATGCTGGCAACTAACTCATCGCGGCGATCAATCGAATTTCTGTCGTCGTTGTCATCAGTTGAACTTTCTGTTTGTGTTGAGTTCGTAACGTCAGTCTTTCGACTGTCCTCGATAATTGATAGCGAGAGAAGAACTAGCGACCACATAAACTTCGCTTCTAGAAGAGCCGAATCAAATTGAATATTTTGCTTCTGATAATCTCGTAAGTGAATGTTGTCAACATTTACGTAGTAGGTGATGCCATGCGTCACTGGATTCTCTTCAATCGTAACTGCAGTGAATTCAGTCCACCCCGGCAACCATTTGAAACAGCCGCTACGCACATCGATCGGATCGCAACACTTCACAATATCTAGATCACTAAGAGAAGTCCGTCCCCCGTGATGACCGCCGACAACATTTCCGGTTGCTCGTTTTCCTTTACCTCCAGTTCCTGATTCGACCGCTTCCTGAACACGCAGAATTAGAGTGCACACCAATGGTCCACCAATCACATCGTCAATCACTGAAAACCTAATTCTCAATGTGTCGCCGACAGCACTCGAATCCGGAAGTAGCAAACTGTACGTGAACGCACCGTCTAACAGTTCTCCACGATTGCCCGAAATTGGCTCAATGTCGTGGATGAACGAGCCAGAAAATACACCATGATTTCGTGGACGCGAAAAGTAGTTATTCTCCGCGTCAATTTCAAACTGAATTCTGACGCGCGAACCAAGATGTGCTACTCGTTCCATATTCGTTTCACCGTGCCCAAAACGCAGGTAAGTTGGATGTTTCTTACCCTCAAAGGAGTTTGATCCGCCCGCTCCTCCTGCGCCAAGCCCTGGAAATGGTCGCGTGGTCTTAAGTTCGGGACCAAACTTGAAAAACCTAGCAAGCATCGGCGTCGACTTCAAGAGTTGTTCGAGAACTTTCCGAATCGGAGCTCGGTTTGAAAGACGTTCGGATTGCATGCGCTGATGTTGCTGATTCTGTAGCTTTTGCAACGCATCGTTAACGCGAAATGCGTCCGACAAGAGATCCAAAAACTCTCGTGACACTTCAGACTTGTTCATTCGGTCTCTGCTCGGCTTAAAAAGATCCTCTCGCTGCCAGACTGTCAGCGCTGTACAGTCAACAACTGCAAAAATTGTGTTGTGTTTCGACAAAAACGATAATCCGACCGCCTTTGATGAAAAGAAATTGCGTCCTTCGTGAGCATGCTTTTGCCCGTTCACACAAAAAATTAGATTGTATTTTCCGGACCTGGTTCGATCACCCGCATCTTCACGAAATACGTATGCCGTCCATGGAACCACCGAACCTCGCAGAGAAAGTTCACCGTAGACGGGTGGACCTTCAAGGGCTAATGCTGTCGATTCATGATCTCTCTCTTGATCGTCCTCATTTTCATCTTCAGCCCATGACGATTTCTCAACTAATCCCTCCATGCGATGGAGGATCCCAAAAAGATTGGTTTGAAAACTTCCTGGTTTTCCCTTGAAGTCGCGCCCTTCAACAACTCGCACCGGTAGTCCACATTCTGGAAGTACTAGTTCCAACTGTCGCATCAACCCACTCTTCATAAGAACGTGAGAGGTACCGAGTCCAGGTTCTTTGTAATCGTATTCATAGAGTTTTATTAATGTTCCAAAGGACGCTTCATCAAAGTAAACCTTATTGGGAGTCGACTGTGGTGGCGATTCCGGAAAAATTGGCAGTGTTCTTGCAGCAAACGACATTACTGGTCCATATTTTGTGCCAACCCCTCCTTGCGCTAAATATTCGTATACCGATCCTTTAGATTGCGCTCTGCGCCGCCTCACGACCGTGAATCCCCATTCTTCATCGCGATTGGAGTGGTCGGATGGGAGCAAGGCAGGATTTCGGCGAGATATAAGTAGTTGAAGACCATTCTTTTTCGACGAAAAAGGATAAACGCCAGAACCACCCATATTGAACTGACCCTGCACAAAAGGAATATCCTTCTTTTGAGATTCATACAGTCGTTCATTCACCAATGTCGTCAACGGGACTCAGTTCACAGGTATATATATCATCACCATGTAAACTTTTCACCTCTTTTTCAATTTTCCTGCGTACAACCTCTTGTTGACCAGCTGAAGCTGAAGCTGACGAATTTGATCTTTTCGGCGATCAACTACTCATTGATATGGCTGACATCGACAAAGTTTATCGAAGTCGCGTTCCACCAGCTGTTCAGAAGTTAAATAATTGGTATTCTTTTGCCAAAATAACCCTGATTTATCCTGCACTACACTGATTCCGTATTTCTTGTAGAGGCAGAGAAGCACCCATGAGAGCAAGTAGCACTCGAGACCACTCTTACTAACGCTCCATGGTATCCACCATCTTCTCGGATCCATTTTGACACCCAACACTCATGATAG
>JANNRJ010000009.1:0-19735 GCA_031401235.1 Actinomycetota bacterium
GTATCGGCGGTATATCCATGTCCTCGGCGATCAAATGCGACCACGCGATATTCGGATTCGAGTGGCGTGCTTAGGTCATCGAGCAGCAAGTCGCTGTTGGAAAGTCCACCGTGTAGCAAGAGCACTGTCGCCTTGCCGCTACCACGTTTCTCAATCCAAGTTGAAAGCCCGTTGATGTAAATTTGTTCGCCCATGACGCACTCCAATCACTTATCGACGGAACACTACTGCCAATTGCGCCACGCCCGAGCGGCCATAATTCGTCGCGACACTGTCCGTGCTAAAGTTTCGCCGCAATGCCGAGCGTTCGTATCCAGCGCCAAATCGAGCGCCTTCTCGATGAAGCCGAGGCTGCGGTTGTCGAACGAAATTGGCATCTCGTCCGTGAACGTGTCGCCCATGTTTTAGAGCTTGACCCGGAAAATTTGGATGCACAGGCATTTGCCGCCGCAGCCGATCGTGGACTTAGTACGGAAAGTGGCTCGCCAGAGGTCGCACCGGCAACAGCGTCAAGGTCAGTCGTTCCAACCTCGTTTGGCGGTGGGCGATACGTGGTCAAACGATTCCTTGGCGAAGGTGGCAAGAAAAAGGTGTATCTCGCCCACGACACGAAACTGGATCGCGATATCGCCTTTGCCTTGATTAAGACTGAAGGGCTTGATGCCGCCGGTCGTACCCGTATCACTCATGAGGCGATGTCAATGGGACGACTCGGTGGACACCCGCACATTGTCACGGTTTTGGATATTGGCGACGAAGGGGATCAGCCGTATCTTGTTGCCGAATTGATGGGCGGCGGCGACGTCGAGGCATTGATTGAAAACGCCGAATCACATCGGCTATCACTTGAGCGCACGTTACGAATTGCCGATGAAGTGTGTCGAGCACTGGAACATGCCCACTCCAACAACATTGTTCATCGCGATCTGAAGCCCGGAAATGTTTGGCTGACAAACGACGGCACAGTCAAACTTGGTGACTTCGGTCTGGCGATTGCTCTCGATCGTTCACGAATGACATTGGCGGGAACCATGGTCGGCACGGTTGCCTATATGCCACCCGAGCAGGCAATGGGCGGGAATCCGGATTCACGCGCCGACTTGTATTCCCTCGGGGCGATGTTGTACGAAATGATGACGGGTCGGCCACCTTTCTTGGGCGACGACACCGTGTCGGTGATTGGTCAACATCTGAACACTCCACCGATTGCGCCAACATGGCACAATCCGGAATGTCCGGCGGCGATGGAGTCATTAATTTTGCAATTGTTGGCCAAGTCGCCAACTGATCGACCGGCTAGTGCCACCGATGTTCGCGAGCGCTTGCGTTTGATCGCCGAGGCACCCATCGAGATACGCACTGATGTACCAGTTGTGGCACATGGCAATCTCGGTCGGCTGGCGTGGGGTCGATTCGTTGGGCGGGCAGATGAACTGGGCACTTTGAAGACGGCCTTGGATGCCGCCCTCGGTGGGCAGGGGTCGTTGGTGATGTTGGTCGGGGAGCCAGGTATTGGCAAAACTCGACTTGCTCAGGAGGCACTCGTCTATGCCCAGCTTCGGGGAGCCCAAACGTTGTGGGGTCGTTGCTACGAGGCCGAGTCTGCATTTCCATACATGCCGTTTGTCGAAGCACTGCGTCAATATGTCGCCACTCGTCCAGATGAAGCATTACGTGCCGAACTTGGCAATGGGGCATCCGACGTTGCCAAATTAGTTTCTGAAGTTCGTCAAAGAGTTCCTGCATCTGCGCTCACCACAGAAATTCCACCAGATCAAGAACGTCAACGTTTGTATGAAAGCGTTGTCACCTTCTTATTGAACGCCGCTATAGCGAACCCGATCGTGCTCGTGCTCGATGACCTGCACTGGGCCGATGCACCGACGCTCAATCTGCTACGAAATTTGGCACGAAGTATCAAGGGAAGTCGGCTCCTTGTCATCGGCACCTATCGCGACGTGGATTTGGATCGTCGCCACCCACTTGCCGAGATGCTCGCTGATTTGCGCCGTGAACGACTCTTTGATCGCGTCCTCTTACGCGGGATGTCACCACTTGAGGTGGGGGCGCTATTGGAAATGGTGGCTCAGCATGAACTGGATCAGGGAGGCATCGTCCTGGCATCGGCTTTGCATCGGGCAACCGAAGGTAACCCATTCTTCATCGAAGAAACGGTTCGTCACCTGGTAGAGACGGGCAGAATTTTTCGCCGTGAGGGACGCTGGGTTTCGAATGCGACGGATGTAAACGACATGGGCATCCCGGAAGGAGTGCGCGAGGTAATCGGGCGAAGACTTTCGCGGCTCAGTTCGGCCTGCAATGATGCGCTAACAAGTGCGGCCGTGTTGGGTCGAGAATTCGAATTTGCTGTTCTCGGATCAATGACCGGACTTGATGAGGACGCGCTGCTCACGGTGATTGAAGAAGCGCTTGAGGCCCAAGCGATCCTGGAAGTGAAAGGTAAGGCAGTTGCCGCCTATGTATTCAGCCACGCCCTTGTCCGACAAACGTTGTACGAAGAACTGAGTTTGCCGCGTAAACAGCGATTGCATGCCCGAGCCGCCGACGCGATCGAGAAAGTTCATGTTCGTAACTTGCCAACTCATGTCGCGATGCTGGCGACGCACTATCGACTCGCGGGGGCGGCCGGCGATCCGGAAAAAGCGGTTGCATACTCCATCCGGGCCGGTGACGCGGCTCAGGCGGCATTTGCTCACGAAGACGCCGCAAACCACCTTGAAGGCGCACTTGAAGTGATGGAAGACATTGGAATCGATCCAACACGCCGAGCCGAACTGTTGCGGCGGTTGGGCGATTTGATGTTTGTCAGCGGCGTCGATCTGCCAAAGGGAATTATCTTTGGCGAACGAGCACTGGCGCTGTACGAAGAGGCTGGCGACATCGATCGGTCGGCGCAGATGCATTCTCGTCTTGGTCGCGATCTATCGACGTATCCGCCGACAATGAATATTGATCGAGCACTTGAGCATTTTCGAGCGGCCGAGGCGGTGCTGGCACCGGGACCAGATCGTGCCTCCGTCGTGGTGATGTATACCGGAATAGCCAATGCCGCCATCTGGGGGCTACGTCTGGACGAGGGTCTAACGGCGGCGCGTCGCGCTCTAGAAGTTGCGGATCGCCTTAACGATGAACGATTGTGGTGTACGGCGGCGCCGTTGTACGGATGGCATGTTTGGGGAAGTGGTCGATTGAAAGAAGGAACTGACCTAATGGAACGGGCTTGGATGGTGGCGGATCGGCTCAATTTGGCCGCCGCCGCATTCTTCGCCGCTTGGGTTGGAGCCACACCTAGTTGGATCGGTGGCAACCCGAACGACACCATCCGATGGGTCGATCGCGAATTGTCAAAGCCGAGGGTTGCTCAGGCACCAGGACAACGTCAAATTTTAGCTGGATACCGGGCGCAGGCGCAGTTCGCCCTCGGCAACCGCGAGGATCCCATCGGCCAAGAAAGCGAATTGCGCGACACTCTCGGCTTGAACATTGAATGGCTCCTACGATTGTCGCGTGGCGACTGGGAACAGGGTGCTGACGCAGCGATCCAAGATTATGAAGCGCAGCAGATTGCCGGGAATCGATGGGTTATGTCTATGTCGTCGGCACTTCAAGGTAATTTTCTCCGTTTGCTTGGTCGACCAGAAGCGGAAGACGCATTGCTGCGGGCCATTGAATTGTGCCAATTGCAGCATTTACCAATGGAACTTACCCAGCGAGCATTTATTGCGCGATTCTATGGTGAAAGGGGACGAGTGGCTGAGGCGCTACCGCACCTCCAACGTTGTCATGAAATTTTGGACAACGACGAAGATTGGAGTGCTGCTGCAGGCCTCGTGGCGTTCGCCGATGGCGTTGTCGCGGCGGCCGGGGGCTCATCCACGCAGGAATTCGATGTTCATTTTGCACAGGCTGTCGATGCCTTTCGACTCTATTGCACGGTGTGGAACGAGGCGGAAGCGTCGCACGAATGGGGGCGAGCACTCGTCGGATCTGGCGAGAAGGCGCGCGCTATTGCCAAATTCGAGGCGGCACTTGAAATTTACCGCCGCATTGGCGCAGGCGAGCGTTGGATGAACCGAGTGTTGGCAGACAAAGTGCCTGCCCAGGGGATCTTGAAGGCATAACTTTAGGTTGACTTAAATTCTCGTCGGACTTAAAATCTGCGACGGGGGCATCAGATGGTTTCGCAATCGTCATCGCCGGAAATTCGGATAGTCGATCAATCCAGTTCGCGGTACATGATTCCTGCCGTGTTGATATCCGTCGCGGCGCTGGGTTGGTGGTGGAGTCTGCGCATGGCCGGGGAGATGCGGACCGATGGCATGAATGGCATGTCGATGTCGGTGGAAACGATGAGCGCTGCCGGATTTCTGCTGGCGTGGCTGGCAATGATGATCGCGATGATGTTGCCAGCGATGACTCCGGTGGTGAAACTCTACGCTCTTGCTTCGAGACAGCGACGGGTTGCACCGCTGTCGTTCTTTGTTAGCGGGTATCTAGTGGTGTGGCTCATTCTTGGAGTTCCCGCTTATTTCGCATGGCGTTGGCTGAATGTGCCGATGGCGGATGGCGCCGATTGGGTGGCGCGTCTTGCGGGGGGTGCGTTCGTGGCCGCCGGAATTTGGCAACTCACTCCGTTGAAGGAGCTGTGCCTGAAAAATTGCCGCTCACCGATGTCGTTTTTTCTTCGTTATGGCGGCCGTATTCAACAACCACTAGGTGCGTCTCGGATGGGCGCCACCCACGGACTTTTTTGCGTCGGTTGCTGCTGGGCGATGTTCGTAGTCTTAATTGCGGTCGGGACGATGAATATCGGATGGATGTTGATCCTCACCGCGCTCATTGTCACGGAAAAGACATTCCGCCACGGTGAGAGAGTTGCAACACTCGCCGCAATCGCGTTCCTAATCCTGGGTGCCCTCCTGCTGGTGTCGCCTGGAACAATCACCATCATCACTTAATTTCAGAAACATAATCAAAAACAACCAAAGGAGATAACCAATGACTGTTACCGAAACCGCAACCGCTTGGCGACTTAAAGGAAAAGGATACGAATTCTGCAATTGTCAAGCCGGATGCACCTGTAATTTTTCCGGATTCCCAACATCACCAGACGGCAGTTGCAAAGCCGCGGTGGCCAACAAAATAATCGAAGGTCATTGCGGCGATGTTGACCTCAGTGGCATTGACGCAGTCGCGATTATTAACTGGCCCAAGGCGATTCACGATGGAAATGGAAAAGCAATTTTTGTCGTGCCGCCCAGGGTCACCGACGACCAACTGGGCTGTTTGGCCCAGATCTTCACTGGACAACTCGGGGGACTTCCTTGGTCGATCCTCGGCACAACTTTCGAGGTGGCCGGAGTGGTACGCGCGGAAGTGAACATCAAAGACGATGGGATCTACAGCGGGTTTGACATCCCGGGTGTCGGTAGCGCCAAAGGCGACAGCTTGAAGAACCCTGTTACTGGCGAGGAGCACCTCGTTGCAATCGATCTCAATACTGGTTTCATCTGGAAACGAGGCGAATGTGGTCAAGGAAGTTTCGACGTAGAGGCCGAAGGCATCCACCTAAAGTTCGAGAACAGCAACTGGATCTTCTACGAATTTGACTGGAACAATCAAAGCTGAATTCCGAATTCTCCCGGTATAAAGCGGCAATTATCGGGATATCTAGGCACGGAATCGTGATCAATTTAAGGACGCCGATAGGGGACAAATTCTTACGGCCCTTGTATTTCTGGTTGTACAAAAAGTTCCAAGGCGAGTTTATTCAAATTGTTGAAGGCGAGGGCAATTGCCATCGCCATCGACGAACTCTAATTTGTTGAAGAGCTATTGCTTCGAATACTCGCCGCTACGGCTTGTCCCAATTTTTTACCAAAGAAGGCAAGGATTAGTGCAACGATTGCGAATGAAAATGCGATCGTCTTCTGCCCGGCATCGTCTGGGAGAATCGTAGAGATCATAGTAATGAACCCAATGGCAAGGAAAAATGTGGCTATCCATGTCGTTGCTCTTCGATTGAATACCGCCCCTAAGGCGACCACTGCCAGACTGAGAACCAAGACCAAAATTGACGACCAGAAGTCTCCAAGGTCTTCTCTACTTAGATATCCGAAGGTTCCAAAGATCAAGGCATATACACCAACACCGACAAATGGGGTTGCCAAATTTGGCCATGATTTTCGATCAAAATTCCACCCGACAACGAGAAGGCCGATCCCGATCAACATCGTGATGAATCCTGCATCGCTTGCAATTTCACCAGCGGCACCAAAACCCATTCCACTGATTAGATCCTGAACATCTGACTGCACAATTAACAGCACAATTCCAAATACGGACCAAAATACGGCTGCTGCTAACACTGATGGACGAGCCCTGAAACCAGGCAACGCCCACAAGACCGCCATCGCTACAGCCGCCAGGATGATCGGAAATCCAAATTTAAACTCCCAAAAGTCATTGAATCGCGACCACAAGAAAGTGAACGGAACAAGAACTTGCAGCGCCGCAGTAGTCCAAACTATTAAGGTTCGGTTGCTACGTGCGACAAACCATAACGCCGATATTGCGAGCACATTGAAAATCAATCCGCCGGCGACATTGGGACCTGAGTCATTGGTAAATAGGTCAAATGCAACCACAACGATTGCAATGCCCATAAGAACTCCGCCAACGGCATGCAGCGCACTGCCGACAGTTATTGGTTCTCGACTTGTTCGATTTGCACTTAGCTCGGCCATTAGACCGGTCTTGTGTTTGGTAAACGCCGTGGATGTTGCACTTTCGCTCATGAAAACCCCCCGTTTTCAAAAACAGTATCAGGTTCTCTGATATATAAATTCCGGGTAATTTCTGACACAACGATTTTTGCCAAAGGGCCGCCGTATCTCAACTTGCGCAGTTATGCGCCATAACGCTATTAGAATACGACAAATGCCTTCACAAGATCGCGGTCCCCGTCGCCCGCGCCCAAGCGGTTCGCGCTCCGGCGCGCCGCGCTCATCTGGTCCTCGAACGGGTGGTACCGGTGCAAGTCGTCCTCGCCGAGATGATGACAGGCCTTCGCGTAGTCGCGATGATAGGCCAAGTTCAAGCCGTCCACGGCGGGATGATGCTCGTCCGAGCCGAAACCGTGATGATCGTCCAAGTTCGGGCCGATCGTCTTCCGGTCGACCGAGTTCAGATCGCCCAAGTTCCGGTCGTCCCTTCCGCGAGCGTTCGGAGCGCCCAAGTTCGAGTCGTCCGCGCCGAGATGATGACCGATCATCACGTAGTCGTGATGATCGATCGTCTTCTGGCCGACCGAGTTCAGATCGCCCAAGTTCCGGTCGTCCCTTCCGCGAGCGTTCGGAGCGCCCAAGTTCAAGTCGTCCGCGCCGAGATGACGACCGACCATCACGAAGCCGTGATGATCGACCGAATTCCAGTCGTCCAAGTTCCAGTCGGCCAGGCACCAATCGTCCGTATCGGGAACGTGATGATCGACCTTCACGGGGTCGTGACGACCGATCAAGTTCCAGTCGGCCAAGTTCCAGTCGTCCGTTTCGTGGTCGCGATGATCGGTCGAGTCGTGGTCGAGATGATCGTCGCGACGCGCCTGCACGTCCGCAAACTGCAGCGCAGCGCAAAGCAGATGAAGTTCATCACCGTACTGGTGGTCGCAAGTACGGAAAAGAGCCGATGCCAGTTACCGAACACACCATCGAGCGTTGGCAAGATGATGGTCCAGTAAGTGGTCGATCGCGCCGAGATGACACCGGTCAAGAGTCAAGTCCGCGTCGCCCGACAGCAAAAACTCTGGCTCATGTCGAAGCCACGGTTGCTAAGGCAATCGAAGCGGCAGTCGGTGCCGATGACGCCAAACGCACAATAGAGCGTTTTGCTCTGGCGTTGGATGCATTTGAGCGCGAGCGATATCAAGATGCCAAAAAAGGTGTGATGCCAATTGTCAAAAAGTGTACGGGTATTCCACTTGTGCACGAAGTGGCCGGATTGTCCTTGTATCGATTGGGTCAGTGGAATGATGCGGCTGATCAGCTGGAACAGGCTCGCGCCGCCTCGCACGGCTCAACAACTAATCACCCAGTACTCGCTGACTGTTATCGGGCGCTTCGTCGCTACGAAAAAGTTGATGAATTGTGGAAGGAATTGAAGGAAGCATCGCCGCACCCATCAATCGTGGCCGAGGGCCGAATCGTGGCCGCCGGTGCATTGGCGGATCACGGTGATTTGCAGGGGGCAGTTCGCCTGATGCACCACGGATCACAAGATCCGCGCAAAGTGCAGGAATATCATTTGCGCGAGTGGTACATGTTGGGCGATTTGTATGATCGCTCCGGAGATGTGATTGCTGCCCGCAAAATGTTTGGTCGCATTGCCGCCCACGATCCTCATTTTTCAGACGTCAGGGAGCGCTTGTCCACACTCGGAACCTGAAACAGCACGATTTTCGCTAACCCATTAGGAGTTGGCGCGGTTGGCTAGATTGAGTGTGTGGATATTTCAGGATTATTAAAGGGTGACGCAGAAGGCTTACTTACCCATGTTTGCAAAGGCATTCCAAAGTCCGCCCTGACCCTTCCAGGTCCAAATTTCGTTAGTGAAGTTGTAGCCCAATCCGACCGTTCGCCCGTGGTGTTACGCAATCTTGCTTCGCTGTATAGCCATGGACGACTTTCTGGAACGGGGTATGTCTCGATTTTGCCGGTTGATCAAGGTATCGAACACTCAGGTGCGGCAAGTTTTGCACCGAATCCGGCGTACTTTGATCCGGCAAATATCTGTGAACTGGCCATCGAAGGTGGATGCAATGCCGTAGCCAGTACGTTCGGTTTGTTAGGTGCTGTGAGTCGTCGATATGCGCATCGGATTCCCTTCATCGTCAAGTTGAATCACAACGAATTACTTACGTATCCAAATCGCGCCGATCAAGTGATGTTTGGTGAAGTAGAGCAGGCCTTCGACATGGGAGCAGTTGGCGTGGGGGCGACAATCTACTTCGGTTCACCGGAATCAACGAGGCAAATTCAAGAGGTTTCTTCCGCATTTGCTAAAGCCCACGAGATGGGAATGTTCACTGTGCTGTGGTGCTACTTGCGTAATCCTGAATTCAAAAAAGATGGCGTTGACTATCACGTGTCGGCCGATCTCACCGGTCAGGCCAATCACATCGGTGTCACTATCGAGGCCGACATCATCAAGCAGAAATTGCCAGAAAACAACGGTGGGTACAACGCATTCAAGGGCTACGGAAAAACAAGTAGCAAGGTGTATGACACTTTGACCACGGATCATCCAATTGATCTGGCTAGATGGCAAGTGGTCAACTGCTACATGGGTCGAATCGCGCTGATCAACAGCGGCGGCGAAAGCAAAGGCGCCGGTGACACGGAAGCAGCCGTGCGCACCGCGGTGATCAATAAGCGCGCTGGTGGTCAGGGCCTGATTACTGGCCGCAAAGCCTTTCAGCGACCAATGAATGAGGGGATCACGATACTTAACGCAGTCCAAGACGTGTATCTGGATAAGTCAGTCACGATTGCTTAGTTGGTATTTAGTGGTCGCAGCACGAGTCCGGTGCGCAACTTTGGGCTAAAGAATGTTGACTTTGGTGGCATCAACAGTCCTTCGGTTGCGGTTCGGCGAATTTCAGTCACACTGACCGGCCTGATCAACACCGCAGCGGTTGCCATGTTCGCCGACAGTTCGCTGACCACCTCTTCAATTCCGTGTTGATAACCAACGGTATGAGGTGTCGTGGAAAGCGCGTGCTCCAACAGCGCGCTGTCCAGCTGTCGCACGCCAACAAAAGTATTCGGTTTTGGTTTCAGCCAGAAAATGGTTCGGTCAGGGTGCAACAAACACAACACGCCTAAGTCATTCATCCGTCGCAAAGTTGTGTCACCGAGCACTCCCGCGACTTCAAGTTCAAATGAAGCAGAAAGTGCCGTTCGAAGATTGTCAATTGAAATGTTGCTATACAAACGGTGGATTGCGGCGACGCTCAGTTGATCGTCCACTAATTCATTGATATAAGCAAGGGTAAATTCGGCGGCAGTGTCTTTGCGGTGAGTCCGATGGCGAACTTGATCACGGAATGTTCTACTGACTGCGTAGCGGTGGTGACCGTCGGCAATGACTACTGGTTGGGCTGCGACACACGATGAAATTTCGGCCAGTCTCGTGGGATCGCTGACTCGCTCGACACTGTGCATCACGCCGTCGCTGTCAATAAGTGATCCGCACGGTTCACCTTTGGCTTGTAACTTTGCACTCAAACCGGTGGTCAGGGATAGTCCCCACACTGGGGACATATTTGTGTCCGTGGCCCGGGTGAGTTCCAGTCTGTCAGTCTTCGCCTTTGAGGTTGTTCGCTCATGAGGCAGAACTCCGCCGGCGCCTTCGTCGACCACCTCAAGTGCCCCAAGCACACCGACGATCGAACGACTTGTGCCGAGTGAATCAATAAATGACATTCGATATAAGGTGAGTGAAGGAACATCATCGATAACGAGAACACCACTGGATATCCAACGTCTCAGTTTGTCGCCGGCCACTCGATAAGCGTCTGTACCTATTGGCATGTCGATATGGGCGATGTTGTTCGGGTGGCGAGCGCGCAAGGAAACCTGATCAGATTCGCTGATTACGTCGTATGGTGGGGCGACGACATCTCCGAGCGGCAACGATGACGCGTATCGAAGTGCTCGGAAGGCTTCGAAACGAGGCACACTTAGAGGGTGGCAGAAAGATCTGACTCCAGCAACTCACGGGCGCCAATTCTTTGTGATCTGGATGGAGTGGTGTGGTTGATGCATCAGCCCATACCAGGATCAGTGGAAGCCATCGCCACACTTCGCGAATATGGACACCGAGTTCTGTTCGTCACCAATAATTCATCGGCAAGAGTCGCAGACCAGGAGACAAAACTCGCTTCGATGGGTATTCCTGCAGTTGGCGATGTGTGCACATCGGCGCAAGCTGCGGGTAATCTGTTACGACCTGGCGAACGAGTCTTGGTCGCCGGTGGACCTGGTGTTTGCGAGGCGGTCGAAGCGGCTGGTGCCGAAATAGTTGAACTTGAAGCTGAAACGGTAATTGTTGGCTATCACAACACGTTTGACTATTGGTCAATGAGCCGGGCCGCAACCGCAGTTCGTAACGGCGCACGACTAATCGGTACAAATGATGACCCCACCTATCCAACTCCAAGTGGTCCCATACCTGGTGGTGGAGCGATCCTTGCGGCGATCGCCACTGCATCCGGAGTGAAACCACTGATTGCCGGCAAGCCGTATCGACCAATGGGCGACTATGTACGGCAAGTGTTACAGATGACAGATCTCTCTACGGTGTGGATGGTGGGGGACCGAGATTCGACCGACGGCGCATTTGCGCGATCAATCAATGCTCGATTTGCGCTGGTCCAATCGGGTATCAATGTTGATGACTCGACTGAGCACCCGCCGCCTGACCTGGTCGTCGCCGACTTGGCTCAATTTGCGCGGTACAGGTTGTAATGGCACCTCGTCAAAATTTGAGTAAAGCAATGGTAAAGCGAGCCTTAGTTTCGTCACTGGACTCCGCCGAGATACTCATTGGGGAAGGGCGTGTGTTGGTAAACGGTGCGCAGGCGATGTCGGGAATTCATCAAGTAGCGCCAAAAGATTCAATACACATTATGGAACAGGAGCGATTTGTCAGTCGTGGCGGGCAGAAACTGCAAGCCGCAATCGATCACTTCGGCATTGATTTCACCGGCAAGTCCGTTCTTGATGCGGGCGCCTCGACTGGCGGTTTCACTGACTGTGCGTTACAGGCTGGTGCCGCTCATGTGACTGCCCTCGATGTGGGTAGGTCGCTTCTGCATCAACGGATCGCCAACGACCCGCGAGTACAGGTTGTTGATGAATTCAATGTGCGCAATCTTGCTGATTTTCAAATCAATTCGGGTATTCGAGACCGGTATGACCTGGTCGTCGCCGACTTGTCGTTTATCTCCCTCACCACAGTGGTTGTTGCCTTGTGCACCCGAGTTGAAATGAACGGCGGGCTGGTGTTGTTGGTGAAACCGCAATTTGAAGCAGAGAAATCTGAAGTGGATCGGGGAAGCGGTGTAATCACTGACCCGGCGATACATCAAAGAACTTGCGACTTAGTGAAGGCCGCCTATCAAGCGCGCGGCTGTGAATTGATCGGAGTCATGCCTTCACCGATACGGGGAGCGAGTGGAAACGTCGAGTTTCTGTTGTATCTCCGTAGCAGTGCGCCGTCATAGAGTGAGTCGTGGCCAGGACATAATGTTGAGGTTCAACGAGGAGGTGCCGAGATGACAAATGTGTTCGTGATTGCTCATCACACTCGCGCCGAGGTTGGTCCATTGATTGCCGATGTCGAGTCTTGGTTGTCCGCTGTTGGTCATTATCTGTGGATGCCGCCTAGTGACGCTGAAGCACATGATTTGGCGCATTTGGCCAGTGACCGAGATCCATCCGATGCAGATGTATTAATCAGTCTTGGTGGTGATGGCACCGTATTGCGCGCCGTGCACATGCTTAACGGTGCACCGGTCCCCATTTTAGGTGTCAATGTTGGAACTCTTGGCTATCTCACCGAAATCGAACCAGCAGATCTCTCCCTTAGTTTGAAACGTTGGATGACCGGTAGACAGAACATTGATTACATTTTGGATTCGCGAATGATGTTGCAAGCAACAGTGCAACGCGCCGATGATACAACAACGGTGACTTGGCGAGCATTGAATGAGGTGGTTCTGGAGCGGCAACAGTCGGGTCACACAATTTGGCTAGATGTCAGCATTAACGATGAGATATTCGCCCGCTATTCTGCTGACGGTCTGATTGTTTCGACTGCCACAGGGTCAACGGCATATTCGATGTCGGCGCGCGGGCCAGTAATGTCGCCACGCCATCGAGCGATGATCGTTACGCCAGTCTCTCCACACATGCTCTTTGACCGTTCGTTGGTTCTTGATCCTCAGGAGTCGTTGCATATGCGTGTTGTGGGCACTCGCCCTGTTGACATTGCCATCGACGGTCGCCGTGTTACAAGCCTGAAGCATGATGATTGCGTGGTGTTCGAACCCGATACGGCGATGGCCCATTTCATTCGATTTGAGCAACCCAAGTTCCATCAAATCGTGCGCGCAAAGTTTGGTCTAGGAGACGAGTAGTGCTCACTGAGATTCATATTGAAAATATGGGAGTAATTGAGACCCTCGATCTTGTCTTGGGTCGAGGTCTGATCGCTCTCACCGGTGAAACGGGAGCCGGCAAAACGATGCTTGTCGAAGCGATCAATTTGCTGGTGGGTGGTCGCGCTGATGCCACTGTGATCCGCCCAGGTACAACTGAGGCTCGGATAGAAGGTCGCTTTGTCGAAGGTGATTCGGAAACGGTGTTGTGCCGAGTCATCCCAATCGAGGGTCGATCCAGGGCGTATGTCAATGGACGATTGGCAACCGTGGCCAACCTTGCCGAGTACGGGGCTGTTCTTGTAGACCTGCACGGTCAGCATGCGCACCAAAGTCTGCTCGGCGCTTTTGCTCAGCGTCAAGCCCTCGATCATTACAGCGGAGTTGATCTCACTCCGTTGCGTGATGCGCGTGCTCGACTCACCGAAATTCACGCCAACACGGCTGCAATCGGCGGCGACGAACGGGCGCGAGCCCGAGAGGTTGACTTGCTGCGATTTCAAGTGCAAGAGATCTCGAGCGCGCTCTTAGGGCATGCTGACGAGGACGCATTGTTGTCAAGGGAAGAAGATCTACTTGCTGATTCGGTATCGCACCGACAAGCCCTTTGGCAGGCGGTGGCGGCTCTCACCGATGACGGCGGAGCTTGTGACTCCGTAGGTACCGCTGTGTTTGCGCTTGGTCATCGTCAAGCTTTGACCGATCTAGAAACGAGATTGCGTGGATTGCAGGGTGAACTGGATGATGTGTCTGCTCAATTACGTGACACAGCCGAAGGCATCGAAGAAAACCCACAACGATTGGAAGAAATTCGTCAGCGGCGGCAGTTACTAGTGGATTTACGACGCAAATATGGTGAGACTCTCGTGGATGTCATCAACTACGGACATGAAGCGGCAACTCGGTTGGCCGAACTTGAGAGTCACGATGCTCTAGCCAAGGAACTTGAAATCGACCGATTGGCGGCCACAGCGGAGTTGAAGCGCATCGAAGCGCTAGTCGGTTCGGCCCGACGGGGAGCAGCGCCGCGGTTGGCCAAAGAGGTCCAGGCACATTTGCGTACCTTGGCCATGGCTCATGCGGTAGTTGATGTTGAGGTCGGGTCTGACCCTGGAGATGAGGTCAAGTTCCTACTCTCTGCCAATCCTGGTTCTGTGCCGCAAATGTTGAATAAGGTCGCCTCCGGTGGAGAACTGGCACGGGCAATGTTGGCCCTTCGTTTGGTACTCACCGAGGCTCCTGACACATTGGTTTTTGATGAAGTGGATGCTGGAATTGGAGGCGAAGCGGCGGTTGCTGTTGCTCGAGCGCTCGGCGAGTTAGGTCAGCGACATCAAGTATTGGTCGTAACGCATCTGGCTCAAGTTGCTGCCACGGCTACTCATCAAGTCAAGGTGACTAAGACAGTGAGAGCCAAGCAAACCTATGCCCAAGCCACACCGTTAGAAGGTGAAGAACGAGTCGTGGAAATCGCGCGGATGCTTTCCGGTGGAGTAGCCGAATCGTCCGCCTTGCAGCACGCTCGTGATCTATTAAGTGCAAATTCGGTTCAAGTAACTGGATCCAAGCAACCCCGAAGATAGAACTTTTACGGGTATACTTATCTCCCGTCGTAGAAGAAAAAGTTTTAGTACTGAGACGGGAGTCGTGAATGCCAAAGTATGTGTTCGTAACGGGTGGTGTTGCGAGCGGACTTGGTAAAGGCCTCACAGCATCGTCGCTTGGTCGACTGCTCAAAATGCGTGGACTTCGGGTCACAATGCAAAAACTTGATCCGTACATCAATGTCGATCCAGGGACAATGAACCCGTTCGAACATGGCGAAGTGTTCGTCACCGATGATGGTGGCGAAACCGATCTTGATCTTGGTCACTACGAGCGATTTATCGACGAAAGCCTTACCCGTTCATCAAATGCGACCACTGGTTCGATCTATCAGTCGGTGCTTGCCGCCGAGCGTCGTGGCGATTATGTGGGTAGACCGGTGCAAGTCATTCCGCCCGTGACCGATGAAATTAAGCGTCGGATTCAGCGTCTTGCCACCGATGAAGTTGATGTCGTAATCACCGAAATTGGTGGAACAGTCGGAGACATCGAGATCTTGCCATTTCTGGAAGCGGTCCGGCAATTTCGTAACGAAGTTGGACGAGACAACGTGTGTTATGTACACGTCACGCTTGTTCCGTTCATCGGCCCTAGCGGAGAGCAAAAAACAAAACCTACTCAACACAGCGTCACTGAGTTACGCAGTCGCGGTATTCAGCCTGATGTGATCGTTTGTCGAAGCGATGAACCGATTAGCGATCAGTTGAAGCGAAAAATTTCAAATCAATGTGATGTGGAGCAGCGCAACGTGATCAACGCCGCCGACACGCATAACATTTACGAACTTCCGCTCATATTGCATGACGAGGGTTTCGATACCGTCATTTGTGAACTATTACGTCTTGATGCGCCGATTGATCTCACTCCTTGGCGTGAACTTGTTTCTCGTATCGAAGCATCGAATATTCCGGTGCGAATTGGCATCATTGGTAAATACATTCAGTTGCAGGATGCATATTTATCGGTTGTCGAAAGTCTCAAACATGCTGGATTTCACCATGGAGCAAAAGTCCAAATTGATTGGATTCAGGCTGAAGATGTGCAAGGAATGTTGGCTGATGATCGGTTGGGCTCCCTGGATGGAATTGTTATCCCTGGTGGATTTGGACCTCGCGGTATTGAAGGCAAGATTCGGGCCGCCGAATTTGCCCGCGAAAATGGGGTTCCCTGCTTAGGACTGTGTTTGGGCATGCAGGTGATGACCATTGAATTTGCCCGACATGTATTGGGACTTGCTGATGCGAATTCCAGTGAATTTGATGCCAGTACCCAAAATCCGGTCATCGATCTGATGAATGATCAACGCGATGTCACGGACAAGGGCGGGACGATGCGACTGGGTGCGTATTATGCAGTCCTCGAACCTGAAACCATTGTCGGCAGGGCCTATGGCGAGCCAGTCGTAAGTGAGCGGCATCGCCATCGATATGAGTTCAATTCCAATTATCGACAGCGTTTTGAAGCGGCAGGTTTTCTCTGCAGCGGGGCCTCCCCAGATAAACGGCTAGTCGAATTTGTCGAACTTGCCAATCATCCGTTCTGGGTCGGCACGCAGGCACACCCGGAATTCAAGAGCCGGCCAGATCGACCGCACCCACTCTTTCGCGAATTGATTCGTGCCGCACTAGAGCGTCGTTACCCGAACCAATTACCTCATGCGACCATGTCGCAATTGTCGATTAACGCCGAAGTACTTGGTTAGGTCCGTGGGCGACTTCGCTCACTGAAATGGGCGGGTTAAGCGCCACCGAGAAGTTCTTTACATGGTTGAGGGTGGAACAAGGGCGCTCGCCACTCACGATCGAGGCATACGGTCGCGATCTTCGACATTACGAAACATTTTTGGCCACGCATACGACTGATGTCCGAGGCGTACAAGCAGAACTAGTTGAACGCTATGTGGCCGTCTTGAAAGCAAGTGGACGGGCTCCGAAAAGTGTGGCTAGACAATTTGCCGCCGTGAGAATGTTGCATCGATTCATGTCCGATGAAGGTTTGCGTAGCGACAATCCAACCAGCGCACTTGATGGAGTGAAAGTGCCTTCTGGATTGCCTAAGGCATTGTCGGAAGAGCAAGTCGCCAAACTACTTGCGTCCGTAAATGGCGTTGATTCATATGCGATGCGAGATCGTGCCCTGTTGGAATTTTTGTATGCCACTGGGGCTCGTGTCTCTGAAGTATGTGGTCTATCACTGAGCGATCTCGATATGGGGGCATCACTGGTGCGTCTCTTCGGTAAGGGGTCCAAGGAGCGGATAGTGCCTTTTGGACGGATTGCCCATAGCGCATTAACTGATTGGTTAGGTGTCGGTGGTCGTTCGATATTGGTGCCACAGCAATGGGCTCGACGAGATTATGCAGACGCGGTATTTCTTGGTGCGCATGGAACTCGACTGTCCAGGCAGGCGGCGTGGGGGATCGTACGCAAATATGCCATTCGTGCCGGAATCACCGAGCATTTATCACCTCATGTGTTACGCCATTCATGTGCGACGCACATGCTTGTGCACGGGGCCGATTTGCGAATTGTGCAGGAATTGCTTGGCCATGCCTCGGTGAGCACCACTCAGGTGTACACCAAGGTTGACAATGAAGTGCTATGGGAGATGTACCGCGAATCCCATCCTCGGGCTCGAAGCGTTCGAGCCTGACATGTTGCACTTGTTCAAACGATTTGTCGGATCCATTTTCCCTGACCCACTCACCGAAAGTGAACAAGCATGGGTGAGGGAGGTCTTGACCATTCAAGAACTTGAATTGTGGCGCTCTCAGGCAATTGTGGATCAACGGCATAGTTATGACATTGCGCGACGATTTATAGTTTTGCGAACTCAGGCATCGCCGGCAGAAATTGCTGGAGCGCTACTCCATGACATCGGCAAAATTGAAGCAGGGCTCGGAACTATGGCCAGAGTTTTTGCCACAATACTGCCGATACCGACGCGTCGATTCCTTGCTTATCGAAACCATCAGGAACGCGGTGCGCAATTATTGAAAGTGATCGGATGCAACGAAACCACGATTGCCCTCGTTGCCGGTCATCCCGATTGCGAAGCACTTCGTGCGCTGTGCCAAGCCGACGATATTTAGGTTTCAATCTCTAGGCAGTAGGCCAATTGCGTGGTGCGCTCGAGCCAGCGTGGCAGCTGCAACCATGCTGGCGCGTTGGGCGCCAATTGCCAATAGACGCTGCAATTCTGCCCGATCGGACATAAGTTCTCTATAACGCTTGGCGATCGGACTGAGCATCTCCGAAACTGCCGCCCCAGCATCAGATTTTAATTGACCGTATTGGGTGTAATTCTCGGCGAGAGCTTGTGGACTTGATTGAGTTGCCGCGCCAAGTATTTCCAACAGGTTTGAAACACCAGGTTTTTTCTCTCGATCGAAACGAACTTCGTTCTCGCTGTCAGTGACCGCCCGCTTAAACTTCTTTTCGATTACCGATGGATCGTCAAGCATGTAAATAATTCCGGCATCATTGTCGCCAGATTTGGACATCTTTGACTCGGGATCCTGCAAATCCATGACCCGAGCACCGATTTTAGGGGTTACCGCTTTAGGAATAACGAATGTTTCACCGAATCGATGATTGAATCTGATCGCAATATCACGAGTGATTTCGATATGTTGACGCTGGTCGTCGCCGACCGGAACCTCTTGCGCGTCATAGAGCAAAATGTCGGCAGCCTGTAGTGCGGGGTAGGTGAACAGACCTGCGGAAACAAACTCTGACTCTCGTTTGGCCGACTTTTCCTTGAATTGGGTCATCCGGCTGAGTTCACCGAAACTAACCATGCACTCCATTATCCAACCCAATTGGCTGTGTTGCGGAAGATGACTTTGGACAAAAATTGTCGCCACCTTGGGGTCTAGACCGATGGCAAAAAGCATTGCTGCTAACTCAAGAGTTTGCTGCCCGAGAACACCAGGGCTTTCGGTGACGGTGAGAGCGTGAAGATCAACGATGCCATGAAAGACATCTCCTTGGTGTTGACCTGAGACCCAGTTACGCAATGCACCCAAGTAATTACCCAGATGAATATCCCCGGTGGGTTGGATGCACGACAGCACACGAGTCACGGCCCAACATTAGTCGCAGTGTCGGTCCGTGAGTCGCGTATTAAGTAACCTCGTACGTGATGGGATACGAAGTTACGACGCCGGTTTTTGCAGGTCCGTTCGAACTATTACTGCATCTAATGCTGAGCGACGAGCTTGATATTCATGACGTTTCACTGTCACGCATTATTGAGGCGTATTTGGCAGAAATCCAGAAAATGGAGTCGTTGGATTTGGATGTCGCCACCGAGTTTCTATTGATTGCAGCCACTCTCATTGAGTTGAAAACACGTCGATTACTGCCAAGTCGAGATGACACGGATATTGATGAAGAGTTCGCCTTGTGGGAGGAGCGCGATCTTTTGCTGGCGCGGCTACTGGATTGCAAGACATTCAAAGACGTGGCTGGAGTCATGGGGACATTGATCGAGCGAGCGGACCTGAGTTTTCCCCGGATGGCGGGGCCAGAAGAGCGTTTTGCCTCCTTAATGCCAGACCTTATGGAAGGAGTGACACCATTCCGGTTGCAGCGGGCGCTACTTAAAATCACAGCGCCAAAACCACATATCACCATCGACATGGTCCATGTCACGCCAATTCGTGCCAGCGTTGCCGATGCTCTGATTGAACTCATCGAATTTCTGCCAACCGCCGGACAAATATCATTTTCGGAAATTTCAAAGGGAATTACGGAACGAATCGAAGTAATTGTTCGATTTTTGGCGCTTCTTGAACTGTTCAAGCAAGGGCGCGTTGAATTAGTGCAGAGCAATCGCTTCGGCGACGTCGGTGTTCTCTGGACCGGCGGATGGGACAGATCCTTTAAT